>JAXDCA010000059.1:0-60353 GCA_034678305.1 Bellilinea sp.
GGGAAGGCGGGATTGGCAGAGTCATGTTCCGCCCTCTGGACGAACGTATATCCTTCATGGACCGATATATGGAACAGATCATGGAAGGATATACCCGTGAGAACACCATTGGAGAAGAGTGGCTTGAACGCCTGCCATTGTTTCTGCGGCTGATCCAGATGCAGGAGTTGATGCACTATTGCCAATACCTTGATGAGCCGGATATGGAGCTTCAGGTCGAAATGCGTTATAAAATTCGCTGCATTGAGCAAGACATCCCCTATATGGGCTTCTTTGACAGCATATTTTCACCTGAAAGACCTTTCACCAGCCTGGATTGATGCGAATTATTCTAGGAAGAGCAACTACTCTATTATTAATTTGTTAATTAAGATGAGACAGGATAATCATCCTTGCCCTGTCATTTCTGTACTTCTCTACCATAGCTGAACCATCTAACTGTAGTTTCAGGATACTATTGTGTTTGATATATCTAGACAGTTAGTTTATATGCCTCCGAGTAAATATATGTCATAATTGGCATACATTAATTCTGGATACAATTTTTAGCCAAGGAGCTTTTATGGCTGAAAAAACCTTCAAGTTATACCCCTACCGCTGGGTGGTCCTGGCGGTCTTTATGTTCATTAACCTGACCATCCAAATGCTGTGGATCACTTACGCGCCCATCACCGGGCCGGCAGCGAAATTCTATGGCGTGACCGACCTGAAGATCGGCTTATTAGCGATGACCTTCATGATCGTATACATCCCACTCTCCATACCGGTCTCCTGGGCAATCGATACCTTTGGCTTTCGCCGTACGGTTAGCATCGGCGCGGTCCTAATGGGAATCTTCGGCATCCTCCGCGGACTGGCTGGCACAGATTACACCCTGGTGCTACTCGCGACGATTTTTATTGCTATTGCACAGCCCTTCTTACTTAATTCCTGGACTAAAGTGCCAGCGCAGTGGTTCAGTATCGAAGAGCGCGCCACTGCGGTTGGATTGGTGACACTTTCTTGCCTTGCGGGCACCGCACTCGGTATGGTGCTCACGCCGCTCTTGGTCCAGAGCATGAGTATCCCCAAAATTCAGCTGCTCTTCGGCGGGATTGCTGCATTCTCCGCGCTGATCTTCCTTATCTTCGCCCGGGAAAAACCACTGACACCGCCCTGCCCCTCTGGTCAGGAAGTACGCGCTTTAATGCTCGATGGGCTAAAGCACGCCTTGCGCGTTCGTGACTTTTGGTTCTACCTATGTGTTTGTTTTATCGGTATGGGCATCTACAATGGTGTGACCACCTGGGTGGAAACTATCATCCGCCCGCGCGGATTTACCCCAACGGATGCCGGTACTCTCGGCGCGTTATTGTTGGTTGGCGGGGTGTTGGGAGCTGTGGTCATCCCGCCATTCTCCGACCGGCAGCAAAAGCGCCAGAAATTCATCCTGCTCGGGTTTGTGCTTGCCATTCCCGGCCTGGTTGGATTGGCGTTTGCTGAAACCGCCTGGTTGCTCTTTGCATCCGCCTTTGCGATGGGTTTCTTCCTGGTCAGCGCCAGCCCAATTGGCATGCAATATGCCGCCGAGGTCACCAATCCGACCCCAGAAGGCACCTCCAATGGTTTGATCCAATTGTTCAGCCAGGCTTCGGTCGTGTTCGTTTACATCATGGAAGCTCTGAAAACCCCCGATGGCGCTTTCACCCCGGCATTACTGCTCGCGATTGGGCTGATGTTGTTCAGCACCATCCTGATCAGGCAAATGAGAGATCCAAAACCTGTCCGTAATCGAGCGACCGGATCGGAAGCAGAAATCTATCCTTGATTAGGGTTTCCTAAACCACTGGCTCGGATTCGATCAAATGCTTATATTCGATTCGCCCATTGAACCGGTAACACCCGCGATACTTCTCCGGCAGGCATTCGGCGATTTTGTACATAATCTCGTCGGTGATTTCCTGGCGCGCCTCGCGAGAACGAAAATCCAATTCGGTATTAACCCTGAAGGGTTTGCCAACTGTCATGTAAAAATCCGTCCGGCGCGCATGTTTTAAGTTTTGCCAAAAATTTTCATGACCATAAAAACCGAAAGGCTGCAACGGCGCACCGCTCTGGATCGCTAATGCGACAACGCCCGGTTTACCAGGCTTTAAACTACCATCCTTGCTGCGCGTACCTTCCGGTGAAATGGCGAGGATTTTCCCCTGACGGAGTGCGTCAAGACTCAGTTTAATTGCCTCTCGATCCACCAATCCGCGGTCGATCGGGATAATTCCCCAACAAGTGAAAAGGAATTTAAATAATGGATTATCCCAGGTTTCTCTCTTGGCAAGCCCGGTAATGGAAGGATTGTCAAGGTGAGATATGAGCAAGGGAACCTCTATAAAATTAATGTGGTTTCCAACCAGAATAATCGGTCCCGTTTTAGGAAAGGTC
Organism: Bellilinea sp.; assembly: GCA_034678305.1. Classification (GTDB taxonomy): domain Bacteria; phylum Chloroflexota; class Anaerolineae; order Anaerolineales; family Anaerolineaceae; genus Bellilinea. Next base: position 2,419 of record JAXDCA010000059.1, read on the forward strand.
TCGAATTTCTGTTTGTCGATCCGGCAGAGAAGGTTAAAAATCCTTCGTAGTAACCAGTTGATGATGCGCATACGAACGTTTAGATCTGTTTCCCGTTATTACAGGAAATGATGGTAAGGGAGGCAGGGAATACCTCTATGGTTAACACCTGTCCCTTTTCGCAGATGGTTTCCCCATCAGCATGAGCCGGGATGGAGCCCTCGACAGCCTGGATGGTAATACAGCGGGCGCGCGCCATGCGAACGGCTGGATGGCCTGCTTGCGTGCCGCTGATGAATTTTACCGCCAAAGGTAAGATTTTTATCTGCGGAACCTGCCCAGCAAGACAGAGGTCGAGCGCGCCGTCATTGTTTTCGCTTGCAGGCGCCATGTGGAACATTCCACCCATACGGCGTCCGTTCATAATCGAAACCATCAAATACGGTTGTCGCACCGTTTCACCGTCCAACAGGACCTCATAGACAGGGGCTTTTGCATATAAGAAAATTGTGCGGAACACCGCAACAAGATAAGAAGCTGCCCCGTTCAGCCACTTGAGTTTTGCCGCCTCGAATCCGACCACCGCATCAAAACCCAGCCCAATCCCGTTGCCAAAATAGCGCCCCTGGGGATAATCCCCACCAATGACGTGGCCAATATCAATGCTGCGCCGCTGTCCGTTGACCAGGATATCCACCGCTTCTTTGAGTTCCATGGGGATATCCGCGCCATAGGCAAAATCATTTCCCCTGCCAACGGGAAGCACCGCCAGCGCTGGCCGGCCATTGTGGTTCAGGTCTGTCTGCATCAAGCCATTGATTACTTCATTTACAGTCCCATCTCCCCCAGCCGCAACCACAAGAGGGCAACCCTCATCAACGGCTTGTTTGGCCAGTTTTTGCGCATGTTCCGGCCCCTCGGTTAAAACTAAATCGTACTCAACGCCTGCTTCTCTGAGCATAGTTTCAACTACCGGCAGGATTTTCCCCGCATTCCCTTTATTCGCTGTCGGATTATAGATAATTAGCGGTTTATTAGCCAAGGTGAAAATCCCTTTGCGTAGTATTGATATGGATATACAACACTTGATCCATCAGGGTGGTACGTTTTCCTGGAATATTCTGTCAGATTTTATATCCTAACTGGCGTGAAATGGAATTATACGCGATAATAGGGCGATTACAAGGAATTTGGGCAATGAAATATCAACTTGTCATCTTTGATTTCGACGGCACCCTGGCAGATTCTTTCCCCTGGTTTTTATCAATCTACAACGACCTGGCAGAACGATTCCATCTGCCCCCGATGGGCCGCAGCGAGTTGGAAGCCTTACGCAGCCTGGATTTAAACCTTGTTCTTAAAGAACGCAAAATTTCACCGTTTATGGTTCTCACCATGAGCGCCTATTTGAAACAATTAATGTCCAGCCAAATTGACAAAGTTCCTCTGGTCGAGGGGATCCAAACAGTGCTCGATCGTCTTGCGGATTTAAAGGTTAAATTAGCTGTGGTTAGCTCGAACGAAGAACAAAACGTGAGAAGAGTACTGGGTGAACAAAATGCATCTCGTTTTCTCGATTTCGAATGCGGCGTAGCTCTGCTAGGAAAAACCGCAAAATTCCTGAATATCCTGAGGAAAATGGGAGTTAAACCCAATCAGGCATTGAGTATCGGCGATGAGCTGCGCGATTTGAAATCATCCCGCCAGGCTGGTATCACTTTTGGAGCTGCCGCATGGGGTTATACCGACCGGCAGAGGCTGGCGGAACATGGCCCAGATCTATTGTTCGACCACCCTCTCCAGATTCTGGAGGCGCTGTAATTTGTCCGCCTATGAAATCAATTAATGTACCTCGAAGACAATCTAAAATCGGTTTGATCCTGCTGGCATACCTGGCCTTCATTGCGCTTGGCATGCCAGACGGCCTGCTTGGGGTCGGCTGGCCATCCATTCGAGCCGATTTTTCCTTGCCGTTGGACGCGCTTGGGATGCTGCTTTTCTCATCCATGGCAGGTTATGTCACCTCCAGTTTTTTTAGCGGCGTGTTACTCAACCGCCTGGGGGTCGGCAAATTGCTTTCTCTTAGCTGCGCCCTGACCGGCGCCAGCCTGATCAGCTACACTCTGGCGCCAGCCTGGTGGGTTATGGTGGCGCTTGGCATATTCGCTGGTCTCGGCGCCGGGGCAATCGACGCCGGTCTCAACACCTACATGGCAGCTAACTTTGGCGAAGGCTTGATGCAATGGCTGCACGCCAGCTATGGCATTGGCATCACCAGCGGGCCGGTGATCATGACCATCGCCATTAACTCGTTGAACTCCTGGCGCGCTGGCTATACTACGGTTGGCCTCGTCCAGCTGGCTTTGACTGCCTGCTTCACGCTGACCCTGCCCATGTGGGCGCAAAAAAAACCAGCCGGCGCAAGCAACCCTGAACTCAAGCTGACCGATTACAAAACGCCCTTCGTCGAGACGCTGCGCCGCCCAGAGGTCTGGTTGAGTATTCTGTTATTCTTTCTGTATGTTGGCGCCGAAGTGTCGTTGGGAACATGGGTTTACACACTATTGACCGAATCGCGCGGGATCGCCACGACTACCGCGGGTTTTTGGGCGGGCAGCTACTGGGCGATGTTCACCATTGGGCGTGTCCTGGCCGGGTTGTATGCCAGGCGGATTGGCGTCGATATGCTGGTTCAGGCAAGCCTGCTCGGCGCCCTGACTGGCGCGGCTCTATTATGGTGGAATCCTTCAAACACAGTCAGCCTTATCGGGGTAGCATTAACCGGCCTTTCGATCGCGCCGATTTTTCCCGGGCTGGTTTCTGGCACCAGTAAACGGGTTAGCCCGCGTTATGCCGCCAATACAATTGGCATGCAGATGGGTGCGACCGGGCTCGGCGCGGCGCTGATCCCTGGGCTGGTTGGCGTATTGGCTGACCAAATCACGCTGGAAATCATTCCCATCTGTTTATTGGCCCTCTTTGGAACTCTCTTCGCTTTGTATATCCTTGCTATCCGCTTACAAACCCGGATGAAGGTACAAAATCCGGAAACTCCAAGCTGACCACTCAAAACTGACCGTCAGATTTTTCTTGTTAACTCAAATGATAATGCCCTCGCAGATGGAGGGCATTTTGTTGCCTAGATTTAATGGGACAGGCTGATTATTTCTTTTTCGCCTTGCCGGTCGATTTAGTATTTTTCTTCGCGGCTGTGCTCTTCGCTTTCTGTTTTGCAGTCGTACGCTTGGCGGTTTTCTTCTTTGCAGCTTTCTTCTTCGTCGTGCTGGCTGTCTTTTTCTTGGATTTCGCCGCTTTTTTCTTGACCGCTGGTTTCTCTTTCTCGCCAATTAGTTCGCCAAGTTGTGGCACCAGCTTGATCAGCAAGGAGGCGATGACTTTGGCTACCGCTGGAGCCAGATTGAATTTCTCTATCAGGAATGCGTTGATTTCTTTCTTGGCAGCTGTTTTTCCGCGCGAGAGCGAGGAGCGGGTTGATTCGAGCAGCTCGCCCTTGCCTCCCAGGAATTCTTCAACTGCCGCCTCGATGGGTCCGCCAGCCCGTGAGGCGGCGGATTTCAGGATGTCGGTCAATATAGCATTGGAATCCTCGGCGGTTATACCACTCAGGTCAGCCGATTTTTCGGGAGGGGTTGAAGTCGATGTTGGCTCTTGTTCGGGAAGGGATTGATCATCCATGGATAGACACTCTCCTTATTAAACATCAAACAACCTGCGAACTGTTAAATGTGATCGAGGGCGAATCGATGGTTCTTTGCTTATAAAATTATTTAAGGTTTTGGATAGATATAGTATATATGAAAAATGCGATTGCGCATACAATTCGATGAACGAATTAAAATTTCTTTAAGCCTGCTGGTCTAATCCGTCAATTGACGCATTGTAATCTCTACCCCATCGAGCTAGAATGTTCATAAATAGAGCCGTATTTTGATGAGTAGGACTGATAACGTGAAGGATCAAAAAGTCATTACTGTTGAAATGCTTCGCAAGGTGTATGGGGACACAATCGCGGTTAATGATATTTCTTTTGATGTCGAAAACGGCGAGATATTTGGTATCGTTGGGCCAAATGGCGCCGGGAAAACCACCACCATTGAGTGTCTGGAGGGGTTGCGCAAGCCGGATGGCGGCAAGGTTACCGTACTTGGAGTCGATCCTCAACACAACAGCAATTACCTGCGCGCACAAACGGGCATGCAGCTGCAACAGTCCAACCTGCCTGACCGCATCAAGGTCTGGGAAGCGCTCGACCTCTACAGTTCATTCTATGCCCGGCCAGCCGATTGGAATCAACTGCTCGAACAGCTTGGATTGAAGGAAAAACGCAATTCGCCTTTCGCTAAATTATCGGGCGGGCAGAAACAGAGGCTCTTCATCGCGCTGGCTCTACTGCCAAGACCGCAGTTGATCTTCCTGGATGAATTGACCACAGGGCTGGATCCACAAGCCCGGCATGCCATATGGGACTTGGTACGCGACGTTCGCTCGAAGGGAACGACAGTCTTGTTGACTACCCATTATATGGAAGAAGCGGAACGGTTATGCGACCGGGTTGCCATCCTCGACTTTGGCAGTATTGTCGCGATGGACACTCCTGAAGGCTTGATCCGCAGTCTTGGCGCCGAAGGTAGAGTCGTTTTCAGCATCGACGGATCACTTCCAGGAGATTTTGGCAAGGCGCTCGCCGGCTCTACCCGGATCGAGATGCAGGGAGATAGAGTCGTCGTCCATGGAACTGATTCCGGCGTGCCGCTTGTTTCGGATGTCGTTAACCAGCTTTCCAGACAGGGCATCCGTTTTCACGACCTGCGCACCGAGCAGCCAAATCTTGAGGATGTTTTTTTAAAGCTGACTGGCAGAAAAATGAGAGATTGAGCAATAAGATGAAAAGTCTGTTGAAATTGACCTGGATGGAAGCCAAACTCTTTTTACGAGAGCCTGTTGGAACCTTCTTTACGCTGGGCTTCCCATTGATGCTGTTATTCATCTTTGGCACCATATTCGGGAATAAGCCGTCTGAATACTTCAATGGCTATGGCTCCGTGGATGTTTCCATTCCCGCCTATACGGCCATGATTATTGCCACCACCGGCTTAACCGGATTGACCATCACAATGTCTTCCTACCGGGAACAAGGGATTCTGCGCCGGTTACGGACAACCCCCATCTCGCCTCTGTACATTCTGATCGCTCAGCTCGTGGTTCTTTTCCTGATGACGACATTAGGGATGATTATGCTGGTGATCGCGGCAAAATTCATCTACAACATGCGCTTCGACGGCAACGTGCTCAGCGTCCTGGGCGGATTCACTTTGAGCAGCCTGAGCTTCTTTGCTATCGGTTTCATCCTGGCTGGATTGATGCCAACGGCGCGCACCGCGATGATTGTAGCGATGGCGCTGCTCTACCCAATGTTATTCTTGTGCGGCGCGGGCTACCCGTTGGAGCTGCTGCCGGAGTCGATCCATAAAATCAACAAGTTTCTGCCGCTGACCTATGTGGTCAAGTTGCTGCGCGGGCTGTGGATCGGCGAGAGCTGGTCGCTGCATGCAACCGAAGCCCTGGTTTTGGTAGGGATTATGCTAGTGGGGGTGTTGATTTCGGTGAAGACATTCAGGTGGGAATAATATAGTATCCATGCAAATCACGATATACAGTGTCTTTCTATTACAATTCCTGATTTAATTCGCGTTGATCTCAAGCGTAATGAAGTAGATTGGATTTGTTTTGGTTAAGATTCGTAATGCCAATAGAAGAGACTGCGCCAGCCTGGCCAGAGTCCAGGTCGACTCCTATCGCAGCGCGTATGCCGGCCTGTTCCCGCCAGGCTACCTTGCCCATTTCAGCTACGAGGAGCAGCAGAAAGATTGGCTGGAATCCTTTTCCAGGCATCCAGACGATATTCTACTGGCGGCTGAAACACCGCAGGGGCAAATGATCGGCTACCTGCTTGCCAGGGTGGATGCGAATAATTTTCCCGGGTTCGATGCCGAGATCATCGCGCTGCACGTCAATAAAGCTACCCAGCGCGGTGGCGCAGGCAAAGCGTTGTTACACCGGGCTGTTTCCATCCTCATTAAACGCGGTTGCATGTCTGTCATGCTCTGGACGTTGCGGGAAAATCCCGTCAGGCGCTGGTACGAAGCGCTCGGCGGCGAGCTGCTCGGCGAAAAAGAATTCGAGGTGGACGACTGGACCATCCGGGAAGTCGCTTATGGTTGGAAACCGATCTATCTTCTGGCTGACGCGCTGGGCAGACCTAAATTAGTCAGGTAGAACCACAAAGGAAAGGAAATAGCGTCTGGAGACAGCCCTAACCCACAACCTGCCTGTTTTGGTAATCTCATTTTTACAGTACAATCAAAACACCCCTATTTACCCTTGGAGCTGACATGAACCAGACCCCTGTCCGGCTAAAACTCGCATGGAAGACCATCCTGTTCATCAGCCTGGTCTTCCTGCTCTTCTTCCAGTTGACATCCGATTTCATCGAATCAGTCTATGCCTTCGGCCTGCTCGGGACAAGCATCCCGCCCGAGATCGTCAGCGTGCTGTTGTTTTTCTCGCCCGCGCTGCTTTTCTTCTTTACAAAGCCGCTGCCGCGCGGATCTGCGCTCATTCTGGCAGGCGCGCTGGCGGTCATCCGCGCTTTGGAGGTTACACTTCAAGGCAGCGCCAAGATGCTTACTGCTGGCTTGGGGGTTGGCATCCTGTTTTTGCTCATTCCGCTGCTGCTCGACCACATGAGCGGGCGTAAAGGTGAAGAGGTCGCGCTTGAGATGGGCGCAGGTTTAACCATCAGCCTGTCGTTCTCGATCCTGCTGCGCACGCTGGCATCTGGCAGTGACTATTCATTGACCCATCCCTGGGCAAGCTGGGTCTTCGCCAGCGGTTTGATCATAACCGCGCTGTTGCTCAATCGCGAAGAAATGGGCAGCCCTCCGCCGCCGGAGCCGGTCAAGGGTGGATTTGGAAGGCTGCTGCTGCTCAGCGTGGGCTTACTCAGCTCTTTGATGATTCTTTACTACTCGTTCGTCTCTCCAACCGTGCTGGCGCGCTGGAGCGAGTTCGATTACACGACTATCATAATGATTCTGGCGGCTGTGCTGGTGCTGTTCTTTGCTGCTATGTCCGGTGACCGGCTGACGAACCTGCCAAAGGGACTGACCCTGACCTGGAACTTGCTCTTCGTCGCCGCAGGCGCTTTGGCAATCTATCTCAACCAAACCCGCTTCCCGGCAGATCCTAACGCGTATCCCATCGACCAGATCGGGCTGGCAACCTGGCTGCAATTGCCCCTACTGGTGATGATTCTGCTCTGCCCAATTGTGCTGATCGATTTTGGTCTGCTGGCTCGCGAGATCGCAGCACGCCGGCCATTACCGCGAGTGATGGCGGGCAGCTTCTTGCTTGCCAGCCTGCTCTTTCTAATCATCGTGTTCACCCAGGTCTTCACCAGCGTGTACGACTACATCCCGGTGGTCGGACCCTGGTTTCGAGATCGTTTTTGGTTGGTTTTCTTACTGGGCGGCCTTTGCATGGCAATACCTATGCTGGCAGTAAAAAATACGGCTATACGCAACCCATCTCCTGTGCTGCGGGTGGCTTTCCAGCCCGCCGTCACAGCGGTGCTGTTGATGTCAGCCGTCTGGGCAATGATCGCCTTCCCTATCCCGCAAACAGCTGAAGAGCAATCCACTTTCCGCGTGTTGACCTACAACCTCCAACAGGGATACGGCCAGGACGGCAACCGCAGCTATGAGGGACAGCTCGAGCTGGTACGCAGCCTGAATCCGGATATCCTCGGGCTGCAGGAATGCGATCTGGCGCGCTTTTCAGGCGGCAACGCAGATATCGTGCGCACCTTTGCCGAAGGGCTGGATATGTACTCGTATTACGGACCCAAGACCGTGAATGGCACTTTTGGCATCGCCCTGCTCTCTCGCTACCCAATCGAAAACCCGCGCACATTTTACATGCACAGCAGCGGCGAGCAGACTGCCTCGATCATCGCGAACATCTTTGTCAATGGGGTGCCTTATGTGATTTTGGTGACCCATCTCGGCAACGGCGGGCCAATGATCCAGCAAGAGCAGGTTCTCAGCCAGTTAGGCCAGCAACCGAATGTGATTGCCATGGGCGATTTCAACTTCGATCTTGAGTCCGAACAGTACGCGTTGACCACTCAAAGTTTCAAGGACGCATGGAGTATAGCTGGATCTCCGGTGGCGCCCGGCCTGGAGGTGGACCACCTGATCGATCATATGTTTGTCTCGCCCGGGATAAACGTGCTTTCTGCCCGCTATATCGTCTCGCCTCTGTCCGATCACCCTGCGCTGCTGGCTGAAATTAAACCTTAACCAATCATCGCTTACAATCAGAGCATTAAATTGGCCGCGGCTGCCTGCTCGCTCAGCAAGGCGCGCACCCGATCTAGCAATACCGGCATCAAACGCCCCCTTCCTGCCTCTTGAATTAATTCCGCGGCGGCCAACGGCCTGGAAAAGTGCAACCTCGCTTGCGCCGTCACAGAACGAGGGATGGTCAATTGCTGCAATACCTGCATAAATTCTGCCACCCTGCGTCTGGCAACCGGATGACGCCGGATGGCTGCCAGGGGATGATTAAAGAAACGCTTCAATAAAACCCCGCTGGCAATTGTCAGCACCACTCGGGTTTCAGGCGCCTTGCGCAGCATGATTTCGACGGATGAGGACCAGCGCGAAAGCCATTCGATTGCGCCAGGCTGCACTGCCGGGTCAGGCTCGATGGTGCCGGCGCCAAATTGCAGCAACGCGCCGCCCTCCTGAAGGTGCTGAATGGCTGTGCGCAGAGCAAGCATCCGTCCGCTGGTGTCCTTCGGCACGTAAATCAACCGCGAGCTGATGTTTGGCAGCGTGCGGTAAAAAGGGATTTCATATACGATGAAACGAAAATCCTTGCGCTCGACCAGGGAACCAATCGCCACCGAATCATAAGCGCCGGGGTGGTTGGAGAGGATCATCAGCGGGCCCTCACCCGCCAGGTGCTCCACGCCGTTGACCTCGAGTTTGACTCTCAAACCTTCCATGACGACTCGGCAGCCGCCCGGCAGGCCTTCACTCTCTACTGCGGCATCAGCCTCGGCGAACATATGCACAAATCGACTGGTCGGCAAATAGAAGAGACGCCCGAACAACCTGCGAGGGATGCCATCTTTCCGCAGCCCGAGGGCCAGGAATATTTCATCGGTGATGCGTTCGCGCATCTGGTCGATCTGTCGCTGCGTTGCCATAACCTTTCATCTACTAACGCGATTTACTATATTGTAAAACACTCTCAAGAGATAAAGATGCACTCGGTATAGAAGTAAATTATCCACCTCCGTGGCGGATTATCCCTTTGACAATGCCTGAGATATATATTTGCACAAAATTTACTCGAAATTACATTTATTGTATTACTCACGAGAACATGTCTTTTTGGATAGCCCGCCAGCGCCTTGCGATGAAAGCGGTGAGGATAGTGTCAGGTAAAAATACGGAGAGTGTAACCAGTAATTGGTTGATCATCCCGGGCACGTAGGTGGCTTTGTCTTTCAGCGCGCGCTCGATCGTCCGGCGCGCAACCGTTTTCGTGTCCAAAGCGGTCAATCTACCCCACGTTCCCTGGGCAGCGATCTTGCGGCGCGATTCCTCATGGGTTGGCAAACCCGCTGGACTGACCACCAGCACATTGCCAAAGGGCTTGATCTCTTCGCGCAGCGCGCGGGAAAATCTCTGAATGAATCCCTTGGCTGCTGAATAGGTGGCTTTGTACGGCATCGGGAAGTAACCCGCCAGGCTGGAGACGTTAATTAACATGAAACGCTGCTCTGGATCGCGCAGGTTGAGCACAGCGTGCGATAAATCCACCATGGACTCGATGAGGACATGAAGCAGATACAGTAACCGCTCGCGGGACTGATCGAGAAAGGCGCCTTCATAATCCCGCCCGGCGACATTGATCAATCCCCTGAACCGGCAGTCCTCGGCTATCAACGCCTCGATAAGCGCTGTACGTGACTCGCGCTCGGTCAACTCGCAGGGATGATAGCGGACTTGAACGCCGTATTCATCGGCGATCGACTCGACGAATTGACTGGCATCCACGGGGCGGTCGGTAAGATACAGGTTATATCCACGCCGGGCGCATTCGCGCACCAGCTCAGTGCCGAAACCGCCAAGCGCGCCGGTGATCAGTAAAAAAGATGTCATCACAACCTCGATGTTAACAATCTGCCCGCAATAGAGGTCTTCTCAAGGGTGACAAATCTATACAGCACATCTATTCATCGCCTATACGATTATGGATGCCGTGCCTTTAACTTGGACTGGCAAATCCAATCTTCGTTTAAAACATTCAATTTCTTTCAAGGGGAAATCGCCATCCGCTTAATCACTTGAGTTGGATAGCATGAGTATAATAACTAGATTGTACCAAATTTGTATTCAAGGGATTTCGTCAAAGGTTATTGAATGGCAGCTGAAAATTCCCTGTCGGGCAAAACTGCTGTGGTCACTGGCGCCACCTCCGGCATCGGATTGCACAGCCTGATTGCTTTGGTTAAAGCCGGCGCGTTCGTCATCGGCGTTGGCCGCGACCTGCAACGCTCTCTGGAGGCAGAAGAACAGGTCTTGGCAGCCTGCCCTGGAGGACAAGTACGCTATCTGCTGGCTGACCTCTCCCGCCAGGCAGAGATCCGCCAACTGGCATCTGATATCGAAGAAGAGCTGCGCGAGGCAGGTTTCTCCGCGCTGGATGTGTTGGTCAATAACGCCGGTACATACTCCGGCCGCCGTATCTACACCGAGGACGGCGTCGAGTTAATGCTGGCGGTTAATCACTTGGCCCCGTTTCTACTCACTCGATTGCTTCTGCCGCTGCTCGAGGCTGCGCCTGCCGGACGAATACTGACCATCAGCTCGGATTCGCATCGCTATGCACTCCTCAACCTGAACCGCTTGAACCACCCCCTGATCTACTTCGGGCTGGACCGTTATCAGGTCACCAAACTTGCAAACGTACTCTTCACCTTTGAGCTCAACCGCCGACTGGCCAATACACGAATACGGGCTTTTTCGGTCGAACCCGGGCTAATCAACACCGCAATAGGTTCCAAAGGTTCTGGCGCACTGGCTTCTTTTGTCTGGAAATACCGCCGCAAGAAAGGTCGCTCAGCGGACATCCCCGCGCAGACGGTTCTTTTCCTCTGCAGCGAACCGTCGCTGCAAGATACCCGCGACTACAACTGGCGCGACTGCCACCCAAAAGCGCCAAGCCGGAAAGCGCAGCAGGCCGATCTGGCGCGTAAACTGTGGCAAAAATCCATGGATCTATGTGAGTTGAATGATAAAAACGGAAAGCTTTGACGCCGAGCATACAGCGCTTACTCCCAGTTTTTCAGCATCTCCCTCACCGAACGGCTCATCTCCACCGAAAAATCCGAGATAAATCTGCGCAGATATGTTGACTGTCCAAAGTTTGCCGCACCGCCGATGTAACCTTTCCCGCCAATGCGCTCCTCGGTCGGGCGGAACATGCGCTCGAATTCCTCAGGGGTCAGGCGGTGATAGGCATTCTGGCTGACGATAAACTCTTTTGCAAAACGCGAAGTCCGATTCTCTTGTTCGGGTTCTACTCGCGGGCGGCCGAAACATACTAACGTGATTGGAACTGCATAACGCGGCAGGTCAAACATCTCTCGGTGGATTTCGTAATTTTCCAATATGTCCCCGATGTAGCAGGAACCGATTCCAAGCGATTCGGCGGCGATGACCGCCGTTTGAGCCGCGATCAACGCATCACAGCAGGTCAACAACAGGTCTCCCGCCTGAGGTTCGCGCGGAACAAGTCCTCTTTCCCGGGCAAATTCAGGCGCACCGCAAAACGCATAATAGTCCATCCAACGCTGATAATCCGCTACGAATAGCAGCACATACGGCGCCCTGGCGATTAATGGCTGATTATCACAAGTCACTGCCAAGCGGTCTTTCAGCACCTGCTCTTCCACCTCGATGATGCTGTACAGCATCATATTGCCGGCGGTCGGCGCGCGCATGGCCGCCTGTAAAATCAGGTCTTTCTCTTCACGAGTAATGATCGTATCTGAATATACGCGCGTCGAGCGCCGACGTTCGATAACAGCAAGTGTCTCATGCATGATTACCATCCATGGCATCGATCGCCATCTGGTAAACCCGATAGCGACGGATCATCGAGGCGCCAAGCTTGAGGATGGCGTTATTCATCGGCGCGTTATCTTCCAACACGTAATTGATTTCCATGCGAATTTGCAGGTTGTAGCAGGATTCATACAAAGCGCGGTAGATCAGGCTGTCGATGCCTTTGCCGTGATACTCGGGGATGACGCCCAAGGCAAACATGCGGTATTGGGTCAGTCTTGGCAGCATCCATAACAAGTGAAACCAGCCGAACGGCAGCAGTCTGCCGCGTATTTTCTTGAAAATCACATTTGCATCCGGAATCGCAATGGCAAAACCGATCGCCTTGCCTTGACGGTCTTCCGCGAATAGGACTGCCTTTGAGTGGATGACAGGTTTCAAGTCGTGCGCCAGGGCGCGCACTTCATCCTCAGTGACCGGGGAGTAGCCCCAATTGGCAGCCAGGCTCTGGTTGGAAAGGTCGATGATCAGATCTACCTCGCGCTCAAAATTCTGCATGTCCAGCGGGCGCACACGCACGCCGTAACGCTCCGTTACGCGGTCGGTAAGGGTCAGGATTCGCTCCGGAATTGTGTAGCCTTTACGCGCGTCCACCTCATACACCACCAGGTCCTTGACCTTGCTGAATCCAAATGCCTGGTATTGCTGGTTGTAGTAATCCGGATTGTAGGGCGCCATCACCACCGGCGGCGGCGAAAATCCATCGACGACCGAGCCCCATTCCTGGGAGACAAAGCTCCACGGACCGCGCATGGCGGTCATCCCGCGCGCGGAAAGCCACTTTCGAGCCGTTTCTAGCAGCAGCATGGATGCCTCTTTGTCTGGCGGGCATTCATAATAGCCAAACAGCCCGACCGCTTCCTGCCAATAATCGACAGCCAGGCGGTCGATGAAGGCCGCGATGCGCCCTATCACCTGCTCGTTATCCCAAAGCAGGAACATGGAATATTCGCAATGGTCGAGCAGCGGATTCCGTTTGGCATCGAATTGCCCGCGCACCTCGCTGCGAAGCGGCGGCACCCAATTTGGATCATCCCTGTATACCTGGTAGGGCAGCTCAATGAATTTATTCAAGTCGTGCTTGGTCTGCACAGCGGTGATATTCACTACAATACCCTCCCCAGGTTGATGATTACCAACCCATATCGGCGGGCGTTGGACGCCTACTCTATTGTGACATCAATATCATCTTCGCCGGTTGCCATGCGGCGAGAACTTCGACTGGTTGCGCTTTCGGATATCAGCGATTTCAACACCTGCCGGTCGATCCCTGCCAGATCATCGGATAGGCTTCCGCCGGCGTACAGCACGGCATTGACCAGTCCCATGGGGATGCGCAGATCAGACTTCATGATCTGGCTGGCACGATGGCTGACCTTGATACGCACATGCCTGGTTTCTGGCGCCTCTTCGGGGGCGGTCAACCGCATCCAAACGCCTTCGTTCACCTGCTTCAGATGGCGGCTGGCTTCCTCTGCGGTGATTTTTCCAAGTTCAAGGCTCTCCATGATATCCAAACGGTCATCGATCGCCCGGTACTTTGCTTTGTCCGCTCGCCATTGTAGCGAATAGAACACTCCGGCAGCGATCAATCCAACAATCCCTGCCAGGTACCAGAGAATACGTGGATCGAAATTGTCTATAATTAGTCCGGCCAACAGAGGGCCAATCGCAAATGGAATCAGCCAGGTAAAGCCATTGACCGCCATGTAACGCCCGCGCATATCCTCCGGCGCCAACCTGGCGACGATCGCCTGGCCAACCGGCGCAACGAACATCTCGCCGATCGTTATGATCGCCATCGCCACAAGGAACAGGAAGAACGCCCCAACCGCTCCATACATAGCAAATCCAAACGCGTAGAGCAGCGTACCGGCGGTCATAACCAACAACGGTTTGAACTTGTTGATCCAACGCGTTATCGAGAACTGAAACAACACCACCATGATGGCGTTCAAACTAAGAATGTAGCCAAATCCCTGCTCATTGACGCTGTGGACATTGCGCAAGTACACCGCCAGCGTGGTGTTCATCTGTAGATAAACAAGCGTCATCAGGATCGATGCAAAAATGAACCACACAAAGGCAGTATCCTTGAGCACAGTCAGATAGCCTTTAAAGGTTGTTCCAACGCTTTCCGGAATCTTGCCCTCTTCGGCTGGTTTAAATGTCTCCTTGAGGGTGAAGAAAAGGATGACAGCGGTGATGCAGCTGGTGATTGCATCGGTAATGAACAATGCCAGATACGACCTCGAGGCCATAAATCCGCCGATCAATGGGCCAATGACAACCGAGAGATTGAAGGCAACGCGCAGAATGCCAAATCCTGATGCCCGCTGGTGTTCAGGCAAAATATCTGCGATCAGCGACTGATGCGCTGGCCCGCCAATATCCGAAAGGGTGCCAACGATCAGCGTAACTACCAGGAAGATCGTCAGGTTATCGATGATGCCCATCAGCAAAGCGGAAAGCGCGCTCATGACCAGGCCAAATAGCAACATGGACTTGCGCCCGACGCGGTCGGTCATCGCGCCGCCAATCATGCTGCCGATGAAGCTCGAAAGGGAGAACATGCCAAAAATAGCGCCGACCTCGGTCATGCCGATCTCGAATTTACGCGTCAGGTAGAGTGTGAAGAACGGGAACAGCATCGCGCCGCCCAGCCGGTCGATAAATGTAGCCGCAACGACAATCCAGAACTGGCTGGGATATTCCGCAAATGTGTCTCGGAGTCGCGTGGGCATGGACTTCTTATTGCTATCAGATTTCGACATAGAAATACCTTAACGATTAGTAATTTACAATGTGATTCCGCTTACAGCCAATCGGGGAAATTTAACTCTATTATTATAGTGTCTTTTACTCGAGCAGGGAGCAACTGGATGCCGGGTAAAGATAGAAAAAGCCCGCTGCCGGGAGCAAAAAGACGGACCAAGCCGTATCGATATCTTTTTAAACCGATAATTATTTGGCGAAAAAACATGAATATTTTCTCGAATTAATAAACAGGAACATAAACATGAGCTACTTTCACACCTTTTCCATACATTCTTGCGGCGGGATTTAAGGAATCGAGCTACAATCCGCTTTACAATGAATATACAAGACAAGGAGCAGGATAAATATGACCCTCTCACCTGGTCTGACTGGAGAAATCAACATCATCGTCAAGGAAGAAGAAACCGCTCGCGCTTCTGGCGGAGAAACCCTGCCGCCGGTACTGAGCACGCCGCGCATGATCGGTTACCTGGAACGAACTGCGCATCTATCCATCCTGCCTCATTTGTCCGCAGGGCAGAGCAGCGTCGGCGCGCTGGTGCATGTGCGCCATCTGGCAGCCACACCGGTCGGCATGAAGGTGAGCTTTCGCTCTGAGCTGATCGAAGTTGAAGGACGCCGCTTGAAATTCAAAGTCGAAGCCTGGGACGAAATCGAGAAGATCGCCGAGGGCGAGCATGAACGTTTTATCATCGATCAGGCGCGCTTCGATCAACGCCTGGCGCAAAAACAGGCGCAGATCAAGTAAACAAGCCAGCTTCAGCATGATTGATTAATTCGCGGGCGTTATATAATCATCCATACAACCTATAGGAAATATTTGCCGGCAAACCAGTCAGGGAAAATTTATTTTTAGTTCGGAGCGGCGAAAAAATGACTCTTCGCAAACAGAAAACCCAAAAGAAGATTTCTGACCTTGATGTTCCAGCGCCCTTTGCACCTCTTTCAGAATTGCCGCTTCTCTATCCGTCGATGCGGATCTTCTCAACATACATCCCTATGCGTGACGGAGTCCGCCTGGCAGCCGACATCTACCTGCCCGATCCCCTTCCACGCGACACCCGGCTGCCCACCATCCTCGAGCAGACCCGCTACTGGCGCTCATCGCAGCTCAGACCGCCGCTGAGCTGGTGGATGCCCAAGGAAGGCGATGCGTTTCCCTTTTACCGGCAGCAGAGGCAATTGTTTACATCTCAAGGCTATGCCTGCGTGGTCGTCGATGTACGCGGCACCGGGGCTTCTTTCGGCGTCTGGCGCTATCCATGGGAGGCTGTTACCGTATTGGATTCTTTCGATATCCTCGAATGGATCAGCCGCCAACCCTGGTCAGACGGGCAGATCGTTGGAATCGGCAACTCTTTTTCCGGCACAACTGCCGAGCTGCTGCTAGCCACCGAACATCCAGCAGTAAAAGCAATTGTTCCGCAATTCAATCACCCGGACCCGTTCACCGACATTGCCTTCCCTGGCGGCATCCTCAGCGAGCGTTTTATCCGCGCTTGGGGTGAGATGGACATCAATCTCGACCTCAATAAGCCGCCCTCAGCCTATGGCAACCTGATGAACATCTTTATACAGGGAGTGCGTCCGGTTGGAGATCTTCATGGACGCGCAGACCTGGCCGAGGCGGTCAGGATGCACCGCGATAACGGCAAGCTGCATGGGCTGCCCGGCGGAATCGTATTTCGCGATCAGGTGCATCCATTGGCTAACTACTCTCCGGACGATTCAGCCAGCATCCTCTACGCGGAAACCATCCGCGGCGCGCGAATACCCGTATATGGTTGGGCCAGTTGGATGGACGCTGGCACCGGTGAAGCCGCAGTGCGCCGCTATTTGACCTATGCAGGCCCTCAGCGGGCGGTGATCGGCGCCTGGAGTCACGGCGGATTCATAAACGCCAGCCCCTACCTGCCCGAAGATGCGCCGATGTCGCTGCGCAGATCGGTCAAACAGCATGACATCCTGCGCTTCCTCGGTCAATGGGTCAAGCCAGACAAAGAAGAGCGGCTTGATGAGTCGCTGATCTACTACACATGCGGTGCCGAAACCTGGCAACAGACTTGCCAGTGGCCCCCCGCCGGTATCCGATTCCAACCCTTTTACTTTTCGCCTGAACAGCGTTTGCTACCTAGCCCGCCGGAATCCCCTGGCGAGGATATATATGCAGTCGATTTCCGCGCCACTAGCGGAGAGTATAACCGCTGGTGGGAGCTGGGCGTGGCAAAAAGGCGCAGCGTCGATTACGGCGACCGCGCCGGGCAAAGCGAATTCGTGCTGGCATATGAAACCGAGCCGCTCGAACGCGATGTGGAAATCACCGGTTCGCCGGTACTGACCCTTTATGTAGACTCTAGCGAGCCCGATTGCTCCTTCTTCGCCTATCTGGAGGATGTCTGTCTGGACGGCCGCATTCTCTGCATCGGAGAAGGTCAATTGCGCGCCATCCACCGCAGAACTCAGCCGCCGCCATCGGAATTCTATCGCGACATCCCCTACCACTCTTTCCACCAATCCGACGCGATGCCGCTGCAACCCGGCCAGATTGGCGAAGTGAGCTTTGCGATGCTGCCGCTTTCAGTCGTCGTCCGCCGCGGTCATCGCTTGCGTATCGCCATCGCCGGTCACGATAACGGCAACTTCGAGCGCGTGCCCGCGCAGGGCGATCCGGTCTGGAAAATCCAACGCGGCAGCGAGAATGCTTCGCGCATTCTGCTGCCTTTGAAATATCTGTAGATTCATTCAAAAAATCGTATAATTTCTAGAATTAAATAGTATTTTTTCGAGAGGAATTTCACTCGCAATTTTTAGCCTTTAATAAACAAATACCGCTGAGGTGCAAGCATGTCAACTGTAACCATCCGCAAACTTAACCGTGACGAAATCGGCGCGGCTGCTTATCGTCTGGCGACTTATGCATTCTCACCTTCCCCGCCGCTTCCCGATAGAGATGAATATATGGATAGGGTGACAAAACGCGGCGGTACTACCTTCTTCGCGGCATTCGAGGATGATCTGCCCCAGGCACTCGCCGGCAGCCATGCCATGACCCAGAATGTGCGCAGTAAGATCTTTCCCATAAGCGGACTTTTTGCGGTCGTCAGCCACCCATCCGTGCGGCGTAGAGGCCTGGCGCGCAAGGTGATCGACGCTCTGCAGGCAGAGATGCGCGACTCGGGTTTATCATTTTCCCTTTTGTATCCCTTCCGTGAGTCCTTTTACGAAAGGCTGGGCTATGTCCCCTTTCCACAGCCGCGTTATGTGAAATTCGTTTCGTCCTCGCTGGAGCCGCTCTTAAAGCAGGAGCTTGGCGGCCATGTCGAAGTTGCATTGAACACTGAAAACCAGGCTGAGTACATCGCTTTTACCCGCCAATTACAGAGCAAAAGGCACGGTATGGCAATTTTCGACGTTCCACCGCCGACTTTGCCGGAACGTTATCAGCTTTGGATCGCGTTGGCAAAGGCAGACGGGAAGACCATAGGAGCGGCGGTTTATTCCATAGAAGGCAGTATCATCACCCAATTCACCATGCGCATCCATAATTTTTATTACAGCACTCCGCAAGGGCGTTTCCTGCTGCTCGAATGGATCGCCAGACACCTTGGACAGGCTTCCGAGGTCGAGCTGTGGCTGGCGCCCGATGAATTCCCGGAAACCTGGCATCCCGACCTGGAATATAGCTACGGCATCGTCACCAAGCCGCCCATGGGGCGCGTGCTGGATGTGGCGCAAATAGGGGGCATGAAGACCGGACCTGGCAGATTTACCGCGCGCATCTGCGATCCATTCTGTCCCTGGAATGAAGGCGTCTGGATTTTCGCGACCGACAACGGCGGGTTGACCGTCCAGCCGGGCGGGCAAGCGCAGTGCGAGCTGACCATACAAGGATTATCCGCGCTGATCTACGGAGTCAATGACCCGGCTGAGTTCCATTTCCGCGGTTGGGGCGAGCCGTCCATGGTCGTGCAGAAAACCATGCGCGATATGTTCCCGCGCATGACGCCGTACATCCACGAGAAGTTTTAAGCCACAGTGGAGGAGGAAGGCCACCGCCCGGAACCCATCAATATCCTATTGTTTCTAGAAACAAACCGGATTGATTCTTACTTAAATGCGGCTGGCTGGATTGTTTTAACGAATGGAATTGGTGATAGGGGTAAAATCACCGTATCAGAATATCTTGGAGGTTGTGCGCATGAAAACCATTGGGCTGCTGGGTGGTTTGAGTTGGGAATCAACGAAAGAGTATTACCATATCATCAATGAAACGGTCAAGCAGCAGCTTGGCGGACTGAATTCGGCAAAAATCGTGCTCTACTCGGTCAACTTCGCCGAGATCGAATCCTTGCAGCGCCAGGGGCGCTGGCAGGATATTACAAGCATGCTCGTTCATGCCGCTAAGAGCATCGAAGCGGGCGGGGCGGATTTTTTGATGCTGTGTACCAACACCATGCATCGAGTAGCGGATGAAATCCAGGCGAACATTCGCATACCATTTTTACACATCGCTGACGCTGCTGCAACGGCAGTCAAATCACGCGGGTTGACCAGCATCGGATTGCTTGGCACGCGCATCACCATGGAAGAGGATTTCTATAAGATGCGCCTGGTTTCCCGGCACGAGCTGCAGGTGTTGATCCCTTCAGAAAAAGATCGCGAAATCGTCAACCGGATTATCTACGAGGAGCTGGTGCTTGGCAAAATCGAGGCGGTTTCCAGGCAGGAATACCTGCGCATCATCACTGAGCTTGCCAGCCGCGGCGCTCAGGGCGTCATTCTAGGCTGCACCGAAATTGGGCTCTTGATCAACCAGCAAGACACCCCCCTGCCGCTATTCGACACGACCATGATCCATGCTCAAGCCGCTGTCGCCTTTGCCTTGAGTTAATGCATATAAATGAGAAAACCTTTACAACCGAAGGCTATCGTTAAGTAGAGATCGGATGGAGTAAGCCATGCAAACAATCAACCTTGCTGAAAAACTCGCGATGATCGATCAACCCTGGCAGCCTAAAATCATCGCCGAATTGAACGATTCATACGTTAAACTTGCTAAATTAAAGGGTGAATTTATCTGGCACCAACATCAAAACGAAGACGAGCTGTTCCTGGTGATCAAGGGCACACTGACCATCCGACTGAGGGATCGCAATGTACTCCTGCACGAAGGCGAGCTGGCAGTCATCCCCAAAGGAGTGGAGCACTGCCCTGACGCTCCACAGGAGGCACAGGTGCTGCTGCTTGAGCCGAAAACGACGGTCAACACTGGAGACCAGCAGAACAGCCTGACTATTCAACCAGAATGGATTTGATGGGTCGGACTAGTATCATTTGGCTGATGTTACGCTGACTTAAATTGACGAAAAACCTGCATTCCTTCACTATGCGTTTTCCACGACGCTCTTTTATAATGAGAATTAGTATCAGACCGACTTTTAACCTTTCGAATGAACCCATAACATAAAAAGGATTGAACGAATGAAAAAACACAATTTCAATGCCGGACCTTCCATTCTGCCCCAATACACTATCGACGGTACCATTGAGGCGATCAAGAACTTCGCTGGCACCGGGTTATCCATCCTCGAGGTTTCTCACCGCAGCAAAGAGTTCGACGCGGTCATGGTTGAAACCGTAGAATTATTCAAAGAGATCCTCGGCATACCGGAAGGCTACGCCGTGATATTCGTCGGCGGCGGCGCCAGCACGCAATTCTTCCACATTCCATACAACCTCCTCGAGAAAAAAGCCGCCTACCTGGTCACCGGCGCATGGGCTAAGAAAGCCGCCAAGGAAGCCAAGTTGTTTGGTCCAACGGAAATCGTCGCCTCCTCTGAGGATAAGAATTTTACCTATATCCCCAAGGGTTATACCATCCCGACCGATTCCGATTATTTCCACATCACGACCAACAATACCATCTACGGCACAGAAATCAAAACCGATATCGATTCACCGATACCCCTCGTTGCAGATGCGTCCTCCGACATCTTCAGCCGCCCGATGGATGTCTCTAAATATGGCTTAATCTACGGTGGCGCGCAAAAGAATCTTGCGCCTGCCGGTGTTACCTTCGTTGTGGTCCGCGAGGATCTACTCGGCAAGGTTTCTCGTCCGTTACCAAGCATGGTCGACTACCGCACGCACATCAAGGATAATTCGATGTACAACACCCCACCGTGCGTTGTTGTTTATTCAGCTATGTTGACGCTGAGATGGTTGAAAGAGCTCGGCGGTTTGAAAGAAATAGAAAAGCTAAATATCCAGAAATCCACCTTGCTCTATAATGAAATCGATCGCAACAAACTGTTCGTCGGCACCGCCGCAGTGGAAGACCGCTCGCGCATGAATGTCTGCTTCGTCATGTCGCCAGGCTATGAGAACCTCGAAGAAGAGTTCATGAACTTTGCCAAGAGTAGAGGCATGGTTGGCATCAAAGGCCACCGCTCAGTTGGCGGATTCCGCGCCTCACTCTATAACGCAATGCCCCTCGAAAGCGTTCAGGTGCTGGTGGATACCATGGCGGAATTTGAGGCAAATCACTAGGATCACGATCGACGCGATGTAGAATACCGGACGGGATGAATATCCGTCCGGTTTTTGTTTCCACAAAAGGAATAACTCATGTGACCTCATGATAGAATGGGGGTAACGCCCATGCAGGTTCATCCCATATCGAAATATTATGAAAATAGCGTCGAGGGCAAGATGCCGCGTTATTTATTCCTTGCGACTTTTTTGATATTTTTCACTGCCGGCTGCTCTAGTCAGAGCGCACAGACTTCCATGCCAACCGTAACACCCAGTCCGCTGCCTAAGGTGACCTTACTGCCGAGCATAACGCCGCTCCCGCCGACGCCGACCATCCAGCTGGTCGGCAGCCCCACGCCAACTCCACTACCAACCGATAAGAATTCCCTCAAGGCTCTGCTGCGCAGCCAGGCCGAGTCGGCCAACCAGGGACAGCATCTCTACTCCTACGATTGTTACGCCTGGGCGCCTTGTACCTGCCTGATCGTTGTACCCGTAGAATTCGAGATTACCTTTGATTTCTCTGCGCGCTCGGTTGATTTGCGCGCCGGCGATTACTCTCAGACCTACTTATGGTCAACTGCTAACGCCTACTCAAATTCCCTTGGCGCGCTGGCAACCCAACTGACCTTCTTCGAAGACGGCTTCGAGTTGTATACCGTCATCGATAACCGTTCTTGCATGCAAGAACGCTACACGCTTCAACCAGGGAATCCATAAGCAGCTACAAGGCACAATACTCAATAAAGGCCGTTGAAATCCCGCGAAAAAGGGAGGCTATATCGGATTTCTTGAAGCAGATCATGACTTTTTCGTGTTTAGATTTGACATGCGCTGAAAAATCATTAACATGAATAGCATAATGGCAATTGAACCTATCGATTAAGTCAAACATGATTGTGGAGGAAAAATGTACGCGTATCGCGCATTTCTTCTAACCTCAGCGGCTCAACAAACGCAGAAGATCCTTGGCCTGCCATGGTGGGTCTGGGTGATTGCATTGATCATCGTTGCCATCCTGCTTTATTTGTTAATCCGCAAACCCGCTGCGGAAGTAAAACCATTCATCGAAGAGAAAACAAGCCCGCCAGTAGAACCAAAAGCGGCGCAACCAGCCCCATTTACGGCAGATATCGACTCGCTCGATGATCTGACCATCATCGAAGGCATTGGTCCAAAGATCAGCGGGATCTTGCGCGAGGCGGGGCTGAATACTTTTCAAAAACTATCGGAAACACCCCCCCATCGCATTGCGGAAATTTTAAAAGCCGCTGGCATCAATTTGTTCGATGCCTCAACTTGGCCAGAACAAGCAGCGCTGATTTCGGAAGGCAAATGGGTTGAATTGAAGGCTCTTCAAGACAAACTGATTGCCGGGCGCCGCGAGTAATTTCTCTAAGTTGGTGTGGTTACTTCCTGGTAATCAATAGACGATTAAACCAAATCGTGTCCGCCAAAGACGCTATACGTGCATCCAATTAATGGACAAATCGGCTCGGAACCTGCGGGCTGCGGAGGTCGATCCTTATGAAAAACCTGGTCTATAAAGTGCTTGGATTCTCCTTGCTCGTCGCCGCTGTGATCGGCATCCTGGTCAGTCTCGCGGGTCTGATCGTTATTATCCGCGTCCAAAAACAGGCAACTGTATCTCTAACCAGCATGCTCGAATTACTCGACAGCACCCTGACGACGACCGAAAATGGCTTCGAGGTGGCTGACAATGCTTTTGCGGATGCTATCGATGCGCTCGAGTCGTTACAGATGACTGTTGACAGCGTCGAAGTGGTCATGGGTAAGACCCTTCCAACTCTGGATTCCATCAGTGAATTGATCGGGACGAAGCTGCCAAGCACCATCCGCTCGACACGCGGAGCGCTGAATGTCGCCCAGACCGCCGCAAAAAACGTGGATAACTTCCTCACCACTTTGAGCAGTATTCCGATCATTGGAACGGTGATCTACAACCCGGAAACCCCGCTCAATCAGACCATCAGCAAGGTTTCCGATAGTCTCAAAGATACGCCTGAAATGCTGAAAAGCTCGCAAGAGAACATCGACCAGATGAGCGTTAGTTTGGGAGACATCCAAACGGAGATGAAGGGTATCTCAGGCAATGTTCGCAGCATCACTTCCAGCGTCGAAGAGGCTCGCGCAGTGCTCCAGGATTATCAGGAATCGGTCAAAAGTATCCACAACGAAGTCAACCGCATTCAGGAGAAATTACCGACCTGGATGCGCCTGCTGACCGCCGGATTCACTTTGATCTTCATCTGGCTGGCGCTTGCGCAAGTCGCTATCGCCATGCAAGGTCTGGAGCTGCTCACCCGCGGCAAGCCCGCTCCCGAAAAACCGTCAGAGCAGTAATAAGTTACTTATCGCTGCCGTCCTGGATGCAATTGAACATTTGCTGGGTTTTTCAACGCTTCTAGGATGATAGAAAATGAGAAGCACGAGAAATAACGCAGGACCTGAAGCACATAACGAAGAGAACGGGAGAAGACAAGGAGTTATACCTGAAATGATCCGCCAGCGAAGGTTGACCATATTCCTCGCGGCTGCGCTGCTAATCATCCTGATCGGTTCGTTGAGCCTGTCTCCACCATTGGCCAGCCTGCTAACCTTCCGCAAGGTGGATGATTATCCGCTGTACACCATGCAATATCACGGTGACTATCATTTCTTGCAAACAAGAGAGCTCGAAACAACATCTTCTATTAATTCCTATCTCGGACAACAGAACCAACAGCCTGCCTGCACAGTATTCTACGGACGCACAGGTCAAGGCGAAGCGCTGCTCGGTCGCAACTTCGATTGGAAGCATCGATCCACCTTGCTGTTGTATACAGATCCGCCTGACGGTTACGCATCCGTATCCATGGTCGATTTGGGTTATTTTGGGTTCGACGAAGGTGTCTCATGGCAGGCGATTAACGACCTTAAACAGGCGCCTTTCTGGCCTTTTGACGGGATGAACGAGCGTGGTGTGGGGATCGGGATCATGGCTGTGCCCGCCGCGCCGGGATTATTTGATCCCAATAAACCCACGCTGGACTCGCTTGAGGTGGTCCGCCTTATCCTCGATTACGCCGGCAACCTGGATGAAGCCCTCGAGCTGATCCAAAATGTTAACATCGATTTTAGCGGCGGTCCCTGGCTGCATTACTTGATCAGCGACCGGCAAAGCTCCGCAGTTGTGGAAATTCACTCTGACCGGATCGAAATCCTTCGCAGCCAGCAGCCCTGGCAGGCAGCCACCAATTTCATACTCGCTGGTTTGAGCGAGGAGGAAGCGGACCGCTCCTGCCGGCGCTATAAAAAGGCTTCCAACACCTTGGAAGCAGCCCAAGGGGTGCTCGAGCCGTTAGCTGCCATGCAATTGTTAAAAGACACCTCACAGGAAAATACCGTCTGGTCGGTTCTCTATAATCTAAGCAGCGGAGAAATACAAATCGCCCTTGGCCGGGATTACGCCGATGTTCATCTCTTCGACCTGGGGAATCCTTTGGAAGAAATCAAGTAAAATGAATCATCGCAAGAAATGTCCAGTGCTTTGGCGAATATTATCAACATATAGGATACCCCCAACCAACGATAGGACAATAACATGGATATTACGCTTCTAACTGAGATAACCGATGAAGTCTATGAGGCGTTCGCGCGCCTGATCCCTCAGCTCAGTACTTCCGCAGCCATCCCCAGTAAAGCTGAATTACAGGAAATTGCTGACAACGATTCGCTGTTGATTGCTCGTGATTCGCAGCAGAACGGCAAGATTGTCGGCACGCTGACCCTGGTCACGTTCCGCATCCCCACGGGCATCCGCTCGTGGATCGAGGATGTCGTGGTGGATACCGCCGAGCGGGGCAAGGGCATTGGCGAAGCGTTGACCTTTGCAGCTCTCAAACACGCGGCTGAGCTCGGCGCTAAAACCGTCGATCTGACCTCGCGCCCCTCGCGCGAAGCCGCTAACCGGCTTTATCAGCGGGTCGGCTTTGAACTGCGCGAGTCCAATCTGTACCGTTATAAACTTTGATTTTCCTACTTGAATCAAATTTATCCAATGAGATTCTGCCTCGAAACGGCTGAATCTTATCGGTTCTGCGGTTAACTCTCCTAATAAGCGATGTATACTCAAAACGTAGAAAAAAAATCTCTGCGTGTCAACACAGCATGTCATAAATGTTCGTTGCAGCCCGTATTTGTTTAGTAAAAACGCCTTTCAATCCGCACACATGCGTCAGGCAGTTACTGAAGGAGGTGAAAAATGTTAGAACGGCTTCACGAACACGTTGTGGCAGAATTGGGACACTCAAGCCGCACAGATACAATTTTTGTGGTCGTCGCGGTGATCTTCAACTTGATCGCTTTGGGGATCAACTCGGGTTTTGCCAGTTCGGACAGGCCATCCAGCGCGGACGATATTATCCTGGCAATTGTAATCGCCATGACTGTCCTGATCAATTTCATCGCCATCATGGGCCTTTCCGTAGGGCGCAAAACTCGCTCGAAATTGCTCACAGGCTTGATCGCTATGTACACTGACAACCAGATCGACAAATACTACGATAAGAGCCTGGTAATGAACTATGCTAGACGTTATGGGTTGTTCAGCGCCGTTATTCTGGTCCTGGGAATCACGGCGATAGCGGTGCCAATCGTGCTGCGAATCTTCTAAAACCACCTGTAAAATAATTTCAAAGGCCGCAGACTGTAGTTATGTAATCCAACCGAATTTCATCCAGATCATTGCCACATGCCGCCTTCAATTTCCGCACAATCTAGCTCATTTTCCTCTCAATTATCCGCGCGCAGTCAATTCTGGGCAGGTGTGCGCGGGGTATTACCATTGCTGGTTGGGGTCAGCCCGTTCGGCATGATTTACGGGGCGCTGGCTGTCTCAGCCGGCTGGCCGATTGGGACGACGCAGGCAATGTCAGCGATCGTTTTCGCCGGCTCCTCGCAGTTCGCGACTGTACCGTTAGCCCAGACAGGCGCTCCGGCGTTTGTCATGGTACTGACCATCGCGGTGCTCAACATGCGCCACGCCCTATACAGCGCTTCGATTGCCCCATATTTCAAGCATCTTTCGCCGCTGTGGAAGGCGGGACTTGCCTACTTGCTGACCGATGAGGCCTATGCTGCCTCCATTGGCAATTTGGAAAACTCGCCATCTGTGCATACCAGGCACTTTTATTTCCTTGGCACTGGCTTGGCTTTGTGGCTAGTATGGCAGATCAGCACAGCCGCTGGCATCTTGCTCGGGGCTGTCATTCCCTCCTCGTGGCCGCTGGATTTCACCCTGGCGCTGACATTCATTGCCATGGTCGCGCCGCTGATCAAGGACCGCGCGGGAGTCGCCGCCGGCCTCTCGGCAGGAATCGCCGCCGTAGTTGGCTACAACCTGCCGTACAAGCTAGGCCTGGTCGCAGCTGCTTTGGTTGGCATTGCCGCCGGCCTGCTGGTGGAGGGCAGGCGAAAATGAAACTGTGGCTGGTATTCATTGCTGGCGGCGTATTCACCTACCTCACCCGGTTGTCGTTCATCGCCCTCTTCGGTCGCCAGGAGATCCCTCCTTTGGTGCAGCGCAGCCTGCGTTTTGTTCCACCGGCCATTTTATCTGCCATCATTTTTCAGGAGCTGTTTATTCGCTCGGGTCAAATCGATGTTTCCGCGAGCAATTTGCGGTTGATGGCCGGATTGGTAGCAGGAATCGTTGCCTGGCGTATCCGCCAGCCGTTGCCAGTCATATTGATCGGCATGGCAGTGTTGGTACTGTTGACCTTTCTGGTTAAGTAGCGTAATCCGCCGATATCTCGTTAGAAGGATTTCATGGCTGGTAGTATTGGCGCAATCAGTAGAGAATTGTCCTTCAGCGATTCATTTGAGGGCTGTATAATTTAAGCATGAGCCGAAAACCCATTTGCCTTTTTATCATCTTGTTTTTTACCATCGCCTTGCCTGGATTCTTACTGGTCGCGCCAGTCTCAGCACGCGCAGAACAGACCACTCCTCCTCCCGGTTTTGAGTTAATCGATTCGGCGCCAGCAGTGGAACTCTACCGCAAAGACTACCCGGGCGGCACGCCTGATTTCGTTCAAGTGATCGACCTGGCTGGCGGCGCGCAGCTAACCTTACTGCATAGCAGCATCGCGGAGTCAGGCCTCGGGCAAGGCGCGTACGGCGGCGACAACCCAAGCTTCAACCGGCAGACTCTGCAACAAGCCTGGGACAGCTTTGCCGCAGGCGACAGCCGCGCCTTTTGCCTGGTAAACGGGGCATTCTTCTCGACAGATGTCGATCCAACTCCATTGGCCTTTCCGCTCAAGGTCAATGGAAAAGTCGTCAGCCAGGGCTACGGCCTGTCCGAATTCCCCGATCAAAAGCTGATGCTCGAGATCTGGCCTGACCATGCCGTCATCCGACCCCTATCTGCCGATACCCTTTCAGCCTCTACCGCCCCGCAGATTCTGGCTGGATTAAGCGAAGATGCTAATAAAGAGCCTTCTGCGTTGATCGGGCGCACCTTCGCGGGCGTGCAAGACGCGGACGGCGACGGGCAGTTCGAAACCGTGTTGATTTTCAACTCGAAAACGACCCGGCAGGCTGATGCAGCCGGCGTACTGCGAGCATTCGGCGCGCAGCAGGTGATCATGCTGGACGGGGGCGAGTCGACCCAGCTGATATGCAGGAACAATCCCTATATCTACTCCAGCCGCAGCATCCCGCAGATCATCGCGGTCAGCAGCGGCACCCTTCAGCCGTTGGCGGTGAGTGTCAGCAAACAAACCGACTGGGCGGTGCTGGTCGAAGGTGAAAGCACCGAGATTGAGTTAACCCTGCGCAACGACGGTACCGAGACCTGGCTGCCCGGTGAGGTTGCTCTGGTCAATATGCGCAATGACTGGGGGGCTGGAAGCCGCCTGGAATTGCCAGCAGCAGTCGCGCCGGGTGAAACGATCACCCTCGGTTGGACGACTACTGTCTTTCCGAAGTGGGGGGTGTTCATGTCTCAGTGGGATATTTCCCGTGGCAGCCAGACCTTCGCCAGTAAACCGATCATCATCAACGTTATCGTCCTGCCGCAGCAGCTTGAAGATAAGAAGAAAGAATTGGAGGAACAGGTGCGCGAGTGGGGACGCCAGCAATTGGATAACATCGAGCAGCTTGTTTTGGACTGGATTCAGGAACGCATCCGCGAGGGATTCCAAAAAATTTGCCCGGTTGGCGCCTCACTGCCCCTGCTGGTCGCCGCGGTTGGTGTCTGGCGTTTCACCAAACGCAAGAAATAAGGCGGGAGGATCATGGGTGAAATCCCGCCAATCTCACTGAAGGTTCTACCCTATTGGCTTGCGGTATGCCGCCTGCCCCCAGAGAGTCCTTTGCCCGCCTGGACCTCCGGATCGCGATTTCTCTCCCTCACTGTTACGGCTGAGGAGCTTTCACTCGTCTGCGAGGAGTCGCTGATTCCGCCTGATATTCCCCGCGAAAGCGGGTGGCGGGCGCTTAAAGTCGATGGCCCGCTGGCTTTCGAACTGACTGGCGTCCTTTCATCGCTGCTGTCACCGCTGGCGCAGGCAGGAATCAGTATTTTTGCGTTATCGACCTTCGACACGGATTACATCCTGGTCAAAGCAGCCTGCCTGAATCAGGCTGTGGAGGCGCTGCGGCGCGCAGGTCATCAGGTCAATTCCTGCTGATTTTTGATTCTCGATAAAAACAGGTCTACTGTGGGTAAACGATCTGTAAGCGCAATTATGGTTCTACTTGTGGCGTTATGCGGCTGCGTTCCGTCCGCGCCTGAGATGGTCGAAGTTCCTGCCGGCTGGTTCTGGATGGGCGCGGATGGTGGCCCGCCATCTGCGCGACCAGCGCACCGCGTCTATCTGGAATTCTTCTCGATCGACCGCACCGAGGTCACGCGCGCGGCTTTTGCTGAGTACATTCGGACGCTCGACGAAACAGGCAGCCGCTGGGACGCCGCCGAGCTGCTCCAACGACCGGACGATCCGGTGACAGGCGTGCTGTGGAAAGAAGCGGAAGCTTACTGCCGTTGGGCAGGTAAACGGCTGCCGACAGAGGCGGAATGGGAAAAAGCCGCCCGCGGCGAGCAGGCTTACCGCTATCCCTGGGGAAATGAGTGGGCTGCAGACCGCGCCAATACCGCTGAATCTGAATTGAACAAGGTTCGACCAGTTGGGAGCTATCCCCGCGCCGCCAGCCCATACGGCGCACTAGATATGGCAGGCAACGCGGCTGAATGGGTTGCCGATTTTTACGATCGGGATTATTACGTTGTTTCGCCGCTAGTAAATCCCCGCGGTCCCGATCACATCCTCGATCACGGCTTGCGCGGCGGGTCCTATGCCTCGTCCATGGAGCAGGCGGCCACCTTTTTCCGCGATTCCTCGCATTCAATCCGGTCAAATCCGCGAGTGGGTTTTCGCTGCGCTAAATCTCTTGCAAGTCCCTGACCTGTGGTAAGATTGCGCCAACTTTCCCATTCAAGGCATTGCACCGATGAACATGCCCGCAGCGCATCGCCCACACTCAAAATCTGGAAAAGGATATCTGATTGCCCTGGTCGGTGTGACCTTATGGTCCTCCACGGGTGTGCTGATCGCCTACCTGACTTCAAGGTATCAATTTCCGCCGTTTCTATTAGCCTGCTGGCGGGATGGTCTGGCTTGCCTGATCCTTTTCACGACTTTCTTGATCGTACGGCGTTCTTTACTGCGGCTTCCGCGCGGCCAGTGGAAATTTTTTCTGCTTTACGGCATCCTCCTTTCGCTATTCAACGCCTCGTGGACAATATCGGTTGTGCTCAACGGCGCGGCGGTGTCTACCGTCCTGGCATACTCATCAGCAGCGTTTACCGCGCTAATCGCCTGGCGCGTGTTCAGCGAAACGCTCACCCCCACCCGCATATTTGCTATCGTATTCAGCCTGATCGGCTGTTTGCTCGTTTCCGGCGCATTCGATCCTTCAGCCTGGCGCAGCAATGCACTCGGCGTCATCACCGGATTGGTCTCCGGACTGCTATTCTCATTCTACAGCCTGATGGGTAAAGAAACCGCCCAGCGCGGCATCTCCTCCTGGACTGCGCTGTTCTATACCTTCGGCATGGCTTCGCTGTTGCTGGCAGCTTACAACTTCATACTGCCAAAACTAGCCGGGACAATCCTCGGCAGCCCCAGCCTGCTCCCCTCACTGGATGCCTCTGGCTGGGGTTTTCTGGTACTGCTGGCAGCCGGTCCCACCATTGGCGGTTACGGATTGTACAACTTGAGCATGAACTTCCTGCCTGCCACCATCAGCAACCTGATCGCCACCCTGGAACCGTCGCTGACCGCGCTGCAGTCGTACTTCCTGCTCGGGGAACGCTTTACCCTGCCCCAGGTGACTGGCAGCCTGCTCATTATTTGCGGGGTGGTCATCCTGCGTGTTGTGGAAAGGCGCGAGGAAAGAAGGCAGCAGCCAGCCCCGGTGGTAAGCGACTCATTTCAGCCAGAATAGGATCAACGCCCAGCGACCGGCAGGAATAGCTTTACTCGATATTGATCGAGCGGCAGGTCGATGAATTGTACGTGCTCCTCGAGCCATTGGTGCTTCCCTATGATGTAGCGGCTGCATTCTAGCCAGCGATTCAGCGCCTCCCAGGTCTCGGGTATATTCCAGACACTGACAAGTTCTGTCACCGCATACAATCCTCCCCCAAACCGCTTGACGGGCAGGCCGCCTTCTTCTGGCTGGTATGATTCGCCGACCGTCATCCAAAATTCATAGCCATAGATTTCACTGCCATGACTCGGATTGGGATTATTGAACCCAAAAAATCGCGGCGCCGGGACAGTATTCAGCAAGCCTTTCGATTTTGCCCAACTGAGCAGCTTTCCCTGCGCTTCTAATTCAGGGCTTTCACTTACACTCACAATGTACATCACCCGCAACGGCTCTAGTTGAGTTATTTCAACTTTTATTTCATCCATGGTTTCTTTCCTTCTTTCACCCTAAACGAATGCTTATGATAAGAATACTCGAATTGGCATTGATTCACAATCAATTGTCACAAATTTTGATATAAACTGTTGACCATTCGGTAATAACTTCCTATAATCATTTTATATCGAATATGCGTTCTATTCATATCGAGAGGTAGTCGGCTATGTCTCTTTTTAAGAACATCAGTGTTGTATCCCTGCATGTAAAGGATTGGGAAGGCGCTAAGAAATTCTATCGCGAACTCCTCGGCTGGCCAATTCTGTATTCTAATGACGAAATGGGCTGGGAGGAATATGGTGAAGGAACTTCTGGGCATGTCGCCATCAGTCGCTGGGATGACCCCGCAACAATGCCAAAACCGTCAAAAAGCACGGTATTGGTGCTGACCGTAGAGGATGTGTTTAAAACAACCGATGAGCTGCGCGCCAGAGGCGTAAAGTGCGAGGATGCCAAAGTGATCCCAGGCGTGGTCGCATACGGAACCTTTTACGATCCGGAAGGAAATTGCATCCAATTTGCTGCTGAAACGCCCCCGCCGGCGTAAATTGGTATAAACCGATCAACTTGCAGGCGCCTGATCCTTTCGGGAGGCGCGCAGCAGGGCAATTTTCGTTGGGTGGTTGAACGGCGCCGGATTCACTGGCGGTCCGCTAACGCGTGTTTCTGCGTAACCGGTGACATCTGAGGGCGCCGGTAAAATCGCCTCCAGGCTCAGATATTTATCCTGGCACAGTTTATTTAACTCTGCCAGGAAATCCTCACCAGAAACATACAACGCGTTATTGACCACCACCAGCCAGCCCTCGTGCGCAATCAGCGGACGAACTTTATTGACCAGCCGCCGGAAGTCCGCCGCTATATCAACGCGCCCAGCGCTGGTCACGGAAAAGAAGGGCGGATCGAGGATAACGCAGTCGAACAGCCGCCAATGGCGGCGGAGAGAGCCAACCTGGCGATGAAAATCGCCGATTCGAAAATCCTCGCCGCGATATGGGAATCCATTCATCTCATAGGTGCGACGGGCCAGGCCGAGGAATTTTCGGCTGCGGTCGGTTTGCAATACCTCCGAGGCGCCGCCAGCCAGTGCCGCTGCGCCCAGGCTGCCGGTGTAAGCAAAGGTATTCAGCAGGCTGCGTTCGTGCATGTTCTCGCGTAACCAGGCGCGCAAGTTGCGCGTATCGAGATAAAAGCTGGCATCCTGGTTCATCCTCAGATCAAGAGCGTACCATACGCCGTGTTCGCGAATGCGTTCATCAGGCTGCCGCCCGTACACCAGCCGCCCATTACGCTCATCACGCAAAATAGCATCTCGAGTTTTGATCACCACAGCTTGCAGCCAGGGTAGTTTCTCGCAATACCAGGTCTGCGCGGCAAGAACCAGGGGCTGCAGGCTTTTTGGATCGTCGGCGTGATTATAGAGCACCAGCGTGCGTCCGTAGAGATCCGCCACCAAACCAGGGACACCCTCATAAAAGCCGTTGAACAGACGCAGAGCAGAGAGGTGCTCGAGGTCGATCAATGCTGAGCGGGCAGCAGCAGCTTCAGCCAGGGGTTCCAGTTTTTCGCGGGGCAATGATATCGATGGGGTCATATTCTTCATTCGGATATTATAATGGAGAAGCTATGACCAATATCTTTTGGGGAGGGAAATATGATGCTCGATTTGATAACGAAAAACCGTAGTTACCGTCGCTTCGACCAGCAAACAACCGTTTCGATGGATACTCTGTGCGAGCTGGTAAATTTGGCGCGCCTGTCTGCCTCTGGGCGCAACATCCAGCCGTTAAAATACTATCTATCCTGCGATCCTGAAACCAACCAGCGCATCTTCCCGCAGCTCAGTTGGGCGGGTTACCTGAAAGATTGGCCTGGCCCGGAGGTAAGCGAACGCCCGTCCGCCTACATCGTCATCCTTGGCGACAAGACGATTTCAGCTTCCTTCGGCGTCGATCATGGCATTGCTTCCCAGAGCATCCTGCTTGGCGCGGTCGAGCGCGGATTGGGCGGCTGTATCGTCGCCACCATCCGCCGGTCCGAGCTTTGCGCGGAGTTGAACATCCCCGATCATTACGAGGTGCTGCTGGTTCTCGCGCTCGGCAAACCGGTCGAGCAGGTGGTCATCGAGCCGCTCGGCGCGGATGGGGATGTCCGTTACTGGCGGGATGAACGCCAGGTACACCACGTGCCTAAGCGCGCGCTCGACGACATTATCATTAGCTGAAGCGTAATAATATACGGGAAGAAAACCTTGTCCGCAAAAATATCCGGACCCGCTTACCGAATTTTGACCGAAAGACTGCTTCTTCGCTGCTGGAATCCGACAGACGCTGAGGCGCTGCGCCAATCTCTTGCCGGAAACCGTGAGCACCTGCTGACCTTCATGCCCTGGGCGCAAGACGAGCCGGAGGAGCTGCAAAAGAAAATCGAGCGGTTGCGTGGATTCCGTGCCAGGTTCGACCTCGGCGAGGACTTCGTCTATGGCATTTTCGACCTCACTGGCGCCCGCATCCTTGGCGGCTGCGGATTACACCGCCGGGTGGGGCCTGGCGCAAT
Organism: Bellilinea sp.; assembly: GCA_034678305.1. Classification (GTDB taxonomy): domain Bacteria; phylum Chloroflexota; class Anaerolineae; order Anaerolineales; family Anaerolineaceae; genus Bellilinea. The sequence continues at coordinate 36,486 of JAXDCA010000059.1, forward strand.
CGAAATCGGCTATTGGATCGACAAAGATCACATCAACCAGGGTTTAGCCACCGAAGCCAGCGCTGCGCTGGTGAAGGTAGCTTTCGAAATCGAAAGCGTTCAGCGGGTGGAAATCCACATGGACCCGCTCAACCTTGCCAGCGCAGCCGTTCCGCGCAAGCTGGGTTTCACGTATGAGGGTACCCTGCGCCAGCGCTTGCCGTCCGCATCCGGGATAATGCGCAACATGATGATCTGGACGCTGCTGGCTGAGGAATACCCAGGCAGCCTGTCTTCGAAAATTCATATACAGGCTGAAGATGCCATCGGACGGCGCATCCTCTGAACTCGAGGAGCAACTCTCAGGCAAGACATACGTAGATTAAATGATTGGCGCGCAGAGAAAGGAAACAATGATGACCGAAGAAAAGACCCGTTTTGAAGAGTTCAGCGTGAACGGCGAGGAGTTGGTTGCAAAAATAAAGGAAATCTTGCACGAAGGCAATGTCCGCCGGATCATCATTAAAAACGAAAAAGGCGAAATCCTTATCGAAATTCCGTTAACCATTGGCGTGGTGGGAATCCTCCTGTTGCCGGTTTGGGCAGCTATCGGCGCTATCGCGGCCCTGGTTGCCAGGATGACCATCGTGGTCGAAAAAGTCGAGTAGCCGAACCAGCAAAAAAATAATTTGTTTTTAGGAAGGCTTCGGCTTGTAATCCACTGCCAGCCGCTCCAGCTGCTCGCGCTGCACGCGGGTTGGGCGGATAAACGGGCGTATCCTGCGGATGGTTTCCCAGGCTTCCTGCACTGAACTGCCGCGTGATACAAAATAAGCGGCTGCCATGGTCGGCGCGCGCCCGACGCCCGAACCGCAATGGATGTACACCTTACCTCCGCGCTCGATTTCGGCGGCGATGAACTCAACGCCCTCCCTCAATTCATCCAGCGTCGGCGTGTTGTCATCTTCGGTAGGGATGTAATGATAGCGGTCAAGATCGATATCGAGATCGATATCGTCAAATTCCTTGCGCAGATTGACCACCGCGCTAATCCCCCAACGCTTGAGAACACGCCAGCCGCGTTCGCCGAATTGCGCGCCAACAAACAACTGCGGAGTAACCTGGCACAACCGCCGTATTGGGTGGTCGATTAAATAGCGGTTGAGAACATTAGCCAACCACAGGAAGGTTGTTCTCGCCCCTTGAGTGGTCAGACGCAAATAGAAAAGCCGGAAGAATTTCATCACATTCAGGCTGGCTTCGCGCGTTGTTTTTTGTTCCTGAATCACCCTGCCAATCCTCGCTTTTCCAGAAATAAAACAGCCTGCATTGTAATGGCGGCAGGCGCGCCGGTCAAGCCTATTTGGTCATTAACGGTTGTTCTACATCCAGCAGTTTGCTCATGGCGTACTCGTCCACGTATTCACCATCAACTACCAGCGCGCGCCGCCGCAGCCCTTCCACCTCGAAGCCCATTTTCTTATACAGGCTGATGCCACGCTGGTTATGCGTCATAACGGTCAACTCCAGACGGGTCAGGCCGTGGATCCGCGCCCAGGCGAACAATTCCTGGAATAATTGCTTGCCGATCCCCTGCCCGGTAAAAGCAGCGCGGATGCCAATAACAACGTGGGCGCTGTGCCGGTTGCGTTTGTAGCGCCCGCCATCAGCGTAAATGTACCCTGCCAGCTGCCCGTCTGTCTCTGCCACCAGAAGGGTTGCATTATCCCGCTCAGCAAGCGAGCGGATGCGCTCGCGCTGCTCTTCAACTTTTAATGTGCGCTCGCCTGGCTCGAGCAGCATAAACTTAGTCTCGCTGTCGATCGCAGCGCCCATCGCGAGAAAATCAGCCGAATCGTCTTCGTCTATTTTGCGGATGGTCAGCATGCCCTCACCCTCATCCCTAACCATTTTCCCACACACAACAGCGAGAGATGGGCGCCTACCTTCGAAGTGTCCATGTGATGACACAGGAATGCGATAATATTAGAACGCCAGAGCACCACGACACCAGAACACCAGATCACAGACACACGTGCCACCTGACACGTGACACGTGATACTCCTACACTCCCGTCTCCATTAACTTGGTCAGCACATGCCGCTCGACCTGCGTATCGTTGTGCGGAGTAGGCACATCGCGGAACAGGTACCAATCTTCGATGTGCTCAACTGCCTCGCCCGGTTGCAGCGATTTCATCGGACTGAGTGATTCCAGCTCCAGCATCCAATCATTGGTGAACAATTCCACATTGCAGCCAAAATCGACATATTCGCCATTCGGATCATAGGCAAATTTTTTGATGAATAAATGGCTGCGCCGCGCATAAACTGTCCAACCGCCCGGAATCAGCCCTCCAATTTTCTGCGGTGTTTTTATCAGCGGATCCTGTCGCAGCATCACGTACTGCCTCCCCCAAATCCAGCGCGGGTCACTCATGTCCGTATAAGGCCAGAAGGTCAGTGAGTTGATGGGTCTGAGATTCTCCGGGTGAGTGCCGCGCGGAGGCAGCGGCAGAATTGCTGTCCCTCCAGGCGCCATGACGGTCAGCGCCCACACCGCTAATCGCACTTCCCATAGATTGGTATTGCGTAAACGGTGGGTAAGGCGCGCATGGGTATTGACCGTTGAGAGGCGGATGTCGATCTCTTTTTGAATGCCAGTGAGTGGTTCGACCTGCTGCACCAGACGCACGAATTCGCCGTGGTCTTCATACTTCACTGCCTGGTTGTCCGGTACATAGGTACGAACACTGTCTTCTGGCGCATGCCATAGGCGGTGACCGCCGTATGAGCGCCATTCGTCACCGCCCCGTTTGCCCTGCTCCTCAGGCACCTCGGCAAATTCATTCTCTTCATCCAGAAAGCCATAGCGGATGATTCGCGGGCCAATATCGGTGGTGACTACCAGATCCACTAACGCGTTAGACAAACGCAAACAATTCGGCCAGCCGTTATAAGATATCAGTTCCATCTATTCATCCCCGGTCTGTATCTAGTGTAAGGTTTATTAACCTAGTTTACACTGTTTCCGGGGATTTTAATCAGTGAACCTGCTTGAATATCCCTTTTAATTAAAATTGAAGCCAGTTGACTGCCATAATAATCGCACCAGGAAAAAGAAAGCACAACCCGATAACTGTAAATACGATCCCTAGCACAAGCATCAGGGTCGCATTCGAGCGCTGCTCGAGTACCGCATCGGTGGGATCGTCCGGGTTATAGAACACCGTAACCGTCGAGCCGGCGGGCATACGATTAACCTTATCCTGGGATTTTCGATAATTGCTGGTCGATACGGCAGGGCCAATGGACAGCTTGTCAGAGGTGAACGTTGCCCCAACCACCTGATACTCATACTTGATATAGGGTCGATAAGTGGTCGTTGTGTCGCCGTCGCTGTCGGATGAATGGCTCTCGACAACGCGCGATTCGATCACCCGCCCAGGCGTGGAGGGCCAGCTCAGGCTCAATTTGGCTTTCTTTTTATCCTTAATGCTGCGGTAGATTAAATAGATGCCGCCGCCGAGGAAAACGAGTATGAAGATCCCAGCGCAGAACAGCCCGAAAACCTGCAAAAAAAGAGTTGAGTTGCTTTCCATGTCGATTACTCCGTTAAAAGTGGGTGGGATAAATTTACGGCAACCATATGGCTAACCGTTTCATGCACGCGCACGAAGAACCTCAGTTGCATTTTTCATGCCCACTGACATGAGATTAAAATCTGCTATCCCTTTGGGCGACCTGCGGTCGAATCCCGGGAATCTCCCGCCGGCTGATCGGATGAATTACCGGAAACCGGTCGGCTTTCCAATTAATGCCAATAGTGTTTTAACTTATCTTTCAGCCAGTGGATCTAGCCATGCAGCAATCTTTTCGGTCACTTCATCCACTGACTGCATTTTCATCACATTCGCAAACGGCCAACGCTCTTGCGCGCGTCCCAACAGTCCCGGCCGGATGGTTGCCAGACCCAGCCTGTAGCTGCGAGTGTCCAGGACGGATAATCCGGTTATCCAACCCTGACCACGCTCGAATTCCAACGGACCGAGTTCATCCACCACCAACAGGTCGCAGGGCAGTATGTGCGCCAATACCTGGTTTCCCCACCGCAAAATCTCCGGGTTAAATTTCCACCGTTCCGTGGTAATTTCACCGCCATTCTTCAGCCGCAGATTCGCCAGCCTGCGCAGCTGTCCGCTGCGCACATCGAGGACGTCGATCCCAATTTTGATCCCGTTTTGAAAGACAGGCGGGCTAACCAGACCGGCAGCCTGCCATCCGCGCAAGCCCGCCCACGCGATAGCTGCGGAACAGAATGTCGTCTTGCCAGACCCAATGAGGCCGGTGATCAGGATCAATTCGCCAGGAATGCTCACTCGACGGTCACCTCTCGCTTGACCACAATCTTGCGTCCGTCCACGCGCAACACCTCCACTGGTACACCGTAGGTGGCGCTTAATTTCTCGGATGTGAACATGTTTTCCATAGGTCCAGCGTCCAGCACCTGACCCCGTGACATAAGCACCAGCCCTTCTGCAACCAGCGATGCTGATTCCGGGTCGTGCGTCGTAAAGAGGATCGTCACCCCTTCTTCGGCAAGCCCGAGGAGAATATCCAGGACCCGGTATTTATTGCTCAGATCGAGATGCGCGGTCGGCTCGTCCAGCAGCATGATCCGCGTTTGCTGTGCCAGGCTGCGCGCCACCAAAACCAGCTGCAACTCGCCGCCGCTCAGGCCGGGAATAGCGCGCCTCTCGAGCGATTCAATCCCTAACCGGCGCAAAGCCTGGCGGGCAATATCGATATCCACCTTGGCGGGTTGATCCAACGGGCCAAGATAAGGCGCGCGACCAAGCGACACATATTCGAGAACGGAAAATTCGAATGGGACGCTCTCACGCTGCGGTACCAGTCCTATCCATTGGCTTAATTCGCGGCGCGAGTATTCACGGATATTATTCCCATTTAAAACGATGCTGCCGGCATGTGGGTGCAGCAGTCCGAGGATTAATTTCAACAGCGTTGTTTTCCCGGCGCCGTTTGGTCCAAGGATGGCTGTGATCGAGCCGCTCAACACATCGAAGGAAACCTGGCGCAGTACCGGCACGCCAGGCTGGTAGGCGAATTGGAGATTTGCAAGAGAAAGCAAAGCCGATTGGATCATCGCCGAACCCACAGATTATAGGTGATCATCAAGACCGCAAAAATGAGCGCTCCAAACAGCGAGGTAATGATTCCCAGCGGGATTTCGCCGACCAGCATTGTTCGGGCCAGATCATCACACAGCAGAGCAAAAACCCCGCCGATCAACATGGCGGCAGGCAGAGACCGAGCTGCGTTGGCCCCAAACAGCCGGCGGGCAATGTGCGGCACAATCAAACCGATCCAGCCGACAATGCCAGCCACCGACACCACTGCAGCCGTGACAGCCACCGACGCCGCCAACAGTAAGGTCCGCTCGCGTCCCACCGCCACCCCTAACGAAAACGCAATGTCGTCGTTAAGCGACAGCAAATTCAGGCGCCAGCGCATCAAGAAGATAACGGTCAAACCAACCGCGACTACCGGCAGGATGAATAGAAAATCGCGCCAGGTGACCGACCATAAACCTCCAAGCAGCCAGAAAACGATTTCCGGCAGCTGCTGAGTCGGATCAGCCAGGTATTTCAACACACCCACCCCCGCGGAGAACATTGCAGACACCGCAATACCAGCTAGAACCAGGCGCAGCACCCAGCCGCCGTAACGCAAATAGCGCGCCAGAAAATAGGAAAACAGCATCCCGAGGAAGGCAAAGATGCCCGCGCTCGTTTCGACCAGCAGCGGATTGCTGCTCATGAAAATGATCGAAAAAGCAGCGCCGAAGGCGGCGCCCTGCGACACGCCTAGAAACCCCGGCTCGACCAGTGGATTGCGGAACAGCATCTGCATGACCGCGCCAGCCGCTGAGAGTGAGCTGCCAAGCAGAAATGCCGTGAGCAGGCGCGGCAGGCGGAGGTTCAGGGCAAGCTGGCGGGCCAGATCATCCTCTATCAGCAGGCGCGGTGGCATCCAATAGGGTTTCGGGTAACGCCCAAAGAAAACTGATAATCCCAGGACCAGCAGGACGCCAGCTCCGAGCAGGATAAATCCGATGCGCTGCCGCGTTTGAGGATCCTTTTGATCTTTCTTCACGAAATACCTTTATTTATTGACCTTCTGTCCACTATCTTGCCCTATTTGCTTGTCTGCTCGATGGAAACCTCATCAGCTAACAGCGTCAGCACCTGTTCCTCGATACCCTTGTCAGAAAGGCCGTACATCTGTTTGTAAAATGAAATTGTCTCATCGCGGAGATCAAGATCCGAAAACAACTCCGGTTGGATCATCTTCGCCAGCCATTCCTGCCCAAGAATCCAGCGTGAATCAGCCTGGTCCCAGCTAAGGAAATCGCATGGGAAGGGGTAAACCTTGCCAGCTGCCATTGCTGGCAGGGATTGCCAGGCTTCGTTCCGGCTTAATCGCGCGACAACTTCAGGGGCATTGCCCTTGTAATCGACCAGAAAGACCATCTCCGGATTCCATGCAGCGATTTGTTCCAGGCTGACCACAGTCCACCCTTCACCCGAATTATCCGCCGTCCACACGGGGTTGCCGCCCGCTGATTTCACCATGCGGGTTTGCAACCAGGTTGCGGGCGGCACCTTGAAAGCCACCTCATCCCCCGTTACGCTGTACTGTAAAACGAGTACACCCGGCCGATGATCGTCATCAATACTCTGGGTGCGGGTCTCAATGGACTGCACACGTTGTTGGTAGTATTCAACAATTTCCTGGCTGCGCAGGGGATTGCCAAAGAATGTTCCTAGCATTTCCACTTCGCGATAGAATGCCTCGGGCGTTTCAAGATCCAGATAGAGCACTTTGATACCCACCTGCTCGATCGGATCGCCAAGATCCGTCTTCAGATACGATTTCATTATAACGACATCCGGTTTTAATGGCGCGATCTGCTCAACGCCGGCGTCCCTTTCCAGGCCCATCTTTTGCTCGGCAAGCGGATCAACCAACGGAAGGAAATTGGTGGGATTTTGCGATCGGTACTCAAGGTGGGTTATGCGCTCTTTCGCCTCAGGAAATAGATAAAGAGTGTCGAGAAGTAATTGTGTCGCCCGTCCGGTAATCACGATATTTTTCGGGAGTTCGGAAAATTCAAGGGCGCGGCCTAAGGCGTCCGTGATTTGAATAACCGGCTGGCTGGTCGAAGTAGGTTCGACATGCGCGCACCCCGGCGTTGCAACCACAATCACAAGAACAACAAGCGCCAGTACCCATCCATATATCTTTCGCATCTTCCTAATTTTCCTTTCATGAAAAAAAGTTCTCAACTTCACGACGGTTACTCCAGGAGAAAAGGCTGGCTTTCGCACCAATCAAGCCAGTCGAGCATCGCCTGCAACTGGCGCAGCCGGTATTCCAGGACAATCGCTCGAAAGGTTTGCTCAGAAGGCAGCTCAGCATTCACTTGCTGGATCTCCGCCTGCCAGCATTGCAGAGCCTGGCGTTGGCTATCGAGTAATTCACGCGCCGATTGCGGGCTGGACTGGCGGGCAAAATAGAGGCGCAGCAGGAATTCCTGGCGCATGTCGCGCGGGCGTGCGACCGGCGTCCGCAGCCACGACAGCAGGGCTTCCTCTCCGTCAGCGGTGATGGAGTATTCCTTGCGCGGAGGATACCCGCCAGCTTCCACGTGTTTGCCGGCGATCAGGCCGCGTTCCTCCAGTTTATCCAGCAAGGCGTACAGATTTGCCTGCTTGACGAACCATACCTGCCCCAGGGCAGATAAGGCTTTGAGCTTCTTATTCAGCTCGTATCCGTGCGCCGGACAATCCGCAAGCAGCCCCAGCAAAGCATATTCCATATGGGATTCTCTTTTGGTCATTTGGCTCATTATTCATTTGGTGAATAGTCAGATATTGAGTATTACATAAGAATACCACAAAAATGCTGGCTCCACATACAGCAAAAGACACCATTTCCGCAACCCGATCATTCTGCTCACTTCTGACGTTATTTTTGCGCCTGTGGAACTATTTCAAGCGATTGACGTCCTATCCCCAGGATTAATTATCCCAGTCCCGGGGGTTGAGAGGACGTTTTTCCATGAAAGCGAGGAAGAGATGTCGAAGAGAACTGTCGTCAGCCTGATTGTTATTGCAGTATTAATCCTGGCGGGCGCAGGCAGCGCAATAGCTGCCAGTTATTACGCTGACTTGCCAAACAAACTCAACCAGCAAGAGACCATCTTGCTTGGGCAGAATCACGCTACGCCAGGCAGCCATCCGGTTTTCAGGCTGCTGGTGCGCGATTCAAGCAACGGCGCGCCCATCCCTGAGGCCGAGGTGCAGGTATCCTTGCGCCCGGCAGACGGTGGAGCTGCATTACCGGTTTATTCTGGCAAGACGGACGCACAGGGCAATGCTGAAGTGAGTTTCCATTTGCCAAAGAATCTGTCCGCCGAGCAGGTTCTGGTGGTGAACACCCGCTCTCAGCTTGGTTCTGACATGATCGAGCGCAACTTTCAAATCGAGCGCGATTACCGCGTGTTGCTGACCAGCGACAAGCCCATCTATCAGCCTGGGCAGGTCATTCATCTACGCGCTCTGGCCCTCAGCGCCTTCGACCTCGTGCCAGCTGCCAATGAAGAGATCCAGTTTATCATCGCGGATGGCAAGGGAAACAAGGTTTTCCGCCGTACGCTGGCGACGAACGAATATGGCGTAACTTCGGTCGATTTTACGCTGGCAAACGAGGTCAATACGGGCGCTTATAAGATCAGCGCCGTGCTTGGCAACACCACCTCCGAGAAGACTGTCAACGTTGAGCACTATGTCCTGCCGAAGTTCGGCGTCGAAATTGAAACCGACCGCAGTTATTACCTGCCCGGCGAGCGCGTCAGCGGCATTTTGAGCGCAAACTACTTCTACGGCAAGCCGGTCGCCGGCGGTCAAGTGCTGTTGGAAGGGTACACCTTCGATTTCCAAAAGCAAGTTGCCATCAGCTTGCAAGGAGAAACTGACGACGAGGGTAAATTCTCGTTTGAATTCAGCCTGCCTGGCTACATCGCCGGCAGCGACCTGGAAGGCGGATTGGGCCGCTTCTATCTGCAAGCCAGCATCACCGACCTGGCCCAGCACACAGAGATATCCAACACCTCGCTGCCCGTCTCCGGCAGCGCTTTGGTGATCGATGCGGTGCCCGAGGGCGGCTTTTTCCGCCCTGGCGTAGAGAATATCCTCTACGTTCTCGCCAGCTACCCGAACGGCGCGCCCGCCTCCGTCCATCTGGAGGTGCTCATCCAAGAAACCAATACCATGATTCAGGCGGATACCGGCGAGTACGGCCTGGCAGAAATTCGATTCACGCCTAATTCTCCTTACCAGTATTTGAACATCCAGGCGCGCGACCAGGCTGGCAATACCGCCGGGAGAGACTTTAACTTCGAGGGCAGGTGGTCTGAGGAAACGGTACTGCTTCGGCCAGACAAGCCGGTTTATCAGGTTGGGCAAACCATGCAGCTCAGTTTGCTCACCTCGGCTGCCAGCGGAACCGTTTATCTGGACATCATCCGCGATGGGCAGACGCTCAGCACGCGCTCGGTGGATGTGAATAACAACCAGGCACTGGTCAGCGTGGATGTGACCCCTGACATGTTCGGCACCCTCGAACTGCACGCTTATAAAATCTTGCGTTCCGGATCGATTACCAGGGATACCCGTCTGGTAGTGGTCGATCAAGATTCGGATTTGATGATTTACCTAAAAACCGGGCAAGAGAGTTACCTGCCGGGCGACACTGCCGATCTGGATTTACAAGTTAACGAACCTGGCGGGGGAGGGATACAATCCGCCGTTGGCCTGGCGATCGTTGACGAGTCAGTCTTTGCCCTGGCAGAACAGGATCCCGGCTTTGCCAAATTGTATTTCATGCTCGAACAGGAGCTGCTCCAGCCGAAGTACGATCTGCACGGTCTGACATTTCCGGATTTGATGAGCGGTATCCCGTCCAATGACCCGGGCCTCAAGAAAGCGGTCGCCGACGTCGCTCAAGCCTCGCTGGCTTCAGCCGTCGCGCAGACCATTGGCTCGACGCCCTTCTCGCTCTCGGTCAACTCCCACCAGGACGCCGTCCAGCGCGCAGTTGATCGCCAATCAAAGTTCTTCACCGGGATGAGTAAAGCCCTGCTGGGATTACTCATTTTGCTCCCGTTCGCGTTGTTGATCTTAACGGGCATTGCGCTCTGGAAAGATAAAGCTCTTGGCGGTTCGCTGCTCATCGCTTTCGCTTTGATATCTTTTCTGGCCGCGCTGTTCTTCGCCTGGCCGACCGGGAAAGATGCACCCTGGATTACCTCTCCGCTCGATAAATTACAGTGGATGACCAGCCATATCGGTTACGCAGACAACAGTTGGGTCATCATCCTCGGTTTGGCAGGTTTGGCCGGGCTGCTGGGAATGATCATCACCGCCATCGTCCGCAAGGATACGGCCCTCGGTTGGCTGCTAATCGGAACTGTTTTTACCCTGGCGGTGCTGTACGGACTGGTTTTCGCCCTATCGAACAGCCGTGGCGCCCCTCGTGAAACCTCTCTGATAATTGGTTTGATCGCATTAGCGTTCATTCCGTTGTGCACGTTACTACGCTCGACCGGATTCTTCTGGCGCAAGGCTGTCCTGCCTGGTCTGGCTGCTTTGATCGCGACTCCGCTGCTGATAGTTATGCCCCTGGTATTGCTGGCAAGCAGTACGGGCGCAGCAATGGCGCCGATGGCGCGTGAAGTCGGCGGTCAGGTAATGGTCGAAGAAGCTATGGGGATGATGCCGCCAGCCTTGGCAGCCATGCCAACTCAGGCGCCAGCCGCGGAAAGCGACAAAGCATCAAATGGATCTCAAATGACCGCTAACGAGCCGCCCCGCCTGCGCCAATATTTCCCGGAGACCATGCTCTGGCTGCCAGATGCCGTCACCGACGAGCAGGGCAATCTCTCGCTGGACATCCCGGTTGCAGATAGCATCACCACCTGGCGCATGACCGTGCTGGCCTCCACTCAGGACGGGCGCATCGGCGCGACCAGCGCCGGGTTGCGCGTCTTCCAGGATTTCTTTGTTGACCTGGACATGCCGGTCGCTCTGACCGTTGGTGACGAGATTTCTGTGCCGGTTGGCGTGTTCAACTACATGACCGAGGCCCAGACCGTTCGTCTGGAACTCGAGCAGGCCGAATGGTTCGAGCTGCTCGACGAGCCGGTCAAGGAAATCGAAATTGCCGCGAATGACATCACAGTAGTGTACTTCCGCATCCGCGCGCTGGATTTCGGTCAGCAGGCTTTCAAAGTAACTGCCTGGGGCTCGCGCATGTCAGATGCCATCCAGAAGGAAGTGCGCGTGCATCCCAACGGTAAGCAGATCAATCTGACTCAGTCCGATCGTCTGGAACCCGGCGTGCCGGTCAGCCAGACTGTCTTCCTGCCCGCTGAAACCATCCCCGGCACGCAGAAGCTGCTGGTCAAGATCTATCCAGGCGTGCTCAGCCAGGTAGTCGAAGGCCTCGACAGCATCCTGCGCATGCCGAATGGCTGCTTCGAACAGACCTCCTCGACCACATACCCCAACGTGCTTGTCCTGGATTACCTGCGCGCTACCAATCAGACCTCGCCCGAGGCTGAGATGAAAGCCGAGGAATACATCAACCTTGGCTACCAGCGCCTGACCACCTTCGAGGTAGCCGGCGGCGGTTTCTCGCTCTTTGGCGACGCGCCCGCCGACCGCATGCTGACCGCTTATGGCCTGCAAGAATTCACCGACATGGCCCGCGTTTACGACGTCGATCCCGATTTCATCCGCCGCGCTGCTGACTGGTTGTTGAATCAGCAGGCATCCGACGGCTCTTGGGAGAACGACCGCGGGCTGGTGCATGAATCGACCTGGTCGTCGCTCGGAAATGACCGCCTGCCGGTGACTGCCTACATCACCTGGAGCCTGCTGGATTCCGGATTCGCCAATGAAAGCGGCACACAAAGAGGGTTGGAATACATCCGCGAGAGCCAATCGCAGGCTGAGGACGCCTATGTTCTCGCGCTGGTTACCAATGCATTGGTCGCCGGCGATCTGGCTCAAGGAACAAAACTCTCGCCGGCAACCGAGGCAGCCCTCGACCGGCTGGCGGGCATGGCTCAAATGGAAGGTTCAGGCGCATCCTGGCAGAGCGGTGTGGCGACCTTCATGGGCAGCCAAGGCAAGACCAACAGCATCGAAACCACCGCGTTGGCTGCGCTGGCGTTCCTGCGCTCGGGCAGCCGCCCTGAATTGGCCAATGCGGCGCTGACCAGCCTGATCCGTGAGAAGGATTCCTTCGGTACCTGGTACTCGACCCAGGCGACCGTGCTGACACTAAAAGCGATGATCGAGAGTGCCCGCGCTGGCGCTGAGGACGTGGACGCACAGGTGACCGTGTCGCTCAACGGCGGGCAAATGAAAAACGTGCAGGTCGATGCTGAGAATTACGACGTTGTCCAACTGCTGGTCTTCGACGATGTCAGTCTTGGCCGCGACAACACGGTCGAATTGAGCGTGACAGGCAAGGGCAGCCTGATGTATCAAATTAGCGGCAGCTTCTACCTGCCCTGGGACGATCTGGCCAAATATCCCGAGCTAATCCCGGCGGAGGAATTGGTCAGCATCGATGTGGCTTACGACCGCAGCGAGTTATCCGTCAACGACACGGTCAATGTCGCGGTGCAGATTGCCCTCAACCGGCCTGGCGCGCGCAGCGAATCAGCCATCATCGACCTGGGCCTGCCTCCCGGCTTTACTGTCGAGGCGGAGGACCTGGCCGCGCTGGTGGCTTACTACAACGATGTGCCCCAAGATTACCAGTTCGCGCAAATTCAACGCTACGAGCTGACCGGAAGGCAGATCATCATTTATTTGACCAATTTGAGCGAAGGCAAGCCGCTGCAATTTAGCTTCCGCTTGCGCGCAAAGTATCCGCTGCGCGCCCAGGTGCCCGCCACCAGCGCGTATGATTACTACGATCCGGATTTGAGCGGCGAGCAAGCACCGCAGATATTGGTGGTGAAGTAATACTTGAATGGTATCGTGAACGCGAAGCATCCTCGTAAACAACAATTTGGAAAGCAGACAGGTTCATGGATGTTTCGTCCTTAACCTCATAACAAGGGAATGACTCGCTTCAACCAGACAACAGATAGCCAGGCAGGAATCCCTTCATTAATAACAAACCAGCTAAGGTAGGTTCTTAAACCTACCTTTTTTGGTTAACCTCAATGGTTGCCCTGTGGACTCACCACAAGAATTTTGATTCTTTATGGGTATTTAAAATAATTCATCCAAAGTAAATCAATAAAATAAATAAACCCCGATGTATTATTAACATCATTAGCACAGGATAAAGCAGTAAGCCTTGGGAAAATCCTTTAATATCCTCAAAAATCAGTGATCTATATAAATCTAACGAAGGGTTTCCATCATGAAGAAAATTTTCCGAAATGCGAAGGGGCTATTTTCGCGAAATCAGTCGCCAAAACAGATTTTACTTGCATTTATCCTTTTCTCGCTCTTAATTATTAGCCATACGCGTGGTTCCGCATTGAACATCGAGCAACAAGAATCATGGCGACACGCTGATTATGGAATTATTCCTCAACAAAGCCGATCTGGACCATCCCCCTCTCCCGCAGTGATACTGCGAGATAGCCAAAAGACAATCGACGAAATTAAAATCAACGGGACTGAAGTTCTGCTGCCAGTACCAGCTTATCTTTGGCGGCATGGATGCGGCCCTACGGCATTGGGGATGGTGGTTGGTTTCTATGACACTCAAGGTTATTCAGATCTAGTTCCAGGGAGCGCCTGGATGCAAACTGATGCCGTAAACCAAATGATCGCATCTGGCGGCTACCGAGATTATCCGATGCCGCCTGGATCTGAAGGAAATTATGAAGATTTTGCTTCTCCTGAGGATCAATTCCCCAACATGAAAACAGATGCTTATATAACCGCTGGCCGTATCCCGCATATTGATAACAGCCTAGCAGATTTTATGGATACCTCTAAGAGTACACGCGATAATTATTACGGTTGGAGTTGGTCCAACGACATGGGACCGTCTTTTATTAATTACATTTCGATCATAAACCCTGCATACATCGCCTCTTACCAGTCCTATTATTATTACTATTCTCCCCGGATAACCTGGAGTGTTCTGACCAATGAGATCGATGCTGGCCGACCGTTGGTCTTTTTAGTTGACACGGATGGCAATGGAGGAACAGACCATTTCGTGACAATCATTGGTTACCGCACTGAACCAACATTGCAATATGCAGCCTGGGATACCTGGTCGAATACTGTCGTTCGCTGGGAAAATTTTTCATACATCGCATCCGGTGTTCCCTGGGGAATATGGGGGGGATGGTCATTTACCTTGATGGGATTGGAACAACCGGGATCATATTTGTATCTACCTATCGTTCGAAAGTAGATGACTGCTCATGCCAGTCTGCCTGCAATTTTTACGGGGTCTAGCTGATCTCAGCATCCTTCCAACTTAGCTTAAAATTCGACCTGCAGCAGGTCTCATGATCAATACGCGGGCGGGTAGGAACCTGCCCTTACCCGCCTGATCACGGAGATTTCCTGACCTGGCGCCAGATGAGGCCGAAGGTTTCAAATCAACACACGGGACTGTCCCAAAAGCAATCCAGGGGCAACCCTATACCTATCAGGAAAGGTAATCTGCATGCCCAATCCGTCGGGGCGCAGACCTGACTTCTACTCCATTATCATGTAGAGGTGTCTTTGTCATTTCGAGTGAAGCGAGATATCTTTCTCATCATGTCTTGAAGATTTCTCCTCACTACGTTCGTCAAAATGACAACATCCTTCTCTCATGCTAAACTTCAAGGTGCTTTTGTCATTTCGAGTGAAGCGAGATGGAGAGCCGCACATCCTTTTGAAACAGCTTCGGACATATAAATCGAATAGACCCGGTATAGGCTGATTTTCTTGATCAATCCGCTGGCTCGGCAGAGATCAGTCTCCCCGCCCCGCTGAAGGTCAGATTCCACTGCGAGCCAATTTCAGCCTGGCTGAAGAAATTCGCGTCGGTTGTTTCATAGGTGAATGCGCCTTGGTCCGTGCTAAAGACGATGCTGTACTCTTGAGTGGTTTCACCAAGCCGCTGATCAGCCGTTAGCTGCGGCTCGGCCAGGCGTGGAAACCGGTCAACGCCTTGCAGCACGGCTTGATCGACGACCACCCACTCAGTAATGCTGTAGGAGCAGTACTCGGCATATACCTCATAGACGCAATCCTGTACCACCTCGCCGAAACCAGTGCCTTGATCGATCGTGTACGGCGTGCCGCAAACCTCAGTGGATATTGGCTGAGGCTTATCGTCTGTGTAGGCGTAACGGTATTCGCAATCGCCAACATCCACGCCTGCCGGTATTTGATCCGACCAGTTGCTGCGCTGAACCGTCTGCAGAGCTTCTATCATCACGCTCGTTTGCCAGCCAACATCCTGCACGATGCCGACTACCTGCTCGGATTTCGTGAACACGCCAGTCAATGCCAGGCAGCCAATGACCAGCCCAATCAGAACAACAATTCCAACAATGATCATCAGCGGGCTGAGTTTACGCGGCGGTGCGGGTGCTTCAGCAGGGGCGGGTTGAGCAATCGCCGGCAGCGAGGCTCCACAGTTTTTACAGTGCGTTTCCGTCGCGGGATTTAGCTGACCGCAATTGGGACACTTCACCTCAGGCGCAGCAGCTTGTGAATAAGCCCCCATCACCTCGCCGGTCGGACGCGCAGCGCCGCCCTTGAGATCGCCGCCGCACTGGCTGCAGACCGTTGCATTGCCAGCGTTGCGCGTGCCGCAGAACGGGCAGTGGATATCTGCTGCCTGGCTGGCGATTTTTTCAGCATCCTCACCGGTAATAATCGGCTGCCCCGCCCCCTGAGTAAAAGCTGTCTCCTGCGGTTGAGGTCCGCCGCAGGTGCTGCAAGTCTTTTGCGGACCTGGATTCTTCGAACCGCAGCGCGGGCAAGTCCATTCTAATTTAACATAACCAACTGTTTTTCGGGCCATTCATCTACCTCCAAGTCTACTTCCAAGTATATATCAGTTTAGATCCTTCGGTCACGCTGAGATGTGGAATGGTATTCGAATCAAAATTCAAGGCGTTGACCTCCCCAACACTCCTGTCTATAAACCAATCAAAAGAATGGCGCATGGCAACAGTATAATGATACAGAAAAGGATGACCTTATGAGCATAGTTGATGATTTAATCGCGACCCTGCCATCCGAACCTATCCCAGTACGTGATGTTTGCATAGGCGTATTTTGGACCACAGTTAGCAGCCGCGCCTGCGGCATGGCGTCCACCTTCACGGGCGAATCCGCTCATGGTAAACAACGACTTCGCGATGTAGGCCGCTTGCATCAAAAATCCGCGCAGGAGCTGGTTTCCGGGTTGCGCTCCGAAAATCCTCTGGAGCGCAGCCTTGGATTGGCTGCCTTCAACTCACTGGTCAGCGTGGATGAAAGCCAGCTGGTCGAGCTTAACGCCTTCGATCTGCTCAACCAACGCGGCGTTGGAAAGAAGATTGCGGTCGTTGGGCATTTTCCACACATGGACCGGTTGAAAGGCATCGCCCGGTCATTGTGGGTGTTGGAGATTCGACCGCAGCCAGGTGATTACCCGGCTGAAGCCGCCGAAGACCTAATCCCGCAGGCTGATATTGTCGCCATCTCCAGCTCGACATTAATCAATCACACCCTCGAGGGGCTGCTCAGGCTGTGCTCGCCGCGAGCGCTGGTAATGCTGCTTGGACCCAGCACGCCGTTGACGCCGCTCTTGTTCGAACACGGGGTGAGCCATCTCTCCGGAACGCTAATCATCGATGAGGCGGCAGCGCTGCTCACCATCCGCCAGGGAGCGGCCTATCCACAGGTGCAGGGCACGCGGCGCGTTACTCTCAGCCGCAGTGAACCTGGTTTAAGCTTTGAATAAAACGACCGCAACCAAGCGGTACTCTCCGCGTATATAATTTAAGGAGATAAACCAATGGAAACGAAACGTCTTTACCGCAGCAGAACCGACCAAATGGTTGGCGGCGTGTGCGCCGGGCTGGCAAAATTCTTTGGGCTGGATCCAACCGTTATGCGCCTGATCTTCTTGTTCTTATTCTTTCTTGGAGGGAATGGGCTGTTGATCTATTTGATCCTTTGGGTGGTCATCCCGCTTGAACCTGCCTGATCATTTCTCTATCATTAAACCAGATACTATCCAGTAAGATGACAGTGGATCTTGGATTAATTATTTCTACTCATAACCAGGTAGAATCGTCGGTTATTTAGTAATTGTCCGAAAGGGAAGAGGATGATGGATAAACCTAAAACCTACCGTTCTTTTCTATGGCCGATCCTGCTGATTGGTGTCGGCGTTATCTGGCTGCTCAGCAGTCTGGGGATCATTCCCAGCGCGAACCTGGCGGCGCTCGTCTCTCTTTGGCCGTTGATCCTGATCGTGATTGGCCTGGATCTGCTTTTCGGGCGCCGTTCGTGGGTAGCAAGTGTGATCATTGGTCTGGTCGTTGTCGCAGTGGTCATTTTTGTACTGCTGGCTGCTCCCGCGCTGAACCTGCCGGCGGTCAACACAACCATGCAAACACGCTCGATCGTTGAGCCTCTTGGCGAAGCAGCCTCCGCTGAGGTCAACCTGCATCTGACATCCATGCCAACCCGCCTGTATGCCTTGAAAGACTCGCAAGATCTCTTGCGGGCTGAAATCGATTATTACGGCAATCTGGAATACATCGCTGCCGGAGAAACCGTCCGGCGCATCTCGCTCGAGCAACGCCTCGACGATGTTTTCTTGAATATCACCTTCGATACAACCGCACGCTGGGACATCGGACTATCGCCGGCTGTGCCAGTCGACCTGAGTATCGACGGCGCCTCGGGCAGCGCCGATATCGACTTGACTGGCCTGGAAATCAGCTCCTTGAGTTTCGACCAGGGCTCAGGCAGCTTCAACGTCACCTTGCCGATGAATCCCAATGAATATACCGTCAATGCGATTGGCGGTTCCGGCAGCTTGAAAATCAAACTGCCCGAGCAGACCAGCCTGACGCTGCGCCTGGATGGTCAGAGCGGCAGCATTCGTCTGCAACTGCCGAAAAATGCCGGTGTCCGTCTTGAAGTCATCGACGCTGGATCAGGAGGTGTAAATTTTCCGGCCTCGCTGGAGTTGGTCAGCGGCGGAGAGGATAAAGAAGGCATCTGGCAAAGCCCCGGTTATGAAAATGCCGTCTACAAGCTCATCATCATCTGCGACGACCTGGGTTCTGGCAGCTTCTCCTTGCGATAACACACAGTGTCGCAACGCGCCTATCCTCGGGCATTTTTTCTCTACTCGGCGGGCTGAGATGCCCGCCCTCCGTGGTGTTCAAAACACTTCTAAAGAATCTGCGCCAGGATAGGCGCTAACAACCCATTCTGACATGGATCGATAACCTGGTCGGCCATCTCGCGGATGAATTCTCGCCCGGTGATCGGCGCAAAGGAAAGATCTGCGATGGAGAACATGCAGGCATCATTTTCGCCGTCGCCCGCGACGATTAACCGGGCATCCTGCCAACCCAAAATCTCCAGCAGCTCTTTCAATCCGTTGCCTTTATTGACTCCGCGCGGGGTAACCTCGTAGATATCTTCCAGGCTGTAATTGCCTTCTATGGGCAGGTGAGCAAAGGCCGCAGCCGCAGCATCCAGATCCTGTTTGCGGTCTGAGAGCACCATGACTTTTGTGATCGGCATCCCCACCTGTTCAGATGAGAACTTGCGCGGGAAGTAGCCGTACTTGTGCATGGCGTGGATACCTGCCTCTGTTTCGCCCAATTGAAAAACCTCTGGTATACCCTGGATCAAGAAGGTCACATCTGTATGCGCGCTGGCAATGCGAATCAACTCAGCCGCAACATCGCGCAAGAACGGATATTGCGCTTTAACCACCTCGTAGGGCGCAAACAACAATCCGCCATTATTCAACACCAGCGGGTAGGGCAGCGGATTACTGTCGAACAGGCCGTTTTTCTCGAATGGATAACGCGTACTCATCAACGACCGCCCGGTGGCTATGATCAGCGGTAACGGCAGCCCCGTCTTTAACAGCATGACATCTTGTGGATGGATGTTGTTTTCACTGTCGATCAGCAAAGTCCCGTCGAGATCCACCGCCAGAACGATTTTTTCTGTCTGCATACAAATGCTCCAATCGATCCTTCTGAAATGCGGCTCTATTATTCCCCTAATCCACGCCTCTGGCAAGGGTATAAGCGGATGTTATAATCAAAATAGATGGGAAGCAATTTGGATAACTAAAATTTCACAAGAATATCCATATCTAGCATTCCACATTCGTAAAGCGGAGTGGTGAACATAACCAGCCGAACCGGTCGATGACAAACGTAGCAAACACCCCATAGGTCATCCGCATGAGCGATCATTTGGATTCCCCAGGTAAGCCTTCGCTCATTCCAGTACAACGATATGGGTAAAAAAAATTATTGCCGCCGCGGATGCCAGACCGCGCAACATCTGCTATATCGAATCTGTGCGTGAATACGATCACTGGCATGCGCCGGCAGGCGCCTTCGATAAATAAGAGGATCCTATGGCAAGGTCATTCAAGGTCGAACAGACTATTCAGCAGCAAATCTATAACATCGTCCGATTGATTCCGTCGGGTAAAGTAGCCAGCTATGGTCAGATCGCGCGCATTGTCGGGCTGGGTATTTCCGCCCAGATGGTCGGTTTTGCCCTGGCCGGCTTGAAAGAAGGCACGGATGTCCCCTGGCAGCGCGTGATCAATTCCCAGGGAAAAATCTCCCTGCCGGGCATGGGCGGGGCTTACCAAAAAAATCTACTCGTTGGGGAAGGCGTCGAGTTCGACGAGAAAGGCCGCGTCGATCTCGAGCGCTTTGGCTGGCAAGGTCCGGGAGGGGATCGATCCTAAATTCGTTTTCCCAAGGTGGAACTTCGCGGTAAAATGGTACATTGCCCTATGGAAACAAAACCTAAACTCAACATCAAAGACATCATTCTGCCTTATTATTTACGCGCCAATCAAATGTCACGCGGAACACTGGAAATTATTCGCGTGACGTTGAAGAACTTCACGCTTTCCCGCGGAGCTGAGGGCGCGGCTACCCTGTCCTATTACGCTCTGTTTTCATTGTTCCCGCTACTGTTGGTGTTCATCTCGATTGCCGGTTTTATCCTGAAAAACCAAACGGTTTACAATAATGTGTTCGAGTATGTACTGATTGTCTTGCCCAATGCAGGCAGCTTAATCGAGCGCAACATCGATGTAATCCTCAACCGCAGTGGCACAGCCGGCCTGATCGGCATCGCCGGGTCGATCTGGTCTGCCTCTGGATTTTTTAATACCCTGGTACGCCATATCAACTATGCCTGGCACACCGGCAGACCGAGCAATGTCATTCGCATACGTCTGGTAGCGTTGGCGATGATCGCCATGCTGGCCTTGCTTCTTATCTTATCAATATTTTTTTCCTCTTTCCTAAATCTAATCGACCTGGCTAATCTGCTGCTGCCGACAGGAGAAACGCTGGAACACACCCCCCTATGGCCATGGATCCAAGCCTTAGTGCCTGTTGTGTTCACATTCATGATGTTTTTCGTCATTTACCGCTTCATTCCGGTAAAGCGGGTGCGTTGGCGTGCCTGCCTGTGGGGCGCATTATGGACATCCGTTGCCTGGGAGCTTGGCAAGCGGCTTTTTATCTTTTACCTGTCCAGCGGATTAGCGCGCTACGAAATCATCTATGGGTCGCTTGGCACGGTGCTGGCGTTGCTGTTCTGGATTTACGTCAGCTGCACGATTGTCCTGCTCGGCGCGCACCTTACTGCCACTATCGACCAGCGCGGTCCACGGCGAAAAAAGGTTGAGCAAACCATCTCTGCCACAGAAAACGCAGCTGGCGTTAATGAATCACACCCCCTCACTGGAGAGGGAGTGTGATCGCACCAATAATTCGACCAGGATTTTACCTGTCAGCCTTATAAAGGCTGTCCACAAAATCCCAGTTGACCAGCGACCAGAAAGCCTTGACATAATCTGCGCGCCGGTTCTGATAGTTCAGGTAATAGGCGTGTTCCCAAACATCCAAACCGAGCAGCGGTAAGTGCCCTTCCATCAAGGGGCTGTCTTGATTGGCCGTTGAATACACCTTAAGGTTCTTCTGGTCGTCCAAAACCAGCCAGGCCCAGCCAGATCCAAACCGGGTCATAGCGGCATTGCTAAATTTCTCGACAAATGCATCGAACGACCCAAAACTGGCATCAAGCGCTTTTCCCAATCCGGCCGCTGGCTTTTTGCTCCCCCCGGGAGAAACCCACTCCCAGAACAGGCTGTGATTATGATGCCCGCCACCATTGTTACGCACCGCTGTGCGGACACCCTCAGGAAGCTCAAGGATGCGGCGCAGGATTTCTTCTATTGGCTTGTCGAACCAGGTCGGAGCGCCTTCGAGGGCTTTGTTCAGGTTGCTGACGTAGGCAGCATGATGCTTGTCGTGGTGCAGTTCCATCGTTCTGGCATCAATTAGCGGTTCCAATGCATCGAAAGCATATCTCAGTGCAGGCAACTCAAAAATTTTTGACATTTTTATTTCCTTTTCTACTATCTGTTCTTCTTTATTCACCCAAATGAAATCCTAATTATTAGGATAATTAAGATAATAATAATATAAATTTATTCGAGTGTCAACCCTATCTGGATAAGGTTAAACGAAGTTCGCCCTTGCGGGTGAGCCACCCATCACCCCCTTTGGATGAAAAACCTAATTATTTGACATTAAAAATAAAAGACGCCCCTGAGCTGTCAGGGGCGCTGGTAAACGACTTTGATCAGTATCAAGCCAGGTTTATCGCCACGCGCAAATCGTCCAGTGTGCGTTCCAGGCGCACCACCTGCCCATGCACAATCAACGAATCTTTACCTTCGATATGCGGAATGTCCAGGGCAATCTCAGTGCCTAATTCTAAATTCACGCGCGGATTTGTCGAGAGCAGGATGCCGACCGCGCTGACGTTTATAGTGGTGCCGTCAGCTCGGATCGGATCGACAATGGTTACTGGACGCCGCCAGTTGATCCGGTTGGCGCGGCGCGTATTGGTAAATCCAGGAGAAAGTCGATCCTGCATCATGGCCTCCCATTGAGCCCGCTCATAAGGTTATACGAATTAATAGTAACATCTTTTCAAGAAAATTCAATGCCTTGCAGAATAATAGGATGGCGCCGATCGTCTTTTTTAATCCCGCGACGAGCCAAACAACGATAGTACCTGTACGCCGCAGTTGCCTGTTCGCCGAGATCATTCTATACTTATTCATGCTGGCCTGCCCCGTTGGCAGGATTCAACATCCCAAGTTCCCGTACGAACACACCTCTATAATTGCAATCACCTGGAGTTTAATAATTAAAAATGAAAACACGAAAAACGAGGCTGTTATGGAACGCAAACTAAGCTGGTTCGATCATTTTACGATCAATTCCTACTGGCTGGGCATTAACATTGCCTCCAGCATACTCTCGCCGATTCTAACCCCTTACCTGGTATTGTTATTCATGCCCGAAGGGCTTAAAAACACCTATCTGGCGACCGTGCGGGTAATCGGTCTGGCGGTTGCCATGCTGATCCAACCGCTGGCTGGCATGCTTAGCGACCGCAACACATCTCGCTACGGACGCCGCCGCCCGTATATGATCGCGGGGACTGCAGGCAATGTACTCTTCCTGGCAATCATCGGCGTCACGCCGCTCTTCATTGGCTCCCCCGCTGACCGTTTTTTCATGGGCACCGCCGGGATCACCACCGCCTATGCCATACTGCTGATCGGCACGGTGCTGCTGCAATTTTCGTCGAACATATCTCACGGCGCGCTGCAAGGATTGATACCCGACCAGGTGCCTGAAAACCAGCGCGGGCGATCCTCGGGCGTAAAAGCAGTATGCGAATTGCTGCCCGTGTTTCTGGTGATTCTCATCGGCCCGCTGGTAGATAAGGGTCTGGTTGGGCTGGTAGTCGGCATTATCGCTGCTGGATTTATCCTGACGCTGTTGATCACCCTTCGTTTCGTCAAAGAAACGCCAATCACAGAAAAACCATCCGGCAGTGTCCGCGAGCCAATCCTGCGACTGTTCGCGCTGACAGCCATTTTCGTTGGGATCACCCGCCTGGCCTTATGGTTTGTAAACACCAGCGGAACGCTGCTCGGGCCGAACCCCTCCACGACAACGCGCATCCTGGTCATTGGACTGGCAGGCCTGGCTGCCATGGCTGGCTCGATTCTGATTGGGGTTTATCTCGGCGCGTGGGTGGGTATCGGTAAAGAAGCCCCCAAACAAAAATCATTCATCTGGTGGGTGGTTAACCGGTTACTGTTCCTGGCATCCGTTACGTCAATTCAGGGTTTTGCTCTCTACTTCCTGCGCGATTCCTTAAAAATCCAGAACGCAGCCACGATGACAACCATTCTAATGGCGTCAGTGGCTGTCTTTCTGCTGCCCTCCGCATTGATCGGAGGTAATTTTGCCGACCGGGTCGGGCGTAAGCGCCTGGTGTTGTTTGCTGGTCTGGTAGCCGCCGGCGGTACGCTGCTGCTGCTATTCTCCACCAACATGCCCATGGTCATTTTCAGCGGCTCCATCATCGGCATTGGCGCGGGCACATTCATGGCCACCAGTTGGGCGCTCGGCACCGACCTGGCGCCTGCCGAGGAAGCCGGGCGTTA
>JAXDCA010000060.1:0-19615 GCA_034678305.1 Bellilinea sp.
ACGCCCCATCTGGCGCCCCCGCAGGGATTCAAAGCTCGACCAGGTGTTCTAGCATGCCTGCATATGGCGGTGAATCTTTCCCATATGGCGGAAACATTTGTCAAAGAATCCTTTTTTGCATGGATGCCGGATCGTCTGCGCCCAAATTTTCCTGCGGATTGGCGGCACGCAACCTAGGAATTGGTACAAATCAGGATATTTGGTGTTATATACTACAACTGGAGATTTAGACTTATTGGCCAATTGTTTGGTAACGAGGCTCACAACGACGATGCCCTTCCGGGCATCCTTTTGGAAGGCCTACCCACTGGCCTTGGTTTAAACTTAGGTCGATGCAAACCTATTCGACAGTTTGTTACCCACCATATCTAGTCGACGCAACTGGGACTCGAATAGTGGTGGACCCTCGGATTGGTAAACAAAACGGGTTTTGCTTTCGACCATAATTGGCTAATTCCTACCCCTTCAATTCTATTTCTGTCACGATATAATACATAAATGACGCCTGAATTAGAGCAGTTCTACCAACTGACTCCTTCTCAACGCCAGACCAGGTTGCAAGCAGCCATCTTGCTCGGGCACGCTTACCATTACGAGCGCAACGCGGCTTATCGCTTGACCCTGCAAGGTCGGGGAGTAAGCCAACAAGTGGCGCTCGAGAATTTTGCTCACCTGCTGCGTCCTTCAGCTCTGACTTTTAAGAGCTATGCAGAGTTGATGGGCCCTTTCCCACAGGAACAACCGCTGAGATTCCTATCTTGGCTCAACCACCAGCTTTCCATTCCCCTGCCCGAAGAACGTTGGAGTCGGTTGAGGCCAAGGTATAGAAATCTTGAGGGTTTGCTGCAAGCGGTCGAACAACTCTATGCCGACCTGGGGATCGAGATCGTCACCTCAAGCGGCACCTCGGGGCGGGCAAGCTTCGTGGTGCGTAATGGCCTTACCGTCCAATTGGCCATCAGCGCGTTCTTTTCAGGGATCGCCCAGGCCTGGGATATCCGCCGCGGCACGGCGCTGGTTTTCATGATGCCAGCTGAAACGCGCGTCGCCATGGCGCGTACTGCCCGTCTGGGCACCAATACGCTGAGTTGGATGGATGATGCTCCGGTACATTACACAATCCCTTTCGCCGCTACACCCGACATGATCCGCATTCGAGCCGGACGCACCTACCACCCAGGGCTGGAAGGATGGCTCGAACGCAGGGTACTAAATCCGGGTATGCGCTGGGCCAATGACCATTTGGCCAATCCCCAGTCGATCGACCTGACGCGCCGGCGGCTTGTGGAACTCATCCGCGCCAACCGGCCGATAATGCTTCTGGGTGGCATGGCCCAGCTTCACGCCCTAGCGCAGGTTGTAAAGTTACGACTCCCGGAAGGCAGCCGCGTAGCAACTGGCGGGGGCTTCAAGGAATCCTACAATTACACTCCAGCCCAGATCCGGGCCGATCTGGTAAAAGCCTTCGGCGCTCCAGTAAGCGATGTTTACGGCATGGCTGAGGCTAACTGGGCGGCATTTGAGTGCCCGGTCGGAAACCACCACATCCCGCCCTGGGTTTATGCAGTCGTTACTGATGACGATGATCATATCCTTGATGGGCCAGATACTACCGGCCTGTTAGCCTTTTTTGACCCGGAGGGTGGCGGGTACCTGATCCCGCCATTCTTCCAGACCAGCGACCGGATTCGCCTGGTGAATGGGGCAAGCGGGTATGATCCAACTCGGGTATGCCCGTGTGGCGAGGATACACCCTATATCATGGGTGAAATCCAGCGGGTCGATCTAGTGGAGGAAGCGGGATGTGCAGCCCAGGTATGAATCCTTCAATGGTGGCATGTCGATGAGTGATTTTCCGATTCTGGATGGCTATTGGCTACCGGCCGGCATGCGCAAGCGGGCGCTTGCTAACGCGGATTGGGAAGTGTATTACCTCAAAGGCGGTCGAATATTTGAGACCCCCGAGGAAGGCGCCGTAGGTGTCCGTTGGCCGCGCCTGGACGACACAGCTTGGCAGGTGGTTCTAGAAGGGTTGCAAGAAGGCCGCTGCCTGGATACGGTCACCTTTTTACATCGCTGGCAGTCAGCGCTGGAAACCGGTATGCCACTGATGACAGAGCGTCTGCCAGAGTTCTTGCCCTGGTTGACCGCGGCTACCGGTTATACCGCCGAGATGGTGGTGCGCGCTTTTTTGAGTGACTCAGTTATCCAGGTGAAGCCAGTGGTTAACGCGTTAGGATTTACATCTCAACGGAGAGCTGCCCTAGGCTGGCAGTTATTGCCGGAATTGACAGGCAAGGTGCGCTTCTTTCCGCGCCACTGGCAGGACCGCGTCGTCTTGAATCTAACTGGGCAGGCGCCATTCTACTGTCCAGCTCCACCCTCGGCGCTGGCGCTGGGCTTCGCGGCCGGCAACTTGCCAGGAACTGCCTTTTTGATCAGCCTGCTCGCTGGTCTGGCCAATGCCGCCCATGGTGGCATGCCAACTCCGGCGTTGCTGGTGCGCAACAGCCGTCACGAGCCTCTCTTTCAGCCATGGCTCCTAAGTATCATCGAACAGTGTGACGCTGAGTTGGCCAGCTTGTTTGGGGTGCTGATTTGGAATTACAACGATGTTGCCCTGCAGGCTCATCTGATGCAGGGAGCTGGTTTGATGTTGGCAGCAGCTGGGGACGACACCATCGCGGCCCTGGAAGGCATTCGCGCCAGGGCTAACCCAGGGCTGCGCTTCCACTGCCACGGGCACAAGGTCAGCTTCTCGGTGGTTACCCGCGAGTACGCTCAAAGTGCTGAAACTGCCCGGATGGCTGCCCTGGACACCTCGTTATGGGACCAGAATGGCTGCCTCTCATCGCGCGTTCATTTTGTCGAGGGTGATGCGAAAACCTATGCCGAGGAGTTAACCCAGGCCATGCACCACCTGGCTGGCGAGCTGCCGCGTGGCTCCACGCCGCGGCGTTTCAACCACCGCGCCTATGACACTTATTTTTCACTCCAGGTGGAAGGCAAGGTAAAGGTACTTACCGGGTATGAGGATGATTGCGTCGTAGTGCTCGATAGTCGTCCTTGGGAACGCGACAGCCTGCGGCGTGTCGCTAACGCCTGCCAGGGGCGTACCGTGATCGTGCGTCCTGTGGAAGACCTGGACCTTATCCCTGGGTTATTGGGCAGCCTGGACTACTCCAATCTGCAAACGGTAGGCTTGGCTTGCCCTCCTGAGCGGGTGGAAGCCTTCGCCACCGCGGCCGGCGCAGTCGGTGTGACTGCCATTCGTAACCTCGGGCGGGCGGCTTTCCCCCAGCTGGCGTTTTCATGGGATGGCTACCTGCCTCAAGATGCCGCTTACCTTCGCCCGCCAGGCCACTGGACCAGTGTAGAGTTATAGGTGCGCGGTTAACGGATGCTGCTGCCAAGGGGTGAGCGTAGCAGAGAAAAGTCTACCGGATCAGATCACTCTTAAGACAAACCGCCTCCTCGCCCACAGTGAATCATCTCACATTTGTACTTGCCACGCGATTCCAGATTTGTTAAGATGTCACGATCATCTACACAAATCGAATTGTATTATTCTTGTTGGAGCAAAGGGGTATTCGGTTCCATAATTTTTGATCTCCCCTTCCAGGATTTGTCCAAGCTATGAATACCGCTATTCCTTGGCACTTTTCAATTGTTGGCATAAGCGTGTCCAAACGCCTACATTGATTAAATAGCCGTTAGATTTTTGAAATTTGATGAGTGCTTGTTATGAATTGGACAGGTTGTCTTCCTGTCGTGTGATTGAATAACATCCTAAATTGAGGACACAAGAATATCTGATCTTGATGATATGGGGGCTGATCAATCTAATTCTCGTAATGTACCTCCCTTTTCGCGGATCTCTGCCTCTTCCAAAATAGCCGCAGTGGCACGCGATCCGATCATGCTGCAACCAGCTTTACGGTATGCCAGGGTTTGATCTAAGGTGCGGATTCCACCAGATGCCTTGACTTGGACCTTATCACTCACGCTCGAGCGCATCAGCACACAATCCTCAATTCTGGCTCCTGCAGTACCGTAGCCTGTTGAAGTTTTTACAAAATCAGCGCCGGCTCGTTCTGCAGCCCTGCATGATGCAACGATCATCTCTGGTGTAAGGAAACACGTTTCCAAGATTACTTTAACCGCAATACTGTGTGCGTGCGCAATCTCAACCACTCCGCGGATGTCCTCCTCGACATAATCAAAATTTCCCGCGACCGCTCGGCTGATCGCCATAACCATATCCAAGTGAGTAGCGCCGTTCTCTATGGCTTTCACGGCTTGGAATACTTTTGACTCGCGCAGATTCGAGCCGTGTGGAAAATCGATTACAGTGCTTACCTCGACTGTCGATCCTTTCAGCATTTGAACGGCTTTCGGTACATCGTATGGCGCTACCATGACTGTTCGGCAGCGATATTTTTTGACCACCGCAATTCCCTCGTCAAAATCTGCGTCAGTCAATGTTGGTCGTAATAGCGAATGGTCGCACATCCAGGCAATATCAGTAACAGCTAACGGTTTACCCATAATTCGATCCTTTTTATTTGATAAGTTGAGCAACGATTTCCTTCAGCTCGCGGTGGCTGGGAATTATCGATGAGAACTTTAACTCACCGTTAACGTAGATCGAAGGCAGGTTTTTGACACCCATTTTCTTAATGCGGGCGATATTCTCCAGCACGGTGATCTTATATTCGGCGAAATCGACCAATCCGGTAAATTCATCCGCAACCCGTTTTCCCGCAATGTACATGTACTGGCATGCTGCGCAGGTATCCGAATCAAGCGTGAACACCTCGATTAGCGGTTTTTTTAGGTTGGCGTAATCTGGCAGAACAATAGGGATGTCCAGCTCAGAGGTGTGATAATTCTCGAGCAGGTGCCGCGCCACCTCCGGTTCGCGCACGGTCTGCATCACACCAATTGCATTCTCGACCGGTGTGTCGTAGGGCATGTCACAACCAGGCGAAATCATCAAGTTGCGGTGGGGCAACGAATCCATTAGCTTCAAGGTGTAAAGCATGTTATCCTGTTGGGTGCCAAACAACATGACCGTCGTTAGCGGGATGTTGCCGCTCAGAGTGATGTTGTGCTGGTCTGTGATTAGCTTAGCGGTAGTCATGTCGATGTTCTCGTCCACCGCGATACAGTCAGGATTTGTGTGACACATCACCTCGATATTCTTAGTCGCGTCGCCGCACACAAAAAATGAAGAGAATACGCCCTTTGCGCGGATATAATCGAACACCTTAGTGAAGGATTCTGCCAGGAAGCGTTTGAAATGTCGTGGTGAGACCTGCGAGACCAGCGGATCAACCAGCGCGATGACATCCATTCCAGCCTCGACGTAGTGATCGACCATGCGATTGCAGACTGTAGTCGTGTACGCCATCAACGCCAGTAAGAAATCTTCATTGTCGACGCTGTCGAGGAATATGTCGGTACCGCGCAAATGCGAGGCCAGGGTGAACGGACCGGTGACCAGACCATATAGGGCGGTTGAATCACCAACAGCAGCTTTCATCCTGCGCATGGCATCCAGAACAATTGGAAGCCGCCCGTCGGTTGACTGTGGAAGAGAGATTGGAATATCGAACGTGGCTTCAAGCGGATGAGAGGCAACTGATGGCGGGGCATTATCAGCCCACATCAATTTACAACCAAGGATTTCTGCCTCGATTTGAAGGTCGAACACCACCGGTTGTCCGTCTGGCAGGTACTGTTTATTAATGGCCATCAACGCCTCAACCAGCTTATCGGCGTCGGTCAGCACTTCACGCGCGTTGTAGCCAACCAACTTGCCGGCATGCACGCCTGCAAATGGGACCCAGGGCAGACGAGGGGTCTCTTCATGCCGCAGGACAGCAAACAATAACTCTCTCCTGTTCTGATTATTCGCGACCATTACCAGCAACCTTTCATCTATCCTAGTAAGGTTTTCGCCAGAGTTACTGCTTTGCTGGCATCCTGTGCGTAGCCGTCTGCGCCTATGTGGTCAGCATACTGTTGAGTCACCGGAGCGCCGCCAACCATTACTTTTACTTTGTCGCGCAGTCCGGTGGATTTGAGAAGTTCAATCGTCGTTTGCATGTTTGACATCGTGGTGGTTAGAAGCGCCGACAGGGCCACAATTTGAACACCCTGATCGCGCACAGCATCAACAAATGTCTGCGGTGAGACATCCTTGCCTAGATCAACTATCTCGAAGGCAGCGCCTTCAAGCATCATGCATACCAAGTTCTTGCCGATGTCATGTAGGTCGCCCTGTACGGTTCCAACAGCGACTTTGCCCACTGGTTTAACGTCAGCTTTGACCAGCGCGGGCTTGAGCACGTTCAATCCATTCTGCATGGCGCGTGCTGAAACTAGCATCTCGGGCACGAAGTACTCGCCCTCTTCGAACAATTTACCTACCTCGCCCATCGCAGCGATCAGGGCCTCATTTAAAATCATGCTGGGGTCCAGACCCTGATCCAGAGCCTGCTGGACTAATTCCGCTGAGCCTTTGTGATCACCGTCGACAATGCAATGGTAAATTTCATGTGTGATGTTTTCCATAATCTGTTATTCTCCAATTATTCGCAATGGTAGTGATAGATCTGACGTTCAGTGGTAAATCATTATTGTTCGCGATTTGCCCTGTTTTACCCTGATGAAGCAGACTACCCGCGTCGGTAGGCTGATTCAATCTCAAGCATGCGCCGGGCAGCATGTTCATCGGTGATGAGGACGTTGACATAGCCGCCATGCAGCGCCCCAAGAATTCCCTCAGCTTTCAGAGCGCCACCGGAAACGCCGATGACTTGCGGAATTTTCGATAGAGAAACAGGGTCGAGACCGATGACACGTTTATTCAAATTGATATCCAGAATCTCGCCGGCGATATTGTAATGCCAACCACATACATTTCCAACCGCATCAGCCGCGAGCGTATCTTGTAAATCTTGTTCAGAAATATAACCGAGTTGGTAGGGTGTGTTCACTTCCGGATTGGTGGAACCAATTCCCAGCAAGGCTATATCAGCCTGCTCAGCCCGTTCGAGCGTCTCACGGATCGATTTTTGCTGGATTAGAACATCGCGGATTTCTTCGTTGTCTGTAAACGCTGGCGCCGGTAGGTAATGGCAGGTGCAACCGAGCAAGTCGGCAAGAAGCGGCGCCAATAGTGTGTCCACGGTGGATGGTCTGCGGGTACTGATACCGCCCACAATTTGAACCACCTCGACATTTGGCAACGGCAGCGGTTTGATGTTTCGCACCATTTGCGACAGTGCTGTTCCCCAGGATACGCCAACGACATCACCGTCTCGGACAAGATTCGTGAAGTATTGGCTGGCCAATACACCGAGACCAGAAAGCAAGTCTTCCATTGAATTCGTCTGGCGAAGCAGCACCCTGGCGGTGCGCAGGTTGAAATGCTCGATCAATGCCTTTTCGAGCTCGTTTGATGAACGGTGGGGGTGGTGGACGATGATTTCGACGATCCCTTTTTGACGCGCTTCCGTCAACAGCCGCGAGATAGCCGACCGGGTAACGCCAACATTATCGGCAATCTCCTGTTGGGTCTGATTTTGATCGTAATACCTTGAGGCAATATCTGCTAAAAACAGGGTTCGAGAATTACTATCCATCATCGTTTCCTATACTATCCCGAGCGCTAACAAGTTGGTGAAATATGTACAAAAATAGTAACACGAGTTGTCGGAAAAATTTCACATTTGTGACATTTTTGGTCATCCGCCAAAATATGCTTGACACTCACCCAAGGCTATGCTAATATATGATCACATATGTGAATTGTATCACATTTGTGAGATAATTCAACAGGCAATCCCTCCGTTTCTTATCAATACCCGACATAACTTACACCATGCAGACCGCCGCTTCACTATGATCCGTCCAGAGGGCGTATTTTCCAAAAGCCTGATTACATGGCAAATTGGTGCCTACTTTCTCCACTTGCACCTTAGGGACAGATATCCTCTGAGATCAACTGGCAGGAAGTCTGAAACATTAGTTATTGATTTTTGATGGAGAAATTAATGGTCGATAAACTTCAACTTTATCGGGAGGCTCATCCCCCATTAACATCCACAAACACGAAGTGGCAGCTATATGGCACTGGCATGGAGTATTTTGGAAAAGAAGACCGGCCGGTCACGGAAATTTCCCCAAATTTCGGACCGGGAAATTTATTGGTACGCCACGATGCAGTGGGCCTGTGCGCCGCGGATGTCAAGCTGATCCGTTTAGGGCAGCAGCATCCGCGGATCGCCCAGGACCTGTCTAAAGAGCCGGTAGTTGTAGGCCACGAAGTAACATTAACTGTTATTGGCGTTGGAGAGAATCTCAAGGATAAATTCAAGCCCGGCGACCGTTTTATTGTTCAGCCGGACATTTATAAAAACGGCATCGGCTATGGTTATGGATTTGCAATCGATGGTGGTCTGTCAGAATATTCAGTGATTGACTCCCGAGTATTGGATGGCGACGCTGGCTGTTACTTGCTACCAATCAGAGCAACGACTGGGTACGCGGAAAGCGCGCTGACGGAGGCACTCGCTGCGGTCACCGCCGCCTACCGCCTGACCTTCCGCGCGACTTTCAAGCCGCAAGGGGTTACCTGGATCATTGGCACAACCGATGCAAAACCGATCTACACAATCTCGACAGGGTTCGATAATGACAGCTATCCCGCTAAACTCCTCCTGACCAATGTGCCGGAGGAATTTGGAATCTACCTAAAGCAGAAAGCTGCTCGTCTTGGTGTGGTGGTTGAAGAGGTTTCTGATGTCAAAAACCCACCAGCTGAATTGATTGACGACATCGTCCTGCTTGGCGGAGATCCTGACCTGATCGAACAGGTCTGTCCGCGCCTGGCATATACAGGCGTGCTTTCAGTCATGGCGGATAGGCCGGTTTCACGCAAAGTAAAACTGGACATGGGCCGTGTGCACTACGAACGTTGGGTCTTCACCGGTGCTGCTACCACTGATATCTCCGACGCATATCTCAAGCCTGCCGCGCGGTCAACACTAAAACCTGCCGGGAAGGTGTGGTTTATGGGTAGCGGCGGACCGATCGGGCGTATGCATGTTCAACGTGCTGTACAGCTCAAGGACGGTCCAAAAGCCATCTTATGCACCGATCTTTCCAAGGAACGCGTCGAGGTTTTGGAAAAGACGAATACTAAAGAGTGTAATGAGCGCAGTATTCGCTTCCAGACTTTAACGCGCGACCAGGCTGATTACGACCAACAGTTGACCGCATTCGCTGGTGAAGGTTTCGACGATATTATTGTCTGCGCTCCGAGCGCCGATGCCATCGCTGAGGCTTTGCCACACCTGGCCTCTGGTGGTGTCATCAATATTTTTGCTGGCGTGGCGAAGAACACTTTTGTCGAATTTGATTACAGCCCATCGTTTCTTAAGGGGGTGCGCGTAATCGGCTTCTCTGGTTCAACCGTTGAGGATATGCAGATCACACTCGATCTCATAGAGGCGGGTGAGTTTGCCCCAAACCGCCTGGTGGCTGCCATCGGATCGATCGAAGCCGCCAAAGATGGCTTGAAAGCTGTGCAGACCTCGCGTTTTCCTGGAAAGATAGTGATCTATAACCACATTAAAGAGCTCGAGTTAACCCCAATCCCCGAATTGAAAACAAGGCTGCCCTCTGTTTATGCAAAATTGAAGGACGGTGTTGAATGGACACAAGCGGCAGAGACTGAACTGCTCAGGTTAATGTTGAAGTAATCTACTACCTTTATTGTTTGAATAGGAGTTGCGATGAGTAAAATAGCTGAAATTGTTTACGAGAAAATCAAATCCGGAGAGTATGCTTCTGGAATTAACTTACCAGAAACCGCCGCGCTCGCCAAAGAGTTTGGTGTAAGCGTAGAAGAAGTCGAGAAGGCAATGTCTGCTTTGGTGTATGAGGGTGTTCTAGAACGGCAATACGTAAAAGAAATCAAGTGCATGAGAGTATCCAAAGCTGGTGAGCTTGGCGTTCTTGGCGGCATCCTTAGTCTGACGAAAGAGGCTATAAAACGTGGCATGACTCCCGGCTCGAAAGTACTGGACTATGGCATTCTGCCAGCCGGAATGTTTTTAGGAGATAAGCTCGGCATCAGCCCTGATGAAAAGGTCATCATTGTCGAACGTCTTCGCACCGTCGACGGCACCCCTGTGGCAATTGAAACCTCGAATATACCGCTGAAGTACATGCCTGATGTATCCGAAAGCATGTTCGAAGCTACAGGCGCGGATGCCTCGACCTTCGACTTAATGGACAAGAGTGGTATTCACCTCGCCAAGGCGGCCGATATCGTCTCCGCGGTTAAGCTCGAAAAACGGGAAGCGGAACTGCTTGACATGGAGGAGGGCGAACCTATTTTGCAACGTGAACGATGGACCTGGGATGATCAGGGTAGGCTAGCGAAATGGTCTAGGGCATTTTTCAAAGCCAAATCTCGTTATGAGATGAACCTTCGCTGATTTTTGTGTAGATGTTACAGCGCTCCAGGCATAAGCGCTGAACCCCCAATTTACTAACCTTATTCGATTGGCTAATGGAGGAAAAAATGATGGCAAGAAAAAATGAGGGTTTCCTTTCAGAAGAATACTCTCGCCGGAAGTTCCTGGAAAAGGCTGGTATAGCAGGCCTTGGCACAGGATTGGCAGGTATACTGTCAAGTTGTAATGGACCGGCAGCGGCTCCCTCGGCTGAGCCCACTGGTCAGGCATTAAAAGCTGCATACATTGGCGGAGGTATGCAAGTCCCCTGGGTTCCACGCGGCATCGATTCAGCTAAAATGCTCGCAAAAATGTTGAACATCGAAATCACAGTGTTCGACAGCGAACTAAGCGCCGACAAACAAATGTCC
Source organism: Bellilinea sp. (assembly GCA_034678305.1). Lineage (GTDB taxonomy): Bacteria > Chloroflexota > Anaerolineae > Anaerolineales > Anaerolineaceae > Bellilinea. The sequence goes on from JAXDCA010000060.1 coordinate 10,904, forward strand.
AATTACGAGGACGTGGCCTCCTCAGATTGGGATTTCGTTGTCATTCAATCGATTGCGACCAACTCAGGTGCCGAAACAGTACAGAAAATCGTCGATAAGGGCATACCGGTCATCAACATCGACGGCTGGATCGCCGACCCGCACGACGCTGTGAAAATCCACACCATGATCAAGTCAGACAGCGTAGCAATGGGCGAAAACCTGATGGATTATCTGGCTGCGGCAATGGGCTATAAGGGTAATCTCGTCCATACTCAGGGGTTACTATCGCACAGTGTTGCCCAGGAGCGCGCTGAAGGAATCAAGAAAGCCCTGGCGAAATATCCGGATATAAAAGTGATCGATGAGACCCCGGCCGATTGGGACACAACCAAGGTTCAGAGTATCTGGGAAGACCTATTGGCCAAGGGCGAGAAGATTGATGCAGGTATCTTCCACAACGACAGTATGGCTGATGCCGCTGCAAATGTACTCCAGACCGCTGGCAAACTGTCGGAAGTCAAGATTGCCTCCATCGATGGTATGCCCTTCGCAACCGATAATGTTGTTACTGGCAAATTCTATGTAGTTGCCATGAATTCCTGCTGCCGAATTTTTAGCGATGCTTTATGGGCTGGGTATTACGCCGTTACAGAGAAAGAAACCACCATCCCGAAATTGATCGTCGAGCCGTCTCCATTGATTACCAAGGACAATGCGGAAGGATACGCCTGGTTCCAGAAGCATTTCATGTGGTAGAAGTGATGAGGAAACGGAAAGGGGTGGAAATTATTACCCACCCCTTTCCGTTCCTCAATAATTAATTCTTTGGCAATCTGTGTAGAATAAGAACTATGAACTTTTCCCCATTGGTTGAGATGTCACATATCACTCAACGGTTCGGCGCAATCGTTGCCTTGGATGATGTTTCGATCGATTTTCGTCCAGGCGAAGTGCATTCGATTGTTGGGGAAAATGGGGCGGGAAAAAGTACATTGGTAAAAATTTTGGCCGGAATTCATACACGCCATCAGGGGACCATCGCAATTAAAGGTCAGCCGGTCAAGTTCAGCGGTCCCCGTGATGCACTTCAAAAAGGGATTGGTTGCGTATATCAGGAACGCAACCTAGTGCCGAATTTATCTGTGGCAGAGAACATTTTTCTTGGCCGCCTTCCATCCGGAAAATCAGGATTGGTCAGTTGGGCTGCGCTCAATAAATTCGCCGCAGAGGAACTGGCGTCGCTTGGTTTGGATTTCGACGTCTCGCAAATCGTCGCGACCTTCCCCCAAGGAGTGCGCCAGATGACTGAAATCGCCCGTATTCTCTACTCAGGCGCCGAAGTAATTATGCTCGACGAGCCAACCAGCGCCTTATCCGCTGCTGAGCGGAAAGGTCTCTTTGATTTAATTTTAACCCTGAAAGAGCAAGGCAAAGCAATCGTCTACATTTCTCATTTTCTTGAAGAAGTGTTGGATATCTCCGACCGAGTGACAATATTAAAAGACGGGCGAAAAGTAAACACTTATAGCTGCGCTGACTTAGATAAAGAAACCATCATACGCCTGATGACCCGCAAATTTATTAAAACAACGAGCACCGCCAGGCAAATACAACAAGTGGATCGTTCAAGAAACCCCCTACTTTCATGTAACGCCCTGTCTCATAGGGGCTCATTTGATGACGTGACTTTCGATTTATTTTTCGGCGAAGCGGTGGGGCTTTATGGCAATGTCGGCAGCGGTACGACCGCATTGGCTGAAACGTTGTTCGGATTACGTAAACTAGACAGCGGCTGGTTTGTTTTTGACGGGCAAAGATACCAAAATATTAGCCATGACAAAGCAACCCGCATCGGGATGCGATTTATCCCCGAAGAACGCAGAAACGCAGTCTGGCTAGGCCAGAAGGTTTCTAGAAACGTCGCATTAGCCGGTTATACATCAATGGGTGGGTGGCTTGTTAGTGAAGGTAGAGAAGCTCACACTGCTGAACAAGTCATTGAGGCGATGGACATCATCCCAACAAATCCTCAGATGCTGATTGAATGGTTTAGTGGCGGCAATCAACAAAAAGCCATCGTCGGCAGGTGTATTGTCGAAACACCAAAGTTGATGATAATCTGTGAACCTGCCAATGGCATGGACGTCGGCGCGAAGGCTAGCATTATCGAAAAAATTTGGGATATTAAGGCAAAGGGGGTAGCAATATTAATCGTCAGTACAGACCCCGAAGTGATCGTAGAAACTTGTGACCGTGCTATCGTGATGAAGCGGGGATCTATCAAGGCTGAGTTGCAGGCAGAGTTAGTTACGAAAGAAGGATTGGTTAGCCATGGCTGAGTTAAAGAATATAGCAGTCCGAACAAAAAAAACCATGATTGGTTTTCGAGGGTTGCTTGAATCGCGCCTTGCATCAATGGCTCCCCTGCTCACTTTGTTAGTTTTAATCATCCTGTTTTCGATTACGTCACAAAAATTCCTGACCCCTGATAATTTATTCAACATTACCGGTCAAATCGCAATATTGGCGATGGTTGCTAGCGGTATGACCCTTGTTGTACTTCTTGGCGAGATCGACTTGAGCGTCGCTAACATAGCAACCATGACAGGGATCATCATTGCGATGCTATATACATCGAAATCCGGAGTGTTTTCAGGCCATGCTCTACCGTCCATTTTGGCTGGCATCCTTGCAGCGACGTTTATAGGTCTGGTCGCTGGTTTATGCGTTTCAAAGCTCGGAATTCCCTCTTTTGCGGTTACCCTGGCGACTATGCAAATCAGTCGCGGCATCACCATGACGGTGACAGAGGGCGAACCCATCTATACTATCCCGCAAAGCCTAAAGTGGCTGGGCACATTCCGGATCGGCCCAGTTCCAGGGATTGCGCTCATCGCTGTGGGAGTTGTCCTAATTTTCTACCTGGTGTTGAAATTCACCCATTTTGGCCGCTACATTTATGCAGTCGGTGGCAACCGAACTGCAGCGAAGACAGTTGGCATTCGCAATGGCTTGATCATTACCCTGGTAATGTCAATTGCGGGGATGATGGCAGGGATCGGTGGCATGTTCACAATTGGTCGACTCGGCAGCGCACAGACATTCGGATCTGAAGATTTACTGATCGACTCATTGGCAGCCGTTGTTATCGGTGGTACTGCCCTATCAGGCGGTATTGGCGGCATTGCCAATACAGTTCTGGGGGTTCTGATCCTCGGCGTCTTGAACAACGGTTTGAACCAGATGAGCAGCAACATATTCTTAAAATACCTGCTCAAGGGGTTGATCCTGCTAGCAGCCTTGATAATCAATATACTAACTGGCTGGATCAAAGCAAATTCCGCCCGCAACCAGTTAAGCCGCAAGGCTGAAGAGCCAGCTGTCGAGGCGCCGACCGAATAATTTCGACCATCCTTATCAAGTCAACCGATCGGAGATCTTAGGATGAACGCAGCCAAAAAGGAACTGTTGCTAGGGATCGACGTTGGAACAACCCTGATCAAATCTGTGCTCTTTGATACTGAAGGACATCTGGTAGCCAAGTCGAGCGCATCGGTCGAGTTGGAGCACCCTGTTCCCGGATGGGCCGAGCAGGACATGGATTCAGTCTGGGAGGCAGCCTCTAAAACGATTCGTGAATGTGCCGAGGTATCTAAAACTGCGGGCAGCGAGATCGCCGGTGTATCTGTATCTGGCCAGGGCGGCGGTATGTGGCTTATCGATCAACAAGGTCGGCCAGTCCGCAAGGGTATCACCTGGCTGGACGGTCGCTCAGGAACAGCCTGCAACGATTGGGAAACCAGCGGATTACTGACTGAGATCGATGATTTTACTGGTTATCACACATTCCCGGGCGTGGGACCTTTGACCTTGTTCTATTGGTTTAAGGATAACGATCCGAATATTCTCAAGGCAGGTTACAAGAATCTATGGGCAAAGGATTGGATCAAGTTCATGCTGACTGGTATCGCAGCCACAGATGAGACCGATCCATCCAATGGGCACTTCAAACGTGGTGAACGCACATTCAGCCGTGAGCTATTCAAAATGCTCGGCATTGAAAAATATTGGAACCTCCTGCCCGAAATTATCCCGTCATGGCAAGTCATGGGAAAGGTCACGAAGGCTGCCGCGGATCTAACCGGCTTAAAAATCGGCACCCCGGTTGCCTCAGGCGCGTGGGATGTAAGCTCTACATCGCTTGGGGCCGGCTGTGTCGATGAGGGTCAAGCTTTGAGTATTCTTGGCACGGGCGGTATTCATCTGGCGGTGTCGAGTTTCGCGCCAGACGCGAAGGGCGAGCGCTACAGCATATGCAACCACTGCGTGCCTGACCGATGGGTGATCAACTCCATGGCGATGACCGCCACGGCCAACCTCGACTGGTTCATCCGTGAGCACTGCCAGGCGGATAAATCCGAAGCGGACACGACCGGGCGCAATATTTTTGAGGTGATTAATGAAAAGGTTGGTGCGAGCACGATCGGCGCGAATGGAATTTTATTCCTGCCATTTTTACAGGGAGAGCGCGCACCCTTCCTCAAAACGACTGCCCGCGGTGTTTTCTTCGGAATGACAGATGCTAGCCGCCGAGGGGATATGTTGCGTTCAATTTTTGAGGGGGTGGCCTTCTCAACCCGCCATAACTATGAAACGGTCGAGCGGGCAATCCCGATTAACGAAGTTGTCTTGGCGGGTGGAGGCAGTAAGAGTAAACAGTGGTCGCAGATCATCTCCGATTGCACCAATAAACCCATGCATATTGTTGCCGGCGAGGAATTTGGTGCTCTGGGTGCAGCATTCAATGCAGGAGTTGGTGTAGGCCTATATTCGAACCATAATGAAGCGGTTTCCAAATTAACAGTTGCCCGCAACCACGTCCCTGACCTTGAGGCGAACGCAGCATATACAAAATACTATTCAGCCTATAAAAATCTCATCGAAGCCGTATGGAATCTCTGGGATCAGATGGCGGCCATCTAAACGAATGAAAACCTAAATTAACCACTGGGAAAGGATTAATTGGGTGATGTAATGTTGAAGATATTGGTACTAGGAGACCGGTTCATTACCTGTGAAACGATGATAGCGGTGCTGGAAGAGGTTTTTCTGGACAGTGGTGAAAAGCTTGAATATATTTGCTATTCAGATAATTGGCCAGTAGAGCCCCTTATCCGTAACGACGAAGTCAGCGAGTTTGTCGGCGACGAAGACGAGATTGCAGCCCTTGCGTCAGGTGTAGATTTCATTCTGACCCACTCTGCCCCTGTAACACTGAAAGTGCTGGAAAAAGCATCCGAAAGTTTAAAAGCCGTTGCAGCGGCTCGGGGCGGTCCCGTAAATATCAATTCAAAAGCCTGCACTGAACGTGGGATTCCAATTTTTTATTCAGCAGGAAGCAAGGGCGGCGCAGTCGCCGAATTCACGGTAGCTTTAATGCTGGCTGAATCGCGCAATCTTGGTCGCTCACATGGGTCGATGATGTATGAAAAGAAGTGGCGCGGTGATTTGTATGTTAATGATAAATCCGGCAATGAAATCGGGAGTTCGGTGGTTGGTCTGATCGGGCTCGGAGCCATTGGCAAGCGTGTGGCTCAAATCGTGCGCGGATTTGGCGCGCGTGTGCTTGTTTATGATCCTTATATTAAACAGGAAGATATCCTCGCTGAAGGCCTCGAGCCATCTGATTTGGACACGTTACTCAAGGTATCTGATTTTGTGTCGCTGCATGCCCGCTTGACAAATGATTCTCGAGGCTTGCTTGGCGCGCGCGAAATGAGTCTAATGAAAAGCTCCGCCATATTGGTAAATACTGCCCGCGCAGAACTGGTTGATGAAGCAGCCCTGGTCAAGGCGCTGCGTGAAAAAACGATCGCAGGGGCAGGATTGGACGTCTTTGTTGATGAACCGCTAAAGGATGATAGTCCGTTCTACGGGTTAGAAAACGTGACCATCGCGTCTCATCTCGGCGGCGCTAGCAAGCAGGCTGCTGAAATTGGCGCTAAAGTCGCTGTAACGGCGCTCTATCAATACATTACTGGCAATGGTATACCAAAATTCTGCGTTAATCCGGAAGTTCTAGCAAAATAGGAATAAGATGATGAAAAAAAGAGATCAAATGACCTCTCTTGAGAGGATAGAAGCAATCGCTAAAGGTCAACCAGTTGATCGTGTGCCGTTCGTCCACAAGGGCTATGTCTTTTGCGCCAAGATGACCGGCGCACCAGTGGCAGATATCTACGATAATCCAGAGAGCAGCTTTGAGACGCAAAAACACACGTTCGAGATGTTCGGCTGCGATGGGACGCCATTCTACACTTTCTCAGCTTACGGCTCGTGGGAATTTGGCGGTGAAGTGAAATGGCCTGACGATCGCATGGGCTCTGGTCCAACCGTAGCGAAGCACCCGATCGAAAAACCTGAAGATGTTTGGAAATTATCGGTGCCAGATGTGCGGACTGCCGGCAGCGTACCGAGGATGATGGAATTTGCCAGACTGCAGGATAAGCATAAAATGCCGATAGCTTGCATTACAGGCAGCCCCTTCTCTCATGCTGCTAACCTGGTCGGCGTGACCACATTCCTGACATGGATGATCGATGCCCCGGAAGCTGTCCACCAGGCACTACGTTTGATGACGGACCACGCGATCTCCGTCGCGCAATATTTTGTGAATACCTTCGGCAAAGACCGGGTGATTGCGCGCGGAGTGGCTGCAACCGACAGTAATGCGCTAATTTCCCCACACCAGTTTAAGGAATTCGCATTCCCGTATATTAAGGAACTCCATGAGAAGATCCTCGAGATCGGCGTGCAAAGTATATACGAGCACGTATGCGGCAATCACAATAAAAATTTACAGCACTGGGCTCAGATTCCGTTTAGCAACCGCGCTGACCGCCCTGGAACTGCCAGCATTGGACATGAGGTGGATTTACTCGATGCTGAAAAAGCTTTCCCAGGGCAGGTTATTGCTGGCAACATCAATCCGCAAATCATCGCTCGCGGGACGCCGGATGATGTTTACCAAGCCAGCCGGGCGTGCATCGAAAAGGGTAAAACACTAAAATCCGGGTTCATTTTCATGGCTGGCTGCGAGGTGCCCCCGAATGCCCCGCCATACAATGTCTATGTCATGCGTAAAGCAATCGAGGATTTCGGCTGGTACTAATTCACTTCCGACCCCAGAACTCTGTAATATTGTTTTTAGCAGCCAATATAACGCCGCCTGGTCACTTAAAAATTCCAGGCGGATTTAGTCAAAGAGTATCGAGTGAAAGAATCATGTGAATATCAATGTCGTGAGATGATCTGTCTTATCGGTCGGATTTTGGAGTAATAGTCATGAATGTCGACACATTTGAGTTCTTTTCAGCCGGGAGAGTTCTATTCGGCGCCGGGTCTCTGGAAGAGCTGCCAAAAGTGGTCGATAGCTACGGTCGCAAGGCGCTCGTTGTGCGTTCGCCGTTTGCGGGAAACTACGATAAATTGGCTGCCATTCTTGAGGAAACGAATATTGAGCACGCCGCCTGCATTGTGGATGTTGAGCCGTCGATAGAGACAGTAAACAGGGTAGTGGAGGTTGCGCAAGCAAACCATTGCGATTTTGTCATTGGTATTGGCGGCGGTAGTGTCATTGACACTGCCAAAGCGACTGCAGCTGTACTAACCAACGGCGGTGAGTTGATCGATTATCTGGAGGTGGTCGGCAAGGGAAAGATTGTCAATAACCGCTGCGCGCCGCTGGTTGCTATTCCAACGACTGCCGGGACAGGAAGTGAGGTTACACGCAATGCCGTGATCACCATCCCCGACAAACGGGTGAAGGTTAGCATGCGCAGTAATTTGATACTTCCCTGGGTGGTAATTGTTGATCCCAGGCTCACCTTATCGATTCCACCACAAGTGACTGCATCAACCGGAATGGACGCGTTTATCCAGGTTATTGAGCCATATGTTTCTTCCAGAGCAAACTTGATGACTGATATTCTCTGCCTGGAAGGCATAAGCAAAGCAGCTGCTTTTCTGCGCAGGGTATACTTCCACGGGGACGACCTCGAAGCTCGCACAAATATATGCTTTGTGAGCTTGATGGGTGGACTTGCATTAGCGAACGCAGGGCTTGGGGCAGTGCACGGTATCGCCAGCGTGATCGGCGGGATGTACCCAGCACCGCATGGAGAGGTGTGCGCCAGCTTACTTACTGCAGTAATGAGGGCAAATATTTCTGCTTTAATGAGCCGGACACCAGAAAGCCGGGTTATTCAAAGATATGAAAGAATAGCACATTTAGTAACAGGGAATTCAAAGGCATCGTTTTCTGACGGTATAGAGTGGTTCATAAAACTATGTCAAGACCTGGAGATACCACGGCTAAAACGATTGGGGGTTAAGAAAGATGAATTCCCCCAAATTGTGATTTCGTCGAAGTTGTCTAGCAGTATCAAGTCAAATCCCATTGAGTTAACAGATTCAGAACTGCTAGAGATCTTGGAGACGGCTTATTAGATGATCCGCGATTTCACATCATGTTTGGCTATATTAAGAACCGAGTAAAACCGAACTGTTTCAGGTCATCAGCATAGATGTTATCGCTAAAAACAATTGCATAGAAATCAACCATTAAATTGATGTCACGACATCTGGGGGTTACAGCGATTCTATCCACCACATCTGGCGCCCCCGCAGGGATTCGAACCCTGAACCTCCAGATTCGAAGCTAGGTCAGGA
>JAXDCA010000061.1:0-4991 GCA_034678305.1 Bellilinea sp.
TCGCGATGACAACTACAACTCGTTCGAGCGCGTCTTGATCCGCTCGACCAGCGTGGCAATAAACTCCTCCACTGCCAGGTCGTTCTGGCGCGCGCCGTCGCGCTTGCGCAGCGAAAGCGTGCCCGCGTTCATCTCCTGGTCGCCGACCACTGCCATATAGGGGATCTTGAACAATTGCGCATTGCGAATCTTACCGTTCATCCGCTCGGGACCTAGGTCAGCCTCCGCGCGGATGCCCGCCGCTTTCATCCGCCCAGCCAACCGGGCAGCATACTCATTGTGGGCATCGGTGATCGGAATCACCCTTACCTGCTCTGGCGAAAGCCAGGCCGGGAAGTTGCCCGCGTAATGCTCCAGCAGAAAGCCGACCATGCGCTCGTGCGTGCTGAGCGGCGCGCGGTGAATGCACAGCGGAGTTTCCGGCTCGCCATTGCGGTTGACAAAAGTCAGCTCGAAGCGTTCCGGAACAGCAAAATCCACCTGGTTGGTGGCCAGGGTGAATTCACGCCCGACCGCGCTCCATATTTGCACATCGATCTTCGGCCCGTAGAAAGCCGCCTCGTCGAGCGCCTCTTCATAAGGCACGCCGCCATTCTGCATCGCCCGGCGCACCATCTCCTCGGTCTTCAACCACAGGCGCTCGTTATCGACGTATTTCTTGCCGAGTCCGCGCCGGTGATGAGTGCTCAGGCGCATGACATATTTATCGATATCGAACAATTTGAAGTACTTGTGATACAGGTCGATCACCGCCATGAATTCCTGCTCGAACTGATCCTCTCCGCAATAGATGTGCGCATCGTTCATCTGCATCGAGCGCACGCGCATCAATCCAAACAACTCGCCGCTTTTCTCATAACGGTAGCAGGTGCCGTACTCCGCCAGGCGGATGGGCATATCGCGATAGCTGCGCGGCTTGGCGGCGAATATCTTATGGTGCATCGGGCAGTTCATCGGCTTGACATAGTACCGCACGCCTTCCAGCTCCATAGGCGGGTACATGCTCTCGGCGTAATAAGGCAGGTGCCCAGAGCGGATGAACAGGTCCTCTTTGGTCAGGTGCGGGGTGCGCACGCGCACATAGCCGGCCTGCTCTTCCATTTCCTTGGCCAGCTTTTCCAACTCCTCGATCACGATACCCCCGCGCGGCATCCACAACGGCAGGCCAGGGCCGACCTCATCGTCGTAAAAATAAATCTCCAACTCTTTGCCAAGTTTGCGGTGATCGCGCTTTTTGGCTTCCTCGAGCATTTGCAGGTATTGGGTCAGCTCGTCTTTGGTGCGCCATCCGGTGCCGTAGATGCGCTGCAGCATTGGATTGTGTTCATCGCCGCGCCAGTAAGCGCCAGCGACCGTGGTCAGCTTGAAAGCGGACGGGTTGATCTGCGCGGTGTTCTCTACATGCGGCCCACGGCATAGATCGACGAACGTGTCAGAGGTGTATATCGAAATTTCGGGCTTTTCATCCAGCGGATTGCCATGCTCGTCTGTTTCGCCTTTTTCCAGATCGCGGATCAATTCGAGCTTATAAGGCTGTGTTTTGAAAATCTGTTCGGCTTCCTGCGAAGAAACCACCTTGCGGACGAAAGGGTTCCGTCCGGCGATGATCTGGCGCATGCGTTTCTCGATCTTCTCGAGATCCTCCGGCGTCAGCGTGCGCGGCAGGTCGAAGTCGTAATAAAAACCATTCTCCACCGGCGGGCCGATGGTGTACTTGGCTTCCGGAAACATCTCGACCACTGCCTGGGCCATGATATGCGCCAGCGAGTGGCGAATACGATATAGATCGCTTTGCTCGTATTTCTGCCGTGATTCGTCTGACATGCGCACCTCCAAGAATGGCGGTATTATACCAGAGCGAGTCATCCTTCACACTTGCAGATTTCGCCTTACGATATCGGCAATGGTCAACCCGTGGCGGGAACGCAGTTCTCCGTTCATCATTTCGATCTGCTTGCGCGGCGAATAGAACACCTCGCTCCAACCGTAACCGGCGCAAGCTGTGTCCGCGATCCATTTTCCCTGCGCATCCTGCCCCCACCAGGCCCGATATTCTCCCTCCAAATCCGGGCGGATGTGCATCTCGGGCAGGTTGATGTGCGCGGAGAAGTAGTAATCCGGCGGCAAGGCATTCAGCAATGTTTCGAAAACATGCAGGCGCACCGGGATGTGCTGCATGGCGCCGCGCCGGGCAATACGGCACAGTCCGCGGATGGTCGCAAACGGCGAGATCACTTCCACTTGCTGGATGTGGTGAAAACGTGAAAATACCTGCTCGATTACCTCGCGCATCACCAGACCGCTGGCAATGCTGTCAGCGATGAACGCGGTAGTGATGTTCTCGTGCTGCTGCTGGTCGAGGTCTTTGTCTTTGAACAGGGTCATCTCTACTTTACGGCTGTAAACCGGGACAGATTGATCGAAAACGTGGTGCGCGTCGAGTATGATCTCATCGCAGTAATAGCCGTGATTTTCAAAAATAGCCTCAGTCACCTGGTATTTAAGACCCTCGCGCGCGATCGGGAAGATGGCGATGTTCTCCTGTCGCTGCTGCGCCAGCGAGGCGCGCAAATCCGGGGCGCCAAGCATGCCGCGGATCGCCTGCCCGATCAGGTTTGCCCGGTCTGCGCCCAGGCAGAGCTGCCCGGGCAAGCGCAGCTCCTCAGCGCCGCCAACATCATCCCGGCTGAGGCCGATCAGTTGAAGCAAATGATCATCAGCCCGCTCGCTGTGCAGATACATGAACCTGGCGGTGGCGTCGTTATGATATAAAACCAGATCGAGCTCAGCACCGCCCTCTAAGATCATCTTTCCGTTGCGATAAAGTCCGCTCCCATGTGAATTCAGTCTATATTGACACGTATCTTCCAGTTGCAAAGTCCCCCTGATCTGGCTGGCATCCTCTTCAATAAAAGCAATCGGATAAGAAAATAATGGCATACATGCTCCTCGCAAGGGCAATACCTCTATATTAACCTTCATCCCAGCTACAAGAAAACAGGCCAGGGCTTCCGCTCCGCCGGAAAGATCCGTGACCTGCCCCATTGATTGTATCCGATTGTTTAAAATATTGGGGGAAATTTGGGGTGAAAAATTAAAGCAATCAAATAAAAAAGAAGTTTAGGTGGATGAATACGCCTTGCTCTTTGATGCAATATGCACAAGAAAGATGCCGTGAACCGCGCCGGCGACCACGCCGATCAGCAGCAGCACGCCCGCCATAATCAACACCGTATGAGCCATCGACTGGGCTTTCTGGGCGATGTCGATGCCCCAGAAAATAAGCGGCATGGACACCATCCAGGCCAGCATGTTGGCAGGGATCCAGATGCCTGCCCCACAGGCAACCCTGCGCAGCGCCAGCCACTGAGCAAAGGAGAGCACTGCGCCGGCGGCCAGCCCAAGCCCAGCTGCTAACAACATCACAATCCACTGCGCCGGCTCGGCCACAGGCGCTGCCTGCCCGGTCTGCGCGCCGAGGTCCATCAGGGTCGAGGGCAGGTAGCCCAGGGCATAGGCTGCAAGCGCGCCGGCCAGCGTGCCCAACCACCATGCGCGCCGGGTGAGTGACGAAAACCAGGGTTGCATCGCCCAGAATTGGGCATAACTGACCACAGTTGCTTCGAACACTCCACTCACAACAGCAACGAGGAAGGAGAGCAGCACCATGCCAACTCCCTGCCCTTGCCCGGCTCGGCTGATGAACAACGCCAGGGCGGTAAGGCTCAACCCCAGCCCAAACAGCTCGCCGAACGCATTCGCGCCCAGCCAGCGCAGCCACAAAGACCATTTCTCCTTGACGGGCATTCTTGTATCTCCAACCAGATTATTTTATCATCTAGATCTTGCCATTAAAGGCGGGTAACGGCGACCAGCCAATATGGTTTATCGCAGAATAAGCGGCAGGAACAATCGATTCGGCTCGGTCCAATTGATAAAATCGCAGATGATCGTCCCCGGCTTGAGCGCCGGCTCAGGATTGCATACCGTGGGGGTAAGCGCTTCCCAGCCGGCCTGCGCAGCCTCTTCGACTGAATAGGCAGGTCCGAGGTCCAGATCATCCCAGCGCGCGCATCCATCCTTATCAGTCAACCGAGTTTCAACCGGCTCGCCATTTGTCAACAATGTCATGCCCCAACCAGAGACAGGCCATCGATCGTTTGTGGTGTAAAGATATTTATCCAGATCAAAGAATTTGCACGCCCGCACACTGGCCTGCAGCCGGGCGCGGATGATCACTTGCTGACCCTGGTCTATCACCCAAATCTTATCGTCCTGATACGCAATGCCCCATGGATCGGCTTCCTCTTCCGGCATTTGGTAGATATTCCAAACACCATCCGCATAAATTTCCGGGAAAGACGCCGAGCCCCATTGTATCTGACCCTCGTTAAGAGGGACTTGCACTGACTCATTGACATGATATGGATCATTTTTACAAGCAAGGTTAGCTTCACCTTTAGATACACTTACCGGCGGTCTATCAATCCCGGATGGATCCAGCATACCGAAGCTATCCAGCCCTTGCTCGGTAAACCAGATCAGCCCCCCATGAAAGGCCACCATGGCTGGCTTATTCCCTTTTGGCAAATAGTAGGTTTTGATCGAATTCGATTCCGGATCCAGCTCGACCAGTCCCAAAGGGAATCCGTCATTGGCGTACCACAGGTCCCCTTCTGCGTCGACGGTCAGCCCAAATGGAGAGCTATTCAAGGGCAACACCCACCAATCCAAATGATTGTCGCTGACTCTTAGCCGCAGCAGGCGCGCTTTGTTCGATAGATAATTTTCGTCGCTAAACCACAGATATCCATCGGAATATACAAGGTAGCCCAACCACAATCCATCGGGAATGGTAACGTGGCAAAGATTGGCCTGTACCGGATCCAGGCGGTATAGATCGGGCAAGGCAGCATCGCTTGCCCATAGGCGCCCTTGCGCGTCAACGGCTGTGCCATAAAAACCGCTTGCGCTCGATACGTTCCAGGTAT
>JAXDCA010000062.1:0-13555 GCA_034678305.1 Bellilinea sp.
ATCTCCAAATCGCAGATCGCCTTCCGCCGGCGGCGTGGCTTCGCCTGGGTCTGGCTACCCGCCATGTACCTTCGACGCAGCAATACTGCCCCGCTGGTGCTCTCGCTGGCGCTGCCCTGCCACGACCCCTCGCCGCGCTGGAAGCAGATCGTTGAACCTGCCCCAGGTCGTTACATGCATCATTTAGAAATTTATGCCACGGACAAGATCGACGACCAGGTGCGCATGTGGCTCAAGCAAGCCTGGGAAAGCGCTGGATAATATTCCGTGTCATGTGTCAGGTATCATGTGTCACGTGTCAGGTGCCATGTGCGCGTGACACTTGACACTTGACACTGGACACTGGACACACCATTTATTCTCTTGAGATCGTCACATAAATCATCGGGCGGCGGTGAGTTTCGCTGTACAGGTAGTTGCCAAGCTTCTGCTCGACCTCTTTCACCAGGTTGCCGTTTGGCCTGCTGGTGATCATCGCCGCGATTTTCTTGCGCATTTCATCGATCAGATCGTCGCTGTCACGAGCCAACACAAATCCACGCGCGCTAATCTGCGGCTCGCGCCGCAGGCTGCCGCTGAAGCGGTCGAGCACCAGGTTGACCAGCACGATGCCGTCCCGCGCCAGGATCTCGCGCTCGCGCATCACGTCCGCGTCCACCTCGCCAACGCTCGTGCCGTCAACGAACACGTAGGAGGTCGGCACCTGCTCGCCAAGCTCCATGCTGTCGCTGGTGAATTCAACCGATTGGCCGTTTTCGATCACCGCGATGTTTTCCCTGGGGATGCCGACCTGCTCGGCCAGCAGCGCGTGCTGCCGCAGGTGGCGAATCTCGCCGTGGACGGGGATGAAGAATTTCGGGCGGGTCAGGTGCAGCAGCAGCTTCATCTCTTCCTGGCTGGCATGCCCGGAAACGTGTACCGGCGCGATGGCTTCATAGATCACATTGGCGCCGCGCTGGAACAGGCGGTTGATCGTGCGGTAAACGTTCTCCTCGTTGCCCGGGATCGGGTGCGAGGACAATACCACCGTATCGCCCGGTTTAATGTCGAATTGGCGGTTGGTGCCGGTCGAGAGGCGCCCCATAATCGAGGTCGGCTCGCCCTGCGAGCCCGTACACATGATCACCACTTCTTTTTCCGGCATACTCAACGCCTGGTCGATAGGCACGATCAGACTGTCGGCGATATCCAAATAGCCCAGTTTACGCGCCATCTTCATGTTATCGACCATAGAAAGGCCGGCGAAAGCCAGTTTGCGCCCGTAGCGCGCGGTGACCTCAGCGACCTGCTGCATGCGCGAGATCAATGAAGCGAAGCTGGCGATAATGATCCGCCCGGGGGCAGCCTTGAAGACTCTGTCGAAGGCGTCGTCAATCACGCGCTCGGAGGGCGTCCAGCCCGACCGCTCGGCATTCGTCGAATCAGCCAGCAGCGCCAGCACGCCGCGCTGCGAGAATTCAGACAACTTGGCATAGTCGCTCGGCCAGTTATCCACCGGCGTATGATCAAATTTATAGTCGGAGGAATGCACGATCAGCCCCACTGGGGTGGAAATGCCAAGTCCAACGCCGTCGGGGATGGAATGACAAACGTGGAAGAATTCCACTTTAAATGGCCCGATTGTCACCGTATCGCCGGCCTGAACGGTGTGCAATTTGGCGCGGTCGTTACCGCCCTGTTTGGCCAGCTTGACTTCCAGCAGACCGCGGGTCAACGGCGTGGCATAGATCGGCGCGTGGATTTCCTCCAGAACGTGGCGGATGGCGCCGGTGTGATCCTCGTGTCCGTGGGTGATAACAATTCCGCGCACTTTATTGCGCTTATCGAGCAAATAGCTGATATCCGGGATGATGTAATCCACCCCGTACATGTCGCTATCGGGAAACATTAAGCCAGTATCAACGACCAGAATCTCGTCGTTGTACTCGTAAACCATCATGTTGCGTCCAACTTCCCCCAGCCCACCCAGGGGGATAATTCGTAACTTTTTATCTTTCATACCTGCAAATTTCCTATTTTCAAATATTAAGAATAAATTCTTAAATACACAGATTTCCTGTGATTATAATTCGATTTCATAGCTCGCTCCACTTAGCGAGCGCCGGTATTGCCAGGAGCCGCGCCGTTTTCCCGCGGCAAAACTCATGACATTCCCGCCTGACTTGCCTTACAGTTGAATTATTACTGCAAAGTCGAAGCATTTTAACACACCCATAAGGAATTGTCAAAAGCCAGGCGGCATGCGCAGCAGGGACAGGTTTTGTACCCGTTTTCTGGTCATTCGGAGACCAACGGTCATGGATCGCCCCCGGCTGCGTCCATTGCCCGCCCGCATGAGAACATTTGCATCGTTTGCGTAGAAGCGCAGGGTTGAATTCCCTGACCTGACACGACCTATGCGCCTTGCGCCCATAAGGTTCTGGTCATTAAATGGATGGATAATTGCGAATTTTTTACCATTTTTCAAGCACGCACGGCTGCGTCCATTGCGCACCCTAAAAACATATTGCATAGTTTGCGTAGGGGCACAGGGTTGAATTTCCTGACCTGACTCGTCCTATGCGCCCTGCGCCCATAAGGTCCTGGTCATTAAATGGATGAATAATTGAGGATTTTTTTACCATTTCAAAGGCGCAGGGGGTCAGGAACATCACAGGGAATGAACATAAACCCTGCGCCCCTACATTCACCGTCGATAGCAAGATTTACAGCAGAGGGATTCTCGCTAGATTTCAAGGCGTAGAAAGCCAGGAACATCGAAGGTCGTGGAGCTTATCCCTGCCCGCGACGGATCACGATCAACGCGATGTCGTCTTGACGCGGCTCACTGCCGACGAATCGGTGATTTTCAGCCAGGACTGCCTCCAGAATGTGACTGGCGCTGGCGTTTTTATTCTCCAACACCACATCCAGCAGCAAATCCTCGCCAAAGAACCGCCCGCGCGAATCCTGCGCCTCGGTGATGCCGTCGGTATACAGGATAACGATATCCCCGGGCATCAGCTTCTCGATCTTCTGCTTCCACTGCGCCTGGCGGGAAACGCCGAGCGCCATTCCGGTCGGACGAAGGCGCTGGATTGGGTCCTTACTCTTGGTTGGGTTAATGATATAGCCGGGTGGATGTCCGCCGTTGGCATAGATCAAACGGCCGGTCAGCGGCTCGAGGACGGCGTAAAAAGCGGTCACGAACATACTGCCGTGCGTATCGTTGAGGATACGCTCACTGACCGAGCTCATCGCCACTGCCGGAAGGGTTGGAAACCGCATGGAATACGTTCGGATCAATGTGCTCGAAAGGGCCATAAAAAGCGCCGCGCCGATGCCCTTATCCGACACATCGGCGATGACGACTCCCCATTTGTTGTTGGTCAACGGGATAAAATCGTAAAAATCACCGGAAGTTTCGCGAGCAGGCTCGAGACGCGCAGCCAATTCCCAGCCAGAAATGACCGGCACATCCTCAGGCAGAATATCCGTCTGGATGTGACCAGCCATGACCAGCTCGCGGTTAACCCCCTCGCCCTTGCGTTGATCCGCTGGTATTCGCAACCCGGTCGAATCAAAATTCCTGTCGCCAACTTCTTCATCCTCGCGGTGGTGAAAGGCCGCCTGTGGATAGTTGCTCGCATCGTTCTGCAAGGCAGGATCGCGCTGCACCTGTGTCAGCGCTGCCTTGAATTCCTCTTCACTGACGTTGCGCGAAAATGTATAGCAGCCCACGTGGTCAGGGTATTCTTGATTTTGGATTTCAGCCTGCGGATCGAGCAGGAGAATAATTTTGATATCCGGCTGCTGTTGGCGGATACTGGCAGCGATTGCGCGGGTATCCTTCAGCGAACATTCGAAATCCAACAAGAGGATTTCCGGGCGGGTCAATTGGCACAATTGCATGGCTTCCTGCCCGTTGCGCGCCTCGCCTACCAGTTGAACGCTCGGTATGGACATCAACAGCGTCGCCAGTCCGCGCAGGTAAATGGCCTGATCGGAGGCAACCGCCAGGCGAGAGGCATTTTTTTCAGGCATGGATGCCCCTCGCAGCGGACCAATCTGCCTGCCTGAGCCAGGTTTCTTCTCGAGATGCGGTTAAATTTTGTGTTCGGATGTGCATGAACCTATTGTAATGGAAGAATCTAATATATAAAAACAATTCACCCTGAATTGTGGTTTTATTCTTTCACAATTCAGGGTGAAATTTATTAGAATCGAGCGGTTATCCGGTTCAGGCCGTTTCCAATTCTGCCTGCGCGCTCTCGAACTGGCTGTTGTATAGCTCAGCGTAAAAGCCGTTCCGCGCCAGCAGCTTCTCATGCCTTCCTTGCTCGACAATATCGCCGTCCCGCATCACCAAGATCCAATCAGCGTCACGGATGGTCGAAAGCCGGTGGGCGATTATAAAGCTGGTGCGGCCTTTCATTAACTCAGCCATCGCCTTCTGGATCAACACCTCAGTACGCGTGTCAACCGAGCTGGTAGCCTCATCCAGAATCAAGATGGTTGGATCGACCAGAATGGCCCGGGCGATGGTCAATAGTTGCTTCTGTCCCTGCGAGATGTTCGAGGCTTCCTCATTGATCATGAAATGGTACCCGCTTGGCAGCGTACGCACAAAGTGGTCCACATGGGCAGCTCTGGCAGCCGCATAAACCTCTTTATCGGTGACTTTATCGCGTCCGTAGCGGATATTGTCGAAAATGGTGCCGTTGAACAGCCAGGTGTCCTGCAATACCATGCCAAAGACGCAGCGCAGGTCACCGCGGCTGAAATCCTGGATATTGTGACCATCCAGTAAAATTGCTCCGCTATTGACATCGTAAAAGCGCATCAGCAGCTTGACCATGGTGGTCTTGCCCGCGCCAGTTGGCCCGACGATGGCTATCTTCTGCCCGGGATTGGCATAAAAGGAAAAATCCTTGATCACAATTTTTTCCGGATTGTAGCCAAAGCGGACGTTCTTGAACTCCACCAGGCCTTCATAATCACTGAGCCTGACCGGATCGACCGGATCGGGGGTTTCCTCCGCCTCGTCCAGGAATTCAAAAACGCGTTCGGCGGCGGCGGCAGTTTGCTGCAGGATATTCGATATATTGGCAATTTGAGTGATCGGTTGGGAGAATGAATTCACATACTGGATAAACGCCTGGATATCGCCAAGGGTGATCATCTTTTGAATCGCCAGATATCCGCCAAGGACGCAGATGCCCACATAAACGACATTGCTGATCACCCGCATGGACGGCATCATCAAAGACGAGAGGAACTGCGATTTCCAGGCCGAGGTATAGAGGGTGTCATTCAGCGCTTCAAAGCGCTGGATGCTATCCGCCTCGCCGTTGAAGGCTTTCATGACCACATGCCCGCCGTACATCTCTTCGACGTGTCCATTGACATGGCCGAGGTAATCCTGTTGCTGTTTGAAATACTTTTGGGACTGGCCAATTACGCCGCCGATCACCCCTAAAGATAGCGGCACAATCAACAGCGCCACCAGCGTCATTTGCCAGCTGATGGACAGCATCATGATCAATACGCCAATTAAGGTTATGACCGAGGTGATGATTTGTGACAGGCTCTGGTTGAGCGTCTGGCTGACGGTATCGACGTCGTTCGTGATGCGCGATAGCACCTCGCCGTGGCTTGTGCCATCGAAGTATTTGAACGGCAGGCGGTTGATTTTTGCAGCGATGTCGCGGCGGAAACGATAGGTGATGTCCATCGAAATTTTGGACATGATCCAGCCCTGGATGAAATTAAATATCGACGCTGCCAGATACAAGCCAATCGTGATCAGGATGATACGGCCAATGTAAACAAAATCGATCCCTGCGCCAGCGCCTGAAATTTGCGCCAGCACGCCCTCGAATAGTTTCGTCGTGGCTTTACCCAGAATTTTCGGGCTGATGATGGCAAAGACAGTCGATCCGGCAGCAACGATCATCGTCATCAGGATGGATAATTTGTAGGCGTCCAGATACTGGATCAGCTTACGCATTGTCCCCTTGAAATCACGCGCCTTCTCGCCTTTCATCATCGCCCGCGGGCCGCCGCGTCCCATCGGACCGCCGTGACCCAAAGGGCTGCCACGCTGCCGAAGAGGTTGAGCCGTGGAACGATCTGCTGGGGGGGTCTTTGTTTGCGTCATGCCAGCTCCTCCTTGCTCAGTTGCGAGTATGCGATTTCCTGGTAAGGTTCGCAGCTCGCCAACAGCTCGTGATGTGTCCCTTTACCGACCACTCGGCCTTCATCTAAAACGATGATCTGGTCAGCATTTTTGATCGTAGCAACCCGCTGGGTGACCACCAGGACGGTGCTGTTATCCATCTTATCGCGCAGCGCCTTGCGCAAGGCTGAATCGGTCTTGTAATCCAGCGCAGAGAAGCTGTCATCGAAGATGTAGATCGGCGGCTTTTTAACCAGCGCCCGGGCAATCGCCAGACGCTGCTTCTGCCCGCCCGACACATTGGCGCCTCCCTGGGCAATCTCAGCCGCGAAGCCTTCCGGCTTGGCGTAGATGAATTCACGCGCCTGAGCAATATCAACGGCTTCTTCCAGATCCTCTTTTGTAGCCATTTTGTCAGCGTAGCGCAGATTGCTTTCGATCGTTCCAGAGAATAAAAATCCCTGCTGCGGGATATACCCGATCTTGTCGCGCAAATCGCTCTGGCGCACCTGGCGGATATCGACACCGTTGATCAAGACAGCGCCTTCAGTCACATCATAGAAGCGCGGGATCAGGTTGACCAGGGTAGATTTACCGCAGCCCGTGGAGCCGATGATCGCAGTCGTCTGCCCCGGTTCGGCGGTGAAGGATATATCGTGTAGCACTTCACTTTCTGCGTCCGGGTAGCGGAAACTAACATTATGGAATTCGACTTTGCCAACGAAGGGCTTTTGGAATGATCGGGGTTCGGCTGGATCATTGATGGACGTTTCGGTCTCCAGCACTTCGGCGATGCGTTTGCCAGATACCGCAGCCCGCGGCAGGAAGATGAACATCATCGATAACATCAGAAACGAAAAGACGATTTGCATGGCATACTGCATGAAGGCCATCATATCGCCGACTTGCAGGCTGGATTGAGCTACCTGATGCGCGCCAACCCAGATGATCAACAGCGACAACCCATTCATGATCAGCATCATCACAGGGTTCAACGTCACCATCACGCGCGCGATAAACAGGCTGGTGTCGGTCAGGTCGCGGTTAGCCAAGTCGAAACGCTGCGTTTCAGCGGCCTGTTTGTTGAAGGCGCGGATCACCATCATGCCGGATAGATGCTCCCGGGTGACCAGGTTGAGCCGGTCGATCAGCTTTTGCATGATCTGAAATTTGGGCATGGCGATCGAAAAGACGATCATGATCAATCCAAGCAGCACCAGCACCGCCAGAGCAATGATCCACCACATCGAAGTGCTTTTATCGACAGCGCGGATGATACCGCCCACCCCGATGATCGGCGCGAAGAAGACCATGCGCAACATCATGAAGATGACCATTTGCATCTGCGTCACATCGTTGGTCGAACGCGTGATCAGCGAAGCTGTAGAAAATTGATCGAATTCCCCACTGGAGAAGCTTTCCACCTTTTTAAACACGTCCCTGCGGATATCGCGGGCAGCACCAGCAGAGGTGCGAGACGCAAGAAAGCCGGTAGCCACCACAGCTGCTCCACCAATCAGCGTGATGAGCAGCATCAAGCCGCCTGTGCGCAGGATGTAATGGTTCTGCAACGCGGCTGTGTTCATGCCAAGGGCTTCGTATTCGCTTCTCACCGCGTTGATGGCCATTTGCCTGGTCATGCTCTCACCCAGGGCAGCCACCTGCGTATCGATAACCTGGCTCATCTGCGCCAATTGGGCGGACGGCAACTGCTTAAGCAGCGCGAAAAGGTCCATCCCGGCGGGAATTTTCGACAGATCGAATTGCGATCCCTGTGTCAACATCGAAAGCTTGGATGGATCGGTCATAGCTTGCTCGAGAATGGAAACCGCCAGCAGGTATTTGGCCATCAGCGGCTCGAGGGCTGTGATCTGGTCTTTATTCAGATCTTTACGGACATAAACAGGTTCGTTTGCCAATGCTGGATATTCACTTACATACTGGCCATAATTCGTAGAATTCTGATCGACCAGAATGTAACCTTCGCTGATCAACTTCTGATCCACATCACTCGTAAAGATGAATATTTTCTCCATCTGACTCTTGCGGATGGCCAGCGGTACCGCACTCTCTACCCCGCCCTGCTGGAGACCATTATTGACGATCTTTGACAAGTAATCAGGCAGCGCAAGGTCGGCGTTAGCCTGCACAAAAAGGAAAACGATCGTGAGTAGAATGAGCCAGATATAGGGTTTTAAGTATCGGATGAGTTTCAGCATAAATGGATCTACTCCTGGAATCTAACTGTCTGGGTTAAAAAGGGATCGAGCAATCCGTGCGCCAAGCGGTCTTTCAATCCTGCGCTAAGACCGTTCAACCTCAGCGTGCAATTCTTTGGTAAAACTGGCATACAGGCGGGTTAGCAAGGCAATCAATTGCGCCTGTTCCTCAGGGGTAAGCGCCTCTACCAACTGGTTTTTATGATCGATCATCCGCGGTGCATGCTGCCTTACTATTTGACGGCCTCGATCTGTCAGGAGGATGCGGAAGCCACGTCGGTCCTGCGGATCGAGACGCCGCTCGATCAATCCACGCGTTTCCAGCCCGCGCAGTAAAGCGCTGATGGTGTTGCGGCTGACGCGCTGGTTGTAGCTGAGCTCAGTCGGAGTCACGCCGTCGCGGTTGCCCTGGCGCTCTTCCCATTCAAGGCGGATCAACAGGCCAAGGCGCGGGCCAGATAGATCGCACTCAGTCATGTGCCGCTCATGGCAGGTTTCATACGCATTGGCAAGGCGGCGGATCAATCCGGCAATCTCCACTCCCTGCAAATCCGTGCGTCCGGTCAGGTCAAACAGGTGGGCATGCATCCGCTGGCTCAGGCTATCCATTGAGGGTTTCGGCATGGATGAATCGGGCATTGCATCTCCTGGGAAATATACTCACACGTGGAACAATTCGATGGCGGAGTATATTACCGATCGAAACAAATGTCAATCCTCAAAAAGGGGATTTCGCATTTCGTTCTCCGAACCCCCTACGGGCGATATTCCATCGTTTGGGCGCAGGGGATCGCCCATGAGTCCTGTCCTGGTGTTCAACCCTGCGCCATTACAGATGGCAAGATTTCAACTGCCATTACGCCCTACGAGAATATCTATCTCGGGCAAGCATCTCGCCCTTGGTAAAGGGACAGCTCCTCCAAATCGCTCTTTGAATTATGGACTGCAGTTTGCCTTTAGACTGTAATCCGGGAACATCTGGTGGTTGGGATGGTCGATGTAGATCCTGACCCAACCATCGAAGCTGGAGGATATTTCGAATGTCGAAGTAACCGTGCGCTTGCCAGCCCCGCTGAATTCAAGCGACTGCAGGGCTGTCTTCGTCCCGTCTGAGCGTTCCCAATAATAGGTCACTTTTCCCTCGCGAGTGGAGGTGATCTCGGCGGATAGGTTGAATGTGTGCGGGCAGCTTCCGCTGTAATTAGCATTATCAGCGCTGATCGCCACTTTCGTGACGGCAAACATCACCGCGGTGGGTGATACCACCGTGATGCGCACCCAAAAAGGCTTGGCGCCTGTCGATCCAACGCCAAAAATCGCGCCGGAAGCATTTTGCAACATCCAATTACTTTCATAATCCTTCGGTGTATCCGGGGCTTTCATCTGTATGGAGATATCCGTCGTTCCGCCGGGTGGCACGTTCGCGGGCAGGTTAATGCTGGCAGGAGCGCCCATCGCATTACCCGATTCGAACACCACCCGGTAACTCGTCGTCCAGGTGCACGATCCGGAATTCTTCAGCCGCCAGGTTTTGATAAACGATTCGCCCGGAGAGAGTTTTGTCCCGTCAGGGACGATAACGTCAGTTACAAAATCAGCCCGATCGCAGGGCAGGCTGGTCGCCTCAGTTGTAGCGGTAGCCGGTTGAACGGTTGGGCTGGCTTCAACCGGCGCCTGGGTCGCGACCTCAGGTTCAGGAGTTGCTGGCGGGGCAAACTGCGATGAGAGCACCTGTATCGTTTGAGCTGCGGCTGTAGCGACCCAATCGTTGCTTACCGTCGGAGTGGCATTCGGTCTCGGCAAGTTGCAAGAGGCCAAGAGCAGTGCAAAGGCGAGCATCAGGCTAAGGATAACGGTCAGTTTTTTCATAAGCGCACCCCATGATAATCAAGAGTAATTCGCTGCCTTATCACTCTGCAGCAGTTGGATGACCCCGGAATGGTTTTCAATTCTGGCAAAATCGATTGCCCGCTTACCTTCGGCATCGCGCAAATTGGGATCTGCGCCAGCAGCCAGCAGCATCCTGACAATCTCCACATCGCCGTTCTGGGCAGCGGCGTGCAGCGGGGTGAAATCATCTGCCTGAAGGGCATTGACCGGCGCGTCATGCTCGAGCAGCAGCTTGGTGATCTCCAATGAGCGCGCTGCCACCGCCGAATGCAGCGGCATGCTTTTCAGCGGGTTATGGGATGCGGAGTCCACTGCCGCTCCTTTCTCCAGCAAATAGGTTGCCACCTGCTCATGCCCGAAATAACAAGCCAGTCCCAGCGGCTGAAAGCCGTCGGGGGCTATGGCATCCATCAGCTCCGGGGATTCCTCCAAAATATCGCGAACACGATCCAATCCGCCCATCGCAGCAGCTTCGAAGATGCTCAATTGCGCGCCATATGTGACGATTAATTGTGCGACGCCCGGATGGTCGTGATACAAGGCAGCTAAAACCGGTGTCATCCCATCCAATGAACGCGTATTCGCCAAATCAGGATCTTCTTCCAGCATTTCCTTTACGGCTTCGAAATCCCCTTCTTCGATTTTCGAAAAAAACCTTTCAAGAGGTATCATCATTTCCTCTCGCTCTCAAGCGTTTATCATATTCATATCATTATAACCAGAATAAAAAAGAGAGGCAAAGCTCTTGGAGGCGCCTATTGTCACCTAACATTTTCTATATTTGATTAACAACACCCATTCAGTGAATTTTAGAGTTTGCTTATAATCCATACTGCAATTACCTAGATTCCATCAATAAATACCTAGAATATAACCGTCTATAAAAATTTTTAGCGATGATGGATTTTTTTCACATTGTAAAATCTTTTAAATGTTTTTACTGGTTGTAAATTATCAAGAGAGTTGCTATTATATAGTTGAGTAGTAATATATAACTGATTGGCTTATGTGTACCATTTTCTAACCAATATATTATTATTGTACACATTAAAGTCACATAAACACAATTAGCCGAGTTTAACAACCCAACTTTATACTCTGGATGCTTTGATCTACGCGTTTTATATGGTCGCTTGCTCATGCATGGGCGGACGCGCAGGGAGCGAATAGCGAAACCGGCCGAATGACTTACAGGCCGGTTTATTAATTAACCTGGTTTTCATTATTCATCCATTGGATCGCATCAATTGAAGAGGCTCTTATGAAAAGACATTATTCTTCCCGAGCAAAAGCGTTACAGTTGGCTGGAAATATCAGTTATATTATTGGCGCGTCTTTCATCATTGCTGCATTGACCTTTAATTTGCTTCCTCCTCAGTTGACGTATGCTGATTGGGGCGCTGGCGCCATTTGGACCACGCTCGAACCGTGCAATATCTATGCGGGAGCGCCGCAGGATGCCAATGAATATGCCGTCGGTGAAACGGTGCACATTCGCGGCGATAACTTTACCCCCCTTTACCAGTATGGCTGGCGCATTACCGGGCAACCCGGATCGTCTGATCCCGACCAAATTGTGGACCAGGGGAGTGTGACCACGATTGAAACTGGTTATTTCTGCATCCCAGCATATATCGTCCAGCCCGGCGATGACGGCGTTTACAAAGTTGATGTTTTTGATCCGGCCGACACAGCCCAGAGTAAAACAGATAACTATCATGTCAAGGGCGTCCTCCCCAGCATCACGCCAACCAGCACCGCCACAAACACAGAGACCCTAACTCCATCTGCCAGCCCCACAAGCACCCTGACAGACACTCCCACTGCTACACCTACCAGCACACCGACCAATACCCCTACCCATACCCCTACCAGCACATCGACCAACACCCCCACCAGTACTCCCACAAATACCTCCACATATACGCCGCTGCCGCCAACAGATACAGCTGCTCCTTCGACCAGCACCCCTGCACCATCGACGAACACCCCGAAGCCGCTCATCGTGGTTTCACCAACTCGCACGTCCACTCAGCAGCGGCCTACGGATCCCGCGACACTGGCGCCGCCAGTCAGTACGCCAAGCGTACTAATACCGGTCACTGGGATCGATCTGGAAGTCGAAGAATATATGCAGAACCTTCAGGTGATCTTCATTAACCTAGGATTTAGCCTGCTCGGCATCGGCATGGTTCTCAATGGTCTTTCTCGGCGGATCAGATAATAAGAAAACAGCTCATAATTATCAGCGACTATTGGGATATTCGCTTTTCTAAGAAAGTTCTAAACAATTGGGGGAAATTCACATAAAAAGGCTTTAATTCCTGTCCAAATCGAGGGACGTTATTACCATTTTCTAACCAATAATATATTGACATATAATTTCTCGTAATTATAATACTAGTAACAAACCTTACTAATTTATATTTTTCTTCTTAGGAGGCGATGATCTGTACGACTAAATTGGTCGCTTGCTCACATTAGAGCGGTCGTACAGGGAGCCAATAGCGAAACCGGCCTGTGTAACGGCCGGTCTTTTTCTTTAACAAGTCGATCTTCGATAGGATTTTTATGTTCTTTTGAAAGGAGCAGGAATTATGAGTACCCATATTTCATCCACAGGCAAAACCCTTCGCAAAGCAGGCAATATCAGCTATATCATCGGCGCTGCTTTCCTGATTGCAGCGTTGGCCTTCAACCTGCTGCCGCCTCAGTTGATCCAGGCAAAAATTGGATTAAGCGCTGCTGTTGATCCAGCCATTGTGCCGGGGAATCCGAAATGTGAAAATTATGGATTCAGCGGCTATAAGATTGATAAAGCGCCGAACGGTACGTACGATTTTATTACAATCTATGGCAGTGATGGCTACTTCTTCAGCTGGTCATCCACGGTAAGCCTTGATGCAGTGATTGTTAAAGGCGGAGATGTCGCAAACATCTTTTTCTACAGTCCTGAAAGCTTTGGTGATACAGGGTTGTATTCACCAATCAATCCGAAAAACAATAAGCATTACGGAATCAGCCACATCGAGTTCTGTTATGACACTGATCCAACTCCGACCGAGCCAACACCGACAGATCCAACCCCGACGGATCCCACTCCAACCGATCCAACCCCGACGGATCCCACTCCAACCGATCCAACCCCGACAGACCCTACTCCAACCGATCCAACCCCGACGGACCCTACTCCAACCGATCCAACCCCCACGGACCCTACTCCCACTGAGCCAACAGTCACCGAGACTACACCGACGGATCCGATCACCACAGTCACTCCAACGGAAAC
>JAXDCA010000063.1:0-16814 GCA_034678305.1 Bellilinea sp.
GCGCGAGCGCGGGCGGGCGCAATGCCGGTGTAGCCTTTCACAACGGTCAAGGTGGAAATGACCTCAGCGGGAACATAGCGCGTGATGGCTGGATCGGACTGCAGGCGGACGATCAACGGATTGGGCCGCCCGGCCTGGACTTCACTCCAGGCAGACAGGGCGTGCTCTCGCAGACGCTCGTGCATTTCCTGGCGGTCGGCGCCGGCTTTGACAGCCGCCATCATGACGCGCTCCGTGCAGGCAAAGGGCGCGTAGGCTGCCAGGTTACGCTCAGTAGCCGC
Organism: Bellilinea sp.; assembly: GCA_034678305.1. Taxonomy (GTDB): domain Bacteria; phylum Chloroflexota; class Anaerolineae; order Anaerolineales; family Anaerolineaceae; genus Bellilinea. Next base: position 282 of record JAXDCA010000063.1, read on the forward strand.
GGTGTTGAAGCTCATTCCTTTCACAAGCCTCTGGGCAGTCAACAGCAGTTCATCGCAGATCAGGAAAGCCTCCGGCAGGAGGGTCCGGCGGTTGGCGCTATCGTCAAGGGTGCGCTCGAGCAGCGAATGGGCGGCATTCTGCCAGGCTACCTGGGGCATGACGGACAGCGCGCGCGCCAGCGAGTCGATCTTCTCTGCGTTGATAGGGTTGCGCTTGAATGGCATGGTCGATGAGCCGACCTGCATCTTGCCAAAAGGTTCGTTCCACTCGCCAATGGGTGGAGACTGCATCAGGCGCAGATCGAAGGCAAATTTATACAGCCCGGCGCCCAACCCGGCCAGGGCGCTGACGACCTGATAATCCTGCTTGCGCGGATAGGTCTGGTGCGAAACGGCAAAAAAGGGCAGGTCGAGGGCGTTGGACAGCTCAGCTTCAAAAGCGGGGATATTCTCCAGACCGATCAGGTCTGCGTACGCGGCGGCGGTGCCAACCGCGCCTTTGAAACCCTTGCCGCGCAGGTTGACGCGCAGGGCCGTGAGGACGTGCCAGTCTTCGTGTAAATCCTGGGCATAGAAAGCCATCCGGTAGCCAAGGGTGGTAGGTTCAGCAGGCTGGAGATGGGTAAATGCGATGACCGGAAGCGCGGCGGTCGCGTCGATACAATCGGCAAAATCCAGCAAAAGGTCCTTAAGGCGCAGCAGGAGGATGTCGAGCGCCTGGTGAATACGCAGTGCGTCGGCGTTATCTTCGATATCCATCGACGTGGCGCCAAGGTGGATAATGCCGCCGCCGACCGGGCATTGTTCGGCAAAAGTTTTGATCTCGGCCATCAGGTCGTGATGGATCTCGGCCTCGATTTCAAGCGCGCGGGGAATGTCGACCTGGGTAGCGTGCAGTTCCAGGTCGCTGACTTGTTCAGCGGTGGTGAGGCCGTAGGCGGATTGAACACGCGCCAGGACGACCCAGATACGGCGCCAAAGCAGGCGTTTATTGTCTTCAGACCACACCCGGCGCATTTCCGGACTGGCGTAACGCCATGAAAACGGGGATTGGTAAATTTTCTGGTCATTCATAAGCAATTTATATCATTATTATTTTAAATATGGTGAGATCTCCTGTTCCAGGATTTCCTCGGTCACCGGACCTAGCCAGAACCAGCGCAGAATCCCATCCTCATCCAACAGGATAGAAGACGGCAGCCCATGGATTCCCAGCTCAATCATCGTATTCCCTGGGGGATCAGTCCAAATTGGATAGGAGTAGCCTTTTGCAGCGATGAACTCTGCAGCGTCCTCCACATCATTGCTTACATTCAAGCCTATTAATACGAAATTGTCGTCCTGGTGAGCCTGGTAAAATGTTTCCAGTAACGGCATTTCTTCTTTGCAGGGCGTGCACCAGGTTGCCCAATAATTAATCAGCACAACCTTCCCCCGAAGCGAATTGAGATCCACCTTCTGCCCTTGCAGATCCTTCACGCTGAAATCTATCCGTTTTCCAGGGGTTGGGCTAGGTTCGGGATTTTGCGGCGCGGGATTTACACAAGCGGAGAGCAGACCTGCTATCAGAATCATGGCAGGGATGAGAAAATTTGAACGGCGGTTCATGTTTAACGAACACCCAGATAGGTCTTGCGCACCTCGTCGTTCGTTGCCAGCTCACGCGCAGGTCCTTCCAGGGTGATCCGTCCGGTTTCGAGGATATAGGCGTAGTCTGCGATGCTGAGGGCGGCGCGGGCATTCTGCTCAATCAACAGGATGGTCTGCCCGCGAGTTTGGTTGATCTCTGTTAATTTGCTTAGTACGCCCTGCGAAAGTACCGGCGCCAGTCCCAATGACGGCTCATCGATCATTAGCAGCCGCGGCTTGGACATGATGGCGCGTCCCAGCGCCAGCATTTGCTGCTCACCGCCGGAAAGAGTACCGGCGCTCTGCTTTTCGCGTTCCTTCAGGCGCGGGAACAATTCATACACTTCGTCGATGTCCCGCTGAATTTGATATTTATCGTTGCGGGTATAAGCGCCCAGTGCCAGGTTTTCGGTCACTGTTAGATTGGTAAACACCCGGCGCCCTTCCGGCACCAGAGCAATGCCTTTCATGACCACCTGGTAGGATTTCAATCCCAGCAGACTTTCACCCTGGAATATAATTTTGCCCTCGGTGGGCTTGACAATACCCATGATGGTGCGCAATGTGGTCGATTTTCCAGCCCCATTGGCGCCTAACAGGGAAATGATTTTGCCTTCCGGCACGTGAAGCGATATCCCCTGGAGCGCCTGGATGCCCCCATATGATACGTGAAGATTATTTATCTCAAGCATGGTCGCTCGCTCCCAGGTATGCCTCAATCACCCGTTCATTATTTTGAATTTCATTCGGATTGCCTTCGGCGATCATTTCGCCGTGATCAATTACGATAATGCGGGGGCAGATGCCCATTACCACGCGCATCTGGTGCTCGATGAGGAAAATGGTCAGGTTGAAGGTGCTAAGAACATGCTGAATGAAAACCATCAGTTCTTCTGCATCCGATGGGTTCATCCCGGCTGCTGGCTCATCCAGCAACAGCAGGCGAGGATTTGTTGCCAACGCCCGGGCAATTTCTAATTTGCGCTGCTGTCCATAGGGCAGCGAGGTCGGTTCCTCATACGCATAGCGCTCCAGCCCAAGTGATTCCAGCAGCGTGAAACCGGTCTGGCGCATTTCCTTTTCTTCCGCAATGTAGCTGGGTAGTCGCAGAATAGCCGTTGCCGGATTGGATTTCAAGTGCAGGTGTTTGCCAACGATGACGTTTTCCAGCACATTCAAACCCTTGAATAGACGGATGTTCTGAAATGTGCGGGCGATTCCCATACCGGTGATCACATCCGGGCGTTTACCAGAGATGTCTGCGCCGTTTAAAAAGATATGACCTTCAGAGGGAACATAGATACCTGTGATGAGGTTGAAAATTGTTGTTTTACCGGAGCCATTCGGGCCAATCAGTGCGCAGAGTTCTCCTGGCGCCAACTCGGTTGAGAAATTATTAACCGCGGTCAACCCGCCGAACCGTTTGATAACTTTCTCTAATTTTAACAAGGGTGTCATGGCCGCACCTCCTCGGAAGAATCCGGTTTCTTCTTTGGTTTAAGGCGATTAAAGAGGTTGGCTACCCAGTCCCACGAAAATTCTTTCGTGCCCATCAAACCCTTCCGGTAGAAAAGAATGACCACCAGCAGGAGGATGGAAAACAGCACCATGCGCATGCCCGGGATACCGGGAATGGTCAGCGAGCCAATGGTGAATTGGGATTCAATTGGTCGTAACAATTCCAGGAAGATGGTGTAAAGGCTGGCGGCTATCACGCTGCCGGTCAGGCTGGACATTCCACCCATCACGGTGATGCCTACAATCTGATAGGTCAGGGTAAATAGAAAAACCTTGGGGTCAATGGTGCTGATCAGGTTAGCCATCAAGCCGCCTGCCACACCCACAAAGAAAGCGGATACGGCGAATGCCATAATCTTGTGCTTGAAGAGGTTGACGCCTAAAGCTTCGGCAGCGACCTCATCGTCACGCACGGCGCGCATTGCCCGGCCATAGGAATTGTCTACCAGACGCTTAACCACGAACAAGCAGACTGCCAGCGATCCCCAGGACCAGAAGAGGTTGGTATAACTTGGAATTCCTTTTAACCCCAGCGCTCCGTTTGTGATGGGCTGCATATTAACCAGCAGGATGCGGATGATTTCACTGAAACCAAGCGTGGCAATTGCCAGGTAGTCGCCACGCAAGCGCAAGGCAGGCCAGGCGATAAACGAGCCTACCAGCGCAGCCAGAATTCCACCTATCACCAGCGCAGGCAGGAAGGGAATTTCAACCTTTGACAGAAGAGGGACGATGGGTTGTAGGAAAAAGTTGGATACTTTCTGGGTAGGCGTGAGTGTCAATAAGGCTGCGACATAGGCGCCTACCGCAGCAAAGCCGGCATGTCCCAGAGAGAATTGTCCGGTGTATCCGAAGACCAGGTTGAATGTCACCGAGTAGATGGAAAAAATGGCACACAGGTTCAGGATGCGTAATAGATAAGGATTCAAAAATTTTTCCGCCAGTGCCAGCAAAACGACAACAACAACCAGAGCGACCAGGGTAAGAATGGTGTTTCGCGATAGTTTCATCTCGCTACACCTTTTCCGCTTGAACTTCGCCCATGATGCCGGTGGGGCGGAAGAGCAGCAGTAAGATCAGGATAGTATATGCAAACGCATCCCGGTAACCAGATAATTCCGGGAAGAAGGCGACAATCAAAATTTCCACGATGCCTAGCATGAAACCGCCGATCATAGCGCCGCCCACGTTGCCAATCCCGCCCAGCACGGCAGCAATAAAAGCTTTCAGACCAGGCATCACTCCCATGAGCGGGTTAATCTGGGGGAATTTAATCGCCCAGAGGATGCCGCCCGCTGCTGCCAAAGCGGAACCAAGCGTGAAGGCAAGCATGATGATTTTATCGGTATTAACACCCATCAAGCCGGTGGCTTCGATATCCTTGGACAGCGCGCGCATTGCCATTCCCCCCTTGGTGCGGTTGATGATCAATAGAAGAATACCAAAAAGTACCAGGGCGGTGATGATGATGATGGGGGTATAACTGACAATCTGCACACCCTTAAGATTGAGCATGCTATCCATAAACGCCGGACGCTCGAAGGCTTTGGGACGCCCGCCGAAGATGACAATTCCTAGGTTTTCCAGCAAGAAGGAAACAGCCACAGCTGCTGTGAATAAATTAATCCGGGGAAATTCCCGCAGCGGTTTGTAAGCAGCGCGCTCGACAATGATACCAACCCCAGCCGTAAGCAGAATCGCCAACGGGAAAGCCGCCCACCAGGGCAGCATGAACATCGCCACGCCATAAAATGCCACATAGGAACCCAGCATGACGATATCGCCATGGGCGAAATTGATTAATCGTAGAATCCCATATACCATGGTGTAGCCGATAGCAATTAGCGCATACAGGCTGCCCAATGAGATCCCGTTAGCAAGGTTTTGGAGAAATGCTTCAAATGTCATAACTGGTTCTCCGATTTGAACTTCTTGTAACTTCCTGTCGGAAAATTACAAAACAACGGGGCGCCCAGCTTGGCTGGGCGCCCAAAAAACAGACGAATTTAGGGTGAAACTGTGGAAAGGTACTTGAAAGCTCCGTCTTTTACTACCAGAACCACTGCATCCTTAACTGCATCACCGGTTTCATTGATTGTGATCGAGCCGGTTACACCAGGAAAGTCCTTGGTTGCAGCTATAGCATTGCGGATATCTTCAGGATTGAAGGAATTGGCGCGTTCGATTGCATCCAATACCAGCATGTAGGCATCATAACCAAGGGCAGCCATAGCGCTGGGGGTTTCGCCGTATTTCGCCTCGAATGCGTCAACGAACGGCTTGGAGGCGGGAGTCGTGGCGGCTTCCGCAGAGTAGTGCGAACTGAATACCGCACCTTCTGTTGCCGCACCGCCAATGGAAATCAGTTCCGGAGCTTCCCAGGCATCTCCACCCATGAATAGACCTTTGAAGCCCAATTCGCGCGCCTGCTTCATCAGCAGGGCTGCATCGCCAAAGTAACCGGGGGCATAAATCGCTTCTGCATCCTTGATAGCGCCAAGCTGAGCGGTGAAATCCTGGTCGCCGTCCTGATACGCGGATTCAGATACAATTCCTTCTTCGGATCCGGTGAGTTCTTTCCAGGACTGCTTGAAGAAAGCAGCCAACCCCACCGAGTAGTCCTGGGAAATGTTCTGAATGATGGCAACCTTCTTGATGCCGTTCTCGATCGCATATTTCGCCATCACGCGCCCCTGGAAGGGATCGATGAAACAGGCACGGAAGTAATAGTGCTTACCTTCGGTTACCAGGGGATTTGTGGGGGAGCATCCCATGACAGGAACATGGGCTTTTTCAGAGACTTCCCCACCAGCCATAGAGTTGGATGATCCATAGGATCCGACCACAGCAACTGCTTTTTCCTGCTCGATCAACCGGGTCATTGCTGTTGCTGCTTCTGCCTTGTCGCTGCGGTTGTCAACCAGCACCATCCGGATGTGAACGCCCAGGACTTCATCCTTTTGTTCATATGCCAGGTTGACGCCTTGCATGGTCTGGACACCACCGGCCGCCTGTGAACCGGTCATAGGTTCATAGACACCAATTACGATTTCTGATGGTTTGGTGGCTTCTCCGGTACCGGGTTCTTCAGTTTTTGCGGTGCAACCAGCAAACAATCCGCTGATGATTACCAATGCGATCATCACTGTGACTAACTTCTTGAAATGCATTCCTAATCCTCCTTAATTGGCAATTGATTGGATTTAGTTGATTAAAACGGCATTGGATGATAATTGTGGATTTAATCGAATAGGCGACCCTCCTTTCCGATATATGTCGGTGGTTTTCCATCGCTTTAATCGATTTGGGCACATTTTTAGACTTTCCGTGTCGTATTTTTCTTTTGAATCGAGGGTGCCTTGGTTTATTTCATTGTAATATATATTTTGTAGTAATACAGCTTGTTTGATCAACTCTTATTTTATGAATCCACATGTTTTCCTTCTAGTATCAAGATACACTATTTAATATTTACCCTGTCACGCTGTTAATGTGACATATTTTTCCCTGAAATTTCCCCATTTTTAAATCTTTGCTTACGTGGATATTGAATGAATCAAGAGTGAAGGTTGATGAAACTCTTTTCCCCAACCGTAATATTTAAGGCATTGCTGCGGCAGCTTGGCGGAAGGTGTTTGGGAATGTTTTGTCATTCTTCTTCCGATGAATCCGGACGCATAGCGCCTTGATCAAAATGACCTTAAAAGATCGCTTTCGTAAATCGATAAATTTAGCTTGACGAATCCAAATTAAGTAGATACTATACGAACAAGGATTAGCACCTGTAGCGCGCCGGGTAGGCTTGAAATAGGGGCCGTTAGGTTGACGAACTTTAGACCCCCCGCACAAATACCAGATTTTCATGTTTATATCTTATAGACTCGAAGTCGCTTGGTAAGGTAATACCCTCGTTACCTTAAAAATAACCCTGCCGAATTCATTGAAATATTATTCACATGCACGAGGATATGAAACATCGTAAAATATTTTTCATTTTTATTTTTTTTGCTATCTTGATCCTATCGGTAGAATCTTTATTTACTGAAAATACCGCTTGGTCTGCGAAGAAAGACAGGATTGATAATTCTTCGGACTCGAGTGGGATAATTGAACACGAGGATCCAAGGGAGATGACATCACAGGAAGAGACATCAATCCCTGGATTTGTAACAACGCAGCCCACGCGATCACAGGTCTCTTCCACGGAAGAATCGTTCATTGAAACGCTAATTCCAATGGATAGCGGCGTCTGTTCGATGAGTAAAACGGCTTTGCATGAAGAAAGTCTGAAATATCTTGCTTTTACCCCGGAAGAAGCCGATTCGATTGCGAGGCGGATTGGATTTATAGATGGAAGGAACGAATCCGCCTCCAATGCCTGCGGCCCCTTGAGCATAGCGATACTGAGGGATGGAGGTCTTTTACCGGCTGATCTCAATATTCACGACAGTTGGATTTTATGCTTGAGAGATCGCGAAGATTGTAGTGGTTTGGAAACTTTGCAAAAGAAATTTTTTTCTCCCGATCATTATGATTACATTCGGGTGACAGAGAGCGTAAGAGAGTATGATTTTGTCTCCAATCCTCTGCAGCCCGCAGACTGGTTGTATTTATACGCCTGCTGCAATGGCTTTGACCACATGCTTGTTGTGACGCGCGTTGATGATGATGGGGCAGCCTACACCGTTACGAATTTAGACCGGGGTGATGGTTTTACCATCGTCGAAGAAAAGCTTTACGATCCAAACAATCCGGGGGAAGGTTTGTTTTATGAGTTAACCGATAAAGAAAGAGGATTTCTTGGTCTTAGCGGCAATGGCGGATTTTTACTGGTCCGCAAAAAAGATGATTGGTCTACTCATTTAATAAACAATGATCTTGGTTCGCATCTAATAGGTGGAGTGCATTGGAACGCTTTGATAAAAGAGATAGGACGCTCTGATAATATTTTTGAAAGGTTGCCAGATGAAATCTTCCATCCCGCAAGCATGATAAAAATCCCTATTGCAATGGTGTTTTTACAAATCGCCGAGGACCAAGGATTGGATATTATCCAATTCAATGAAAAAGGGTACGGCGGCAGGACGTTTGACCAACTCTTACGCGCCATGGTGGTAAAAAGCGAGGAAGAAGCAACCGCGTTGCTCATTTCTTATGTTAGACAGTATTCTCATGAACAAACCATTCTTGAGGAATGGGGATTTGAGAATACTAGCTTTGAGCCAAGAAAAACCACCGCGAATGACCTTGCAGGTTTTCTTGAGAGGCTTTTCTCTGGTCTTCTTCTTAAGGAAGAATCGCGTGAGTATCTGCTGGATCTGATGTCTATCCAGACAAAAAACGATACGCAATATTTAGGCGTCCTGCAGACCCTGGTTGAGGGCTCTGTTTTTTATAACAAAAGGGGGACTCTTTTAGACCCGGTTACTATTGCTGGCGATATGGGAATTCTAACAGTGGGGAACAAGAGTTATGTATTGGTCATTGCTGGAAAGCCGGATGCTGATGGAAGCGCCACCTTCGAAGAAATGAAGGACAGCATCGAAAAATTTGCCAAGGGATTTAGTAGAATATTGGTCGACATCTTATCGCCCTGTGGGCAATAACTGACAACAAGTATTGTCTGTTAATAACAGCGCCAATTCGATCGCTCACAGAATATGAGCTTTCAGCATGGATGTATCAGACCAGATCATGCCCATTCCCTTCGGCGTATAACGATCAAAATGCGAAATAGGAAAGTTTAATGGCGGGTTGGGAAAACTCCGTAATACAATCTGCGTTCATGGGAAAACCAGAACCGCAGGATTTGCTCCGCGCTCGTTTCTCTTACGCCAGTGAGAGAAGTTAATTTAGAGAGCGCGCCCTGTAGAATTGGATACTGATTTCCGCCAGCCATTTCAATCGATTCCTGAAATGTCAAAATGACATTGTTCGAGATTTCAATATATTCTTCGCTGGTATGCGGTAATGCCTAGGAACAAACCGATTGTATGATGGCTTCGAAACCTGGCACGGCTTTATGTAATTCTTCGATAGAGATCGATTCGTCCACAATATGGGCATCTTCTTCACGGCCAATGCCAAATCCAACCGTGGGGATTCCTAAAACGCCTGCGCTATAGGCAGCATTGGTGCAAAATCGATAGGCTCTGATGTCTGGTGAAAATCCAGCGCGAATCAATCCTGTATTTGCGGCTTGAACAAATGGATGCGTTTCTTCGAACAGCCATGCCGGGAAAAATTTTTCTCCGGTAAGTGTTTTACCAGTGCAGGTCACGTCTTCCTGGGTGGACAATTGAACCTCAAATTGGATATCATCCAAGCCCGGAAGGTTTCGAATGGCATCCAATACGCTTGTCCTTGTGTCATGAGTCAACAACCGTTGGTCGAAGGTTACGCTGCAGCGATATGGGATTACTGAATGCCCTGGGTAGGGCTCGGAAATGATATCGGTTAGAACGATCGAAGACGGTCCAAGCACCTTATCCGAAGGCAGTTTTTGCCTGGCAACTGCCTGGATTACGCGGATCATATCGGTTACTGCGCATCGACCTGCCTGCGGAGAAGATGAGTGCGCGGACTGTCCCAAGGTGGTCACCTGGATTTCTGCGCGACCCCTTCCACCTCGAGCAAGGTTAAGTTCGGTCGATTCGCCGATCACGACATAATCAGGTTTTACCAACTCGATTACGCTCTTCAGCGCGCCCCCTTCCACATGTTCTTCAGACACTGACGCGCTGACGACCACCCGCCCCCTGAGTTGTTCCCGGTTGAGATTGCCCGCAGCATAGATCATCGCCGCCAGCGACCCTTTCATATCGGCTGCGCCTCTGCCGTATAGCCTGCCCTGCTGGATGACACCTTTCCATGGATCATACGTCCAATCCAGCGGATTTGCTTCGACCGTATCGGTATGTCCGTCCAATAAAATTGTTTGGCCAGCGGTTTTCCCGTCGATCATGCCGATCAAGTTTCCAAACTCGTCCGTAAAAACATGATCGAATCCCAGGCGCGCCATTTCCCGGGATATCACTTTTGCAACCTCTTGTTCTGATCCTGTCATGGATTTTGTTTGAACAAGACTTTGAGTAAAAACAGTTAATGCATCCAATTCTTCAGCCACGATCTGATTACTCCTTTACGTTGCATTCGATATTTTTATCTCCAATAATAATGGAGGGCATACAGCACTAAAAGATTGTACTAACTTTTTATGATTTGTCCAATTTGTGATTGCCAACCCGCCTCTTTTGTTCAGGTCACAACTGTACAGTAAACAGATACCCCTTATTCAACCTGAATCTGTTGCCGCCTGAGGGGATAATCCATTTGGTATTTGTTAGTGGTGACTCCTGGACCTTCAAAACACACTCGTCGAAGGTTCCATATCTGAAAAAGGGGACCCTTTGGGTTAGGCTGGTTGAAATCGATGTGTCTTCAAACCCTGCCGATGCTTCCGGCTTTATTTTAAGGTCGCGCCTAACATCAATCCCTATTTTTATCTTTATTTTGCCTGATAAAGGTTGACTCCCGGTTATCTAACTAGTTATACTGGTTTAACAGCATCTTTCCCCACAATGAATCAATTAAACATCAGGTTTTCTAAAGGAGGTTCTCATGAAACCTAAAGTTTTGGTTTCAATCTTGCTGCTGGTCATTCTCGTTTTCTCAATCACCTCTGAAAGAGGCATCCAGGCACAGGGTGAAGCGCCAGATTCGGCGGTCAGCAGCGAAATTCAGGCGGATATTACTCCGCTCATCGGCTACCAGGGCCGCTTATCAATCGATGGCGTGCCGGCAGAAGGCTCGTATTCCATGACATTTAAGCTGTTTACTGCAGTATCGGGTGGAATCGCTGAATGGGAAGAGACAAAGGTGGTCCCTGTTAGCAAAGGTTTATTCCAAACCGCTTTGGGAGACACCTCACCCCTGGATGCCTCCCACACCACCCTTTCAAAAAACCTCTGGCTTGAAATCACAGTCGCCGGCGCCACGCTTCCCCGCCAGCGCCTGCTGGGCGCGCCCTATGCATTGACCCTGGCGCCTGGCGCGGTTATTAATTACACCGCGTCATTTCCCTCGATGAATATCAACAATAACGGGACAGGCGCTGCGCTGCATACCACCACTCAATCAGGTTACAGCTTATGGGGCTCGAGCAGCTCTAATGCGGGCGTTTACGGCGAAAGCTCGACCGGACCCGGGGTTAAAGCAGAAAGCAGCGGCGCGGGATTGAATAACGCCGCATTGAAGGCAGAAGCGCTTGAAACAGGCGGTATTGCAGTGTGGGCAAAGTCTAATTCGTGGGATTCGACCCTGGTCACCAGCAATGACGGCGACGGTCCCCTGATGAAAGGCTTTGGCCAAGACGGCGGTGAACATGAGTTCATCATTGAAAACGATGGGAGTTTTAAGCAGGAAATTGAAGCCAGCGGTCTGGTGAAAGCCGCCGTATATGCCTTGTGTGGTGGCGCCGGGTCCAAAATCGAGCGGTCCTTTAACAACGTGTTGTGGTCCGGTCCGATGACCATTACAAACGGTTCTGCGTCGGGGACATGTTTAATCGATTTTGGATTTTCAGTGTATCAGCGATACTTCATGGTTACCGCGCCTGGGGTGACTGGATACGCTCAAATGGCTTTCGCTGCTTGCACGTTATCTGATCCATATCCAACCAAATTGGGATGCGCCCGTATGACCCATGAAGGCAATCTAATCGACGGCTATATTATGATCCTGGTGTACTAGCGAGGTAATCATGAGAAAGCCCATTCTTCTCATTCTGATTGCCCTACTGGCACTTCTGTTGCTGGGAGCCAGGACGTTCGCGCCGAGCATCGCCATCGATTGGTGGTCGATCGGACCCGGCAGCTTGGTTTTGACCAAGGACAGTGTCACACTGCACAGTATGATCGGGCAGGGTTTCGCCGGCGAAGTCAGCCTGGCCGATACCCGGCTGTGCTCAGGGTATCTGTGCTTTGACATCAAGCCGGGCGCATGGATCTATTTGCCAACCATACAAAAATAGGCTGGATCAACACCCGCCGCATCCTACCCGGGTGAGGGAGCGGCGGTTGCCGGTTTATCTGTCTTAGGCAGGCCAAACTTAATCCAGGCAATTGGGATCGTGATAGCGCAGGCCGCCGCTGTGATCCAAAAAGGCGTCTGCGGCATGAAGTGTTCCCATAACCGCGCCCCTAGCCACGGCATTGGCAGTGAGAGGATGCCCAACGAGGTGCCGAAAAAGCCGAAGGCCAATCCCCGCTTGTCTTCTGGGACAACTTTCGAGATGAGCGAGTCATAGGGCGGCATCAGGATGCCAACACCCAGGCCGCTCAACAGACGCGAGCCAAGGAATGTCAACGGAGAGCGCGCTAACACCATAGCGACCAGGCCCAATGTGGTGAGGAGAAAACCGCCCGTGATGACCGTGCGCTCACTGCATTTGTCGGTCAACCAGCCGCCCAGGAGGGATCCCAGGATGCTGGCAATGCCCCAGGCGGAAGCAAACAGACCGATTTGCTCTATGGTTAAATGCCCGATGTCGGAAAGATAGATGGGGAACAGGTCTGCCGTGAGATTGAAGGAGGTGTCGCCGATGGCGTCACTGATCCATATCCAGGTCACGATTCCACCAGCGGTCAGGAGTCCGAGCATGGCCTTCATTTGACTTTTAAGCCCGCTCCAGGTTGGCTTTTCTGAGTTGCGGACAGGATTGAAACGCTCCGAAAGGGCCATCCAGACTCGTACAATCGTCGCCAACGCATATAAAATGAATGCCACCATCATCGTAAAGCGGAAGTTTACCCGGTAGGCCAGCAAACCTGCCAGAGATGGCCCAATCACTGCCACAACCATGTAGATACCCCTCGATATTCCGTACACTCGTCCGCGGGCGGCTTCGTCGGACTGTTCGGCTATGTAGGACAGAAAACTGGGTCCGACAAAGGATCCGGAGACATACTCTATCGATAAGCCAAGCAATACCCATTCCCAGGAAGGGGAGACAAAGAAGATCAGATAACCGAAGACCGCGACCGAACTGCCGATAGCAATTGCGCGCAGGCGACCGATTGTGTCGGAAAGCCAGCCGCCGATGATTTGCAACACAATGGGCACAAATGAGGCGACCGTGAAGACCAGCCCTACCTGCCCTACGCTGGCGCCAAGGTCGATCAGGTAGAGTGACATCATACTGAAAACCATCTCACTGGCGATGTTAGCCAGCACTATGGCAAGCATAAACCAGCGCAAGTTGACGTTAAGCAGTGGAGCGGATTGGGTCTTCATGGATGTTTCCGGATGAAATGAAGCTCAATCATACCAGTAATTGGCTGATTGAGCGCACCTACAAAGTTTGGTTTACCGATATCAATAGGAATTAATTAGCCTCGCATCTGCTGTAGACGGGTAAAGGCTTTTTGGTAGCTGCTATCCTGCCGTGACCATTCGACCAGCCTGCTGCAAGGAAAATCCGCGCATTGGCTGCAGTTATCAAGCCCGCGCTGATCAACGCAACAAGCCAATATCCAGCAATCTGCTGACCAATGCGTTTTTCGGTCTCCGTGGCAGCCCATGCAGTACATCTTGCGTTCGATGACATTCTGCATGCCTTCATCTGCCGCAAGCCAGCCCTTGCTTTTGAACCATTTTAAAACAACCTCGGCAGCTTGCGGGTCAGTTGGAGCCAGGCGAAGCTCGCAAGTGCTGCACTCCAATCCACAAGCGGCCATCATCTCATCGTTCATGAAGACTTCGCATCCATCCATTTTTTCGATTTTTTATTATCCTATAGAATGTATATAGTTCTGGCCATAGCGAGGGGTGATCTTTGTGTTGTATCGCTTCCCTATTTCCGCTAACGGAAGGATGATGGTACCAGCGTGATCATTGCTGGGCGCCATTGAAGAAGCTAGAACTTTAATGGTGCTATTTCGATTAACGATCTTCTCCAATTTATGATAAATTAAACAATTGTTATCAGATAATCGCCGACTAACAAAGATTTATCCTATCTTGGCGTTTCATCATCGATCAAGGATTTTGACCTTTCCGGGCAATCATGCGAACCAACCGTTTCTTGATCCTGCTTCTATCGATCACCGCTGCTTTGCTTATCTCCGCCAGCAGCGACTTGCCGCCAACACCTGCCTCGGCTGAAATCAAGACTGAGTTGTCAGCGGCCTTCTTTCGCAGATTGCAGGATACGAATCAATTGAGCTCATTGACCTTCGAATTGTTTAGCCCTGAGCTGGATACTGCCTTCACCAGTCCAGACGGCGAGACCGCAGTGCTGTGGCTGGCTTTGCGCGACGATTTCGGACGGCTGCTGGCGACCGAGCCAGGACTTGCGGTGGCATACCGCGCAAGCGGGGGTTGGCAAGTGTTGCTGCCCGGCGACCCCGGCTGGGAAGAAACGCTGGCCGCCCTTCCGAAGGGGATGCTGCCGGCAGAGCTCAGCCCGCCGCCTGAGAGCGCGGAGATTGCGGAGAACGCTGTCAACACCCTGTATGGCTATTACTTGCCCTACGCTGCCGGCACCGCCCGCTGGCTGGAAGGCTCGATCAGCCACTTTCAGTATATTCCTGAATTAGGTTACCCTTCCTGTGACGAAGTGTATTGCCGTTACGCCTACGACTTCACCGATTCATGGCAATTTCCACTGCTGGCTTCTAAAGACGGCACGGTAATTGGCACGCGTGACAGTTGCGCCGACGGCGACCCAGGCTGTACGAACTACATTGTGCTGCGCAATTCCAGCGATGGCGCTTATCAAATTTACCTGCACCTGGCAAACCGCACAATCCCGGATAAGCTGACGAATGGCGCTCAGGTCAAGCGCGGACAATATATTGGAGATACTGACGACACCGGCTATAGCACCTCGCAGCACGTGCACTTCATGGTCACAAAAAGCATATGGACCGGAAACGGCGGCTATCCTTGGGGTTATTCGGTCGATGTTCGTTTCGCCGACGTGGCGATCAACAATGGCATCCCGCGCACCTGCTACGAAGTAACCCATTTCCAGATTTATGACGGGGCAACCGAGTGCCTGGGGAATAGAGCCGATCCGCGCAACCCGGCGAATGACTGGTTTGTTTCGGGCAATGTTGGGGCTTACCCGCCGACTGGTTCGCTCACCCGCCCGGCTGCGGGTGTGACTGTGAATAGCGGCGCAAATCCACTAATCGACGTCACTGCCAACGCTAGCGACGATGTGAGCGTGGCGGCTGTGCGTCTGGTCGCCCGGCTCAGCGGACAATGGGCCGAGGTGGGTCCAAAGATCACGCAGCCAGCCTCGCCCGAAGTTTATGATTGGGATGTTGATTTGTGCGCAGTTGGGCCTCTCAACGGTCCGCTTGAGGTGGGGCTGCGGGTTTGGGATTATGAGGGTAATATGTCTTCTATACTCAGCCCGCGCACTATCCAGGTGGATCATGCCTGCCCGCCGCCCAACAGCCAGCTCAATCCGGCTGAGAGCTTCGATTCCACCGCCGTGCGCTTAAGTTGGATCGCCAGCAGCGCCGGCGCAGGTTTGGGATCCTTCGAACTGCAATGGAGCACGACGCCGGGGGTGTGGGATTCAAGCAACAGGATCGTCCTTCCGGGCAGCCAGCGTTCGGTTTGGTTTGGAGGACAACCTGGCCGCACAACCTATTTTCGACTGCGCGCGCTGGATATCAATGGTCAACCGGAGTCCTGGCCAGCTAATAATGCAGCGGAAACCAGCGTCACGCTGCCAACCAGCTGCGCAGCGGACGAATACGAGCCTGACGATGAGTACACCCAGGCCAGGCAATTGCTGCTCGGCGAATGGGCGCAGAGCAACCTGTGCGGCGCCAGCGACCCGGATTGGTTCAAGATCAGTCCGCCTCATCCTGAAGCTTACTTTATTGCAGCTGCATCGTTAAATGGCGGGGCGGCAGTACGCCTCACGGTTTATGCGGAGGATGCTGAAACGTTGCTGGCAAGCGGTGAAGCCGCGGGGATAGCCATGGGTACGGCCATGAAATTCACACCGGAGGTTGAAGGGGTGTACTATATCAAGGTCGAGCCGCTGACGGAGGATCTGTTTGGCACCGACGCGTGGTATCGGATCGTGGCGGCGGAGCTGCGGGAATCTTTCATGCCGTTGGTAGGGCGGTGAGGCAAAGGGGGTGGGCAACTCTTGGATATTCGGTTGTGTTAAACAAACCAACCCTGAAAGATTGTGTTGTAGTGGATAATGAACTTGATCGGTCCGCCGGCGAAGAACAACGCCAGGGTGAACAACAGTGTAAGGATGCGCAGGGTTTTGTTTGGTACATTCTCCAGTAATTTTCCGGTCAACGCATATACGATGCCAATTACCGGGAAGATGTATCGACCTTGCAGGGCAAT
>JAXDCA010000064.1:0-7016 GCA_034678305.1 Bellilinea sp.
CATCGCGCTGGATTTTTGTCTGAAAGCTTTCGGGCCTGGATATTCGTTTATCAACACTGCCGCAATTTTCGTGATTTCCACCCTGATTGGGGTGATCGTTATGCTGCCTGGCGGGATTGGCATCCAGGAAGCCATCATCACCAGCCTGGTCGTTCTTCAAGGAGGCAGTTTCGAGCAAGCGGTTCTGTCAGCAATCCTTTACCGCATCTTGCAGACCTTCCTGCCCTATCTGCTCAGCTTTGCGTTTTATCCACGCCTGTTGAGATTAAACCAGAATACGATCAAGCCGACCGATGTCAGGATATAAGAGACCGTTCGATTGACCGTGAGATATATCTTTAACCACCATGAAACCAATGTCAGAAGCACCGTTAATATCCGTTCTGTTGATCCTATCTGCCTACATGCTTGGATCGATACCATTTGCTTACCTGGCTGCCAGGTTGAGTAAGGGCATCGACCTGCGCCGTTACGGCAGCGGGACCGTGAGCGGATCGATGGTTTTCGAGCATGTCCACCATTGGATGGTCGTGCCGGTGGGCATTCTGGACGTTGCCAAGACGGCTCTCCCAACCTATCTTGGCTTGCGGCTGGGATTAGGCGAGGTTGTGGCAGCCATCGCAGGCATCGCCGCCATGATCGGACACAATTGGCCAATCTACCTCAAATTCACCGGCGGAAGAGGAATTTCCTCGATCTTAGGGATTCTGCTATTCTTTTTCCCCTGGGGAGACGCCTGGCTGCTCGGTTTTCTTGCCGTCGGTTATCTCTTGAAGGATTCAGCCCCCTGGGCGCTGGCAAGCCTGGCCAGCATGCCGCTCCTGGTACTATGGCTGGGCGGCTCGGGCATCGTGTTTTGGGTGATCGCTGCCACGCTGGCGGTCATGGTATGCAAGCGGCTGGAAGCAAACCGCCGCCCGCTGCCGCTGGATGCCCGCGAGCGCCGGCGAGTCCTCTGGCTGAGATTAGTATTCGACCGGGATATTCCCGACCATCAAGCCTGGATCAGGCGCGAGCTTTAGTGGGATGCGCGCAAGTTATGCAGGTTGGCATCCAAGAAGCGCACGATCTGCGGCATAAGCAGGTCTAAGCCGGGGGAACGGACTTCAGCATGGCTGGCATCTTCCAGCCAGATGATCTGCTTCGGCTCGCTGGCCGCCGCGAACAACCGCGCCGCCCGGTTTTGCCCGATGCGCTGGTCCGATGTGCCGTTGATCAAAAGGATCGGGCGCGGCGATATTTGCGCGACAACGTCGATCGGGCGCACCTGCTGCTGCGAAAAATCCTTGCGCAGTTGAAAAACCTGCTGCATTTGTGAATACAGCTCATCCGGGAACAGGCTCGGGCGATTATCCTGCCAGATATCCTGCAG
This sequence comes from Bellilinea sp., assembly GCA_034678305.1. GTDB lineage: Bacteria > Chloroflexota > Anaerolineae > Anaerolineales > Anaerolineaceae > Bellilinea. Next base: position 1,373 of record JAXDCA010000064.1, read on the forward strand.
TGAAGTATACGGGGCAGCCGCGACGACCGCGTCGATGCGGGGATTGCGGGCAGCGGAGAGGATGACCGAAACAGCGCCAGCTGAATGCCCAATGGCGCCAATGCTCCGAATGCCGCGGATTTCAGAGAGATAACGCACGGCGGCATCGATATCCAGACTTTCACGCGCGCCGTAAGAGAAACCCAGGCGGTCCCCTTCGCTGCTGCCGCTGCCGCGATAGCTGAAGAGCAGCACCTGGTAGCCGGCTTTTTGCAGCGGCGCGACAAGCGACAGTCCCTGCCGCTGGTCTTTACCCGTAGCGGGAGCATAGATCACCGCCGGGGCAGCAGGATCACTGGCAGCGAAGAACCAGCCGCGCAGCGTCAAGCCGTCGCTTGTTGAAAAGGAAACTTCTTCATATTTCAGACTGTTATACTTGCGTGGAAAATTCAAGCTCAAAGGCGAGGTTGTGGCGACCATCTCTCCGATGATTGGGCTGGCTGCCATCACCAGAGATATGCCGGCAACCACGCCGGTAGCAATCATTAATTTCTTGAATCTCAAAATTTACTCCAATAAATGGCCCGGTCAAATCCCCCTGAGGAGCACGTCCGGCCAGACGCAGACAATAAAGGGGTACCTTGAAGCAGGGAAGGTAAAGGGTTAGCTGGCTGATTAATGTTCGGCTGACGAATGGTCAGTCACAGGGCGCGATTCTATCATGATTGCCCCAGGTTGTAAATGAAGATATAAGTTATAAATTATATGATACAAAGCGGGAGTAATCACAAAATTACGAACTTGATCCCTTTTCGAAAATCAGCGTGTAATGCATGAAATTCCCGATTTTCTTCTTCAGCCGGAATCCTGCCTGGCTTGCCTGTCGAATGAGCGTCCGCGCCAACGGATAATCCGGGTCGAGGAGCAGCTCGGTGAACACAAGCGTCCCGCCGGGTTTGAGCACCCGGTAGAACTCCCGCGTCGCGCGCAGCGGCTCGGGGATCTCGCCGATGACGGAGATCATGCACGCGGCGTCGAACTGACCGTCGCCGAAGGGCAGGGCATACACGCTGGCAACCCTGGCTTCCAGGTTTGCAACCCCCTCAGCCTGCACCCTGAGCGCGACGCGCTCGATCATTTTTGGCTCGATATCCACAGTGATGACTTTACCTGTTTTACCGACTCGCCGGGCGGTTTCCAGCGTGTACCTGCCATTGCCAGGCCCTACCTCGAGCACGGTCATGCCCGGCTGGATGCCATGGCGGATGGGCATTTCGGCAGGCGGCTGGATACTGCGCCTCAATGGGTTATCGATCGCATTCGCAAGGAATTCCGGTATTGGAAATTTGTGAAAATGACGAATCACGCGGATGACGGTGTGCAGGACGACAAACGCGAGGGGAATTCCCAAGAGGATCAAAATCAGGGTTTTAACCATCATTGCGAATGATTCCGGCTCCCGTCGCTCGTCCTCAGGACCTCATTGTTGTCTGTTCAAGGATTATTGGCGCAGCGATAACAAACCGCAGATGCCCGGGGATTTTACCAATCAACGTCTCATCATCATTGATCAAATACTTGCGCTCGATCTCGTTGTTATCCAGATGTTCAATCAGCCTCAGGTTCTGTTGGGCCAGATACGATTCGATTTCACCTTCGCCAATCGAAAACAAGATGGCTTCGTTGGCCTGATATTCCCTCATCGAATGCACAAACTCTTTCGCCCCATAATAATCATTCCAGTTATCTTCGGTCAAAGGAATCGAGTAATCGAAGGCAATCATGCTGTCTTTTTGTGCAGCGCGGCTAATGAATTCCAAAACTGCCTCGACCGCTTCCGGAAGGAGGTAGTAGGTAACCCCCTCCCAAATAAAAAGGGTCTCTTGTTGAGGCTGCCACCCCGCTCTTTCGAGCACATCCTGTAAGGATTCTCGATTGAAATCGATTGGCACAAACTTAACTTGCCGGCGAACCTGGATGTTGGCTCTTTTCAGGCATTGCTTCTTTCTTTCCTGCGTCGGAGCGATATCCAATTCATAGATCTTTGTCCCATCGTTTAGTTTAGCAAAACGGCAGGCTCTGGAATCGTAGCCAGCCCCCAGCAGCACAATTTGAGGAGTCCTTTCCATCAATGCCGCGGCAAACAGACCATCGAAGTAGACAGTTCTGGCAATGATGAACTCAGTCATCCCTGGGAACAGAGCGTCTAATTTGGCTTTTGTGTTTGCGCGAATTTGATTGAATTTTAGAAGGAAACGATAAGAAAAGGGTAAAAAGACTTCAGCCAGGTAATCTTGGCCAAATCGTTTACCCTGATACTCTTGACAGGCAATCGTTCGGCGCAGCGCGGCGATCAAGGCTGATTCTGAAGGCTTTTCCTCGACGCCTTTTGGGGTCATCTCTCTGCCCTCCTGAATTTAATTGACCTGAATATCACAGGGGCCAAAATAGATTATACGCGATTGTGTTGGGAGGTGCACCAACCCTCGGTGCCGAGTAAAAGCCAAATGGCTGGTATCCGTCAACCATTTGCCAATATTTTCCGATACTCGATATACTGCTGTACGCGTTTCATCCCAACCCTCTCATAGAATTGAAAGGCTTTGGGATTGCCAGACTCGACCACCAGCCCGACACGTCGATGCCCGCGGCGGTAAAAAACGCCGAAGACATGCCGCAGCAGGGCAGCCCCCAGCCCCTGGCGGCGCCAGTCCTGCGCCACGCCAAGCTGACGCACCCAGCCATATTGAGGATATTCGAAGCAGAGCACAGCCCCAACCAACTCATCCCCATGGAAGGCCAAAAACCATAAATCACGGTCGAAATTATAGGCATCTACCATCAATCCGCGCCAGCGCTCGAAAGACGGCGGCGTACGCCCAGGCCAGTCGAACGCGGCCTGGATGAAATCGTATATGATCCTATCGTCCTGCCCGGGGACTGCGTTGCGCAGGCTCACCTCTTGCGGCCAGGTCTGTTCGGGCAGCGGCGCCTGGATATCGATGCGCATGCCAAAGTGGTATTTGATCAGCTCGAAACCGCGCTCCTCGACAGCCTTCCGCGCAGCCAGGTTGACGTGCGGGAGATAGATCGTTGCCGTGATCTGGGCATGGCTGTCACTCGACTGCTCGTTGGCGCGGGCTTCACAAGCTGCTAAAAGGAGACCGGGCAGCTCTTCTGGGGCATAGGCTGGATGCACGACCATATCGAAAGTGAATCTCTGATCGGTATGATTAACTGATGCATAACCAATCAGCTGGCCATCCACATCGGTCACCAGCCAGGCATCCTGGTCGAGGTCAAGGTCCGACCAGTCATCCAGCAGTGATTCGAGATCGTAGTCTGGCTCGCCGTAGGCAGCGATGTCGCAGGCGGTGATCAAATCCAGCACTGCCTGGGCATCTTCGCGGGAGGGGCGGCGGGTGTTGAAATCTCGTCGTTGGGTGTCCATGGAGGCTCTCCTGCCGAGGTTTATAGACCATTCTATACCCATATCGAGAAATGGGTGTCGCGAATCGATCATGCGGGGAGATAGTCAAAACGCAGGAGCATCGTAGAGAGTTGCAAACAACCTGCATCATACGCTGGAAAGAATGTACAGCCTGGATCCTGCAGTATAGTACCCTGCGCCAGTACTTAATCTAAAATCAGTTTGTCGAATTCATCGACGGGCACGGCAGGCGATGTTGCGAATCCAATACCCAGCAGCTTAGAAAGTTCGACCGAGGCTTTCATCGCCTCATGAACGCCCGGGACGTCGACGATGAGTACCAAATCGGTTTGCCCGAGCAGCGCATAAGCTGCCTTGAGTTCTCCGCCGATGGACTGGATCACCGTGACGGCTTTTTCTGTTCGCTTGGCGCTCGCTGCCCTGGCGGCATCCACCGAATACTTGCCGAACATAAAGAATGTGGTCATCAATATCCTTCCTTTCTAATTTCATTAATAAAAATATATATTCATAAACCTGTTGGCATTTCCTAGACCAAATCTCTTTTGATGAAATGACCCTGATTTACAACGCGCTATCATCCGGTTTTTATGGACAGGGAAAATAAAAGCCGCTGCTCGACGTTCTTCAGCGACTTGTTGCCTTGGATAAGCGCGCCTGGATCAGGTGGTTTTATGGCTGCGTGAATATCAATGACAGATTAGGATATTACGTCGTTTATATTTTACAACTTAAAAATACGGCAAGTCAATCATCTCGATCGGACCAGCGACCATGGTTCCACGGGAGGGGATATGGTTCTTGACCAGGTTTTTGCCTGACGAGCTTTTGACTTCTATTACTGTCTATATTTTTCTGCCAACATACAACCCGTACCCTAAATATGCGAATAAATTTTTGATAATCTTCATCGAGGGCGTGATTTCTTTGGCGTACTTTCTCAATTCTGGGCTGCTCAAGTAGAGTTTGACAAAATCCTTGATCCCGCGCAGCCGGTCGAGCCTATCTTGAAAATCCATGCCCTGCATCTCGTTCAGGCGCTGGCTGAAAGCGTTGATTGCGTACGTCCGTACAACAATGTCACTCAGATTCGCCTTTTCCAGCAATGCCTGCCAGCCCTCGGGCGGCAGGAAGACAGCCCCAGCCATCGTGCGGTATGAGTATTCGACCAGATCAACAGGCGGCGGGGTTTTCACCCAGGTGCCTTCATTCATGCCAACATACCCGCCAGGCTTGACCACCCGCGCATACTCGTCCACCGCCTTTTGTTTGTCTTTCGGAAAGGCGGTGACCGATTCGCAGATAACCGCATCGAACAGATCGTCCTCGAAAGGCAGATTTTGCGCATCCGCGAATTTAAAATGGACTTGATTCTCGAGCGACTTCCGGCGGACTCGCTTGAGCCCCCATGCGATCAGCTCATTGGATAGATCCACGCCGGTGACCTGGCAGTCGTATTTTCTTGCCAGGTGGCAGGCGCTCACCCCAGTGCCGCAGCCGACTTCCAATATATGCTGGCCTTTCTCGATGTGGCACAGGCTGGCGAGCTCGTCGGTCGCATCGAGGCCGCCCATGTGCTTGGTCACTCCCCAGGAGGCCTGCATGCCGAAATATGAGAATTCTGGTTCTTCAGGGTTCATAATTTTTACCTGCTGGACATATTTATGGATTCATAACTATCATAGCACTTGAGATGTCAGGCTATGAATAAGCAGTTTCATAGAATTCCTGCGCCGCGCGCTCTAAAGCAACCGAAACCCGAAGATGAATTGCGCCAATGCGCGTATGTTGGGTTTCGGATGGTGAATAGGAAGTAATGACTACTGGATCGACCCATCCGCAACCCAACCTACCCAGCTATTAGATTATGTTCTAATTAGAACCATCTGGAGAAAACAAATGCGGTGCTTTCATCTGCAGGGTTGCTCCGAGTGGTTCTTGTCGCCAACGCCGGCCAAATTGGAGTAGATCCAAAAAGTATTCCTTTGAATCGGGCACATCCGTGTAGATCACCAGACCCTCGGTGGTCCACCAGAGAGTTCTAAACGTTCTGCGTTTAGCGATCGCTTTGACCTCCGACCATCGCGCGCGGATGGTGGAGAGTTCACTGGTATATTCGAGCCCCTCAGAACTAATTACCAAGCGTCGGAGTATGGCCATCATCAGTAGATCGGACCAGGCGAACAAACCGATCAACAAAAGGCATGAATAAGT
>JAXDCA010000065.1:0-3557 GCA_034678305.1 Bellilinea sp.
TCCCCGACCATGCGTGAATATTCCGACCAGTTCATGCCAAATTGGAATTCCTGCACAATGCCAGTAACAATGCCCATCGCGAAGTTAATCAGGAACAACTTACCCCAAAACTTGGTCATGCGCTTCCAGGTTTCATCCCCAGTGCGCAGGTAGATTGTTTCCATGATGGCCACCAACACCGATAGTCCCAGCGTAAGCGGCACGAAGAAGAAATGGTAGATCGAGGTGATTGCAAACTGAAGCTGAGAAAGAGTGGCTACAGTTCCATCCATTCTGCCCTCCTTGTGGATAACAATAATTCTAGTGATACATATCTTGGAATGAATAAGGAAAACAGCAACTGATTGCGTAGGTGATTATAGAATTGCATGATTTCTTTCGATGCACCTCCCAAGTCTGGAACATCCTCTTAATTGCACTGCGGATTTTTAATGACATTATTATGCAATAAAAATTACACCAGGGGTAGTGAAATAGTGAAGGTACTGCCCTCTCCTGGGACGCTTTCAGCCCAAATGCGCCCGTTGTGCGCTTCCACTGTGAGCCGCGCGATCGAGAGTCCCAGCCCCGTTCCTCCTCCCGAACGCGATTGATCCGCCTTGTAAAAGTGCTCGAAGATCCGTGTCAAATCATCCGGCTTGATCCCCACCCCATTATCCTTCACCGATAATTGGACCCAGCCCCCTTCCGTTTTTGCGCTTGCTGTGATTTCACCGCCGGCAGGGGTAAATTTAATCGCATTATGCAGCAGGTTGATCAGCACCTGCTCGATCCGCTCTGCATCTGCGCGAACAGGCGGCAGATTCTCGGGACACTCGACGGTCATTTTTAAACCAGCCCGCTCAACCTGCGCAGTCATTCGCTCCACAGCTCTCCTCAACAGGTAAAAGGGTTTGACCAGCTGAAGGTTGAAGGGTACCGACCCCGATTCGATGCGCGAAAGCTCCAGCAGCTCCTGCACAAGCTGGGTCAGGTTGTCGATTTCAACGTCAAGTTTCTGTAACAAGCGTTGCGCTGTGGGTGGATCATCAAATCCAACCTCTTGAAGCGTTTCGATAACCGCCTTGATAGAGGCCAACGGCGCGTGTAATTCATGCGAGACGTTGGCAACAAAATCCATGCGCACATTTTCCAGATGGCGAATCCGGGTCAAATCCTGGAACACCAGCAGCGTGCTGCCCGGAAGTGAATCCACAAGCGGCGTGGCAATCGCCTGGATAAATAATCGCTCAGGGGTTGTTTCGAGCGTGACAATCTGCTGAGTCACGCTCGAAAGCGATGATTTCCACAGATCGATAAATTGATGCCGTCGCACAACTTCAACCAGGGTTTGTCCCAAAGCATGTTCAGCGCGGGTGCCGAATATCCTCTCCGCCGCAGGGTTGATCAATGTCACCTTGCCGTGTTCGTTGACGAGTATCACTGCATCGTTCATCGAACGCAGAACGGAGGTTAATTTTGCCCGTTCTTCCGTGAAATCTTCCATTTGATTGCTGAGTTGGTCAGCAATTTCAGTGAATGACTGGCTGAGCACCCCGATCTCATCCTTGCGGCTGATGGACACATTCAGACTGGCAGCGCTGCTGCCAATGTGTTTAACCTCTCTTGCCAGTTTTCGCAACGGCATAAGGGCGCGGTTAGCGATCAGAAAGGACAATAAAATCACGATTAAGCCGGCTGCCATAGCAACGCCCGCGACTGTCCTGCGCATGAATGCGACCGTTTCCTCGATCTGATCAATTGAATCAGATAGGCGAACGAAACCAATCATTTCTCCATCTAAAACAATCGGAACCGCTACATACAGAAAGGATTTTAAGACGGTATCGCTAAATCGAATATCGCTTCCACTGCCTGTGACTATCGCCTTTTGGATTTCCGGGCGGTCAAGGTGATTGTCCATATTTACGGGGTCGCTGATTGAATCGCCAATCACAACCCCTGACGGCAAAACCACGGTTACTCGGGCGCCGGTGATCGCTGCATAATCCTTTATCAGCGGTTCTAAGCCCTCATAGGGGTAATCTTTCGTAACAATGGGGGCGATATTTTGCGCAAGCAGCGCCGATTGAGTTCTTAGCCCATCTTCAAGGTCTGCCAAATATGTCTTTTCCAGGTAATTGGAAAAATAGATCGTCAATCCTGCCAACAGCAGCAGAATGAGAATGACGAATGGGACAGCAATTTGCCAATACAGAGACCTGCGCATAATTCAACCCTCGAATCGGTATCCCAGGCCACGAACCGTCTGCACCTGGGAACCCTGCCGCTTGAGGTTATGCGCCAGGGTTTCCTGCAGCGTAATATCATCCTCAATGATCAGGGTTTTTCCCTCCATGGCTGCCTACCTCATCTCTTCCAGGATCCGCGCGAACTGGTCCGAAAATATCTGACGCTGGTATTTGTCTTCGATTGCTTTTCTCCCGGCGCTGCCCATCGCTTGGGAAACCTCTGGCTGGTCTGCCAGGGCGATAACCGCCGCAGCCAGCTCACGCGGATTGCCAGGCGGTACTGCAATCCCGCAACCGGCCTCCTCTACGACCTCGCGAATCACACCGTCGATCACCAGAAGAACCGCCCTGCCTGCAGCCATATAATCGAAAACCTTGTTCGGGTAGGTGGTTTGATACATCTTGAGCGGCTTCAGGATGGCGATGCAGGCGTCCGCTGCCGCGAGCACCTCAGCGATCTCATTTTTTGGCACCGATGGAACAAAGAGAACATTATCCAAACGCAGCGCTTCAGCCTGCTGTACCAGAGCCGGTTTTTCTTTCCCGTCGCCGACGAAGACGAAGACGATATCCCCTCTGTCTCTAGTTTGAGCGGCAGCCTCGAGTACCACGGAAAGGTCGTTGGACAAACCATGAGCGCCCGCGTACATCGCCACAAATTTCTCGTCCAACTGGTGCTTCTCGCGAAAATGCTCGCCCCGCGATTCGGGTTCGAACATTTCCGGGTCGGCGCCGTTTGGCACCATATCGACCCTCCTGGCGCCGCGCTCGAGCACGTGCTGAACGTAACCCGGCGAGTTGACCACCACCCGATCTGCCCGGCGGTAGAGAAAACGCTCGAGCCACAGAGAGAGGCGAATCAGGGTTGGGTTGCTCAGCACGCCAACCGCGATGGCAAAAGCAGGCCACAAATCGCGCACCTCGAATAAAAACGGTATGCGTTTTAAACCAGCCAACAGCCAGGCAGTCACTCCCTGAAATATGGGCGGCGAGGTGCCCCACACCAGATCCACCTTTCTAACTCGAATGCCCGCAATGAACGAAGAAATCATAAAACTAAAAAAACTGAATACCCGGTGTACGAAACTGCGGTGCAACGCGGAGTAAGTGTACGTGCGGATAATGCGAATACCGGTTTCGGGAATTTCCTCTTTCGCCCAGGTTTGCTTTTCACCGCGAGCTTTGCCGGTCAGGTAACTCACCGGGCTGGTGATGATGGTCACCTGATGACCACGGGCAACCAGATGACGCGCCATCTCGATGTGGCGCGTCCCGCCTGCTTCATCCAAAGCCGCAAATGCCTGGTGGATCAATAGAATATGCATA
>JAXDCA010000066.1:0-86829 GCA_034678305.1 Bellilinea sp.
CGATATCCGGCGCCGAGTCGAGCAACTGGTCGAACACGACCGTCTGACTGACACCGAAGCCAGCCGTCTGCTCGAAATGCTGCTCGATCCTGAATTAACCAAAATCGAACAGCCGATCTCCGCACCCATACCAGCAGCGACCAGCGCCGATGTCCAGATGCTGCTGGCGGAGGTCGAACGCCTGACCGCAGTAGTGGACGATATGCTGGGTTAATATCAGGAATGGTTATCTTGAAATATTCTTGTTGACGGTTTCCCTTCAGAATGGAACACCGTCACGCTGCGCTGACGAAGCGGGGGCGACATTTCGCTTACGGCGACACCATAGGATCCACGGGGTGTATGTTTATCAAATCCGGGCCTATCTGTCATTACGATCGAAGCGAGAAATCATTATCTCCATGGGCAGGCTTCTCCTCGCTTCGTCCGCCGAAATGATCATATTCTTCTGCGAGACTCGTTTTTTGCATCCGGCGCTTTCATTCCTTGATCGTGAACACCTCGCCTGCGCTGCGTCCTTCTACCTCGGGGAAATAATAGGCATAGGCATGCGCCGGCAGCACACGGAACTCGCCCGCCTGCAGCGGTTGCAATCGGTAGGTTAGGATATATGTGCCAGCCGGCAGATAACTGGCTACCCAGCGGATGTGATTATCATATACATAAGGCGAGGAAAAGCGCCACCAACCCCAGCCGTTTGAATATATATCGAACGAATTGACCGCACTGGTGGTGAATTGCGGCACTCCTAACTGGCTGGTTTGCAGTCGGGTGTTGACAATCTCCGCGCCAGCCGGGATAAAATCCTCGACAACCAGATCGTAAAGGTCATTTTGCAGTGTAACAGCCAATCTGACTTGTATCACCGGTGAAGGCTGCGCCAGCTGAATGGTCTTCAATGCCGGACATCCCTCTGCAGGACAATCTGCACCAATAAGAGAGTAGTTGCGTTCAATGGAAATCCCTTTATTCAAGGCAACCGCATTTTCGACCGGTGTGTCCAGTTGCAGATAAGCCCGGTAATACAGGCGCCCCGGTCCCGCCTCACGCAGGATGCGCAGCGCGTTCCCATAATCAGTATTAAGCGCAGCCAGATCGGTTGTCCCAATCACAGGATTCAGGGTGGATACGCCGGCAGCCTTTCCGCTGGCTAGGGGCGTCCCATTGATCGTCGCGGAATAAGCAAAGCTGCCTTGCAGGTCGCCGGTCACGCGCAGCACTCGCGATAGCGCATAAATGCACCAGGCGCTGTCAAAGCTGGAATACCAGCCGCCGTTCACCCGCCGGTTGAGTGAGAGATACCGCACAGCCTCAGTCAACAAGGGCGAAGCTGGATCATACTCAGCCAGCGCCAAGATGGCCATGGCAGTGTTCGCCATCGGGTTGACGTGGTTGTACCATTTATCCCCAGTGTCCTGCCAGTACGCGCCGGTTGCTGAGCGTACTGCGCTCGCCTGCAAGTCGGAGAGCAGTACGCGCGCCTCCGCAGGCTGATGATCACCCATCGCCATCGCCAGCAGCGCTTGTCCCCAGGGACTAAGCCGCTTACGAGCTTGATATAGATCATCGACTCTCAATTGTTGTTCGCCAGATTGTTTGAGAGCGTATTGCGCAAGGGTTAACCGGTCGAGCTCCCAATCTTCACTTGCCATTTTTACCGCATACAATGCGCCAGTTACATACCCCTGAGCAGCTGTCTGCCGCTCGCTATCCACAAAGAAGCCCGACGTTGAAGCCTGGCTGATCGCGAGCAGCGCATAGGAGGAAATATACAGATCACTCTTCTGACCCGTGCACCATCCCCACCCGCCATCGTCATTCTGCAGGCGCGCGAGGTGCGCCAGCCCGGTGCGGATTTCGTTCTGAAGTTTGGCGCTTAAATCCGGCGATTCGACCGCTGCTTCATGCAGCAAATTGTAAACAGCCAGGTTTGCGAACAGGCGAGAAATAACCGCTTCGCTGAAATCATACGGGAATTCATCCATGGCTTTCAAACCGCTCAGGACTGTGCCCGCCAAAGTCGACGATAATTCAACCGATAACTCCCCACCAGTGGGGGTATAGGAGCGCGGCAAACTGACGATTTCGAGGGTTTCACCACCCCCGCTCAACACGCCATTGGTCGCAAAGGTCGCCGGCGTCGAATAGCGCAGGATAGGTATCGCGCCTTGTGTTGGCGTAGATGCATCCTGATAACCGCCGCCCACAGCGCTGAAAACCAGCTCGGCCTTGTCTGCGTTTTGCACGCTCGCCCACCAATCGACTCGCTGACTGGAACGCGCCGCTAATTGGAATGTCCGCGCCGGAAGGTCAGCCTCATCCAGTTTAACGCCTTTAGCTGTCAGATTTACTTTCACTTCGAGTGTAGCTTCTGTGTTGTTATGCACGACGGCGCTGAGCATGACGCGGTCCCCGACAACCAGAAAACGCGGCGTCGCTGGACGGATCAACAGATTTTTGCTGACGACTATATTTGCGGTCGTCTCGCCGACCTTCGACGTGCGGTCGATCCCTTTCACTGTCATCACCCAGGTGGTCAGGTTATCCGGCACGATGAATTCAATGCTCGCGTGCCCATTTGCATCGGTCTCGATGGTAGCATTCCAATAAGCTGTATCTTTGAAAGATTCACGCAGCCCAGGAACCTGCGCAACTTCACCACCGCCTCCCCCGCCGCGCCCTGGCTCTTCCAAGGTAATGCGTCTGTTATACGCCGCCAGTGACAGGCTGCTGCGCACTCGCAAGGGCTGCTTGCCATAAAAAGCCTCGCGAATATCCGCTGCATTCGGTTCTGCCAGGGCAAAGATGGCAGCATCGACTACCGCCAGTGAAAATTCGCCCTGTACTGGATTACCCTGGCTGTCTTTAACGATCATTTCCGCTCGAGCGGTTTGCCCGGGTTCGAGCTTTTCCTGCTCAGGAATCAAATCCACCTGCAATTCCAGGAATTCCGGATTGACCTTCAATTCGATGTATCCCTGGCGAAAATCGGGCTTGCTTTCTTGGTTGCCCAGCAGCAGAACAGATACATAAACATTAGGAGCATCCCCCTCCTCAAGGTCCAGCTCTAGAATATGGCTGGCGCCCTCAATTTCGAACACCTGCGAGCGCAACACATTGGCTCGCTCCACCGTTACTAGTGCTAATGCACCACCGGAGTAAGGATTCGGGATGAAAATACGAGCAATGTTTCCTGCTTTATACTCCGTGCGGTCCGTTTCCAGGCGGAGGTGCTGCTCGGGCAGAATTGGCCATTGAGCACTGCCTGCCCCACTCACCCAGACCAGGCTCTGACTCAACGCCCCGCCGCCGCTAACCTCGAGTTGGTAAGTGCCCGGCTCTTTGGGAGTGAATTCCAGCCGCGCGCGACCAGCTGCATCGGTCTCGAAGTCGCTGCTCGCGATTAGAGTTAATTCCTTTGTGTATTTTATATCGCCTATCTCCAAAGTTGCCTGATCCTGCTTCCAAGCCACTTTTTGGAAAGATGCCGTTAGTTTGTGCGATCCGGAGGGTTTTTGCTGCCAATCGGCTGTTTGAATCGCGAATCCAAGCGGTTCGCCGGAAACCGGATCCCAGACTTCTGGCTTGATGCCGATATAGAAAATTGATGGATGTACCTTCGCGCTTGCCCGTTGGCTGAGTGGCATGCCGGTTTCGTCATACAAGGTTGCCTCGAGCGACAACGTGAACAACGAAGGATCTGCCAACAGATCATCGATCTGCTCCGCGGTAAAGGTCAGGTCCAGCCGCCCGTTTTCATCGGTTTTTGCCTCGCCGCCGGTCAGAAATTGACCAAGCGGATTTCTGAATCCAAAGAACCAGACTGGTTGCAGCCAGGAGGTGTCCATAGGACCGGTTGAATAACCGCCAGGCAGGTAGTAATAATTTTCACGCGCGTATAGATTCCACGAAACGGTCTGATGGCTGGCTTCAGCGCCGAAGAAATAGCTCGCATTTATACCGGCTTGAATATCCTCCCCGCGTTTGTATTCGGCCTTTCCAAAGCTTACCTCGAGATCAATCTCAGGCTTGCGGTATTCCGCAACGATGAAACCAACACCTTGGGAACCATCGTCGTTAATTTGCAGCCAGTACGTTCCTGGTTTTGAATCTTCTGGGATAGTAAACTCGCCATCGACCGTGCCATAGGCTGAAAGGGATTCCTGCAGTGATGCGACCAATGGATATTCGCCAGTTTCTGGATTAAATACCCCGCGTACTTCGATTTGGAGCGATTCGAGTTCAGGCAAATGGTAGCGAGCATCTGCCGGTTCGCGCAAAACGCCTCGGAAATACACTGTTTGACCCGGTCGGTAGATTGGCCGGTCGGTATAGAAATATGCTTTCAGATCTGGTTGAGCGCCAGCGGATGTCAATTGAAAATCCCAGGGTTGGATGCCTTCCTGCCAGAAGGTGAAACCGGCGGAAAAGTCAGCATCGCCCGTTTCGCCAAGGACAGCCATGTAATAGCCGCGCGGCGATTTAGAATCTGCGAGATCGATCCGCGCCACTCCGCTGGCATCCGTCTTGGCACTGCCCGCTAATTTATAATCTGAGTCATATACTGAGATAATTTTACCGCTCACAACTGAGCGTTTCTGTCCATCCACTGCCCAGACGAACAGCTCGTTCTGACTTAATTTCATGGTCAGTTGCATGCGGCTGACAACCAGCCAGAAAGTTAGGTCATAATAATCGCGTGAAATTTGGGGTGAAGTAATCTTAAACTGGTACATTCCCGGTTCCAGCGCGGATCCGTCGGGGGTCAGGTTGATATCGATGATCTGATTTTTATTACGCGGCAGATCGAACGTTTGCGTCCAGGTCTCTTCCGGTTGAAATTCGAGCGATTCGCTGCGGGCGTTGAAAGAATACACGACATCTTCAACGCTGAGTGATGCGGACTGAATAGCAAGGCTGCTGATATTGGTCGCGCTCGCCTGCAAGGTACTCTCTTCCGGCAGCGAATAGATCACTCTGCTGGATGCCCACAACATAGGAATATTCAATTCCGGCTCAAAATCAGCGACCCAAAAGGACCGTATATACGCTTGGCTTAATTGCCCTCCCCAACGGTCCTTTAAATTCGGCGAAATCGCCACTCGGTACGTCTGGTCGGATTCATAAAAACCGGACAGGTGTAAAGTAACTTCATCGCTGCTGAAGGACAGACGGTAACTGGCCGGTTCAGGATCGATTTGAACCAATTCCTCCAGGTTCTGGCCTTTTGCTATAGGCGCATTGAAATTCAAGATAATAGCGCTGTATCCACGATAAGTCGAAATTCCCAAACCTGGCCCCGGCGTCGTTTGTGCGATATCCAACGCTCCTACACTTTGATAGGTATATTCAACCTGCTCAGCGAGGGTGCTTCCACCTGACGACTGCGCATTATCTCCAAGAACCAGCCTGTACCGGTTCGAGCGTTGCAGCAACTCAGCTGGCTGGAAGATCACTTGTTTATCCGCTTCTTCCCAGGTGAATGACCCTGGCACAGCCCGCCCCTGTCGATCGAGCAAGGATAGATTTTGTTCAACCGACTGCCGGTCCATGGACTGGTTGAACATGACGGTAAAGCTATCATCCAGCCAGATTGTGCTGCCTGGATCGGGATTAGCCCAAAGCACCTGTGGAATGGCTGTCGTGAAACTCCACACAGTTTGCTCGCCCTCCTCCAAGCTGCTGCCAGCAAGACTGGTCAGTTCAGCGTTAACATGGATTGAATACGTAACACCCCCGCCGAGGCTGAGATCCGGTTGAAAAATATAGGTTGATGAATTCAACCAACGCCCGCTGCCCCGCGCTGGCGGATCGATGGAAAATGCCTTGGGCAGAGTCTCTTCGATTTCGCCAATAGGCACGACTGGCTGATTGAAGGTGACCGCGATCGTCGATGCCGGGTCAACATCACTGAGACCATCCGCAGGGATACGTTCGGCTATGCGCAGATTTCCGGCGGTCTGAAAGCTGAACTCCTGGCTGCGTAATAAAGCCAGCCCATTCTTTGCCCGCGCCGTCGCAGCGATATTAATGGTAATCGGCGTGTCCGGCGGCAGCGGCTGGTCGCTGATAAACTCGACGCTGGTTTCATCGAGCCATTCGAAACGCCCCGAGTAGGCGGGATTCAGTTGAATCGCGCCCTCAACTGACTCGCGTTCCATGGGCTGGTCGAAGATCAGGCCAATGCTGCCCTGCAATGGCAGGATGCTCCCAGACAGAGGCGTTGTTTCTACGACGACTGGCGGCAGGTCTTCCCGCTCCAACGGAAGTGCGCTGGGGGCGACGGTGGCAGCCGATTTTTCCTCGGTTTTTTTAGAAAAAGGCAGGTTGCACGCCATACTGACGATTAATAGCAGGCTTGTGACTGCCCATATACGCGTCGTACGTGGTCGTGATCCCTTAGAGAATTTAGAGCCATCTTGATTCTGCATGGCAGGAACACTCCTTCCAGCTCAACAGAACAGGTGAGCAGCTTGATATCCATAATTTACCACAAATATAGACCGATTTTATGTAAGAATTGTTCCTTGAAAAAAGAAGAGTCAATCCAGCAGACAGCCTGGCATCAATCACTGATGCTTGACTAAAATGCCCATTCTAATGGCTGTTACACCCCCTCGCTGCTCAATGTGCCCTATTGCGATGTTTCTTGGACCTCTTCGTTGATGAAACCACCGAAGAAATCCTTAAACATCTGGAAGTCGCCAGTCCGCCCGGTATGATTTGGATCGGCTGCATCCCACTGGGCTGCAAAAGATGCAACAACATCGTTTGCATCGAGGTCAGCCCCGTTGGAGAATTTCACTCCATATCGCAGATAAAAAGTCCAATCCGTGCGCCCTGCGTTTGTTTCCCAATAACTCGCTAGAGAAGGTTTAATATCAGTGCTGCCCGTCTTGTATTCAACTAGCGTGTCATAGATCAATCGGGTAACACGCAAAGTATCAACATCCGATTCGTCACCAGGCCACAGTGAAACAGGTTCATGGGACTGGGTGAACCGTAACCTGTCCCCCGGCAGAGTCACTTCTTCAAGATTTTCATGCATTGGTCCAACGATCAATCCTTGCACTTTTCTGACCGCTACCAGAGCCGTCCCTCCATGTACCAGTGGAATAGCGGGTATATGCAATCGTAACAACTCATTGATCCGGTTGTAACGCGACTGGCGCTGGTCAGGATCGGGATTACTGGCAGCCTCCTTCGCCATAAAAATGATGTCGCTGTATGGCTTCCCAAACGCTTTTGACCCAACCGGAAAAATCGTAGCGAAGAAATTTGCCGGATCGGGATATTCAGCTTTCCAGCCGCTTAAATAAAAGGCAAGCTTTCCTTCTTCGATTGCATTCTCGAACTCATCCGGTTCCATTCTCACCAAAGATACCAGTACTCCCGCCTCAGCAAGCTGGGTTTTTATTTCCTGAGCAATTGATCCCGGATTGGGTAGATAATCAGACGGGATGTCGCAATAAGCCAGCTTGAGTATCTGCGTGAAATCATACTCAGCCTTATTAAGCAAATCCAACCCCTCTTTTGGATTGTAATCCAACCAGCGGTATCCAGGAGTGTAGCCAGTTCCAAGTGCAGGTGAAATAAATTGGTCAGCTATCTGCGACCCTAACGGGTAGTATTTATTGACGAAAGTCTGCCGCTCGAGGAGCAAGGAAATCCCTCGTCTGATTCTCTCGTCGTTGAATGGTGGAAACTCGTTATTCATACCCACAAAGGAGACATTCAATGCATCACGATTGATCAGATTCAACGATTCGTCCGAGCGGATGGAATAATATGAGTTTGCCTCTGGCCGGTCAGATATATCGGAAAAATTAATTCGCAAATCTGTCAGGCGTGAGGCTGATGCTGAAGACCATCGAAAAATAATGGATGGTTCTTTTGGGGGCGTTCCCCAGTAATCAGGGTTGGCTTCCAGGATCAATTGTTTATCGGGCACAAATTCTTTCAGGTAGTACGGACCGCTGCCATTGGGCTGTTCGCTCATGGCAACAGAATCTCCCCGATGGGTCGATAGATATTCCTGATCCTGGATGGCAAAAGTAGGGAATGCTAATTTATCTAAAAAGGCCGGGTCGCCAGTACAGAGTGAAAAACGCACCGTGTACTTGTCGATGGCTTCGATAGCCTTGATGACTCCACCATAATCGCAATCCGGCGCCTGCACACGAAGGTAATCTCCTTCAGTTGAAACCTGCTCGACCTTCAAACTAAGCGGTTGACAGGCGCTGTTGGTAATCATAGAAATCAGAAAGATCAGGATCAGACAAATGATTCTGCTGGAAGGTGTTTTTGGTTGCATACCATTCTCTTCATGCAATGAGCGTGCCAGACGAGCCCGGCGCGCCAGGGATCATATCCAACTTCGAGGTACCGCTCCAAATGATTATAAGATATCTGAATCGAAATCGAATTGACAAAAAAGCAAGGTCGCTTCAATAACACATCCGCATGTCAGCATTAGAAAATGATAACGATCAATTGCGGATATTAATGCTTCAAGGTATACTGCCAGGGCAGATAGTCAAGGCAAATCGCTGAAATTCCTTTGCCGACAGCAAATTACCAAGAGTTTATTAATCAGTGGACATGACATTGCTGGAAAAAGCCCATGATATAGATGTAAAAGCCACGAACCGGCTGCGCATGGATACAAACCAATCCAGGTTCTGGAAGCTGGTTACCTTTGTGGCGCATTCAGGCGACTCCTGGTTTTGGGTTGCGGGGCTGATAATACTTTGGTTTCTCAACTCTACCTACCAACGCCTTTCTGTATTTCTGATTCTTGCCATCGTTCTGCTGGCAGCCGTTGTGATGGTGATCAAGCTGTTCGTCAGGCGCAGGCGTCCAGACGGCGAATGGGGCGCGGTGTACCGCATCACCGACCCTCATTCCTTCCCCTCCGGTCACGCCGCCCGCGCTGCCATGCTGGCATTATTTGCGATCCAGCTTGGGCCGGTATGGCTGGCTTTCGTTGCGGTCATTTGGGCTGCATCGGTGAGTATTTCTCGGGTGATGACGGGGATGCATTACCTTTCCGACATTCTGGCAGGATTATTACTGGGAATTGCCAGCGGAGGGATTACGCTGCTTGCCCGTCCCTGGATGGAAACACTGCTTCAATTTTTATTCTAGATAATCGACCAGACTGGCAAGGAAAACATAATTTTATCTGTCCTTGAACTGGCTTGATAAAATCGATCAGGAAGCATAAACGCCAGGGCTGTCTTTCCAATTGACGAATAACCCTGGTTCGAGTATGCTTAATGTTGGGAGTGGATGAGTCCCGGTGGGCTCCCCGGTCTTCAAAACCGGTGGTGGGTCGCGTTGCGGGCCGCGGTGGGTTCGACTCCCATCCATTCCCGCCTGAATATCGGTATGTTTTTTTAAATAAAAAGGACGCACATGGAGATCACATCCGAGCAACTGGACGCGTTAGTTAAGCGCGTTTTTTGTATAGAAGACACCACCCTGGGAACTGAAAAAAGCGGTTTTATCGTCCGTTATCACGGGCGGCTGGTCATCGAAGATTCCGCACAAGCCTACGACCGCCTGGCTGAATCCCTAGAGCCATACAATTTAACCCCGCTTTTCCGCATCGAGGACGGGCGCCAGACAGTATTAATTTTGCCCGGACGAGCTTCCACGCGGCCCTCCAATCCGCGTGTCAATCTGCTTTTGTTCATCCTGACCCTTCTCAGTGTATTGTTCACGGGCGGCGCTTTGAGCATCGAAGGAGAGCTTCCAAAAGGGGTGCTCCAGGTTATTCTCCTGTTTCTCAAAGAGGGTTGGCCTTTCGCCGTCAGCATGCTTGGCATCCTGGCTGCTCACGAATTCGGACACTACTTCGTCGGACGGCTGCACGGCGTGAACGTCACTCTGCCCTATTTTCTGCCATTACCTTTTCCCATCAGTCCATTTGGCACGATGGGCGCGTTTATCAACATGAAGAGCGTGCCGAAGAACCGGCGTCAACTGCTCGATATCGGTCTGGCTGGACCTGTTGCTGGTATGATCGTGGCCATTCCAGTCTTACTGATCGGGCTATCCCTCTCAAAATTGAGCATGCTACCCGCTGGACCAGCCGCCAATGGGCTTCCACAATTGCAAATGGAAGGCAATTCGATCCTCTATTTGCTGGCCAAATATACAATCTTTGGGCAGCTGCTGCCCGCTCCTGCTGACTATCATACCCTTTCCCCGCTGTTGTATTGGGTCCGTTATTTCTTCACCAGCCGTCCGCTGCCCTATGGCGCGCTGGATGTATCCATGCATCCTGTCGCCTGGGCTGGCTGGGGCGGCATGTTGATCACAGCTCTTAACCTGATCCCCGCCGGTCAGTTGGACGGCGGTCACATGATCTATGTGCTGCTCGGCAGGAGAAACAGCCAGCGGCTTTTTTATTTCATCCTGGCTGCCATGCTGCTGTTGGGCCTGGTCTGGAAAGGCTGGTGGCTCTGGGCATTTTTAATCTTCCTGCTCGGCAGGATTTATGCTGAGCCGCTCGATCAAATCACCAAACTGGATAACCGCCGGAAAATCCTCGCGATCGGGGCTTTGATTTTATTCATCCTGGTATTCACGCCAGTTCCATTGATCAATATCCCATAGTTTTTATTTAAGAAGCCGCAGGTCGGGTCTGCAATCCTACACGAAAATAAGAATGTCGGGAAAAAATCCCGATCTACAATTTACCTTCGTTTAATATTCAAGAACAGTTTACGGTGATGATTTCCTTCCCCTCCGTCGTCCAATATCTGCCGAGCGCGCTGACTGCCAGGCACACATGCGCTGGAACCACTCCTACCAGCCCTCCAATTGCGATCGATCCGCTGTACTTCTGAGGAAGGTGCATGATGCCGTGCTCCTGAGAAAGGCGCGCCATGTAAGCACCTTCTAGAGGCGTTCCCCACCCCTCCGGTCCGAGCGGAACGATATACCCATGCTTTACCTTACCGTCTTCGAGAAAATAATCCTTCGAGAGGTGCACCGCTCCGCCATAGATCAGTACTTCTTCGCGCTCAGGGTGCAGCGCCACCACCGGGCAAGCCACCACCGAGGCGACCTGATCGAACCGGCAGACTCCCAATTTCAACATCATTGAGTCGAAAAAGACAAAATTGCCAGGACGGATTTCATCCACCGCCCCCAGAGATTCACATAAGCTGCAGCCGGGCGTGTCGCCGACGGATACTTCCATATGTCCGCCTCCAGCCGATTCCAGGGCTGCTCTCAACTCGAGCATACGCTGAACGCTTGCTTGATAGCGCTGGCAGATTTCCTCAATGGATGCTGCTGAATAGGTGTTACCGGCATGGGTCAGCAGACCTCGTATTGTGAGCCTGGCAAAATGCGAGGCTGCGCGCAATATCTCGAGCGTCCGCTCGCCATCCCGCCAGTCGATACCCGTCCGCCCGTTGCCCGAATCGATCTTGATCCAGATATCCAACGGATGCGCGATTTTCTTGCCGAGTATTTCTACAGACTGTATCGATTCAACCAGAACGCTGAGATGGATCCGCGCCGCCAGGGAGGCGACCACATCCAACTGGCGAAGATTAATCGGAAAAGCGACCAGGATGTCATCCCAACCGTGATTGGCAAAATAGACGGCCATCTCCAGCGATGAAACCGTGATCGCCCTGACTCCATAGGAACGGAACCACTCGCCCACAGCAGCGGATTGGTGGGTTTTAAAATGCGGCCTGAAGCGGATCCCTTGACCGCTTGCTTTAATAGACATGCGAGAAATATTATCTTGAACTTTTTCACGGTCCACAATCATGGTCGGCGTAACGATGCTGTCTAAATTCATTGATTCCACCTTGCGTAAGATGATTTTAAGTATAATACGGATATGGATAATCAAGAACTCGCAGCTGTATTCACAAAAATCGCGGATTTAATGGATATCAAGGGGGAGAATATTTATAAGATCCTTGCTTACCGGCGTGTGGCTGATAATCTGCGCATCTCCGCGGAAGAAGCCATGGTTCTTCACGCAGAAGACAAGTTGAGCAGCATCCCGGGAGTCGGCAAAGCCATCGCCGAGAAGATTGCTGAATTGCTCGACACCGGCCGCCTGGAATTCCTCGACCGGCTCGAAGAAGAAGTGCCGCCCACGCTGCTGGAATTACTCGAAGTGCCAGACCTGGGCCCGAAGAAAGCTGCCTTGTTTTGGAAACAGGCTGGAATCACCAACCTGTCCGAACTCGAAGCAGCCGCTCGGGAGGGTCGATTGCGCAGCCTGCCAGGCATGGGCGAGAAATCAGAACAACGCATTGTCGACGGCATCCATGCGCTGCGCCGGCGTTCGAATAGGATGATGCTAGGTGTTGCCCGTCCAATCGGGCTGCGCTGGCTGAGCTGGCTCAGAGGGCTGCCAGGAGTGCAGCAGGCCGAATTTGCTGGAAGTTTACGCCGCTGGCGCTCAACCATTGGAGATCTCGACCTGGTAGCAGCCTCTACGAAACCAGCAGCTGTGATGCAGGCATTCGTCAGCCATCCCGAGGTTCACCGGGTACTCGCCCAGGGCGAAAGTAAATCCAGCATCGAGTTGAGCAATGGTCTTAACATCCAACTCTGGATCCAACCACCAGACGCCTTCGGCAGCCTGCTGCAGTTCGTCACAGGATCCAAAGATCACAATGTGCGTTTGCGCGAACTTGCCCAGCGCAACGGTTTATCTTTATCAGAACGCGGTATAACCGATCAAAACGATCATCTGCAGTTATTTGCCAGCGAGGATGAGATCTATGCCGCTCTTGGCCTGCCGTGGATACCGCCCGAGCTGCGCGAGGACCGCGGCGAAATTCAAGCAGCCCTGGCTGGCAAGCTGCCTGTGCTGCCGGTCTTATCCGATATCACTGCTGAGCTGCACAGCCACTCCACCTGGAGCGACGGCGCCTTCAGCATTGCCGATATGGTCCAGGCTGCCCGCCAGCGCGGCCTGAAAATGTTGGCGATCACCGACCATACCAGCTCGCTTGGCATCACGAATGGTTTGACAGTGGAACGTCTGCGCGCTCAACGCAAAGAAATCGATACTTTACAGGCTAAAATTGGCCGTGAATTAACCATACTCCAGGGCGCCGAAGTGGAAATCAAAGCGGATGGCAGCCTGGATTTTCCAGACGAAGTGCTTGCAGAACTAGATGTGGTCATTGCTTCGCTGCACGTTAGCTTGCGCCAGCCTCGCGAGATCATCACCGCACGGTTGATTAAAGCCATGCACAATCCCCATGTGGACATCATCGGGCATCTCAGCGGGCGGCTGCTGCCAAACCGTGAAGGCGCCGATCTGGATATGGAGGCCGTCCTGGCAGCCGCAAAAGAGACCAATGTCTGCCTGGAAATCAATGCCAATCCGAGCCGCCTGGATTTAGATGAGATTTACTCGCGCCGCGCTGCCGACGAAGGGATATTACTCTCCATCAATACCGATGCCCATACTCAGTCTGACCTGGATTTGTTGGAATACGGTATTTCAGTCGCCCGACGCGCATGGGTACCGCCAGCCAGTATTCTGAATGCGCGCGCCCCTGCCGAAATTCGCGCCTGGCTGGCTTCACGCGCCGCTTGAATTGCATATGGGTTCTGTCTCGTTTAGTGTGAATCAGGGAGCTGGCAGCGGCGAGCTGTAAATCTGGCTGCCGAAGGCGACTACCAGGTTGCGCCCGCTGGTCACCACAAATCCTGTTGGCGCTGTTTGGGGAGTTTCTCTGCTGCCGGGGGAAGGTCTTAGTTGCGAGACAAAATTCATAACCAATGAAAATTGATAAATCGCAGGTCCGCTCGAATCCAGAAAATATACAGACGGCTCGGGCGGCTGGGTCATTTGCATGCGCTCAAAATGCGCCACGGGAGTGACAACCTCTTGCGAAGCTTGATTCAATCCGGTAATCTGAAACGGATATGGATCTTTGCAACGGGTTGGGGTCGTTTCTATATTGCTGTAAGTGCATTGGATCATATGTCCGTCCTGATTGAGGACATACAATTCGTCGCGATTCTGGAATAGATCGATCCCCGCGGTTAAATTTGGTACATCGCTGTCGAAGAAAAACCGCGGCGGATTTAAATACTCGGCGTTGAAGCCCTCGTAACGCCATACTGCGTTCGATCCTGTGTCCAGAACAAGCATGCTGCTGTTGTCGACAGAAATTGCTTTGATGGTGAGCCACCCCGCATCCGGCGGCGGCAGGGTGCTTGCAATGGTATTCCCTGGATTCGTCGAGCAGTACAGGATATTGCCAAACTCGTCCACGCCGATCACCGCGGCATTGAAGTTATTGCCAACCGGTGCAGCGGCAATATCCACTAGCGTACCGATGATCAATCCACCGATAACGCCCGGACCGCAAACGAATTGGTTATCTACCTCGTATCCTGGGCGGGTGTAGACCAGGCGGAATACCCGCCCGCTGTTTGCATCCAGCAAAAAAAGGTCTTCAGCCGGCGAAGAAATCATCCGAGTGATGCGTACATTGGTGTCGAAACCTCCGGGCAGCGCAAGTTCCAGCTTCACACGCCGAACGCCGTCCAGTGAATCCAGCGCTGATTGCGCCTGCTCCTTCAACACGGTCGATTCCTCAGAAACGCCGTAAGTTTCTGCTTTGGTGATCCACTCCAAGGCCGCATCCATATTCACCCGCTTCAGGGTCAGGTCGCTTTGGACGTTCGCTTGTTCAAGCAAGGTTTGCGCCTGGACCAGATAGGCGCGGTGCTGCTCATTACGCCCACTGCGGATATAAGCCGTGCTGGCAGCTGCCACGATCACCAAAGGGACTGCAATCGCAATGAAGACCATCAGGGCTGGAGACAGGGCGGGAAGTTTATCGGCCTGTCCTGGCAGCAGCCGCGGAAGGAAACGCCGCAGGAAAGCAGAGGTCTTCTCACGCATACTGCGCCCGCCGCTCAATGCCGCCGATACAGTCCGCCGGGCGCGGCGCTCGGCTTGCTGGCGTCTGGCGCTGCGAATGAGATCAGCTTCATCCATTTGTTGAGGCAATTCGACTCGAGCGGGTTCGGTTTCCCAGGGCGCCTGCTCTTCTTCGACCTGCAACTTCTCGCTTTCTAAGTGCGGAGGAAAGCCGGGGGGTTCTTCGATTGAAACAGGCGGCGGTGGGCTGGTTTCCGCATGAGTTGGCGGCGGCATTTCGACAATGGGCTCCATAATTTGAGCTGTTGGTACGTTTGCAGGTTCGGGAGGGATCTCCGGTGAAATTTCTTCGACCGTAGCTGTTTCACCTGGCTCGGCTTCTGGCTGAATTACAGGCGGCGCTTCAACCGGGATTAATGGCGCAGTTTGGATGATGCCTTTGCCGCGGTTCAAGCGCAACATGATGAAACGTAAATCACGCGGGTCTTCGATTAATAAACGGCGGCGTATCTGGTCAAGATTGAGTTGCGGGCTGCCCGCCAGGTTTTTGGCGTTCCAACTGGATGCCGGTTTTGCGGACAGTAATACCATATCGCCTGGTTGTACCTCTCCGCGAAAATAGCGAACATATACCGCTTTACTTATCCCTAATCCGCGAACCATGCCAGTGCTGTCCCTGAATTGCTCGACTGCTTTGTTGGCCAGCAGAAAAGCAGAGGTTGGCCCAGCGTGCGCGAAATATACCATGCTGCCGTGCAGTGCAACCGCATTGAATATGCCTAAGATTGGCGATCCTTTACCTTGCAACCGCACATTCCGCGCCAGCAGGCGGTCGTTTAACTGCTCGACAATGATCTTGAGAGCGTTGGTGACGGTACCCCTGGTCTTGTAATAAACGCCAGCCATCTTTTCCAGCATCTCCTGCTGGATCTCAGCCGGCAGCGTACCACCCTCGAGGGTGAGCAGCATGACCAGTTGATCCTTTTCACGCCCCCGCGCAGCGTGATGCGGAGGAACTGCGGTGAATAACCCCGTAAAACCGGTTTCCTCTTTCCCGGCAGTTTTTTGATATGTAAGGATTTGGATATCAAACACTGACTTTCAGCTCTTGTCCGCGGCTATATTAAATGATTACCCACAGGCTAATTATACCCTTCCTGCTAAGTGCAATTGTTATTCCAGGGGGAATAATTCAACATCAATCCCGTTTCGCGGTCGAAAGGATGCGCGTCATCATAGCTGGGTCTTCGTTCAGCAACCCGGCTTTTGGCAGCCGCTGCAGTAACAACGCCCAGTCCGGATTGCGAGCAAAGACAGCACGGAAAAGCGGCAGCGATTCTTTCACCTGACCCATGTCCGCCAGGGTAACCGCATGCCAGAAGGGCAGCTCATCCATCTCTGGCGCCATACTCGCGGCGGTTCGATATGCTTGCATCGCTGCCGGGACATCGCCTTTGCCAAGGAATGCATCGCCCTGATTCATCAACGTATAAGCGCGCTGGATATTAACCAAACGGCGAAGTTCAGCCAAAGGCTGCGGGTGATCCTCGACGCGTAAATCCATAATCACATCGTCGTCGATCTTACCGGTTGCTTTCCCACGCACAATCAATATCGAAGCGCTCTGCTGCCCGCGGATATCACCGCCGCAGGCTTGCGCCGCATCCATCGCTGCCAGCATCCTATCCGTCAGGTCGCCCGAGGTTTCGCGGTAAGCTTTAGCCATCGCTGGCCAGACTGAGGCATGCTTCATCATATTAGCCTGCACCGAAAATCCCTCACCGCTCTCATGGCCAGCTTCAGCGATGCAGCGTCCGCCGCTGTGCGTACTTACCCGGTTCGCTGCATCGATGAAAGCGATTTGACGCAGGTCTCTACTTTCATCAGCCTGGAGAAGCGCGCTCAACGCCGCTGGCGCTGGGACACCCGCGCGCATCAAAGCTAATCCCTTAGGTCCATAGCTTACCTCGACCATCGACTGCGTGGCGACCACTCCCACCCCGGCTTCACCCCATGCTACCACCGAGCCAACCGAGAACCAGTGCGATTGCACTGCCACGCCCATATCTCCAGTTTCTTGATCGCGCGCAGCGATCGAAAAGGTGTGCGCCAACGGGAAGCGGTTTCCGAGTTTTTGTCCAGTCTGCTTCTTCATCGCAACCTCTCCTCATTTTTTGGGCGATTTCTCACGGATTAAGTTGATATGTTGAGAAGATATTCTCGCAAGGATTTCCCCAGGAGGCGTGCATTTGCTGATTGGTCACATCGATAGTCAGGGCAACGATCGTCTTCTCACGGTCGAGCGGATCGCCCTCCTCAGCATGATTGCATATCGAGTCTGGCTCGTTGATATGATCTTTCTGAATCGCCTGCAATGTTTTGATCGAATGCTGGTCGGTTTCCATCAGTAAGCGCCGCGCTCTGAAATAGCGAATTCGGGTGCTGATCAATTCATCCGGCTCGCTTTCAACCTTACGCATCTGATCGTCCAGATAATGATTGGTATGCACCATCATGCCCTGCTCCGCGTACAGAATAGCAAACTGGCGCGCAGATACTTCCACCGAATACATCTCTCCACTGGCGTGTACCAACAAATGGTTGTATCCTGCCGCGCGATGAGCAACCAGCATATGGCGCATCGCTTCAGCCGGCGTACGCG
The DNA here is from genome assembly GCA_034678305.1 of Bellilinea sp. Classification (GTDB taxonomy): domain Bacteria; phylum Chloroflexota; class Anaerolineae; order Anaerolineales; family Anaerolineaceae; genus Bellilinea. The sequence continues at coordinate 17,556 of JAXDCA010000066.1, forward strand.
CCGCAAGCACAGCCCGTGAGACGATCACGCGTGGAATGCCAATGCGGCTGTCCGTCGGATAGACAGTATCGCAACATTGGGCAATCCCATACGCATTGAAGCCGATATTCGGCAGAAGTCCCCCATAAGTCATCGCCAGGAAGGGCGGTTCTTGGTCTGGCTTAGCATGGATCAGATACACATCCGACTCATCGTCAGGCAGCCAATCTTCGTTATGGGCAACCAAGACGCGCTCATTTGAAGTTCGCGATTGGTTGACGGCCATGCTGGTGCATTTTGTTAAGTGAAGCGCATCCATCGTGACCGCTTCCATAGCGTTGACAACTGCAATATCATCAAAATTAATATTGCTTCCCTGCGCTATGCCGCGGATTTCGGCGACATATTGCGGATAGCGCTCCTCCGCGAAAGGCATATATTTACGCGCCTGGATCAATGCTCCATCCCAGTCGAGCTGCAGGGTATCATACGCATCTTCAAGAAGCTTACGCGCGTTTTCGACGCCGTGTTGGATTTGATCACGGCAGGCTTCGCCAATCTGCCTGCCAATCTCGAGATGTGACCCAGAAACACGTATTAATGGTATGCTGCGATTATTCATAATTGGAGATTCATCTTTCATAATTTTACTGTTCAACATATAAGCCCACCCGTCAAACTTCCCTGGTTTCAGGATTTTACCACGTTGCAGTCATCAGAGATTATCAGCATGTTCGAGAATTCATTTTTCAGGCCAAACAAGTCCTTGATCTTGATTCTTTTCGGGAGAGAAAAATCTAAGTAGTTAGCTTGTATTTTCCAGGCTTCCTATCTACAATAGGTGTGTTCAGTGAACCTCACAGACCTATTCTATGTTTAATTTGAATTACTGGATTAAGTTAAAATAGATCTCATAGAAATAATAGGATTTAATCTCATGTCAAATCCCATTCACCATCCGAAATTAAAAATCCTATTGGTAGATGATGATCCAGACACACGCGACCTGGTGTCGATGATGTTCAGCGATACCGGTCATAAATTGCTGACAATCGGGCAGGGGCAGGCGGCTCTGGAATTGCTCGAACATCAAAAATTCGATGTTATTTTATTGGATATTATGATGCCTGATTTCGATGGCTTGATGGTCCTGGAAAATATCAGAAAGAAATCTTCTGCCCCCGTTCTGATGTTGACTGCACTATCCAACGTACAAATAATGGAGCAAAGCTATCAACTCGGAGCTAACGATTACATTGTTAAACCATTTAGCAAAAACAAACTGCTAGAACGTATCGACCGGCTAGCGCGACAACTCACCAGCTTCGTCGATGATAGTCTGGCCGGTTGGAAAGCAGATTTCGCAATCGACTACGAGAAGAACGAGCTGGTATACCACGGACGGACGATCGAGATGACCCCCACCGAGCTTCGTCTGCTCACCAGGTTGATGGAAAGCGCATTCGTTGACGTCAATGTAATGGACCTTTACGAAGCAGGTTGGGGGCGCGAACCGCTGCCTTTCCGCACCCGCCAGGCTCTGGTTGAAAACACAATCAGAAGCTTGCGAGAAAAACTCGAAACGGATCCACAAAATCCCAAGTTATTGCTATCCGCAGAAAATGGCTGGATTTTACGCCCAGGATAAATTCAGCCTATCGCTTAAAACCATTTATAATTTTCCGGCTTGGGCGTGATCTAAACTTTGTTCAGGCTTTAAAGGTCTCATAAAGGGGTATTCTCAAGACATCTCATCCTTTAACGAATACACTAGATCTGATGGATTCTACTGGCTCAATCAAAACAAACGGGGTGGCGACCAAATGGCTGGTCATGGTCGGGGTGGGCATGGGGGTTTTAATGGCCACACTGGATTCCAGCATTGTCAATATTTCGCTGCCAACACTGGTTGAAGCTTTTGAAACAAATTTTGCCACTGTTCAATGGGTAGTGATTAGTTATCTTGTGGTGGTCTCCTCCCTAATCCTTGGCGCAGCCAGGCTTGGAGACATGTACGACAAGAAAAAGCTCTACATTGCGGGTATGATACTCTTCACCACGGGGTCTTTGTTATGCGCAATTTCATCCAGCGTCAATGCCTTGATCGCATTTCGCGCGCTGCAAGGGCTCGGCGCGACCCTTTTACAAGCGCTTGGCATGGCAATTATCACCGAAGTGTTTCCAGCGTATGAACGCGGGCGCGCGCTGGGTATTCAAGGCACCATCGTTGCGATTGGCATTGCCCTGGGTCCTCCACTGGGAGGAATCATTATCGGCCTGATAGGCTGGCACTGGGTATTTCTGGTTAATCTACCTGTTGGCATCATAGCATTGATAATTGTCACCCGCTTCTTGCCCTCATTGCCCGCCAAACAACCCGATCAGCGCTTCGATATCCTCGGCGCTATGCTGATGTTTACAACGCTCGGCTGTTATGCGCTCGGGATGACCCTGGGGCAGCGGCTGGGTTTCAATCATCCCACTCCGCAAGTTCTGCTGGTCGTCGCTGCGGTTGGATTGGTTTCCTTTATCATCCTGGAATCGCGCCTGAAACAACCCATGGTCGACCTAAGGTTATTTCGCAACGTCTTCTTTGATCTCAACCTGCTGATGGGCTTTCTGGTTTTTATTGTCATGTCAGGCTCATTTATCCTGCCATTTTTCCTGGAACTTGTTCAGGGTTACTCGCCTACGGTGGTGGGGATGCTGATCATGGTGCACCCAATTGCCAGCGGGATGATTGCCCCTCTGGCTGGCTCGCTCTCTGACCGGTTTGGGTCACGCGGTATTAGCCTGATCGGTCTGGTTTTCATCGTATGTGGCGCGCTTGCAGTCAGTACGCTGCAAGAAGGAATGACACCGCTTGGATTTGCCGCGCGCATTGTCTTATTCGGCATCGGTATGGGACTGTTCGCCTCACCAAACAACAGCGCCATCATGGGCGCCGTGCCGCGCGAACGGCTTGGCGTCGCCTCGGGACTGCTCTCGCTTTCACGCACCCTTGGCAACACCACCGGGCTGCCGTTGATAGGGGCAATATTTACTACACAGACACTCGCTCATGCCAATCTACCTGCAAACACGGATATAACCACTGCAAGCCCTGCTGCGCTGGTTGCAGGCATTCAAGGCACATATCAAATTGCGGCATTGTTTATCCTCGCCTCCACTGCCATCGCAGTTGTCGCGCTGTGGCTGGATCAGCGTCGAAAAAAGACCGCAGCAAAACCTGTTTCACCCCCAGCGCAATAACATTTCAGAAATCTGCGGAGCGACGCATCCTGTATAATACAGCTTGGAATTTCTCAGCCCCTATTATCGACAGATCAAGGAGTGTGTATGCCCGTCGAGCAAGCCGTTGAAAGCCATAAATTCCATACCGCGAAGGTTGCTATCGTCTCGGCTGGACATTCTATTCAAGATACCTATCAGGCTTTCCTGCCAGCCCTCTTGCCGGTTCTGATCGAGAAATTCTCGCTGATGAAAACTGAAGCGGGGCTTTTATCAGTATTTACGAATGCTCCGTCGCTTCTACAGCCTTTTATCGGTTATTTAGCTGACCGGGTCAGCTTGCGCTGGTTAGTCATCCTTGCGCCGGCAGTTACAGCGCTGACGATGAGCTTGCTTGGCATTAGCTCGTCTTACGCAATCGCCGCTCTATTGTTGATTCTTGCGGGTATCAGCTCAGCTGGTATCCATGCTGTTGGACCAGTGATCGCCGGACGATTGTCGGCCAACCGGCTTGGGATGGGCATGAGTTTTTGGATGGTCGGCGGCGAATTGGGCCGTACGGTTGGTCCGTTGATCATCGTTACCGCCGTCCGCTACCTCAAACCGGAGAGCACCCCCTGGCTGGCAGTTGCCGGCATTCTTACCTCACTGGTGCTTTTAATATATTTACACAATACCCCTGACCGAACCATTGATAAGTCTCCCAACGTGGACTGGCGTGCAGCTCTAAAGAGTATGCGCAGGGTTCTCCTGCCCGTGACCGGTATCATTCTTACTCGCGCTTTTGCATTCGTCAGTGTTTCTACATTTCTGCCCACATTTATGACCGAACAAGGCGCAGATCTTGTCCTCGCCGGCGGTTCGCTTTCGGTGATGGAAGCAGCAGGGGTCGCCGGCGCATTCCTCGGCGGGGTCATCTCCGACCGCCTCGGACGCCGGCCTGTCCTGGCTGCGGCGCTGGTTTCGAGCTCGTTATTTTTGTTTGCTTTCATTAATTTGCACGGCTGGATACTGATCGCGATCCTGTTAGGACTTGGCTTTAGTTTGCTATCCACCGCGCCGGTGATCATGGCTGCCGTACAGGAAAGCTTTCCAGAAAACCGCGCGCTTGCCAATGGGATTTATATGGCAGTGTCGTTTCTATCCAGCTCAGTCGTCACGGTTCTGGTCGGCGGTATTGGAGACCTTTTCAACTTGCGTACGGCCTATGCGGTCAGCGCTGTGTTAATCATGCTTGGGCTTCCATTCGTGTTTCTGCTGCCAAAAACCAACGGCAAGTAAGGTAGGGTAAAATTATATTTAAACAAATCTATGTCCGGAGGGCCGAGCTGCCCGCCGGACGGGACTCAAGAGGAGCATTATGAGCGCGTCTGATAGTTTTGATCTGCTTAAGGACGATGTTGTCAGTGAGTTCAATACCCGCGCCAGGTTGTGGCGGCACAAACGCACCGGCGCGGAGCTGCTCTCGCTCGAAAATGATGATGAAAACAAGGTCTTCGGCATCACTTTCCGCACGCCGGCCGGCAATTCCACCGGCATTGCGCACATTATGGAGCATTCTGTCCTGTGCGGCTCGGAAAAATATCCGGTCAAAGAACCCTTCATCGAGCTTGCCAAGGGCTCACTCAACACCTTCTTGAACGCGATGACCTACCCTGACAAGACCTGCTATCCGGTTGCCAGCACCAATCTGAAAGATTTCTATAATCTTATCGACGTCTATCTAGACGCGGTGCTGCGTCCTTTAATTACCCCTTATACGCTGCTTCAGGAAGGCTGGCACTACGAACTTGATGCGCCCGACCAGGAGATGACCTATAAAGGAGTGGTCTTCAACGAAATGAAGGGGGATTACTCCTCGGCAGACTCCATCATTTCCGAAGAGAGCCGTCACATTCTGTATCCCGACACCCATTACCAGTACGACAGCGGCGGCGACCCAGAGGTTATCCCAACCCTGACCTACAAGGAATTCAAGCACTTCTATGAGACCCACTATCATCCTTCAAACGCGCGCATCTATTTCTATGGGGACGATGATCCTGAGCAGCGTTTGCGCATAATAGACGCAGCACTTCGTGGTTTTGAAAAAATATCACCCGATTCTGATATCGCATTACAATCCCTCTTCACCAAACCAAAGTATAAGGAAGCAGCCTACGACAGCGGCGATGATCCTGATCCCAAGGGGCAGATTACCCTCAACTGGCTGCTGCCGGAGGCTGGCAATGTCGAGTTGACCCTGGCGTGGTCGATTTTCGCTCATATTCTCATTGGCACCCCTGCTTCGCCGCTGCGCAAGGCCTTGATCGACTCGGGGCTTGGCGAGGATTTGACTGGCGTCGGTTTCGAATCCAGCTTGCGCCAGATGATGTTCTCAACCGGTTTACGCGGCATCCAGGTGGAAAACGCTGAAAAAATCCAGGAATTGATCTTAAACACGCTGCGAGAGCTGGCGGAAAACGGGATCGATCCAGACACCGTTGCGTCCTCGCTGAATACGGTCGAATTCTCCTTGCGCGAATGCAATACCGGCGCGCTTCCACGCGGATTAGTTTTAATGCTGATGTCTTTGGATGCATGGTTGTACGACCGCGATCCAATAACAGCTTTGGCTTTCGAAGCCCCTCTGAATGTCATCAAGCAGAATATCGCAAAGGGCAATTATTTCGAAAGCATGATCCGCCAATATCTGCTCGACAATCCACACCGCGCCACGGTGCTGCTCAAGCCAGATCCCCAACTCGGACAAAAGCTCGCTGAGAAAGAGCGCGAGCGATTAGAAAAAGCCCGCAAGTCGATGAGTCCCGCAGAACTGCGGCAGATCGTCGAAACAACCCGTGAATTAAAGCGCCGTCAGGAAACTCCCGACTCGCCCGAAGCGCTGGCGAGCATCCCGCATTTGCATCGATCTGATCTGGAGCCACAGATCAAAAAAATCCCGCTGGAAGTGTTGCCCGCCGGGGACAGCAAGGTCCTCTACCACGATCTATTCACCAATGGCATCCTCTATCTGGACGTAGGATTTAACCTGCAGCAGCTTCCACAAGAGTCACTGCCCTATCTGCCGATCTTCAGTCAGGCGCTGCTCGAAACCGGCGCCGCTGAATTGGATTTTGTACGACTGGTGCAGCGCATCGGCAAGTACACCGGCGGCATCCACCCAGCCACCTTCACTTCCGCTGTACGAAACAAGGATGAAAATACCGCATGGCTTTTCTTGCGCGGTAAAGCCATGCTGGCGCAATCTCCCGAACTCCTTGCTATTCTAAGGGATGTTCTCCTGACTGCCAGATTGGACAACCGCGAGCGCATTCGCCAGATGGCCTTGGAAGCCAAAGCAGAAATGGAAGCTGGACTGGTTCGGGTTGGTCATCGGGTGGCAAACACCCGCCTGAAGGCCCGCTTTACACTGGCGGATATGGCTGCCGAGGAAATGGGCGGCGTGAACCAGCTCTTTTTCCTACGCAAGCTGATCGAACGCATCGATAACGATTGGCAATCCGTGCAGGACGCGCTGGAATCTATCCGCGCCGCGTTGATCAACCAGCAAGGCATGATTTGTAACGTCACCCTCGATCAGGAAGGCTGGAAATCGATCAAGGGACAGATCGATGAGTTCATCGCTTCCTTCCCAAAGACCTCGACTCCTGCAGCAGCCTGGAATTTAGCCGCATTCCCAGATAGAGAGGGATTAACCCTGCCCACTCAGGTTAATTTCGTCGGGAAAGCTGCCAACCTTTATGAGCACGGTTATCATCTGAACGGCTCAGCCCAGGTGATCGTGCCGTACTTGCGCGCAACCTGGTTATGGGAAAAAGTACGCGTTCAGGGCGGCGCTTACGGCGGTTTCTGCGTGTTCGACCAGCAGTCTGGCGCTTTGAGTTTCCTTTCCTACCGCGATCCCAACCTCACCCAAACGCTGGACATCTATGATCAAACCGTCCAGTTCCTGCAAAGCATCCAGCTTGACGAGGCAGAATTAACCCGGGCGATCATTGGCGCGATTGGCGAGGTAGATGCCTACCAGCTGCCAGACGCCAAGGGTTACACCTCCATGTCGCGTTACCTGTTATCGATCAGCGATGAAGAACGCCAGGCGCGCCGCGATGAAATCCTCAGCACAACGGAGGCCGATTTCCACGCGTTTGCCCAGGCTGTCGAGCAGGTTAGGGAGCACGGCGCAGTGGTGGTGATTGCCTCGCCAGACGCGGTCCAGGCATCGAAGAAGACGAATGGCGAATGGCTGGTAACAACAAGAGTCTTATAAACCATCAAATTTGCATGATCATTTCGACAAGCGAAGCGAGGAGAAATCTTCGCATGAGAAAAAAAGATTTCTCGCTTCGCTCGAAATGACAGTTGCAACATCTGTATTACAAGGAAATATCGCCCCGTGTATCCCCGCTCATCCCGGGAGCAAAATATTGGGCACCCAAAATTTACCGAAACCAAGCAGAGACAGAGCGACCGACATCATCAACATCATAATGCTGATTCCAATCAACCAATAATCACGCCGGCGCATAGGGATTTGCTCGAGCCACACCCGCGGACCGACGCCAAAAGCGCGTAAATCCATTGCGTCGATAATGTCCTCACTGGCGACGATCGAATGGATTGTCACTGGGACGATTAACGGCGCCAGCTTGCGAATTTGAGCTACCAATCCGCCGGTAATTTTCTCAAGCTCGTAACCGCGCGCCCGCTGCGCATCGCGGGTGAGTGAAAAGTCGCGCCCCAGCGATGGAATGAAACGCATGGTGAGGTCCATGCCGTAGGCAATCTTATCGGGCAAGCCCAGGCCGCGGAAGGTAATGCCGTAATGCGCCGGATTAAGTGAATAAGGGATGAGGATCGTCATGCTGGCAAGGCTGAAGACGCGAATCAGCATTGAAAACGCGTACATGGTCTTCTCAGCAGTGATGGTTAATGCAGGACGCCAACCCAGAATTGTGAACGAGGCCGTCAATCGGGTTAATAGATGTTCCTCCTCGTACAGCTCGATTCCCCCACGACCGGTTAGAAAAGTCAGCACAGAGAAGAACAGCACAAATCCGCCTATGAATAACCAGGCGCGTTTCATCTCGCTCCAACGGATACCCGAGGTGAATACTGTCAGCATTGCCACAGCAAAGAACACCGAAAGATAACGAAAATCCCAGAATAATACTGTGCAGGCGATAAAGCATCCAAAAAAGATGATCCACGCCCGCGGATTGAAGCTTTGAATCAGCGATTTGCGTTTTCGGTAGCGCCAGGTGACCAGCATATTTTTTCCGTGTCAGGGGAAACCCGTTGGAGAACGGGTTTCCCCAAAATGAAAAGGATCAGCGCCCGGTCTGGCGTTGAACCGCCAGATAAGCGACGACCAGGATGGGAACGAAGATCGCCGCGAAGATCGCGTTCGGTCCAGCGGCCGGGATGAATTCACCGACGATCGCCAGCGCAGGCGGATAACCGTTGATCCAGATATCCGAAATAGCCGCAAAGCCAATTCCGATGAAATTTCCAAGCAGACTCCAGGTCACGGCAGCCGCGACATCGATATTCTTGCCAAATAGAAATCGTACCAGCAGCACCAGGACGAAACCGATCACGACTGAGAGACCAGCCCAAATGGTGATGGTCGCATCGCCAAATATATTATTGGCAACATCGAAGAACATCATATTCGGCGATGACTGATTCAGGAAATAGATCGTTGTGGCAATGGCAGCCAGAACAAAGCTGAGGATCAGGACAAAGTCGATACCCTTTTTGCGGTCTTTGAATAGCCAGGATAACCCGGCGATCATCCCGACCAGACCATTGCCGAACGACCACTGCGGAGAGAGGCCAAATCCAGTCAACGCGTCGCCGAACATGTTGCCGACTGCGCCGGTGAACAAGCCAACCGAGGGGCCAAAGGCATACCCAAAGAACATCGGTATGACAATGGCCGGGCGGAGCGACACCTGGCTGACCGAGGGCACTAAAAAGACTGTCCCATTGAATAGAAATGACAGCACGGCATAAAGCGCAGCGCCGATGGCCATATAGACAACCTCGCGCGTGCCGATTTCCCAGATTTTACTCTGGCGGGTCACCAAGTAGATAATAAACACGATCAACAGGCCAATGCCAACAAAGGCAAAGCGTAGTATGCCGGTTTCATCCAGTTTCAGGTCGGGATTGATCAACCCTCCAATCCATACCACTCCAAGGAAGAAAACCAGCACAGCCACAAGCGATAGAATGACAGCTAATAATTTTTTATCCATCATGAACCTCCCAGAATCATTACTTCGGATGACTGTGCATCCGATTAACCGTCTTCCTCCGGTAAATCAAATGCGGTGCGCTAGTTCTTCAGCGCGGTAGAAATGTTGTGTTATCGGATACGCGTCAAGATTGACCTGTAGCAGCGATGTCGGCACCAACCGGCAGTCGACCAACCGTTGCCTGTCTTTCAGCACTTCCTGGGGCGAACCGTCGGCAGCGATTGTGCCCTGGTTGACCAGAAGCACACGGTTGGCAAAGATCACCGCCATGTCGATATCATGAGTGATGAATAAGATCGCTTCGAAATTCGGCAGCTGCAGGATAGACGATACAAAATCCATATAATTTTTGTAATCCTGACCGGCAGTTGGCTCGTCCATCACCAGGATGCGCGAACGCATGGCCAGGATAGCTGCAATACTAACCCGTTTTTGCTGCCCAAATGACATCGACAGCGGAGGGGTTTTCTCATACCCTCCCAGGTTGACAATCTCGATCGCGTCTTGTACCTCCTTTCTGATCGTTTCCGAATCATGCTTCAAGTTGGTTGGTCCAAAGGACAACTCTTCCGAAACAGTCGGCGCAAAGAGCATGTGGCTTGGACTCTGAAAAACATACCCAAGCATGCTGGCGATTTCAGCCACGCTGGCGCTGCGTGTATTGCGCCCGTCCACGAGCACCTCACCCTGGGTGGGCTTGAGAAGGCCGATAGCGTGCTTTACCAGCGTCGTCTTTCCGGCGCCATTCGGCCCAAGAACAGCGATGATGTCGCCGCGATGGATGTCCAGATTGATGTCGTGCAGAACCTCGGGTCCTTCCGGGTAGTGAAATGCAACATCCTTGAAGCTGACCAGAGGACCGCTAACAGCTGCGCCCGCGCCTGCCAGCGCTTGAAAGGCGGGCGGCGCGGGATCCTTGCTGGCAAGCTGGATGATCATCTGCGCTGGCAGCTTGACCTCGTGATAATCGACCCGTTCGGTCAGATGTTCTGCTAGACCGTCATAGTGGATTTCGCCCTCTTTCATAAAAAGCACCCGTTCCGGACGGATGCGCAGCACATCCTCCACGCGGTGCTCGACCATCAACACAGTCATACCCTCATCAGCCAACTCGCGAATTAACTGCAGGGCTTCTTGGGCGCTGGCGGGATCGAGACTGGCGAGCGGCTCGTCTAACAACAGCATGCTTGGCTGCATCGCCAGCACTCCGGCCAGGGCAACCTTCTGTTTTTCTCCGCCCGAAAGGTAGAAAGTCTGCCGGTCGCGCAGGTGAGTGATCTTCAAGCGCGCCAGAGATTGCTCGACTCTCGCGATGATTTCCTCGCGCGTCAAGGCGAGGTTTTCCAATCCAAAGGCTACCTCGTTCATGACGATCGAGCCTAATATTTGGCGTTCGGGATCTTGCAGCACGGTGCCGACCATCTGGGAAATTCTCGCCAGGGACAGGTCTTTGGTTTCCTGCCCTTGTATGAGGATATTGCCGGACAACTCGCCTTTGTAGCTGCGGGGAATTAGACCATTGATACAACGCGCCAGCGTCGTTTTTCCGCAGCCGCTGGCGCCCGCGATCAGCACGACCTGACCAGGCGTAATTTGCAGAGAGATATTCTTAATCGCCGGCTCAGTCCGGCTGCGGTAGCGGAACGAGAGATCTTGAATGATTAAAGAATATTTTGATAACATGCTCATTCATCGCCTGCGACAAATCCGAAAAGGATTTGATCTGGAATGGTCCCTGAAGATCAACCGAAATCCTAATATCAAAAAATAATTTATCGCGGTCGTCGAATACCGCATTACGATTCCACAGCGTGAAAATAATATAGCATGCTTGCGGATTAGCGTCAATCAGAGTCCGAGATCATTCTGATGCCTCGATCCGCTCTTGCCCGCTGCTCCTTAAAAATTGTTATTGACCCAGATCAATAATTATGCTAGAATATTTTTGTCGAACGTTCGGGTGCCCCCCTCACCCGGGCGTTTGACATTTAACGCAACCTGGCTGTCAATCATCCGTATAATGGATATAGTTTTCCCTTTTTATCTACAGGAAGGAAAAAGACCATGAATACTGATCAACCTTCTCCAGAACCAACGGAAACAAAACCTGTCCGGCGTAAGTCCAGCGGCGCTTTTTGGGGGTTAGCGTTGATTATCGTTGGCATCGTCATCATTGCCCAGCAAACCGGTTTACTCAGCGAGCATTTCAACTGGTGGGCTTTGTTCATTCTCATCCCCGCTTTTGGATCCTTCGCAGGAGCGTTCAGTGCTTTACAAAATACAGGTAAGTTCAATGCAGCTGCGCGCAGCGGAATTGGCGGGGGCATTGTTTTCCTGACCATCGCTTTGATGTTTCTCTTCAACCTCGATTGGGAATTATATTGGCCCGTGGTGGTTATCGCCTTCGGATTTTCGTTCTTTCTCAACGGATTCGAGACCGGAAAGGGAGCAGTCAGCCTGGTTACGGTATCGTTGTGGATTGGCCTGGGAGGGATGTTCCTCGGCCTCGGCTTTCTAGCTGACAACCTCCATTGGCTCGATCCGCAGGCTTTTTTTGGGAACAATCAATGGTGGGCGGTGGCTATCCTGATTGTCGGCGTAGGCTCATTAATCAACGCCTTGTTCCTGGCAGTCCGTACCGGGAAGTTCTTTGGAGTGGCGCTGGCTATGGCTACTTTCGGCTTACTGGTTACGGCCACAGGAGTAGTCGCATACTTGGGTATTTCATGGAATCTACTCGGACCGCTACTTCTGATCGTCCTTGGGATCAGCATCATGCTCGGCATTTTCACGCACAAGAAATAACGAAACGAACGCAAACGGTGATCATCTAACCCATCTCCGCGCGGATTGAACGCCTGCTGTATGAAGTCTGGTTTTATTCAACCAGGCTGCGTGATTAATTTGCCATTTTCGGATAAAATTGGTGATAATATTGGTTGCTGACTTTCCAGAAACAAAATGGCGAAACTCGCGTCTCCGCTCCTCCCCTCTTCGCAGATCACACCAGAATCCGTCTATCTAAACCGGCGGACTTTCATAAAACTCGCTGCGCTCGCGGCAGGTGGTTCGCTGCTATCCGCCTGCGGTATCCAATCGTCCACGCCCGGTGGGAACATAACGGTAACTCCAGACTCTGCGTCAGGACAGACAGACGAGCTCGGCGCGCCGGTAAACACTTTCGAACAGATCACCAGCTTCAATAATTTTTACGAATTTAGCATGGACAAGACCAGCGTGGCAGAACTTGCGAAGGCCTTCCCAACATCCCCCTGGCAAGTCGAGCTCAGCGGTCTGCTGCACAATCCGCGTGTATATGATATCGACGACCTGCGCAAATTTCCGCAGGAGGAGCGCATTTACCGCTTACGCTGCGTCGAAGCCTGGTCGATGGTTATTCCATGGCTCGGCTTCCCGCTTAAAATGCTGCTGAAAGAAGCCGAACCGATGACCAGCGCAAAATACGTGCGCTTCACCACCAGGCTGGATGAGGAGCATATGCCGGGCATTCGCAGCCTTTTGTACGATTGGCCGTACCAGGAAGGCTTGCGGCTGGATGAGGCTTTCCACGACCTGACGCTGTTGGCCACAGGGCTGTATGGAAAAGAGCTTCTGCCGCAAAATGGCGCGCCAATCCGTCTGGCAGTCCCCTGGAAATATGGTTTCAAGAGCAGCAAGTCGATCGTCAAAATTGAATTAACGGAAGAAATGCCAGCCACTTTCTGGTCAACCGCCGCGCCTGAGGAATACGGGTTTTATGCAAATGTCAATCCTAACGTTCCTCACCCGCGCTGGTCGCAGGAATTCGAACAGCGCATCGGTGAAACAAACCGCATTGCCACGCTTCTTTTCAACGGCTACGCCGAGCAAGTTGGGCAGCTATACGCTGATATGGATCTGCGAGTGGACTATTGAAGTTTGATTCTTGAAAAATGAGGCGGCTTGCACCGCTGCTTAAAGAGCAAACAGAAATGACAAATCGTTGACGTTTGTCTGAGTCGGCCCGGATATGAGCAGATCGTCGAGCGCCTCGAAGAAATGGTAAGAATCGTTACGCTCAAGGTAATCCTGCGGGTCCATGCCGAGTTCCCTTGCTCGCTGCAAGGTCGTGCCGGTGACAATTGCCCCGGCGGCGTCTGTAGGGCCGTCACCTCCGTCGGTCGCCAGCGTGATCAGCGAAAGATCCTTTAGCCCGGCCATTTCGACCACCGCGCCAAGCGCGACTTCCTGATTGCGTCCGCCAAGCCCGTCACCACGCACGACCACGGTTGTTTCTCCGCCGGCTGCGATGCAGGCTGGCCGCGGCAGCGGGTGATCACTGACTGCCAGCTGGCGAGCGATCGCTGCCAGGCTGCGCCCCACCTGTCGCGCCTCTCCCTGCAGATACGTGGTCAGCAGCAATGAGTGTAATCCGCAGGCGCGCGCCTCTTCCAGTCCAGCCAACGCAGCCTGCTGGTTGCTGCCAATGATATGATAATATGCCCGCTTAAAAATTTCGTCGCCTGGTTTGAGCGTATCACTCACGCTGCCTGCTGCGCCAGCTTGCAACCTGGTCAATACCGAAGCAGGGATTTTTCCTGCCAGCTGGTAGCGTTTAATAATGTCGAGCGACTCCTCGAAGGTGGTCGCATCCGACACTGTTGGTCCTGAAGCAATCACTTCTTTCACGTCACCGACCACATCGGACAACGCCAGTGTAATCAGTTCCGCTGGCGCTGCTGCGCGGGCCAGTCCCCCACCCTTGATTTCGTCCAGGTGTCTGCGCAACGTGTTGAACTCTTCGATCGATGCCCCGCAGGCCAGCATGCTGGCAGTGACCGCTTGCAAGTCGTCCAAGGTAACGTCACCTGCCGGCGCGGTCAGCAAAGCTGATCCGCCGCCAGAAATCAGGCAGATCACCAGATCATTCTTGCCAGCCTGTTTTAGCAATTCGATCATCTCGATGGTCGCATTTTGTCCACGCTCGTCGGGTAAAGGGTGACCCGCCTCGACGATTTTGATCCGGTCCGGCAGCATCTCCTGCGTATTGCCGGCGTACCCCTCTTTGACGATAATCAACCCGGCAGTAATGACATCCAGCAAGATTTTTGCTGCCGCGTGGGCCATTGGCGCGCCGGCTTTTCCTGCCCCAACCAGCCAGATGTGTCGGAGGCTTCTCAAATTCCAGGTTTTCTTGCCGACAGTCAACAGGTCCCCGGCTCGAATCAGACTACGCGCCACTGCAACCTCCGGATCAACGGCGCGGATGGCAGCCTGCAATACTCTTTGGATGATATCTCCCTGGGGCATTTCTCTGAGGCTGTAGGTGTCAAATTTGTCGAGGGGCATGGTTGATTCTCCTGAGATTTTCCGAGCTGGAAGATGTCCTTTTAAGATTTACTCTAAACCACTAATGGCATGAGGTTCATCTCGCCAGTACAATATGATTCTAACATCGGCGCAGGAAAATCAACATAAATACAATGAGTTGGCTGGCAATACCAGATTCTATGCAACTTTTCACCAACAATTGAATCTATCTTGCATACCTATCTTATAAACAAGTGGAGTTGAAATTTATGGCTCATAAAAATCCAACAACCTCTAAACGAAGGGCGCCTTTCCTGATCGCGGGGATCCTGATCATAGCCGTCGCGATAGGTGCTGCCGTACTTCTTTCGCATCCATCGGAAAATACCGATTCATTGCCAGTGGAAGTCAGCGTGGAAGAAGCCGCCAAATTGCGCGATGAAGGCGCGTTCATTCTCGATGTCCGCGAGGATTATGAGTGGGCTGAAGGTCATATCCCCGGCTCGACGCTGATTCCGTTGAACGAGCTGCCTGACCGGCTCGCTGAAGTTCCACAAGATCAGCTGGTGGTGGTGGTATGCCGCTCCGGCAACCGCAGCCAGGCTGGGCGCAATATCCTGCTTGACGCTGGTTACAGCAAAGTGACCAGCATGGCAGGCGGGGTGAGCGCCTGGAGCATTCGCGGTTATCCAATCATCAGCGGTCCTTAAAAAGATGAATTTATTGGAGATTGAAAAAGGAAGCAGGGTATATTGTTTTCACAAATTAGTGGATATTCATTGCCTTTAGGCGGATTTCAACCGCTTTTCATCGATCCCTATCAATGCAAAAATCGAGAGGAAAAAGAGCAGACCAAAAATGGCCATTAGCACGGTGTAGCCTAGCGAATCCCCAACCGGTCCGCCAATGTATGCGCCAATCGCGCCAGCCCCTGCCCCGGCCAGATTCGAAAGCCCCAGGAAACGCCCTGCATGCTCGGCGGGGACCAGATCGGTGCCCAGAGCCCAATTGGCCGTGTAAAACAGCCCCACTCCTCCACCGATCATACATCCTCCGATATATAACGCGGTCATGGATGGCACAAGGATGATCAGCGCTGTGCCAGCGGTGGCTAATAAACCCGCCGCAGCGACCAGTATCTTCTTGCCCAACCGGTCAGCCAGCCAGCCGGCAGGCAGCGCAGTCAGCAGGATGAATATGCCAACAAACATGACGATGGTCGCTGCGGGTCCAGCCGCTTTTTCACCCTGCAAATCCGTAAATCGTTCCTGAATAAAGTAAACCAGAAAAGTCGCAACATTGGTGGAACCAACCAGAAAAGCCAGCCTATTGACCACCCACCAACGGAAGGACGCCTGAAATTGGGCATCTTTGCCGACTGCGATGCGCAGACTGGCTAAAACCCCAACAGCGACCGCAAATGCCATCGCCAGCACCCCAGCCAGCGAAGTGAGAACAGTGTTCGACGCCGGTGAAATATCGAGCGGCAGCGCCATGAACCACTTGACTAAAGCCCCCATGCCCAAGATCACCGCCGTGAAGATTGCAGTCATCAAGATCAGTCGTAGAAAAGGCTGCCATTCTAATTTGAAGGGGGTTTTTTCCAGGGGCTTCTCTTTTACGAACATAACAACAACTGTGCAGACCGCCATGACCGCCATCAGGGCAATCAGCGCCCCCCAAAGATTGCCTTGACTGACCAATTTTCCCATTACAAACGAAACAAATATCAATGGCACAGGTAATTCGAGCAGCGCTTTGACCCCTGAAAAGCGCCCGCGAAACTCGTCTGGTACCAGGTCAGGAATCAGGCTTTGCGTGGCGGCATGAGCAGTGTTGGATGCCAGCATGGAGAAGACATAGAGCAAAAAGAGCACCCAGTAGCCCTGCATGCCTTCCAGCCCGGCGGTGAATCCGATCAGCGTGAATACAATCAACTCGCCGACCGAGCCAATCAGAATGAAAGGACGCCTTCGCCCCCATTGATGCGTCGAGCGGTCGGATAGCATGCCCATTAACGCCTGGGTCAGAACGGCTGCCATCAACGCCCATAAGCGGATTGTGCCGACTGCACTGCCCTTAATCCCCTCGCCGACGAATTGTTGGACGAGCAGCGGGACGATCAGCGGCGAGATGGTCTGCGAGCGGGTAGTCAGCGCGAAGTAATAGATGTTGATGGTAATGAAGTCGTACCAGCGCACCGGACGATCCAAAAAAACCCTCCACAATCCTTCTCGAGCTGTCTGCCAGCGAATATTGAAACAAAAATGGTTTCATCAGCAGGTTGATTAATCATACTATTATATAAAGAAATAGACGATCCTATACTAAAAACAAACCATCCTGTGTTAAAATCTAAAAACTGAGCAGCTGCAGTGGCTGGAAACATGTCATAACTTTCCGGGCAGCAATTAGTTATATAAAGAGTAACCTACTTTCATCCCAAAGGAAAAACCACATGCCTCAAGACCGAACTCGTAAGATCGTCATTACCGGTGTATTGGGAGCTATAGCAGTACTTTTGGGTTTAACCCGGTTGGGTTTCATCCCCTGGATCAGCGGCGCATCGTTGACCATCATGCACATCCCTGCAATCATTGGCGCCATCCTCGAAGGCCCGATAGTCGGCCTTGGGATCGGACTGATCTTTGGCATTTTTAGTGTAATCCAGGCGGCGGTTGCGCCGACAGGTCCGACCGATGTCTGGTTTACCAATCCGTTGCTTGCGGTACTACCGCGCCTGTTCATTGGACCGGTTGCATGGCTCGTCTGGAAAGCATTACAGAAATGGCCCGTGGTCGGTTTGATTACCTCGGGCATTGCCGGCAGCCTGACCAACACTCTGCTGGTGCTTGGCATGATTGGCGTGCTTGGGTTCCTGCCCTGGGCAACCTTACCACCCATCGCGGTTGCCAATGGCCTGCCCGAAGCTGGCGCATCAGCCCTGATCACGTTGATCGTCGTGGCTGCCTGGCGCCAAATCAGGATCAATAAACGCAAGGGCGCAGATCTATAATCTGAACCTGTTGCGATCAGCCTATCATCAGAATCGCCGCGCAGGTTGCTGCGGCTAATAACACAGCTACAGCGTCACGCCAATCGAAAGTCAGCACGACCATCGAGCCGCGCTGCGGCTTGCTGCCATACGCGCGCGCATCCATCGCCAATGCCATTGTTTCTGCCCGCTGCAGGCTGGTCATGAACAACGGCACAATCAGCGGGATGAGTTGACGCGTACGCGCCAATAGCCCGCCTTTGCGCGTGCCCCACTCCGCACCGCGCGAGGCCTGAGCTTTGGCGATACGCTCGGTCGCCTGCGCAAGAAACGGGATGAAGCGGAATGTGACCTGAATCACCATAACCAGATCGTGCACGGGGACGCGCAGATAGGTCAGCGGTTTCAACAGCGACCCCGTCCCGTGGATCATCTCAGAGGTCGATAATGTGAAAGATGCCAGACTTAATTCCAGGATCAATACCATAAACCGCAGCAGCAGCTTACCCGCCGCAAGCAGCCCGCTGGCGTAAATGGTAACAAATTTCCATTGGAACAGCGGCTGCGCCTCAGGCGGATGGATCGAAATGAATACCTGCAAAATCGCCAGGATAAGCAAAAAAGGCAGCGGCGGCAGCAGACCACGCAGCGCGAAGCGTATCGGGATGCGCCCAATTGCAAAGAGGATCAGCACAAGCGTCAATGCCAGGAATAGACCAATGACACTCTTTGAAAACGTTGACGCTGCCAGCAGCAGGAAATAAACAACGAGCATCGCGCGCGGATCACGGCGGTGCAGCAGCGAATCGAGCGGCAGGTATTGGCCAATATTGACCAGACGCAGGAATTCGAAATTATTCACTGCCTGCCTCCAAGATTTCCGAAATACATTTGACAAAATCCCCAACCCGCAGCGTGCAGGGCGGCAAAGGCCAACCCCGCGAGCGCATCGTCGCCGCTACTTTGGCGACGATTGGCGGTTCCAGCCCGTAAGATTCGAGTTGTTCGACCGAACTGAAGATGGTTTCGTTGTTGCCCTGCATCACATCTCTGCCCTGGTCGAGGACGGTCACGTTATCGGCTAATTCAGCCACATCCTCCATGTGATGCGACGATAAGACCAATGTGATCCCCTGCGATTGCAGCTTGCTCAGGTTAGCCAGCACCTCACGCCGTGAGAGTGGATCGAGACCAGCGCTTGGCTCATCCAGCAGGAGTACTTGCGGGCGCATCGCCAGGGTGGACGCCAGAGTCACCTTGCGCTTTTCACCGCCGCTCAGGGTAAAGGTCAACCGGTCTTTGAATCCCTCGAAATCCAATCCAACCATGTCCATTGCCCAGCGGACGGTTTCGCGCAAATTAGCACCGTCGCCTTTCAGCTTTGGACCGTATGCAATCTCATCGCCGACGTACTGCTCGAAAAGCTGGTATTCTGGATTTTGAAATACCAACCCGGCAAAGCGTCGCACCTCGCGCAGATCGGTTTGTTCGTTATTCAGATCGAACTTGCCCACCCGCACCTTTCCAGCTTGCGGCAGCAGCAGACCGTTCAAATGCTGCAACAAGGTCGATTTTCCCGATCCGGTGCTGCCAATCAGGCCATGGACACGCCCCGCCAACGCATTCAAAGAGGCACCTTGCAAGGCGACATGCGCCAGCGGCGTGCCGCGCAAATATTCGTGCGCGAGGTTGTGCACTTCAAGCATGAACTCGCTGGGAATAGATTTTTCATTTGGCGGTGCTATCAAATGAGCCTCGCCTGGAGCATGATTGCCCTTATATTCTGGCAGCGCATTGAGCAGATCGATGAGATGCAGCGGAAATTCCGGCACCTCAGGCAAGAGCTTGTGCAGCCTGATCGCCAGTTGCATGGGTTGAGGCAGGTTTAACCCCAATTCAGTCAGCCGGGAGGAGGGAGAAAATATTTGCGCCGGGGAGCCATCGAGCGCCAGACGTCCATGCTCGAGGACAATCACCCGGTCGGCGTTGGCAGCCTCCTGCATAAAGTGGGTTATGACAATTACAGTCAGACCTTCACGGTGCAGCCGCTGGATCAATTCTTTGACCATGCGCCTGCCGCCAGGATCGAGCATGGCGGTGGTTTCATCGAAAACCACGCAACGCGGTCGCATCGCCAGCACGCCAGCCAGCGCTGCGCGCTGCATTTGCCCAGCTGAGAGCAAATGCGGGGGGCGCTCTCTCTGTTCCCACATGCCTGTCACATGCAGCGCCTCATCCACGCGCTGGCGGATTTCTGCAGGCGGCAGGTTTAGATTTTCGGGGCCAAATGCGACATCTTCTTCGAGAACCGTCGCGACAAGCTGATCCTCAGGCGCCTGGAACACCATGCCGACCAGCGTGCGAATTGCAGGGTGGTTATGGCTGTCGCGTGTGTTCAGTCCATTCACCCATACATTGCCGGTCCCTGGTCTGAGCAATGCATTGAAGTGGCGCGCCAGGGTGGTTTTACCCGAGCCGTTCGCGCCGATGATGGCAAGATATTCCCCCTCCTCTATCTGCAGGTTAATACCGCGTAAGGCTGGCACAGCCTCACCACTATGCACCGGATGGCTGTATGATAAATTTTCAACGCGAATCAATGGCTGGGGCATTAGTGATCATTTTAACATAGCATTCGCGCACCCTCAGACTCATCTTGCGGAGATGCTGTCTGGTTTTTCATTTCCTCATCGAATCACCATTTCGCCATCGTTCACATGGAGCATGATGCCTCGGCGAGGGTTTAGAAGACGTCTTCGAGAATGATCTCGCCCGGTATGATGGAAACGCCCTGGAAACCTGCCTCATGGATGATTTTGGTCATCTCGACTTGGATAATCTCGGCGGGGGTTGAACCAAAGCGGTCGTCAGAGCCGCCCGCCACCGCCAGACATTGATCCGTGCTGACGATTGAGCGGAATGCGCCTCTGCCAGCGCCTTCTCGGACTGCTAAACTGCTGCTTTTAAGGCAGCCATAGCAGCCTGTGATCCAGTCCGGGCAGCATCAGGGTTACCTTGAGCAGCCGCAAGCGCTACTTTGAGGATTTCCGACTAATCCTCGATATTCACCTCGTTTTCGGGGCATACAAAACTGACACAAGCGGTATACTTAAATTGTTATAAATGATGGCCTAAATTAATTCGTGTGATCTGACGCGATTCGTGGGATTTATCTCACTATCAAAAATTAATAGTTATTCGCTACAATGTTTTTGCTTCCCGTATCCCGAAATGCACCCAGGAGGATATTTATGCAGAACGGCTTGACGCCATTTTTCGCAGCGAAGGGAGTAGCCATCGTCGGCGCTTCAGCCAACCCAAACAAACTAAGTTTTGGAATCTTGCGCAACATGACCCTGTACGGATATCAGGGATTTATTGCGCCGGTAAATCCAAAGGAAGACGAAATTTTGGGCTTGAAGTGCTATGAAGAGGTTGCTCAGGTTCCCGATTCGGTCGATTTAGCCGTGGTTGTCTTGCCTGCCCCGGCAATTCCCAAGATATTGGAGGATTGCGGTAAGCGCGGCATCCGCGCGGTGACGATCATATCGGGCGGCTTCAAAGAGGTTGGTGAAGAAGGTTCCCGTCTGGAGAAGACCATCCTCGAGATCGCCGGCCGTTACAACATGCGGTTGGTTGGCCCCAATTGCGTTGGCACGCTCGATCTCTACACCGGCCTGAACACCACCTTCATCCAGGGCGTGCCGGATAAAGGCGGCATTGGATTTGTGTCGCAATCCGGCGCGGTCGCCGGCGGAGTCGTGGATTTCATCCGCAACAGACATGTCGGTTTTTCAAACTTCTCCAGTCTTGGCAATGAAGCCGATGTAACCGAAACGGATGTGATCGAATATCTCAGCACCGATCCGCACACACGCGTCATTGCAGCCTATGTAGAGATGATCAGAGACGGTCAGCGCTTTATGGAAGTCGCACGGAGAGTGACGCAGCACAAGCCAATTGTGCTGCTTAAAGCTGGGCGTTCCAGCGCTGGCGCACGCGCAGTGTCGTCCCATACCGGTTCGCTGGCAGGCGCCTACACAGCATATAAAGCGGCTTTCGAGCAGGCTGGCGTGATCGAAGTGGATAATGTTTCTGAGTTGTTCGATGTTTCCATGGCATTGGATACTCAACCCCTGCCGACAGGGCCGCGCGCGGTAATCATTACCAACGCCGGAGGTCCTGCCGCATTGGCCTCCGACGCGCTGGCAGCCAACGGTCTGGAGATGGCGGATCTTGCTCCATCCACGCAAGCCGAGCTGCGTAAAAACCTCAACCCGGCCGCGCAGGTCAACAATCCGATCGACATGCTTGGCGCCGCAGACGGTCCCGATTTCCGCATGGCGTTGAAAAACGCCCTGAGCGATCCCGGCGTGGATATGGCAATTCCCATCCTGGTGCCGCAGGCGTTGGTTAACCCGGTTGTCGTCGCCCAGGCAATCATCGACAGTTCCAAGGAAAGCAGCAAGCCGGTGGTGGCCTGCATGATGGGCGAGTGGAGCGTTGGCGAAGCCCGCAAGACGCTGCACAGCAACGGGGTGCCCTTGTACACCTTCCCAGAAACTACCGGTCGGGTATTAGCTGCCATGCTGGGATATGCGCGCAGGATTCATCAGCCGGCTGCCGCAGCAATAGAACTGCCGGGGATAGATCGTGGACAGGTTGCCGGACTGCTTTCAGCGGCGGCCGGATCACCGAGTCTTGGCGAAGCGCTCACCCGCCCGCTGCTCTCGGCTTACGGCATTCCAGTGGTGGCCGGTGAGGCTGCCAGCAGCGCATCCGAAGCGGTCGCGGCAGCTGAAAAAATCGGCTACCCGGTGGTGATGAAGATCATATCGCCAGATATTTTGCACAAATCGGATATCGGCGGGATCAAATTAAACCTGGATAACGCAAGCGCGGTCGAAGAAGCCTACCAGCAAATGATGCGCGGCATCGCCGCGAAAATGCCCGCAGCCAGGCTGGATGGCGTGCTTATCGAGGCTTGCGCGCCGAAAGGACAGGAGGTAATCGTCGGCATGCGCCGCGACGCCAACTTTGGCCCGCTGATGATGTTTGGCCTGGGCGGCATCTACGTCGAGCTGTTTGGCGATGTTTCTTTCCGCGTCGCGCCGCTCACCTGTGGCGATGCGCGTGAGATGATCGATAAAACCCACGCTGGAAAACTGTTGACTGGTTTTCGCGGCGAGGCGCTTGCGGATATAAACGCGGTGGTCGACACAATTCTACGCCTGAGCCAGCTGGCGACTGACTTCCCTCAAATCGAGGAAATGGAGATCAACCCGCTGCTGGTGTTGAGTAAGGGGAAAGGTGCGCTGGCTCTGGACGGCCGCGTTATCTTAAATGATCATACCTTTGGGGAGAGAGCCTAATGAAAAGACTTTTGAGTGGCAATGAAGCCGTCGCGCTTGGCGCTTGGGAGGCCGGTGTCAAAGTCGGCTCTGCTTATCCTGGCACGCCCTCGACGGAAATCATGGAAGCATTTGCCCAATATCCGGACGTGTATGCCGAATGGGCGCCAAACGAGAAAGTGGCGCTGGATGTGGCCATCGGCGCAGCTTACGCCGGACGCCGCGCCTTCGCAGCCATGAAGCATGTTGGCGTCAACGTGGCTGCTGATGCTCTTTTTGCCGTGGCAATGACCGGCATCGAGGGCGGATTGGTCGTGGTCTCCGGCGATGATCCATCGATGCATTCCTCGCAAAACGAGCAGGATAACCGCCAATTCGCCAAATTTGCCCGCATCCCCTGCCTGGATCCGGCTGACAGCCAGGACGCCCACGACATGGTCAAGGCAGCTTTCTTGCTGAGCGAGCAATTCGATACACCGGTGATGCTGCGCATGACCACCCGCATATGCCATACCAGCACAGCCGTAGAAGTGGAAGCGCAGCGAGAGACCCTGCCCGAGCCTGAGAAGTATCCGCGAAACATGGCCAAATACTGCATGGTCCCGGCCAATGCGCGGAAACGCCACCCGGTCATCGAGGCGCGCATCCAGGATCTGTCTGAATATGCGGAAAGCTGTCCGTTCAACCGCATCGAGTGGCGCTCGACCAAACTGGGCATCATCACCGGCGGGATCGCCTATCAATATGCCCGCGAAGTTTTCCCCGAGGCGAGCGTACTCAAACTGGGCTTAGTGTATCCTTTGCCTCAGCGCATGATCCTTGAATTCGCCGATAAAGTCGAGCGCGTAATTGTCCTCGAAGAACTCGACCCATTTATCGAAGATCAGATCCGGCTGATGGGCGTCAAGCTCTTCCAGCCAGCAGAGGTCATGCCCTCAGGCAGCAGATATCCGATGAGTAAATCGGTCTTCCCTATTGCTGGTGAACTGGACCCGGCGGTTGTGCGTCATAGCGGACAACAGGCGGGACTGCTGCCGCCGCTCGAATTGCGCCCGCTGCCAGCAAGCAACAGCAATCTTCCAGCGCGCCCGCCAGTTCTCTGCCCGGGCTGCCCGCACCGGTCTTCATTTTATGTATTGCACAAACTGGGCGTACCCGTCAATGGCGACATCGGCTGCTATACGCTTGGCATGGTTCCGCCGCTAAATGCGCTGCACACGGTAGGTTGCATGGGCGCGTCGATCGGAGTAGCCCACGGGGCAGCCGTCGCGGGGGATCAGGAGCGTCACGTGGCGGTCATTGGCGATTCGACCTTCTTTCACTCTGGCATCCCGGCTTTGATCAACGTACTCTACAACAAGAGCAATGTGATTACGATCATTATGGATAACCGCGTTACCGGCATGACCGGGCATCAGGATAATCCAGGCACCGGGCGGACGCTCCAGCAGAAAGAGACCAAACAAATCGATATTGAAACGCTGGTGCGCGCGCTTGGTTTCGAGCGAGTCGCCACCGTCGAAGCCTACGATGTTGACGCTATCGAAAAACTGATGAAAGAGTGGCTGAAAACCGACGAGCCGGCGGTCTTGATCACCCGCGAGGAATGCGCGCTGCTGCCCAGCGCACGCTCGCGCTGGATACCCCTGGAGGTTATCAAAGAAAAATGCAACGGCTGCACGCTTTGTTTCCGCATCGGCTGCCCGGCTATATTGAAGTCGGAAGAACTCGATCCGCGCATGAAGCGCCCGTTGGCTGAAATCGACCCGCTATTATGCACCGGCTGTGAAATTTGCGCGCAAATCTGCCCGCGTGACGCTATCCTATTCCGCGATCAAATCCTTGCCCGCAAAGCGGAGGTGAAATAATGGATCACAAATCGATCAACTTTGTGCTTGTAGGTGTGGGCGGTCAGGGTACCATTCTGGCTTCCGATGTACTGGCCGAGCTTGGACTTAAGCTGGGATACGATGTCAAAAAGGCGGAGGTGCACGGCATGTCGCAGCGCGGCGGAAGCGTGATTTCGCACTTGCGCTGGGGCGAGCAAGTTTTCTCTCCGATCATCCCTAAAGGGGAGGCGGATGTGCTGGTCGCCTTCGAAAAATTGGAGTCAGTCCGTTTTCAAGATCTGCTTAAACCCGGCGGATTAATGCTGATTAACGACTACTCGATTGAGCCTGTCACGGTTAACACAGCCGGCATTCCCTACCCCGCGGATTCGTATCTGCAAGAACAAATTGCCCAGGTGACAGACCATGCTCACTGGATTAAAGGGATCGAGATCGCTGAATCGCTCGGCAACGCCCGCGCCGCGAACGTGGTCGTGCTTGGCGCGCTGTCAGCGCTGCTCGACCTCGACCCCCAAAGCTGCGATGAAGTGCTGCAAATACGCATCCCGCCCAAATACCTGGAGTTAAACCGCAAGGCTTTCCAGGCTGGCAGAGATGCAGTTAACAAATAATCTTGGCCCCATTTATGGTATTCTTGAACCGCCGGCTCTGGCCGGCGGTTGTTTGTTGAACAAAAGGATCAAATGCTATAATAGAGGGCAAGCGCAGATACAACAACAGGTTATAATACCTTATCTATCGGAATAATGTATGAAACTATTCAACATCGGGATTCTTGAGTTTATTTTAATAGCAGTCATCGCGTTAATCGTTCTGGGTCCCGATGGGATCGTCAAAACCGCGCGCTCACTCGGACGGACCATTCGTAAAATCATCCGCTCGCCGATCTGGTCGATGATGGTCGATACGCAGCGCGAGTTGCGGGAAATGCCGACGAAATTGGTGCGTGAAGCAGGTCTGGAGGAAGACCTGGCGGAAATCCGCAAAACCACGCGAGAATTGAACAAGATCGACAGCAAAGTCGGGCAAATCAATCCTCCAACAGCATCCACCGGCTGGCCGCCAACCGCTTACAAGCCTCCCGCAAAATCAGCCCTTAATCCGGAGATAAAACCGCCGGAAGAGGCTGCCGCTGAACACGACACGCTCGAAACGAAAAACGAGGAACAGGCAGGCACTCCCCCGCCTGATGTTGAATCGGATTCTACTTCTGAGTAACTACTTGAAAAAAAAAGTCTCTTAAATCAAACAAAAGAGACTTACCCTGTGAACAACGATAGATTAGATATAAATATCTGGCGATGTCTATCTCAGAAGCCAGAATTATCTATTTCTTTTCCTCGTCGGCTTGAGATTCTTCTTTTACATCATCTTCCTTCAAGCCTTTGCGGAAAGCCTTGATGCCGCTGCCAAGCTCGCCGGCAATTTTTGATATGCGTCCGACGCCAAAGAGTAGGATGATGATTCCCAAAATGATGAGCAGCTCTGTAGGACCGAAGTTCCGAAACATGATTAATCTCCTCTATCTAATTTTAACACATCCTCTTGATTTTTAACAAATAGCGGTAAAAAACTGCTATTGCTCTGAGACCATTTCCGGTTTTAAACCGCGCGCCGCTAAAGCCGCCATCAGAATAGATAAGACATACAGGAAACTTAACGGCACCATCAATAAACCCATGTTGACCGGATCTGGCGTCGGTGTAATAAACGCCGCGAGGACCGCAATCACCACGATGGCAATCTTCCATTGTGAGATCAGGGTTTTTGCGGTCACCAACCTCAGACGCGCCAAAACATACACAACCAGGGGCGATTCAAAACTGACCCCGATCCAAAACAGCAGGCTGGTCACAAAACTGAAATAATTGGAAAGCCGCGGCGTGGTCTTAATGCCAATGAAGCTGATCAGGAAGGGCAGCGCTGCCGGCAACATAACATAATAGGCAAATAACACCCCAGCCGCAAATAAAATGGTCGCAAAGGGAATGGCCAGCAGAACGCTGCGCCGCTCTTTTTCTGTTAATCCAGGCAGAACGAAACCGAGCAGTTGCCACAGGATCACCGGAAAAGCCAGGATGAATCCGCCGAGCAGCGCAACCCGCATAAACACGCCGACGTTCTCGGTAACCTCGATCGAAACCAGCACATCCACGCCACCAATTGGTCGCGCCAGGATGCGAATCAGGTCTTGCCCAAAAGCCGCGCATACCCCCGTAGTGATGATCATGGCGACCAATGCCCACAATAAGCGTTTGCGCAATTCCCCGACATGCTCCCAAAGGCTCATCTCTTTGGTCGGTGTTTCTTCAGCGTCGGGCATTTTTTCCGGTTTTTCCTTCTTTAAATTATTTGCATTATGGCGCGGGGAAGGCATAATGCCTAATATAATCTGTTTTAGTATAAATAACAATAGAAGATTGATGAATCGTTCGGACGTGTGGACACTAAAACATGAGATAATATCGATGCGCCTGCCTGAAACGAGCGTCTTTCAATAATGCATCTTTGAAACCACACTTTTTGTTCCTTAGGCTTTTGTTGCACATAGATTCGTATTTCACATAACAAATTTTAGGTTTGTTGCCATTTTTACATCGGATGGAGGCAGCCATGCAAAAACAAATACAGACGGTTATAGCCGGCTGCGGTCATATTGGCAGTTCTGCTCTGCAGGCAGTTGAGTTGGCTGCCGACATGACCCTGAGCGGGATCATCGAGCTGGATTGCCGCCTGGATGAGCTCCGCAGAAAATATCCCCAACTGCCGGTGGTTAGCGATTTCAAGTCGCTGCCTGAAAAACCTGACGTCATTATCCTTTGCCTGCCGACCCGCACAGTGCCGTCCTTGGCGCCAGCTATCTTGAGCGCCGGCATCCACAGCGTGGATTGCTTCGATATGCACGGCGAGCCTTTCACGCAATTAAAGGCAACTCTCGAGCCGGCTGCCAGGACGGGCGGCAGCGTTGCTGTGATGGGCGCCGGCGTCGATCCTGGCGCGAGCACACTTGTCCGCGCGTTGTTCGAAATCTGGGCGCCTACCGGCCTGACTTACGTCAATTATGGTCCTGGGATGAGCATGGGGCACACGGTGGCTGCTAAATCCTATCCAGGCGTGCGCGACGCTCTCTCAATCACTCGCCCAGGTGATCCTGGTTGCCATAAACGCGATCTCTACCTCGAATTGGAGCCTGGCGCTGATTTTGACAATGTCAAGGCGCAAATCCTGACTGACCCGTATTTTTCTCACGATGATGTGCGCATCTTCCTGGTAGAAGATGTCACTCCGCTCACCGACGCCGGTCACCGCATTCATGTTTTTAGAAAGGGCGGCTCCAGCGGGGTCGATAATCAATTATTGACTTTCGAGACTACCTTCAACAACCCGGCCTCGACCGCCCAGATCATGGTCGCAGCCGCTCGGGCAGCCACTCGCCTGCAACCAGGCGCATACTCATTGTTGGAAATCCCGCTGGCAGCATTGTTAGCTGGCGATGTTAAAACCAACTTGAGCCGCCTGGTTTAAAGCTGTCTCTGTGGGCTGCCTCTTGAAAAATATGCGGGAAATGAGGAGCTATCCCCAAAGGATGTCTGATTCCCCGTTTCGCTTAAAAATGACAGGGGTGCCTTGATGTTAGGATGAGGAAAAAATACTGACATTTCGACGAACGTAGTGATGAGAAATCTTCGTGCTAGAGTGAGAAAGATTTCTCGCTGCGCTCGAAATGACAGGGGCAACTTGAACTCTGGGATCAAGGAAAAATACTGCCATTTCGACGAACGCAGTGAGGAGAAATCTTCATGTCAAGATGAGATAGATTTCTCGCTGCGCTCGAAATGACGATGAAATCTCGAAATGATATAGGAAAAAAGTTAGGGTTGCACCCCAACGGATTGGGCTTGCCGGCTACCTTTCCTGATAAGGAAAGGGGCTGTCCCTTCGGTGCTTCTGGGACAGCCCCATGAGTTGGAACTTATTTGATATCTAGGATAAGCCCAGCACCTGGCCAGTTTCCGGATCCACATCAATGTCATAGAAGACTGGGCGGGTTGGTAAACCAGGCATGGTGCTCATCGTCCCCAACAGCGGATAAAGGAATCCCGCTCCAACCGATGCGCGGATATCTCGCACCGGGATGCGGTATCCCTTGGGAACGCCCTTCAGGTTCACATCGTGGCTCAAACTGAGATGCGTTTTGGCCATGCAAATGGGCAGCTTATCGAAACCAAGCCTGGTGTAATCGGCAATGCGCGCCTCAGCTTCCGGTAAGTAATCTACGCCATCCGCGCCGTAAACTTCACGGGCTATTATTTCAATTTTTTCCTTGATGGGCAAATCCAGGTCATACAGGAAGCGGAATTGGCTGGGTTTTTCGGCTGCCTTGATGACTGCATGCGCGAGGTCAATTGCACCTTCGCCACCCATCATCCAATGGCGGCAAACGACTGCATCTTCAGCGCCGCATTCGAGAGACGCCTTGTGGATGAGCGCCAACTCAGCCTCGGTATCGGTTTTGAACGAATTAATCGCAATCACTACCGGCAGGTTGTACTTTTTGGCGATTTTGATGTGCGCCAGCAGGTTTTCCATGCCTTTGGAGAGCAACTCGAGGTTCTCATCCGTATATGCTGCGTCCAACGGCTTACCGGCCACAACCTTCGGTCCTCCGCCGTGCATCTTCAGGGCGCGCACGGTGGCAACAATGACGATCACATTCGGCACCAGGCCTGAATAGCGGCACTTGATATCCAGGAACTTCTCCATGCCCATGTCCGAGCCAAAACCAGATTCGGTGATCACATAGTCGGCCATCTTTAAGCCAATTTTATCGGCCACAATGGAACTGTTACCGTGAGCGATATTCGCGAACGGCCCTGCATGGACGAATACCGGCGTCCCTTCCAGCGTCTGCATCAAGGTCGGCTTGATTGCGTCTTTCATTAATACGGTCATCGCGCCTGCCACGCCCAGATCATCCGCGTTGATCGCCTCGCCCTTCTTATTGGTCCCGATGACGATCTGGCCCAACCGTCGACGCATATCTGTCAGGCTGGTAGTCAGCGCCAGGATGGCCATGATTTCACTGGCAACGGAAATATCAAAACCCGTTTCGCGTTCCATGCCCTTTTCATCCGGGCCTTTGCCGACCGTGATTCCCCGCAGAAAACGGTCACTGGTATCGAGCACCCGCCGCCAGGTGATGGATGCAGGATCGATATCCAAGCGCACAAAGCGGCTGCGCTCCTCGGGAGTCATATCTTCAGGATCGGTTTTGTCGATGCCAAGCTTCTTCAAGCGGGCAGTCATATTGCGTGAAAAATGGCGTTTACCTTGTTTATCGGGTGGGAAAAGTCGATTGAATAAAGCTTCATCGCTGGCCTGGGATTCATGGAACATTCGCGCATCGATCGCCGCGGCCATCAGATTATTGGCTGCGGTAATGGCATGAATATCGCCAGTCAGATGCAGGTTAAAATCCTCCATCGGAACAACCTGACTGTAACCACCGCCGGCAGCCCCGCCCTTGATGCCAAAGGTCGGTCCCTGGCTGGGCTGGCGGATAACCGTCATGACGCTCTTCCCCAGATGGGCGCCGAGCGCCTGGCTGAGGCCGACGGTTGTCGTTGTTTTTCCTTCACCAAGCGGTGTAGGGGTGATTGCGGTCACATCGATGTATTTGCCATCCGGCACACCTTTAAGACGATCAAGTACTTCCAGCTTCACCTTGGCTTTGTAAGGACCGTAAAATTCGATCTCCTCCGGCAATAAACCCAGTTCTTCTGCGACAACCGCAATTGGCTTTAATTGCGAAGCCTGAGCGATTTCGATATCAGATGGAACGGGCTCGACGCGATGCAAGGGCGTAGCCTGGAAGGTGCGTTTTGGTGCACCACCGCTTTTTGAACTCATCTGCAATCTCCTTTCCTATTCGATTGTGGGATATTTGGGTGCTGTGCAACCCGCGCCGCTTCTGATGGATAGATCGAAAAACGGTTTCAATTAGATGCGCAAGCATTCACCCGCTGGGCGGCACTTGCATACAATTATCAGACAACTTTTGAGGAAAATCAAGTCAAAAGATTTCCTTTTTAGCATGTCAAAAATAACCTTTTCAAACTGCAAGAAATCTGATTTTTATTGACAGAGGTCATAGCAAATTCTATAATGAAAAAAAGCCGTTGCAGCACTCACAAGAGAGGCCTGAACGACAGTAGAAAGCATCTCCCCGGCCGTCCGTGAATTCACGAACGGTTTTTCATATGAAAGGAGCCCAGCCATGTTAATCAACCTTAGCGCAGACGAAATTAATATATTGACCCAGCTCCTCGAAAATTGCATCTCAGATCTACGCGAGGAGATTAGCAAGACTGACAATATTGGATACAAACAAATGCTCAAGGAACGCAGGGATGTACTGACCAAACTCCTGAACATATTGGTTAATGCTAAGGAGAGCCAACCGCTGAACATATAAATGGCTTTTGGATTTAAATTCCAGTTAAGCAAATTATCGAGACCGAAAGAGGAAAAAATTCGTCCATATCAACAATTCATGGATAGGCATGTAGATTCTAATCAAATTCGCGTAATTTGTTTGCGGCAAAACCGATCGTCAGGGCGTTCCTGCCAAAATATTTTTAAATGGCAAATCCAATATCCGCTAAGGATCTACTCAAACAGGAGGTGTACACATTGCCGAATCGTGAAAGAGCAAAGAGATATAGATTATTGAGGTTTACTCAAAAGGAGGATGATCATGACGATCGAAAGCACCCGTGAAACCGTACTTGGCTATTTGAAATCTGAGCATGGCGATGTAAGCAAGTTAGCAAATGACGTTACTTTCACCCTTATGGCAACCGGTCAAGATACTCGCGGACCTGAGGCTGTGCTTGGAATGCTCCAATACCTGTACCACGTTGCCTTTAACGTGAACTTTATTCCCCGCGTGATGTTGTTTGGCGAATCCAACGCCATGGTGGAAGGTGATTTCACCGGTAAGCACATCGGCGAGTTCAACGGTATACCAGCAACCGGCAAAGATGTTCGCGTGCCGTTATGTATCGTGTACGATGTTCTG
Organism: Bellilinea sp.; assembly: GCA_034678305.1. Lineage (GTDB taxonomy): Bacteria > Chloroflexota > Anaerolineae > Anaerolineales > Anaerolineaceae > Bellilinea. The sequence continues at coordinate 49,595 of JAXDCA010000066.1, forward strand.
GACAAAAAGATCACGCGCGCCCGGATATATTTCGAGTTGCCTGCCCTGCTGAGTCAGCTGGGTGTGAAAATGGGTTAAGGCAGGACTTGTAATCTAGAACTTGATAGTTCATCCAAAAGAATACTCTTAATATTAAAAAATCCGCTGCGCGGGCAGCGGATTTTTGTTGTTACCTAGCCATTTTACGGGGTTGCTTCCAATACAGCTGCAGCGTCCACAAGTCCCGCACCAGTCGCATCGTCTCCCCAAGATATCATTTCAGAATATCCCCATGGTGTTCTCACTAATCGGGAACCAGGTGGAAGTGGAATTGCATAATCTGTAAGAAGGATTTCAGCGTTTTCTGCAGATAGTTCAGGAAGTTTCTGCAACATCAAAGCCACGATGCCTGCCACGTGCGGGCTGGCCATGCTGGTGCCGCCCAGGTAGTAGTAACTGAGCTTGCCACTTTGCATTTGGTACGGGCCGAGCACCCAGGAACCGGGCGCAGCCACATCCAGATCCTGACCGGAAAGCTCGCGGCTGGAGAAATCGGTGATATAGAAATCATTTGGGTTGGTCGGATCGAGCACATTACTATACCACCAAGCCCCCGATTTCCATTCTCCTACCCAGCCAGAAGCTGCGACCGAGATCACGGGCTCATAAGCACCGGGATAACCCATCCCTGCTTCCCCTTCATTGCCAGCCGAAGCGACGATGATCACGCCCATCTCGATGGCATAATCGATCGCAGCCTTCTCCATGGCATCTAATTCCGATCCGCCCAGGCTCATGTTGATCACTACCGGCTTTCCGTTTAATGGCTCCCCTTCAGCCTTTAAATCGGCAATATAGGTGATGCCGCGCGCAACGACCGATGACCAGCCGGAGCCGTTCTGATTGAGCACCTTCACAGGGATAACCGTCGCCATAGGCGCAACGCCATTGATGAGATTAACTCCGAACTGATATCCAAGGATGGTGCTGGTGACATGGGTGCCGTGCGAGTTCTGGTCATGCTGCCACTTCTCTGGCTGCGTGGACACAAATCCCATTTCACCGCCGCCGCCGCCAAAGCAGATCGCATACTCTTCAGCGATTCGCTCCTCAGGGAAATACTGGCGCCAGGAATCCAGCAGGCCGGTGTCCAGCACGGCCACATATACACCCGTGCCATCATAGTCAACCTTCCTGTTGTCGAATCCAAAATCAGTAACATTGATCGCGTCCAAGTCCCAGGTGCTCAGACCACTGGAAAAATCAGTGACGCTGACCGTATCCACCGGAGAGCCGTTGCGCGCCGCATCCGGGGTGGCGGACTCCACAAACGGCAAGGCGCGGATGGCTTCGAGGCGCTCCTGTTTCACCTGCATGGTCACCGCATCGATCGCATAAACAACATCGCGAACTTTGCCAATTTTCCCAAGCTCCACAAGGTATTGATTCGTGATGTCCGTGTTCAAGACAACATTGACCCCGATGGCGCTTTTAGTACTCGCCGCTGAAACGGTGGAAAACGTCATTACGAGCACCATAAAAAGAATCATTACAACCGATATCGTTTTTTTCATGCTGCGTGTCCTCTTTTCTCGTAGGCAATATTTAGAATCGGTAATACGATGAACCTTTGAAGAATATCAACCCTGCCTCAATCCTCACAGATATAAACGATTTTTTGACCCTAACCACCTCCTCTCTAGAATCGCGCAAAGAATGAACAAGTCCATTCATTGGTTGCCATTACTTTGAATAAATGATGAATGTTCAATAAATCTCGTCAAGGTTTCCCGTCAATACTTGAGTCGAACCCTCCTTTGAGTAGTAACGGGTTAGAAAACGATACAAAAATAGTATAAATGATTATTGTGATAAATTCAATCACGATTTTTGGATTTATTGGATGGGTTGCGCCGAAAACGTGTTGAATTACTCCTGCGGATATATGGTCCGCTGCGGTAAGACTCATTTTTTGCATGCGGCACCCCTGCAAGCATGCAATAATCTACCGGCATAGTTGCGTTTTGAAGCTTAGTAACCCTGTCTTTGGCCATATCCAGTAGGGCGGGTGGGACTTGAACCCACAAGGTGTCACCACCGGCGGATTTTAAGTCCGCTGCGTCTGCCTGTTCCGCCACCGCCCCGGGATGCACTAATTTTATCGCAACACTTGAGCGCGTCAAGCTCTTAACTCCATCCAAACTCAGAATTATCAACTTCCATGTTTTTATTGATGGTTTACACGCTTCGTGTTATAATCTGCCCTCGCGCTCAACAAACCGAAGAGCCATTTGCTCTTATAGTGATAATGTTGGAAGGAATGTATTGATGAACGACCTGCTTAAATCCTTAGATGCACCTGTCAATCCAAACATCCCCGATATCCAGGCCGGCGACAGTGTCTCGGTGCACGTAAAAATCAAGGAAGGCAACCGCGAACGAATTCAGGAATTCAAAGGCACCGTGTTGTATAAACACAATAACGGCAACAATTCCACCTTCACCGTCCGCCGCATCGCCACGAACGGCATCGGCGTCGAGCGTACGTTTCTATTGCGCTCCCCGCGCATCGACAAGGTCGTTGTTGAGCGCAGAAACAAGGTAAACCGCGCGCGGTTGTATTTCTTGCGCAAGCGCACCGGCAAAGGCGCCCGCCTTAAACAAAAGTTCAATTAGCACGTTATCCATGCCAGCCATCGCGAAGGGTGCAGCCGCATTGATTGACTGCGCCCTTCTTCCGTAAATCAACCGAATCGAGGTTGCATGCCCGCCCCTTTGATCGGAATCACCACCAGCCGTTTTCTATCCAGCGCAAATTACCACCTCATCGCAACCACTGAAGCTTATATCAAGGCGGTGCAGCGCGCGGGAGGGATCCCAGTGCTGATTCCGGTTGGTCTCGCCCACAGCGATTTACAACAATTGCGCAAATCTTTGAACGGCATCCTGCTCTCCGGCGGCGGGGATATTGAGCCGCAACGCTTCAACGGCAAGCCTCACCCGCGTATCCATGACATCGATGAAAGCCGCGATGAATTGGAACTCGAGCTCGTCCGTTTGGCAGTAGAAACCGATTGGCCCTTCTTTGGCATTTGTCGCGGGATTCAGGTGATCAATGTTGCCCTTGGGGGAAGCCTATATACCGATATAAGCGCGCAGCTTCCATCTGCGCTGCGCCATGACTGTTACCCGAACATGCCGCGGGATTTCATCGCTCACCAGGTTAACCTGCAACCCGGCAGCATGCTGGAACAAGCTGTAAAAGGCGTAGAACTGGAGGTCAACAGCCTGCATCATCAGGGAATCGATCAGCTAGGCTGCCGCTTAGAAGTGCTGGCGAGTGCGCCGGACGGGCTGGTCGAGGCGGTCTGGCTCAAACGCCATCCATTCGGCCTGGGGGTGCAGTGGCATCCCGAATGGCTGCCGGGCAGTCCAGCGCACCAGGCCATTTTTTCAGCATTTATTGAGGCTGCGCGTTAAATCATGCCTGGCAAAAACGATTCGATCATTGGTGTTTTCGACTCCGGCGTCGGCGGCTTATCTGTCCTGCGCGCCATCCGCGAGCAGTTGCCAGCTCAGCCGGTAATCTATTTTGCGGATCAGGCGCACGTCCCTTACGGCCCCCGCTCGCTCGAAGAAGTGCGCGCTTTCTCAGCGGAAATTAGCCGCTTCCTCTTGGATCTAGGCGCGCAGGTCATTGTGGTCGCTTGCAACGCCGCCTCTGCGGCTGCGCTGCATTCCTTGCGCGAGCGGTTTCCTAACGTACCCTTCATCGGCATGGAACCGGCGGTCAAGCCGGCCGCGGAGGGCACCAAATCCGGGCGCGTCGGTGTTCTGGCCACTCCGGCCACCTTTCAGGGCGAGCTCTACGCCTCTGTTGTGGAACGTTTCGCCAATGATGTTTCCATCTTCCAAAACACCTGCCCCGGGCTGGTGGCGGAGATCGAAGCCGGCCGTATGGACGGCAGGAAAGCACGGCGCATCCTGACTGACGCCCTGCGCCCCATGCTGGCTGAGGGCATCGATACGATTGTGCTTGGATGCACTCATTATCCATTCGTCATCCCCTTGATCGAGGAAATTGCCGGTCCGCAGGTGCGCGTGATCGATCCGGCGCCGGCAATCGCCCGCCAGCTTGGACGCGTGCTGTCAAACCGCGGGCTGCTTGCCGAAGGACCCGCCAGTCCTACGCGTTTTATCACTAGCGGCGATGTCGCTGGCATGGCTTACGATATCAAGCTGCTTCTCGATAACCATTCCCCGGTAGAAAAAGCGCACTGGGATGGCTGCCTGCTTTCTTTGTCATAACCCGGCTTACTTTTTTTACAATACGCTTTGTTGAAAAAATGCTTCGAACGGGGCGTCTCATCGATCGTTCCTAAAAATAATTTTCCAGGATCCTTTCTGATATACTTAGTTTAGAGTCAAGGAGTCCTCCAATAGCATGGCGCGAATTGAAATCGAACTGAATCCAGTCACTCATATCACCACAGATGCCATCGGCAAACCTGGACAGCGCGTTTTCTATCTTCAGGGTCGGCAGGAAGATAAGGTTGTTACTCTTCTTGTCGAGAAAATCCAAGTTCAAACCATGGCAATTGGAATCGAGCAATTCCTCAGCGAACTCAACTCTCGCTACCCAGACCTGGCGCCTGCCTCAGCAGATTACGAAGAGGATCGAATGCGCATCGATATTCCCGTTGATCCGCTCTTCAGGGTGGGAGAACTTGGACTTGCCTACGACTCAGAGCATGACCTGGCATGCCTGATTGCTCATGAAATCCTGGGAGAAAATCAGAGCGACGAGGATGCCGGCGAGGTTCGTTTTTGGTGCACCCGTTCGCAGTTGAAGGCGATAAGCGTCTGGAGTAGCGAGGTCGCCAGCCGCGGGCGCGCCATCTGCCCGCAGTGCGGCGAGCCGATAGACCCAGAAGGGCACTTCTGCCCGAAAAAGAACGGGCATAAACACTGAAACCGTGAGCGGTGAAACTAATCAAAAGACCGTATTGATTGCCCTGCAAAACGGCAAGCTTACCCTGACTGGCCAGTTCGTGCACGGTTCCAATTCCACTTTTCTGGTAAAAATCAATCACGCCGGTCAGGAATACACGGCCGTCTACAAACCTTCGCGCGGCGAGCAGCCGCTCTGGGATTTCCCGGAATATACCCTCGCAAAACGCGAGGTTGCCGCATTTTTGATCAGTGAAACTCTTGCCTGGCAGCTGGTGCCTCCGACCGTTTACCGGCGCAGCGCTCCGTACGGACCCGGCTCTGTGCAACTGTTCATCGACCATGACGCCAATTATCAGTACTTCACCTTTAGTCAGGAAGACCGCCAGCGTTTGCGCCCTGTTGCGCTTTTCGACCTGATCGTAAACAACGCTGACCGCAAGGGCGGGCATATCCTCTTCGACGCAGAAGACCACCTATGGCTGATCGACCACGGACTATGCTTCCACGTCGAGGATAAGTTGCGCACCGTCATCTGGGATTTTGGCGGTCAGCCCATCCCCGCCGAACCGATCCAGGCGCTCGAAAAAATGCTCTTCGAGTTGGAAAAATCACCATCCGCATTGACAAGGCTGTTGAGTAGACTGCTCGCGCCAGTTGAAATCAGCGCCATGGCTGAGCGTACTCGCCAGCTGCTGCTAACCCGTACCTTTCCATTGCCGCTGCCCAACCGCAGGCCGTATCCCTGGCCGCCGATTTAGGTTCATCAAGTTGATCGAACCAGCGCGCTATTTATCCATCAGCTGCAAGAGTTTGTCCGCCGAAACCCTTGTTTGGATGATGAAATCCCCATTCTTCACATAAAAGTTAAAACAAATCGGTTAATCCACCTGGAAAATGTTAAAATAGATTGAGGAATAAGCATTTATGGACAAGGAGTAATTAATGAAACAGGTATCGCTGGCAATGGTTGGCTTTGGCAATGTTGGACAAGCATTTGCCCGTCTGTTGCTTCAAAAAGAAAAGGAACTGGCTGAAAAATTTGGAATTAACTTCATCGTTACCGGCATCATCACCGGCAGGCATGGCGGCGCGATTTCATCCGGCGGGATCAATTTAACCCGCGCGCTGGAAACCATTGGACGCGGTCAATCTCTGGATATTCTCTCAGAACAACCAGCGCCGGTGCAAACTACCGATTTCTTGTTCTCCAGTTCGGCCGAGGCGATGATCGAAACCTCGCCAGTCAATCACTACACAGGGCAGCCAGCAATCGACCACATCAAAGCCGCCATCAATAAAGGCATGCACACCATCACCGCTAATAAAGGGCCGGTCGTTCATGCCTACCAAGAACTGACAACAATGGCTGCCACGCGCGGCAAGCGTTTTCTGTTCGAATCAGCGGTGATGGACGGCGCGCCGATCTTCTCGCTTTTCCGCGGCCCGCTGCCCGCTGTCGAATTGGAAGGCTTTCAAGGAATCCTGAATTCCTGCACGAATTACATCCTTGGATTGATGGCGGATGGCAAAACCTTCGATCAGGCAGTCAAAGCTGCCCAGTCGATCGGCATCGCTGAGACCGATCCCTCAGGGGACATCGACGGCTGGGATGCAGCCATTAAAGTAGCTGCGCTGGTGACGGTATTGACGGGAATCCCACTAAAACCGCAGCAGGTCGAACGCACTGGCATTCGCGATATCACCCCTGAAATGATCGCCGAGGCGCAGGCAGCCGGCGAACGTTGGAAATTAGTCTGCACTGCCCGCCGTAAGGGCGAGCTGCTGCTGGAAGCGTCGGTCAAGCCTCAGCGCATCGCACCCGGCTCGGCGCTCTATGCGATCAACGGCACCAGCTCATACGTCGAATTCAAACTCGATGTGCTGCCAGGCCTGGGCATCCTCGAAAACAATCCTGGTCCAGACACCACTGCCTACGGGCTGCTGGCTGACCTGCTCAACGCGTTGCGCGGACAATAAGCCAGGGCTATCTGTCAGACGGCCTGCTCGATGACCAGAATGAGGATGCGCACCATGATCGGCTGGATAGAAGATAAGGCGGTAAACAACCACAGCCCTGCTGGTATATCGGAACGATTGGAGATGGCGTGATTCACCCGGTGTACATTGCGCTTGGCTCCAATCTTGGCGATCGATTGGATAACCTGCGCACAGCTGTTCGCGATCTTTTCCCGCGCGCGCCAGTATGCCGGGTATCGAATATCTATCAGACTCCGCCCTGGGGATATCTTGACCAGCCGTACTTTCTCAATATGGTCGTCGAAGCGCAAACTTCACTCACCCCGCGCGAGCTGCTCGATTATCTAAGAACGCTGGAGAGTCAAATGGGTCGTGAGAAGACCATCGTCAACGGTCCGCGCACCATCGACATGGATATCCTTTTCTACGGAAATCAGATCTACAACGATGAGGAACTAACGATTCCGCATCCGCGTATGCGCGGGCGTGGTTTTGTGATGCTGCCGTTGGCAGATTTGACGACAACCTATATTCATCCAGTATTCAGGTTGCGCATCGCTGGGATGCTGAAAGAATGTGACATCCTTGAAATTCAACCCTTTTCTAGCGCAGCAGATTTCGAAGTCAGTCTGAGCGATGAGCGCATGCTTATGCCGGTCGAAGCCACGCTTGCGCTCAAAGGAAACGAACAGGCAGCGCGCATATTCCACTCGCTGCCGCCTTCGCACCAGCAAGAGCATTTACGTTATATCGCTGAGGCCAGAAAAGCTGAAACCCGTCACCGACGCGCCAGCAGAATGCTGGAGACACTGCTCAGAGATGGACAAACGCAATGACCATTTATCCTTGTTTAGATTTCAGCAAACGCACTTATATCATGGGGATCATAAACGTCACTTCCGACAGTTTCTCCGGTGACGGGATATTGAATAATCAGGATGCCATTCACGCAGCGGTCGAACAGGCGCAACGGTTTGTCGATGCTGGCGCGGACATCCTCGACATTGGTGGAGAGAGTACGCGTCCCGGGTCTCAACCCGTTACCGCCGAGGAGGAACTGGAGCGGGTGCTGCCGGTAGTGCGCACCATAACCAGCAGCGGGCTGGATGCGATCCTCTCGATCGATACCTACAAAGCCAGCGTGGCGGAAGCGGCGGTAAAAGCCGGCGCCCATTGGATCAACGATGTGTGGGGCTTACATGCAGATCCAAATCTTGCGGAGATCGCAGCACGAAACAGAACGCCTTTGGTATTGATGCACAACCGCAGCAAGCCATCCAATGCTCAACTGCAGGAGCTCCTCGGCGGACGCTATATCGGCGTCGATTATCAGGAGCTGATCGAGGATATTAAACGAGAACTAATGGACAGCGTGAGCATCGCCCGCAGCGCAGGCGTTGAAGATGAAATGATCATCCTCGATCCGGGCATAGGCTTTGGCAAGACGGTCGAGCAAAACCTGGAATTGATTCGCCGGCTTGGTGAGTTGAAGTCACTCGGTTTCCCGATTCTACTTGGGCCATCACGCAAGTCGTTCATCGGCTATACCTTGAACTTGCCCCCCGACCAGCGCCTGGAAGGAACGCTGGCAGCCTGCGTGCTCGGCATTCAGGCCGGCGCGAACATCTTGCGAGTGCACGATGTCGAGGCAGTTGTGCGTGCAGCGCGCATGACGGATGCTATTCTACGCGCTCGATAACTAATTAAATTATCAAGTGACTTTCGTCGATAGCACTTTGAAGTTAGGGATGGGAGAAGGATGTTGTCAATTCAACGAACGTAGTGCGGAGAAATCTTTATGCTATGATGCGATAGATTTCTCGCTTCGCTCGAAATGACAGAGGCACCTCAAAATGACGGGGCGTCTTTTTGTTTTGGATGGGAGAAGGATGTTGTCAATTCAACGAACGTAGTGCGGAGAAATCTTCATGCTATGATGCGATAGATTTCTCGCTTCGCTCAAAATGATAGAAACGCCTCGAATTGATAAAGGAGATGTAGTCAGATCTGCGCCCCGAAGGATTGGGCATGCGAGTTACTTTTCCTTATATATAAAGGGCTGTCCCTTCGGCGTTCCTGGGACAGCCCCCTTCATTTCTTATTTTTTTTCTTTATCGCCGATCCAAACCTTTATGGGTAGGTATTGTTCCAGAACCAGTTGTAGGCGTAATATCCAGCCGGGCAGTCCATGCGGATGGCTATCTTGGTCGATCCCTTTAATCCTTCGGGGATATTGAAGGTTGCTTCAAAGGTTCCGCCTGTGCCGGAATCCTTCGTGCCTACCGTCGTTCCACCTATTCCCTTGGTGCCGTACGCCCCCATCTTCATGGTAAAGGTTTGACCTGCTGGCACATTCTTTGCTTTGATAGTGACCGATGTATCCTTGACCACCGCGCTGATGCTGAACGTCGGGTAACCAGTATATCCACTGACTGCCGTAGCTGACGGGGTTTCTCCTGCGGTTATGTCGCTGTTATTGAACCAGTTGTAGGCGTAATAGCCGCCAGTGGTGCTATCCATGCGGATAGCAATTTTGGCTGACCCTTTCAACGATTCAGGGATGTTGTAAGTTTTCTCGAAAGCTCCCCCGCTGCCTGAATCGGTTGTGCCGACCTCGATGCCGCCAATAGCCTTGGTGCCGTAAGCGCCCATGCGCACGGTGAAGGTTTTCCCGGCAGGGAAGTTATTCGTCTTGATCGTCACACTTGTGCCCTTCACCACGGAGACAATGCTGAAGGTCGGTATATTGCTATAAGCAGTGCCAGAGGGCGTTGCTGTCGCAGGTGTTTTCGTTGGTGTTTTGGTTGGTGCTGTCGTAGTTGATGGCGTTTTGGTTGGCGTTGCCACGCTTGTCGCGCTGATGTTGTCGAACCAGTTGTATGCATAATAGCCAGAGGGACTATCCATGCGGATGGCAATTTGGGTTTTACCCTTGAGCGAATCGGGAATATTGTAGGTAAGTTTTAGCGTTCCACCTGTGCCGGAATCGGCAGTGCCTACGACCACACCACCGATCGCTTTGGTGCCCATGAGGCCCATGCGCACGGTAAAGGTCTGGTCGGGCGGCAGGTTGTTGGTCTGGATGGTTACCGAGACATCCTTGGTGACACTGACGATGCTGAATGTCGGGTAACCGGTATACGCCTTTACCAGCGACGAAGGCAAGAAAGCAAATGTGATTGCTAGGATCAACCCAATGACAACCAGGCTCGCTGCTATTTTTGCCATTTTTGACGGAGTCGATTTTTTCATAATTAGCCTCCTGTAAATAAAAGAGAGCCAAAGTAAATATAGTATAACAACATATTCCAAATAAACAAGAAATGGGAGCTAATCAGTAGCATTTGGATTGCTAATCCGCGGCCACAACCAGAATACCTGATCATCCACGGCGTCTCCGGCGTTACCCACTCTTAATATGAACTGAACCGTCTTCCCTTTGAGCGAATCCAGGCTTAGATCCACATTTTTAAATCGACCATCGTAGGTTTCTTCCCAGGTGAGCAGGTTTTCAGCGGTTTTCCCATCCTCAGTATAATTCAACTCGAAAATAACCCGGCACTTGGGTACTTTTTGCAAACAACCGATGACAGTTTTGAACCGGTCGCCTTCTTTGACGGCATACTCCGGATAAATGCCTGAGATAAATCCATCCTTGCCCTCAGAGGGCAATACCATCAGCGCCGGCTCGTTATCTTTGGACATGTTTTCCAATATTGGCGTGTATGAGCGCATCACAGCGCCGTTGGCGCCAGCCAACTCCACCGAAGGGCAGTCCACCAGATCCAGGGGGGTTGACCATTCAGCCATGCAAAAATTCGAAGTGAAATCGTATGTCAACCCGGGCTCAGGCGACTCAGGGATGAACACAACAATTTTCAATGCCAGCTCAGATGCAGGCGAATTGAGCATCTCTATTGGCACGCCCATTTCATTTTGCAGCTTCCAGAAGCCCTGATAAGTGCCTGAACGAAGCGGAGACTTTAGATTTAGCGAGATATCAACAATGGCCCCAGAAGGGACGCTGGTGTTGAGTGGAATCGAAGGCGGGGCATTGAAGTCGACGCCATGCGCAAAAGTTAACACAGTCTTGGATGACCATGCACACGATCCACTGTTTTGTACCTGCCACACTTTTAAAATCGGGCTGTCAGGTTGAAACCCCGCCCCGTCTGCTACGGTAATATTCTTTAGAAACGTCGCCTGGTAGCAGGGAGCATTCCTGCCTGGCAGCTTGACCTCGGCCTCAGCAGCCGTCTTTACCTGCACCTGTAAGATGGAAGTAGTACTATCTCCGCTGCTGGTTGCTGTCGGATAAGGTTTGTTAGCACCCTCGCTCTCTTGCATGGGAGGCGCGGTCGGCAAGGCAGCCCTGGTTGGACGGACAGTAAACGTCGCTGTGATTTTTGGGGTAGGCGAGGCAGCTCCACCGGCATTTTCAGCTTGCTGAGAAGTTTGCGACTCACAGGCCGATAAAAAAATGACGATTGTAAAAATGATTATGGCGCAGCAAAGAAACCTACGCAACATCATAACTCCTTCAAACGTGACAATTATTGATCGTACTCCTTTGAGCAATCACCACCCCTGCCATTAGTATATCGCAGGTTCCCGCATAACAAGATGCGCAAAGATGATTCTTGTCCATGAATTCCTAACCGTGTCTATAAATGGTTCGGTTCCCCCGCCATAATTGACCGCTCGCTGAGCGCTCATTTCGAAACGGGAATGGTGAAATTAAAAGTAGTGCCTTGGCGGTATTGGCTTTCGAACCAGATCTTACCTCCCTGCATTTCTACCAGGCTGCGGGTAATGTTCAGGCCAAGCCCCGCCCCGGGAGTCTCGCGCGTTTTCAGGTCTTCCGAACGGAAGAATTTCTGGAATATCCGCGCTTGATCTTCCTCAGAAATTCCGATGCCGTTGTCTCTTACCCACACATGCACCATGCGATCGCCATCTATTTCTGCCAGCCCATCGTCAAGAGCCTGGGCGCCCAGCGTAATTTCACCGCCCTGGTCTGTGTACTTATGGGCATTGCTGACCAGATTGACCAGAATCTGCATCAAACGGTCGTGATCTGCCCAAACAGAGGGCAGATGATCGGGAATTTGCGCGATAAAGCGCTGCCCCTTCTCTGCGATCTGGCGTTGGGTAGAGCGCTCGACTTCGCTGACGATTTCTTTAAGCGCAACCGAGGAAAATTCCAGGCGGATGCACCCTGCCTCGATCTTGGTCAGGTCGTTCAGGTCTGAAACCAGCTTATTCATGCGGTCAATGTTAGCGAGGATAACTTGCAGAAAGCTGGCCTGGTTTTCATTGACAGGTCCAACCGCGCGCGCTGCCAGAAGCTCAGCGTAGCCTTTGATGGATGTCATCGGATTTTTTAATTCATGCGCCACAAAAGACACGAACTCGCTTTTGGCGACATTCGCCGACTGGATTGCGTTATACAATTGCGCATTCGCGATGGCAATCGAAGCATGGTCACCCAGGCGCGTCAAAAATTCAACTTTCTCTTGCGAAAATATGCCCGGCTGGAGACTTTCCAACAGTATCACTCCGATCGCAATGTTTTCCTGCTGAATTGGGATGACGATCTGGCTTCGAGCTCCATCGAGTAGAGCAGTTCCAGACTGATCGGGACAAATTTGCACGGGCTTGTTCTCCGCGATCACCTGTCCCAGATGGACCATGCTGGTTGGCAGTGGGTGCTCGGCATATTCACTCAACTCATCAGCATATCCCTGTGAAGCCATCAGGTGGATTCCCTCTGGCTTGACCATGCCTACCAAACCTGCCGCAGCCCCCGACTGCCGCATTGCCCAATCCAATGTTATCTTCATCGCGCGTTTGACATCCAGGCTGGCATTCAACTCGCGGTCTATCCGCTGCATGACCGATAACTCCTCCACTCGGGAAGCCAGCGCCTGATCCGTCATCGTATACAACGTGGCATTTTCGACCGCAACCGCAGCTTGAGATGCAAATGTGGTCAACAACTCCAGATCATCCTGGGTGAAATCCGTCCCGTCTCGATGATTGATCAGCTCGATCACACCGACCACGCGGTTCTTTACCAACATCGGCGCAGCCAGCAGCGAGCGCGGCTTAAATCCCTTGAAAGATTCGCGATGCTTGGGCCAGAAATCGGATAGGCCGGCGTCATTGATGAGAATGGTTTCACGGGTTGTGAAGGATTTTCCAGCGGGGCCGCTGCCTGCCGGCATGCGTTGATTGACCAGCGCGCCTGCTGCTGGCCCAAGCGCGGCTCGGAAAATCAACTCATTGGACTGTTTATCCGCCATCAACAGGCTGCCTGCCTCACAATCGAGGATTTCGACTGCGCTCTGAAGGATCTTCTTAAATAATCGCTCTTGATCGAGCGTCGATGATAATTGGCGTGTTGTGTCGTAAAGCGTTTTTAACTGATGGGTACGTTTTTCCGATTCAGCCAACAGCCGCGCTTTTACAATCGCACCGGCGGCTAAATCGGCGATGGACTGCGCGGTTTGTTGTTGGGCAGCGTTGAACCCGGTGGAAGCCTCCCTGCGCCCAATGTTGACCACGCCGATCGTCTCCGCGCCAGCGCGCAGTGGGACTGCCAGCCATTCACGACAGTCAACCAGGCTCTCCTCGGCTCCACACAGCCGAAGCTCGCTGGAATAGTCCTCGCTGATATAAACGCAGCCCGAACGAACCGTTTCGTATTCCGGAAAGTATTGGATCGCCGCAAAGGATTTTTCGACAGCCAAGCAGCGTTCTTCCCCTTGAACGGAGAACACCATCTTCGGTTCATTCAATGGCGGTTCAAATAAAACGATGCGAAACACATCCACCGGAATGATTCTGGCAGTCTGCGCATAAACCAATTCATAAATATCATCCAGAGCCAGTGTCACATTAACCCCCTGCGCCACGCGCGTAAGCACATCCATTTCTTGCACGCGCCTTTGCAGGTCTTCAGTCAATTGCACCCGTTCGAGTGCGATGGCAGCCAGTCCTGCTGTTTTTTCCAGTTGCTGAATAACTTGCGGATGATCGAATGCCTTTTTATCCCCGCTGCTGAGTACAACCCATCCGAGCAGCCGTTCTCTGCTTTTAAGCGAAATCAGCGCTTGAGCATCTAACAATTCCAGGCGCGTTTTTTCACCTGATAGGTTCTTTGGGAATTTATCTTGATCCAATCGCAGCAAAGACTGGTTTTGAGCGCTTAATTCATCTGCCAGCGAACTGTTGCTCGAAAAACGCAGGTCACTGCTCGCTAATCCACTTTCATCTACCGCTGCCAGGTAATAATTACTCTCGGGGTCGAGAATAAAAATATAAACTCGATCCGCCTGCATGAATGCAGAAATTTGATCCCTGAGAGCGGTTGTGATTTCATTGATTCTCCCTGCAGCTGAAAAGTCGAAGGGATGTAATTTCGCAAGCTGTGATTTCGGATCAATTCGCTGATCATTCCGTAGTATCAATCTCCGACCGATCGGGAATAAGGCGAGCAAAGCTATAAGAATGATCAGGCTGGTAAATAATGGTTCGTAGAAACGGAAAGGATTGCCAAGCAGGACGGTAAATCCAGCGACTAAAAATGCTGAGCTTATCACAACTAACGCGCCTAATACAAAGAAAAGCAGCCATTTTCTTGACTTGTTTTTCCGCAAACGTTCAGGCGATCCCTGTCCGCGCCTTTGCTCAAAATTCGCAGATTGGTATGGCTTGGATGTGTCTTTTCGCAAATCTGGTTCTTCCATCCACGCATCCTGGGTAAGTATGATATTCCAGCCTGGATTTTTACCAGGTCTGATACGACTGGTTTACTATTTTTAGGTCGATTTCTTACGGATACTGCCTGCCCGTAATTCCAATGGCACTTGCCTTGCATTGAGCATTTTTAACAGTACGCGAACACGCTCACTACCAGAAATGCGCAGGTCAAATATCGCCTCATACCCTTCAAAGGGGCCATTTTCTATTACCACCGCATCTCCCGTTGTTAATCCATCTAATTTTTTAGCGCCTATGGCATCGACATGCTCTACTCTGGCTCGGATCGCGGAGATCAACTCATCCGGGACGGAAACGGGCTCTCCACCAGCAGAGACCAGTCCTTTCGTATAAGGCATCCATTGAAAGATGGATCGTCCGGTTGTTTCCAGGTCGGAGCGCACAAACATATAACCGGGGAAATACGGGCGAATTTTTCGGGAACGCGGATTAACCGGAGTTACCCGCAAGCGTGGATAGAAAACCTCAATCCCCTGACTGAGCAGATGCCGCCAGAGGATTTCTTCCTTGTTGGGATGACTGTTAATGGCGTACCAATTGAGTGGCATAATCCGTTCGACCCGGCTTATTGCGTATTATACATTTTAAAACAACCTCGCAGCGCATGTGCAGTTTTCAGATACTTTACACTTTCAAAAATGGGGAGCCTATTCACCCTGCTCCACTGGCGCCGCCTCCCCCTCCGCCTGCGCCTCCGCCGCCTCCCGCGGCGGAAGAAGAGCTGATGGCGGCAGCGACCACTGAACCATCAGCATACCCGCCGCTCAATGAGAGCACCCACGGCAAAGCGGTACTCAATCCGCGTTCTTTGAATGCTTTTACCCACTGCTCGCCCAAACCGAAAGCAACCGCAAAGGACATGTATTCCTCCAGCCACTCCTGACGTAATGCCGCATTCGATTTGATCAAATCCTTAAGGTAATCCCGATAAGAATTCCAGTGTTCAAGACGTGCTGCGCCAGTTTCCGACAACACAGGCCAGGAGAGCGATTGCACCCATAGGGCGGCTGCCGTAAGAATCAGGCCAATCCCCACACCGAGGATAATCGTACCGAAAAATACCGTGCGTGGATCGGAAATCCCAATCGACATCGCGGCGATCAACACCAGCGGCAAACCAATAAAGATGAATAGAAATCCAAGCCCTCCCAACCGCGAACGCTGCTTCAATCGATTGTTAAGGATGAGCTTCTTCGAAATCAATTCAGAACGCAGACCCTGGTTGAAAATAGACATCCTCGAGCTAAATTTAGCGCCAACCTCGCTCAATTTAGCGGTTTCCCGCCACCCGCCGCGGGCTTTGAAAAGAAAGTCATAAATGACCATCTCATGCAATTTCAGGTCTTCGCCTGGTTTTTCACGGGTGATGATGAAATCTTTGGCTTTGAATAATCCACTGCCCTTAACCTCTTGCATGCGCAGCCACCCCCGGCGGGTCAAATCCAGCATCGTGGCAAACACATGCTTAATATTTGCAGCGCCATTATTCATTAATATACCAGCCTGGGCGGGATATAAATCATCAGGCGGAGAGGTTATGATTCCGGAGGGGATGGATTCGGGATATTCCTGCAGGTTTTTACGCCGGTACAGACCCAGCCCTGCCAGCGCAAGCGCAAAGATTCCTGCGCCAGATGCCAGCGCATAGGGCAGCGCAGCCCGGCTTTGCTGCGAGCGTTCGATCTGCCTGGTCTGCCATGCCGGCGTCCGATCGATCAGGGCGCCTTGAGGAAAATGAACCGTAACGATTAGCGGTCTGTCCTTCAGGATATTCGTCGTTTTGAACACAATTTGCCCAGGGTTCTGTTCTAGTTGAGCCTGAGCGCCTTTCAAAGTAGGATCACCGGTGGGCGTCAAATCAGGAGGATACTGTATGCTGATGGTACTCGACCGAATCACATATTCATGCTCCTCAGGGATGGCTCGCCAGGATAGAGCATCCAGCCCGTCAACACGACGGATATTGCCTTCAACAAGATATTTTAGGGTGAAGGTACGCGCTGTGTCGCTAGTGGGAGAAAAGTGCCAGGTGATTTCGATTGGATCATTGTCAGCGTGCACTTCGACCTGCCCCGCCTGATCGCCTTGCGGCAGCACCTGCCCATCCATGCTGGCTTCCAGGATTTCAACCCTGTCCAACTCTCTCAAGGCCAGATCACGAAAGGCATAAGTGTAGGGGCCGCCCTCGAAATAGAAAACAACTGTCTCGGTAACGATCAACGAGCCATTGTCCTGAATATCAATTTGCACATCAAACCGCTCGCTATAATACGAACGGGCGTCAACAGGGGATACCTGAATGGCCAGTAATAATCCAATCACCAGAATTAAGATTGCCAGCCGGGTTTTCATGATTACCTCCATAATCGTACCACGCAAGGGCGTTGCGTTAAGAACCCATTCGCCTACATGCCGGAAATCTCCTTGCTACGATCAGGGAATAACCAAC
Organism: Bellilinea sp.; assembly: GCA_034678305.1. Classification (GTDB taxonomy): domain Bacteria; phylum Chloroflexota; class Anaerolineae; order Anaerolineales; family Anaerolineaceae; genus Bellilinea. The sequence goes on from JAXDCA010000066.1 coordinate 66,738, forward strand.
TCCGCCCAATCAAGAATAATACTCCAATATAAATTACGGCGACAAGGACAAAAACGATCAGACCTGTCACTGGCTTGTAAGTTCGCATCGAAAAGAGTGCCGGTGAAGCCAATGCTGAGTTCGGGAAGGTAACAATCATGGCAGCATACAGGTTATTGGCGGCATGCAACCCCAGCGCCAGTTCGAGGCTCTCGCTGCGCAGTGTCAACCAGCCAAGCAACAAACCAATACCCAGGTATAGCGGCATAGTCAGCAGCACGCCGTAGGCGCCCACCTCTGGATTGAAGCTGTGTAGCAGCATAAAAACAATTGATGGCGCTACTAACGGCAGCCATAAACCCTTGCTGAAGCGACCCGCCCATTGGGTAAGATAACCCCTAAAAATAAATTCTTCAGTCGAAGACTGGAGAGGAATCAGCACAACCCCCAGAAGAAAATACGGCAGGGCCTTCTTGATATCAAAAGACCAAACATAATTGCCGGAATCGATCAACGCCAGTACCAGATCACTCAACGCCGAGAGGCCCAACCAAAGAAAACCGGAGATAAAGATCCGGCGCCAGGCAATTTTCCTGGCTGGATTCAGTAAAGATATCAAGTGACGTTTGTGAAGTAGCCGCAGCCCGCCTGCCAGAACGATCAAAGCAAAGGGGAACGGCGCCATCGTAACAATGAACAAAACCAGCGGCGTAAACTCATAAATGTTGGTGGTACCCTCAGCCAACATGGCAGCCATCGTTATCCATATCTGCACAGAAAATGCCACCACCACGATCGCAATGAGGGTCAGCAGATAACGCCAGAATTCATTTTTGCCTTGATTGGCTTGCTCAAGAAAACGGTTTGGCATAGAACCAGTGGAATCCCTTCTGTGTATTCGTTTACACTCACTGAGGGGTTTTATCGAGTATTGTACAGGGGTATCAACCCTATCCTACTCGAAAAATTCCGTTTCGTGTGCACAAATTGAAACCCAATTTGGTGATTTTCATACACATTATGTATACTATATCTATCTCTGCCGCAGGCAGCACTAGATTTTTAAGTCCCAGATCACTATACTCTTAACAGGCATGGAAACGCTTGAACAAATATTTATCCCGTCCACCTCTGCAGCGCCAACGCTGCCACTGGGGCGCTATCTGCCAGCCGCGCCGCCCGGCATGCTGACCGGTTGGCTCGAGGAAAACCTTCCCCACGGCAGTTTAGTGTTAGACCCTTTCGGCGCTAATCCGCTGGCGGCCTTGGAAATAGCTCGCGCCGGGTACCGCGTTCTGGTTACCTGCAACAATCCAATCCTGAGTTTGATGCTGGAAGTACTTGCAGAAGCCCCGCCGGAAGTCGAATTCGCGGCGGCAATCGCCGCGTTGGCAGCTTCACGACGCGGCGATGAACGGTTGGAACTGCATATCCAAAACCTGTACAAGACTCGCTGCGCAGTCTGCGGCGAGGAAATTCAAGCGCAGGCATACCTTTGGCAGCGCGACCAGCCTCTCCCATCCGCGCGAATATATCATTGCCCAACCTGCGGGGATGACGGCGAGCGACCTTTGACTCAATTTGACCTCGAACGCCTGAATTTGATTCGCACTGACCCTATGCACCGCGCCCGCGCCCTCTCCCGTGTTGCCCAGGATGGACATTACGATCAGCGTGAATCCGTCCAGGAAGCCTTGAAAACTTACCTGCCGCGCCCGCTCTACGTTTTAACGACCCTCCTGAACAAGGCCGAGGGGCTGGATCTCACGCCGCAGCGCAGGAAAATTCTCGAAGCATTATTGGTCAGCGTCTGCGACGATGCTAACACGCTCTGGCCGTGGACCTTGGGCCGCACGCGTCCGCGCCAGCTCACTGTTCTCACGCAGTTCCGCGAAAAGAATCTATGGCTGGCGCTGGAAGATGCCGCCAGCGCCTGGTCGTCGAGCGTGGGACAGGTTCAGCTTGTGCATTATCCCAACACCCCAACTGAACCATCGGGGATTTGCTTGTATCCTGGCCGGATCAAATCCATACTGCCGTTGCCGGATGAATTACGCCCGGCTGCCATCCTGACGACAGTTCCGCGCGCCAATCAGGCTTTTTGGACGCTGTGCGCGCTCTGGTCGGGCTGGTTGTGGGGACGTGAAGCGGTCATCCCGCTGCGCAGCGCGCTCGAACGCCGCCGCTATGATTGGCATTGGATGGCGCAGGCGCTGCATACCGCCTTATCCGGCCCGAATAAACAATTGCAAGCCAACACCTCCTTCTTCGCCATAGCCAGCGAACTGACCCCAAGCTTCATGCTGGCGCTGCTTACCGCGCCTAATATGGCTGGCTTTGGCCTGACCGGCGTGGCTTTCGATCAGGAAGAAGACATTGCCCAATTTTCCTGGTGCTCTCGTAAACCACCGCCAGCCCCATCACGTCAGAATCCGAAGACCATCGCCTTCGAATCGGTTAGAAATTACCTCAGCCGCCGTGGAGAACCCGCCAGTTACCTTTCGCTTTATACTGCTACTCTCCTCGGGCTTGCAGAAGCAGGCTTGCTGCCAACCCAAATCAGCGAGCTGCCGCTGGATTACCTCGCCCGCACCCAGGCTACCCTTGCAGAAGTACTCCATAATCGTAGTTTTGCCATGCGCTACCCGGGCAAATCGCAATCCGAAGAAGGCGGAATGTGGTGGCTGGCGGGTGAGATCGAAACCGAACCGCCCCTCGCTGACCGTGTGGAACGCGAGGTTGTTAACCAGCTGCTTGCCCAACAGGCAGTCCACCAAATAGAAGTCGAAAAGCGGTTGAATCAACTTTTCCCGGGTCTGATGACCCCTCCCAATACACTAATTCACACCTGTTTGGCATCTTTTGCCGATCCCGTCTCCGGTGAAGAGGGGTTTTGGAAAATCCGCCCGCAGGAAAATCCATCTGCTCGGCGGCAAGAATTGAGCGCATTAGTTAAGCTGCTCGACCGCGTGGCTGCCAATCTCGGATATACAACTCAAGGTGAAGAGCCGCTGTTATGGATCGACGCCAACAACAAACCAGTGTATTTGTTCTACCTGTTGGCGTCCAGCATCATATCGCGTTTCGTCTATGAAACGCAGCAGTTGCCGTCCGACCGCTGCGTGTTAGTGTTGCCTGGTGGACGGGCTTCGCTGCTCAGTCTCAAGCTGGCGCGCGATCCACGCCTGAACAGCGCAGTCGAGGCCGGTTGGCGCATCATGAAATTCCGCCTGTTGCGGGAAATCGCGGGCAGACCCAACCTGACCCTAAACTTGTGGGAAGATTTACTCGACGGCGATCCCCCGCGTTGGGAGGAAGCCACCCAGATGTCGATATTCGGTCGAAGGGAAGAAAAGTAAACGAAAATCAGAAAATACTATGACTATTCACCGGTCAAGGTATGATTGACCGGATTTTTAACACTCGCGCCTTCCAGGAAGCACAGATACCGCTGATAATGGCTTGCGCCAGTGAATTGATTTCAATAAGGAACAGAATTCATCTGGAAGCCGGCAGTCCAACTTTACGCCTGGTTTGTACACCATTGCACGCAAAGAAAAGATGAACCTGACACGTGTTCCTTGACGCGCGACGCTCAGTTCTCAAACTATTGCAGTCGCTGTCTCCGTTGGGGTTAAGCTCGCGGTCGGTGTTTCGCTTGGCGTCGGCGTATAGCTAGGGGTCGAGCTAGGCGTGGCGGTCGGCGTGCTGCTTGGCAGCGGCGTTTCGGTGATCGTTGGTGTGCGGGTGGGAGTGCGCGTGATGGTAGGCGTGGGCGTAGGTGTGATCGTAGGGGTCGGCACCTGCAGATTGAGATGTATACGCCTTTCCGCGTAAGTATCATGCTGGCTGGTGACGTAGATACGTAAGGTCACCCTGCCAGCAGGGATTTCGCTAAGGTCCCAATCGGTCAGAAATTGAGGCTGGTCAGATTGCTGATTTCCTTTGTAAATTTCTTCCCAATCAGCTGGATCGTCGCCCATGCCGTACTCCAGACGGTATTCCCCGAAAGATTCGGGGACTTTGATCAACGCATAGACGGAGAGTGGATTGACATTGATGGTCTGATTTTCGCTCAATCCGGCAAACAGAATCAGCGGTCGCACGTCATTGGCAGTGCATTCACGCTGAGGCGTGAAATAGATGGGCTGTTGAAATCCCATCTCCTCGGCCCAGGCATTGCCCTCGGCTGTTTCCAGGATCCATTTGACTGCGCTTTCATCCTGGATATTAAGAGCAAATTTTTCCTCGATGAAATCCGCGCAAGCAGAAGATGCCCGTAAGCCAGTCCATGTGTCGATGCGCGCCTTGGTCCACAGGTCATATTCCTTGGACAGCGGCAGTTGATCATAAGCAAATATCTCGCTGCGCTGCTGCGGGCACCACTCGGACGGCTCGGCGCCTGAAAACAGGCAGACCACTCGATCTACCACGCCAGCCGGACGGACGAAGGCAGTCGGGCTGCCGCCCGTCAATGATTGGATGGCAGCTTTCATAAACTCAGACCATACCGGGGCAGCTCCGCTCAAACCAGTGGTGTTCTGCATGGGTGTGTAGTCCGCATTGCCTACCCACACGCCAACTGCAACGTCCGGGGTGTAACCAATGGTCCAGTTATCGCGAAAATCGTTGGTTGTGCCGGTCTTCACCGCGGCCGGGAAGCCGAGGTTCAGCACCGAGTCGCTGCCAAACATTGGCGCGCGCGCCTGGTTATCGGACAGGATCGAGCTGATCAAATAAGCATGCTCGGGTCGCATCACCTGGTCGCCAGCAGGCAGCTGGTACTCATAAACCACCTGACCCTTAAAATCTACTATTTTTGTAATCGCGACTGGTGGAATGCGCCTGCCGTTGTTGGCAAATACCGAGAATGCGCTGGTCATTTCGAGCAGCGAAACATCCCCGCCGCCAAGGGTCAACGACAATCCATAATCGCTGCGGGTCAGCGTAGTGATGCCAAGCCGCTTGGCAAAATTAATCAATCCATCCGCCGCCGGTGTGGAAGGATTATCATAAATGCCTACATATTGTAGAGTTTTAACCGCGGGCACGTTGTACGAATTGGCCAGAGCCGAGCGTACGGAAACCGGCCCGTGGAAGCGTCCGTCATAATTTACCGGTCTGTAAGGCTCGCGGGTATCATTTGGATCGCCTGATGGTGGAAATTCACTCGGCACATCCCAGATCAGCGTAGATGGCGTCCAGCCCTTCTCGAAGGCTGCCGCGTAGGTCAGCGGCTTGATCGCGGATCCCGGTTGCCGCGGATTGATCGCCATATTGACTTGCCCGGAAATCTCTTCGCTATAAAAATCCGGAGAGCCAACCATCGCCAGGATTTCACCGGTGCCTGGTTGGATAGCAACCAGCGCTCCATTTTTAGCGTTATTTTCGGCCATCAGTGCGATGCGCTCTCTCAGCAGGTTCTCTGCCTGGGTTTGTAGCGCCGGATCGAGCGTTGTGTACACCGTAAAACCCGAGCGATAAATGGTGTTCGGATCGTATCGCGCTTCGAGTTGCATGCGGATGTAATCCACCCAGTGGGGAAAACGAATCGTAGCGCTGGCTGGCTGGAAAGCATAGGTTTCGATCTCGGTCACGGCATCCATTGCATCCTGCTGAGTAACGCACACCTCGCGCAAGCTGGTACTCACGTAAATGCAGTTGCGTTCCTGACTGAGCTGGTAGGTCAATACCACCACGGTGCGGAACCGTTCAAGGGTTTCTTCACGGTTGCTGTTGATATCATAGATTGCTGGTGATTGCGGGATGCCTGCCAGGAAAGCTGCCTGACCCAGGCTAAGCTGATCGACGGTTGTGTTGAAATACGTTTCAGCCGCCGCTTCGATGCCGTAGGAGAGATTTCCGTAATTGTTTTCATTCAAATACAACTCGAGGATTTCCTCTTTGGTGTATTTGCGGGTAATCTCCGCCGCGAGGACGATCTCGCGTGCCTTACGTTCGATCGTCTGCGCGTAGCGGTCTTCAGGTGAGAGCAGCAATGACCGCGCCAATTGCTGCGTGATGGTCGAGGCGCCCGATACTGTCCTGCCGCTGGTGTAGTTCCACCACAGCGAGCGTGCAATGGCAACTGGATCGAAACCAGGGTGTGTATAATAATCCTTGTCCTCCGTAGCAAGGGTAGTGGCGATAATATAGGGAGACATCTTTTCGATTGGCACGAAGGTACGCCTGCCGGCATTCGGATCGATAATTTCGTAGATAGTATTGCCGTTGCGGTCGAGGATGCGGGTCGTTTCGAATTGAGAGGTATGCGCGCGCAAATCATCTACGCTCGGCAGAGAAGCAGCGATGCTGTAATACTTGTACACCAGGAACGAGCCGACTCCCAATAAAGCCAGCACAACCAGAAACAGCAACGCGATAAATATTCGAAGCAGACAACCCAGCGGTTTACGCCAGACGCTATCTTTACGCGCCGGCTGCGAGGGCGGGGAAATGCTGCGCCCGGAATCCGCGCCACGAGGATACCCTCCAGCTGGCGTGGGATAGCGATTTTGCGAACGGATGGGAATTCGTTGGGGTCGCGAACCAGAAGTCGCCTGACTGGGACGCTGGCTGCCAGGGGGCGTCAACGCAGCTGGCGTGACTCGCGTGGCTTCGACGTCCGATTCGACAATCCGCTTCGGTAATTCACCAGGATCCTTGCTGTACGGCGGTGGAGGAACTGGCACAGGCGGTTTACCGGTTGAGTCGGTAGTCTGTTGCGGACGGGCGCCCGAGGGTGGAGTTTTTTCGAGCTCATCCAACTCATCTGTTGAGGGTATATGCGAGCTTGCGCGAGTAACCTCTTTATCAGGCGCAGGGCTTAGGTCAGAGGGGCGGGTGGTTTGGATATCCAATGCCATCTCCGCCGGGATGGTTTGCTCGACATCTTCACTGATTTGACCATCTGCTGCTTCATCTGCGGATTTTTCATGCTCCTGAGCATCTCCGGCAATGGATGAAGACTCACCAACAGGCTGCGGATAGCTTATTTCGACGTCAGCAGGTTGGGATTCGTCCTCCGAAGGATGTCCGCTGTCGCCTGTTTCGCTGTCTGCTTCAGGCGCTTCCTGCTGAGACTCGGGCGGGATCGTCACCTCAGGTTCCCTGGGTGCATCACTCTGACTTTCCGGCTGTGCGGTCTCTGGGAGCGGCCAATCTGCTGCATCCTGATCCCCAGTCGGCGGCATATTAGGGGCCAAATCCTTTGAGTGATCCAAGCCTTGATTGTCAGATATAATTTTCCGCAATCGTTCGCCTGGTTTGGTTATTTCGTTATCGTTTACCTCAGGTTCATTTGAGGATTGTTCATCCATCGGTATCATATCTTATCCAGGGGAGATAAATTATGGATAATATCCATGTGGATTATATATCTCATGTTTGGTGAGCTTAATTACTTTGATTCGAAAAATAGGTAACCATCGCTGCAAAGACCTGTTTCCTTAAAGACGGTTCTAGATAAAGTTGGTTCCTATTCATCGCACCAATCTCGATTCTAGCACAAAACTCTAAGCCGCTTTTTCACCTTCCACGCCGGTTATCAGTCAAACCCCTGTCAGGCCTGAATTGACCAAGACAGGTTCTTTTCGTAAAATGAACCTATGAGAGAATGGAACCTTAAAACTAACGATCCCTTACATTTGATCATTGCCGCGGATGCGCAGTTAACCGAACTCGATTATGCTAACGACCACATTTGGGAGCTTAGCCTGGTGGGTGGTGATCCTGCTGCTTTAGCCTTGCAGACCTCGTATGGACTTCGGGCGCGCTCGATGCGGTTGTTTCCTCAATTTTTAAGCCAGGGTTATACCCTGCGTGATCCACAGAACTTTTTTCTCCCCCCGGTTGTTAAACGTAATGATTCAAACTTCATAGAAGTTTGTTTCTCCCCTTTTGCCGAAGTAAATGTCCAATATGAGATCTGGGCAGCCTCGTCGCACGTGTTGGCTGGAAGATTTACCTTCATCAATCAGAATAATCATACGGCTGATTTTGACTTCGAATTGACTGGATTGCTCAATCCTCTCGGCCGCGAGGGCCGCAGCATGTCTGTCAGCCAGGTCGGCATCAATCATGTCTTGTCAGGCGCGAGCGAAGATTTGCAACTCGTATGCTTCATGACCGGCGGTCCGGGCGCAAATAATAGCCCGCTTCCCGGTCTGAGTTTGAAGATCGAGCTTGAACCTGGCGGCGCGCGCCAAATCACCTGGGCGCTGGCTGCCCTCGCCTCCACTCAGGAGTCATTCGATCTGGCGCGTCTGACCACAGCAAGGGAGTGGGAGGCTGAAAAAACCCGCATAGAGCTGCTCAATGCCAGCCGGCAGATCGAAATTCACACCGGGGACGCAGATTGGGATGCTGCCCTAGCGATAACGCAAAAAATTGCTGCCGGGCTGGTATATTCCCCCGGCGGAGACCTGCCTCACCCCTCCTTCGTCCTGGCGCGGACGCCTGAACAGGGTTATTCCTTGCTCGGCGATGGCAGCGATTATTCTCATCTCTGGAATGGGCAAACCGTCCTGGATGCATGGTACCTGAGCAGCCTGCTGTCGCCGGGCATGGAACAGTTCGCGGCTGGTTGGATCGAGAATTTCATTGCGGTGCAGCAACATTACGGAAGCATCGATTGGAAACCTGGCATGGCCAGGCAGCGCAGTAAACGGTTAGCCCAACCTTTATTGGCAACCTTAACCTGGCGGGTGTATGAATATCTCGAGGATGATACCTGGCTGGAACGGATTTATCCACGGCTGATGGGCTTTATCAAAACCTGGTTCAACTCGCAGAACGACAGCGACCAGGACGGATTTCCCGAATGGCAGCATCCTTACCAGATTGGGTTGGATGCGATACCCCTTTATCATTCCTGGCTGCCTGGCTCGCAGGGAGTTGATCCCCGCGCGGTTGAAAGCCCCGCCCTGGCAGCGTTTCTGTTTAGCGAATGTCAATCGCTCTCGAGGATGGCAGCCCTTCTGAATAAAGTGGTAGACCAAACCTGGCTCAAGCAAATATCTAATCGACTGCGCGAGCTGGTCGAATCCCAATGGGACTCCACATTCAACAGCTATTTATACCGAGACACGGTCACTCATCAACACCTGCCTGGCGTGAGTTTGTTTTCCTTTAGAGGCTCTGGCAAACAAACCCTGGATTATTCACTCGAGCCCGCCCAGCGCTTGTTGGTGCGGATAAAAACCAGTGATGAAAAAACCCGCCAGACGCATATTACCATTCATGGGCAGACCTTACAGGACGCGCAAAGTGAAGAAGTACTCCCGCGCCAGATCCACTGGCTGTACGGGGAGGGCAGATATTCCACCCGTAATCACTTTACCCGGGTGGACGAGGTGATCGTCCGCCAGGCTCAAGCCGGGGATACATGCACCATCGAAACGATCGATTTTACATCCCAAGATATCAGCCTGTTGCTGCCGCTGTGGGCCGGGATTCCCTCCGCGGAAAGAGCAAGAGAACTGATCGTAAAAACCATCCTGCAAGAGTATTTGCAACCCTATGGATTACCGGTCTGCCCGACGCGCCTGTGGCCTGTTTTGGATGATTCTACTCACCATGTCAGCCTGCTTTGGAATCAAATGATCGTCGAGGGTCTGCTTGCTTATGGATACCGCCAGGAAGCTGTGATGCTGATCGGACGCATGATGCAGGCGGTTATTCTCAGCTTAAAATCTTCCCACCAGGTTTCAACTTGTTATCATGCCGCGACCGGCCGAGGCAGCGGCGACCGCGGATCTCTGCAAGGCCTGGCGCCGCTTGGCTTGCTCCTTCAGACAATCGGATTGAGGCTGCTTACCACCAAAAAGGCGGTTATCGAAGGATTTAACCCATTTCCATGGCCAATTAATGTACAATATCGTGGAACGAAGATTTATTTTGAATCGCAATCAACGCGTTTCGAGCTGCCAAATGGGCATGTTGTGACCATTGTCGACTCCAAGCGGCATGTGATCAGATTGCCCTGATTACTCGTAAACAAAAGAAAGGAGCAGCCAAATATGAGCGGATCAACCCCGCCCGCGCAACCAGATTTTTGCATGATTGTGGTCATTCAATCACAGGACGCAGAGAATGCAGTCATTGGGCTGGAAAACCTCGGCTTCACCGTCACGCGGCTGCCAAGTTTTGGCGGATTTCTTGGGAGGCGTAATGCCACCCTGATGGTTGCCCTAAACGAAAATCAACGCCAACAGGCGCTCGATTCCCTCAAGGAAAGTTGCCGTCAGCGCGTTGAATATATTGCTGTCCCTTTAGAGAGCGCCCCACTCCCACTGCCGACCCCTACCCCAATAACAATTGGCGGTGCAACCATTTTTACACTACCCATTGAACGCTATGAGGAGTTATAGCCATGAAACTGATCATCGCCATTGTCCGGGATATCGACAGCGACACGGTTTCCAATGCGCTGATCTCTCATAACTTTCGCGTGACCGGGGTTGCTTCTACCGGCGGATTTCTGCGTCGTGGGAAAACCACTCTATTGATCGGCGTGGAGGACGACCAATTGGAGCAGGCCATACAAACCATCCGCGAATCAGTATCCCCCGCGAGAGAACCAGAGGAACGCCGCTTAGTCATTTTCGTGCTTAAAGTCGATCATTTCGAACATTTTTAAGATAACAAGCAAATAATCTCTACGTTGCTTGTCTTTTCGACCTCGCTGCCTGGCGCCTGATACCATCCACAGTTTGCAGCAACCTCATCGCCCTAACTGCGTATATAAACTATACAGGTGAAGCGAACTATCAGCCCGCCTGATTTAAAAAGTATAGAGGAGCGACTCCATGAACGAAATCCAATCTACTCAACAAACTCCAACGGGAATCATCAAGCCTGGCATGGTGACCGCGCTTGGCATCATGACCCTGGTGAACGGGGTAATCAATATACTAACCGGCCTCGGCCTGACCAGCGGTGTTGTTATTGGGACCATTGGTCTGGGTCTATTATGCTCGCCGGTTACCCTGCTGCCAGCCGTGTTGGGCGTATTCGAAATACTATATGCCGTCAAGATCATCGCCAATCCTCCCCAACCAGTGCAATTTTCGCAAACGATTGCTGTTTTGGAAATTTGCTGCATCATCTTCGGAAACGTCATCTCGCTCGTAGTTGGCATCCTGGCCCTGGTCTTTTACAATGATCAATCTGTAAAAGAGTATTTTGCTGCAATAAATCCGCCTGCTGCTGAATAATAGCATCGAGCCGGTCTGGTATTTATCTTGCATATTCACTTGTGCTAAAGTAAAAAACCAGATAAAGTAATTCCAACTTAATCTATACATATATGTAAAGGAGACTTTCCCATGGATTTTGGACTTGCCTTTTCATACCTTTTCAAAGATCCGGATTGGTTCAAAAAAATTGTTATTGTTGCGTTGATCGGATTGATCCCAATTGTCGGATGGCTGGTCGTCTTTGGTTGGTGTTTGAATATCGCCAAACGCGTCATGAACAATCATCCAGATCCACTGCCGGAGGTCGATTTTGGCGCAGATTTGGCGCGCGGCTTTTATGGCTTTGTCATCGCATTTGTTTACACCCTGCCCATATCAGTTCTAAGCGGTATTTTTGGCATTTTTGATTCAATCGTTGCTTCTTCCGCTAACAGTGACGCCGCCACTGCCATAGTCACCATCTTTTCAGTCTGCTTTGGATTGTTTTCATTCTTGTATGGCCTGGTATGCGGATTCGTATTGCCCGCGGCCTATACCAATTACCTTGCCAAAGATTCACTCGCAGCAGGTTTCAATTTACGGGAAGTCTTTGCCAAAGTACGAGCTAATCCTGGAGCATACCTGCTCGTCCTGCTTGGAAGCATCGTCGCGGGCATCATTGCGCCCATCGGCGCCATCGCCTGCGGTATTGGTGTGTTATTAACCTACACCTACTCGATGGCCATTATGGGGCACCTGTACGGACAGGCGCACATCGCGGCCACTCAAAATGAAATTCCGGCTCCCGTAAGTTAGGCTTTACAGGTGCTGACAAACAGGGCTAAGCTCACTTAGCCCTGTTTTTGTTGCTGGACGAGCACCGACTGCCTGCCAGGTTGTTCCAACACTGACCTTCTCATTGCGGTAGGAGCAGTTTTTTGCGGGGAAAGTAAATGCCAGGCAGGTTGTTTCCCACTCCCGTGGGCGGGAACGGACAAAAGGTGAGCGCTTGCGAGATCGCTTCGCTGCGCTTGCAGTGACATATCGGTGTCGTCGCGAAGGAGTGGGTTTTTATGATTAAAGTAATCTCCCAACCCTCGCTGAGATTACCTCACCCGTTTAAAAAATCCCTCGAAACGGTAAACGACTTGTTTACTTGCCCTTCAGCTCCTCGTGGAACTCTTCCACCTGATAGGTCAACACCTCGAGTTTCCGCGTGCGCCAGGCGCTCTTATGAGAGCCCATTTTCAAGCACAACTGATCCAGAAACAAAACTGGATCGGGCAGCTTTTCCCAAACTTGCGGGAGGAAGGTGGCGCGGCGAAAGCCGTCCTTAAGCACCACGCCGTCGATGCCAGGGCGCAGCTTGTGTACCAAATCCAACGGACTATCGTATTCTAATGGCTGCGGCTCTGTCAACCTGGATATTTCGATCTCAAGCTGTTCGACCTCTGCCGGACGAACAGGAGGAAAGCGAAAATCCTCCAGCGCGGCGGCTGCCGCATGCTCTCGCACGTCCTCCGCCAGAGGCTGGTATGCTTCCAGCGTGCCAATGCAGCCGCGCAATTCTCCCTCTTTGGTAAGCGTCACAAAGGCGGCGCCCAACCCCTGCAGTCGCGGTGGGAGATTATCCAGGTCTAGCGGCGGCAGACTCCGCCGGTTGACAGCATGTTGAATGGCTTCGCGCGCCAATCCTAATAGGATCTGTTTTTCTTGTTGACTTAACCCACCCTCGGTCATTTTGTTCGTTTGCGGCTCACCCGATTGTAATCAACCAGAAACCGCCCCTCCCTTTTGATGATGTATTGCTTGTATATCGCTGGTGAAACGCTTCGATGATTGCACGGCAAAAGATATCGATCAAAATGCAGTCTATATGCGCCAATCCGTCATTCAAAATTGGCGCGCCACTGACCAGCGCGGCGGGGTCAACGCCTGTGAATCGGCTGCCTCTTTCCAGATTTCGCCGCGCAAAATGGTCTGATATCTCCAACTGCTCTTCAACGATTATTGTAACTCCAAATAACTCGGATTGTTCAACCAGCAACTGGATTTATCCATTTATTCGAGTCCCGCGCTGGCCAGGCATGGATCGAGTTAAGGCGACATCAATGAATTGACCGCTATGCCGAAACAAAGGCTTTCAACACGGATGGCACCTACTGCTGCGCGCCATGCTGGATCGATCAAGCAGGTCTGGCAATAGACTTGCATCCAGATATCCACCCAATACCGGCACACTACGCATGCCTGACTGGGTTAAGTGATTTTGCGCCTGAATTGCTTTTTTTAAATAGCCGCATGCAAATGCTAATTTTGGTCGTTCGAGGTAAAATCAGAGGATATAGAGCATATTCCAGCTATACGAAACTAACAATAACCATGTTCAAAGACGGCATAAGATAGAATTCCTATGGACGACGACCTCCAAAACGACTCAGCTCAACCGAAAACTCGAAAAAACCCCGGCATATTTAGCACCGTCTGGTCGATCGTGACCGTCGCCCTGGTTGTGGCGACCTTGTTCACCTTATGGACCCCCGCCAACCTGTTTTCTAACCAGTTGCTCGATAATATGTTCCAGGCCTGGCAGGCAAATCCGACCCAGACCTACCCCACGCCCACGGCGGTATCGCGTCCGCGGATTGGCATCGTAGCCGGTCACTGGGGCAACGATTCTGGCTCGGTTTGCGCTGATGGGTTGACAGAGATGAGCGTTAATCTCGAGATTGCTTCAATCGTTCAGCAAAACCTGGTTGCTGAGGGATATGAGGTGGATCTCCTCCAAGAGTTCGACGATAATTTATACGAATACCAGGCGCTCGCATTAGTTTCGATCCACAATGACTCCTGCGAATATGTCAATGATGAAGCTACCGGCTTTAAAGTCGCTGCTGCCGCATCCAGCGCCTATCCCGAAAAAGCCGAGCGTCTCAGCACTTGTATGATCGAGCGTTACGCCAAGATCACCGGGATGAGCTATCATGCGCACACCATCACCGCCGACATGACGCAATACCACACTTTTGGCGAGATCAACAGCAATACCACTGCCGCGATCATCGAAACCGGTTTTCTCAACCTGGATCGGCGCATCCTGACCGAACAGCCCGAGTTGATTGCTGAAGGGATTACGAAGGGGATTCTGTGCTACATCCGTAACGAGCCAATCTTTCCCTCAGAAAGTACTCCATGACCGGATCATCTGCACCTGAGGCGCTGCAAGCTCTCCATCTCGCCCGGAAAGCCCTTCGCGAACACAGGCGCACTGAAGCCAGGATCCAGGCCGAGCGTGCTACTCGCCTGAATCCGAACCTCGAAGATGCCTGGTTGATCCGGGCTGCTGTATCGGAGCCGCGCCTGAGCGTGGAATATGTTCGCAAAGCCCTGGCAATCAATCCTGCCAGCCAGCCCGCGCGCAAAGCCATGCACTGGGCGGTGCAGCGCCTGCGCGCAAGTGAGCAACCGGAGGAGTTAGCTGTCCCGCCCAGGCCGCTCGAGGATACCAGACCGATTCTGGTTCACGCGCAACCACGCACCAGCATAGACGCTATTCAACAGCTTCGCAATGCAACCCCAAGGTTGGCAACAGAGCCAGCGGGTCCGATCGAAAAGACCTCTAGCGGGCGCAAATGGCTGGTCACTGCCCTGGTGGTGATGTTAATCGCCTGCATTGGGGTTCTCGGTTGGCTATTCTACCCCGATCTACGCACCGCCATGGCGCATAATCCCTCTGCGGCGCGTCCAGCAGGCGCGCTGCCCAAGCCATCCATCACTCCCACGGCTACCGCTACTTTCACCCCAACGCCAACCCCCACGCCGACCTCTACGCCGACCGCCACCCCAACCTCCACCCCGACCAACACACCCACCCCCACCGAGACGCCGACCAACACCCCTCCACCGATCGTCTATTCGGGGGTAGAAATTCCGGAAGAAGTGGGTCCAGGAGAACGTTGGATCGACGTGGATTTAAGCAATCAGATGGTTTATGCCTATGAAGGCGAGGAATTATTGAATAGTTTCCTGGTCTCGACAGGAACATGGCTTCACCCGACCCTCACCGGCACTTTCCGCGTCTATGTCAAATACCGCTACACCGATATGGCTGGACCAGGCTATTACCTGCCAAATGTTCCCTATACCATGTATTACGACAGGGGCTACGGTCTGCACGGCACCTACTGGCACAATAACTTCGGCACGCCGATGAGCCACGGCTGCATCAACCTGCGCACTGAAGAAGCTGCCTGGTTGTATGAATGGGCATCGGTCGGTACGATCGTCAATATCCATGATTGAACGCATGGATTCAGCCCTTAGACCTTTCCTCCAACAGCTTTCCCGGCGTGAATTCCTGAAACAGTCGGGGGTATCGCTGATCGGCTTGCTCAGCCTGCCATGGACCGCCAAAGGTCTGCGCCCGGGGATGATCCTCGATCCACAGGGGAACATCCTGCCGCTCGGCAGAGTGACGACGAGTAAAATCGACGGCTATGCGCAGCCGTCGTTCGAGGCTGAACTCAAGAAATCTTACTGGCAGGATTTGGTGTTGAACATCACCGGAATAGTCCTCGGCGGAACCGATTCGGGACACAACCGCGTCTGGTATCTGATCGACGATGAGTGCTTCGTCCATTCGGGCGATATTCAACCGGTGGAAATCCGGTTGAATGCGCCGCAAATGGATATCCCTGCCAATGGTTTGTTGAGCGAGGTCACCGTTCCGTTCACCGACGCTCCCTGGGAATACAAAAAAGCAAACCGGCTGGCGTACCGCCTGTATTACGGCACGACCCATTGGATTTCCTCCGCAATCCAGGCTGAGGACGGCCAAATCTGGTACCGCATCGACGACGACAAGTGGAAAGTCAAGTATTATGTCCGCGCAGAGCACTTGCGCATCGTCCCTGCCGAGGATATTGCGCCAATCTCAGCCAACCTGCCCTGGGAAGCCAAACGCATGGAAATCCGCCTGCCGGAACAGGTGGTGATAGCATACGAAAATGAGTCGCCGGTTTTTATGGCGCGCACAGCCACCGGCGCGCGTTTCCGCGATGGGGACTATACAACTCCCACGGGCAGCTACATGACCAACCGCAAGCGTCCTTCGCGGCACATGGCTGCCGGCGACCTGGCGGACGCCAACAGCTACGATTTACCCGGCGTGCCCTGGGTCTGTTACCTGATGGAGAACGGCATCTCATTTCACGGCACCTTCTGGCATAATAATTTCGGGCGCCCGCGCAGCCACGGCTGCGTCAATCTCTCCATTCAGGACGCCCGCTGGGTCTTCCGCTGGACCTATCCGAGCGCAACCCTGGACACCGTGACTTTGATCGAAAAAGCCGGTACAATGGTGACTGTGATCGATAAACCCCTTGGAGAATAGAATGCATTCTGCTTTTCTATCCAACCAGTATTTTCTTAAGAAACAGGCGATCGCCCTGACGGGCATCTTTCGCATCTATAACGAAACCGGCGCATTCGTCCTATACAGCCGGCAGAAGATGTTCAGGCTGCGCGAGGATATCCGCGTATACAGCGACGAGAGCATGGCCCAGGAACTGCTGCTCATCAAAGCCAGGCAAATCATCGATTTTTCGGCGGCCTATGATGTCATTGATAGCATTTACCAGACAAAGATAGGCGCGCTGCGCCGGCATGGCTGGCGCTCGATGCTCCGCGACCAATGGGACGTGCTGGACGCCAACGACCAGCCGCTCGGAGTGTTGCAGGAAGACAGCCAGCAACGCGCGCTGCTGCGCCGCCTGCTGCTGGGCGTCTTCCTCCCGCAAGATTACGATGTGCTCTTTAACGGGCAGCGCGTGGCGGATTTGCGCCAAAAATTCAATCTTTTCCGCTACGAGCTTTCCATGGATTTCAGGGAAGACCTCCAGCGTTCCTTCGACCGCCGCCTGGGCATCGCCGCCGGCATTTTGCTTGGCATCATCGAAAAGCGCCAGTCGAATTGATCAGGAGCGAGATGAAACAGCCGTTATTTGCAGGTCTGGTGATCGACGAATACGATAATCCTGTCGACATTGCAACGATTGGCGAAGAGGCTTTTTATGTCGTCGTTGACGCCGGTTTCCGCCGCCATATCCCCTCCGACCAAGTTGACCGCCAGGTCCTGGATCTCATGAAGGAACAGATCACCGGTCACGAGGACATCCTCAGCGAGGAAACCGCCCGCATGTTGGGACAGGAAGATCTCTTCTCGAAAGCGATCATCGAACATCAGCTCAAGAATATCGATCAGCAGTTGGAGCAGCTCCTTCAGACGGGCATCCCGGAAGCCGGACGTGCATATATGGGCATGATGGGTTTCAAGGTGGTCATCAATTTTCACGGAGATGTCATCCGCGTGGAACAGCCCGGCCGGATCGTTGACGACGACCGCGGGGAAGAGTAACCGGCTCATCGTCATTTCACGATTGCGGCCCAAATCCGATAAAACTCTAATACGCATCAGGTAAAATAGGGGTTGACAGAGACAAACCTCTGCTGATAATGGAGATAAATGATGATGACGTCGGATTTCATACTCGATGTAAGTGAAGCCGATTTTGAGTTCGAGGTTTTGGCTTATTCGCAGAACGTCCCGGTGGTGGTGGATTTCTGGGCCGAGTGGTGCCGTCCCTGCAAAGACCTGGATCCCCTGCTGGAGAAAATCACGCGCGAAGCCGGCGGAGCTTTTCGCCTGGCGCGCGTGGATGTTGACCGCAATCCCAACCTGGCGCTGCGCTTTGGCGTGCGCAGCCTGCCGACGGTCAAGGTGTTCTCCTCCAGCGAGATCGTCGCGGAATTCGTCGGCATGCAGCCCGAAGCCCGTTTACGCGAGTTCTTCGACCGGCTGCAGCCCCCCAGCCCGGCAGCATTGACCATCGAAAAGGGAGACGCGCTGCTTGCTGCCTTCCGCTGGCGCGAAGCAGAAATGAATTTCCGCGAGGCGCTTCAGTCCGCCCCTGATCACCCCGAGGGGCTGCTGGGATTGAGCAAGGCGCTGCTGGCGCAGGGCAAAGGGCACGAAGCCCATTCCATCCTGACTTCCTTCCCCGCCAGCCGCCAATACGCCCAGGCGGAAACCTTGCTGCACTTTTCCAACGACCTGATCCATTTGCAAAATCACCAGCCCGGCGATGAACCCACCCTGCAAGATGAGGCTTACTGGAATGCGGCGCGCCTGGCTGCGCGCGGATTGCTGCCGGCAGCGTTGGACGGCCTGCTGGACATCCTCAGGCAGGATAAATCCAATCAACCGGTGCGCCTGTTGATCCTCAGCCTGTTGGAACTGATTGGCGCGGATCATCCGCTCAGCCGCGAATACCGCAAGGAAATGACCTCGATCCTTTTCTGAGCGGGCAGAAGACAATAAGGGCAGCGGATAGGATCCGGCTGCCCTTTTTTGCGCAAGATCTGGATTGAGGATTACTTGACCAACGTCAGTACCGCCCAGGTAGTCGGATCTGTCAGCGCACGCCCAGCCACGTTCGAGACCATGCTTTGCTGCTCGTTGGCGCTTGTGTTGTCGTTGTCCGAAACCGAGATTGCGAACCCGTAGCGCTGCCCGGATGCCGGCGTAATCCCGAACACGCTCCATGGGATGGCAGCCTCGACGCGGTAAGTGCCGTCGCCGCCCGCGGAGGAAATTTTCACCTGCGGCCGCCCGCCGGCGTTACCGCTTGGGTAGTACAGGTAGGCTTCCTTGTCCCCGGCAGTGCTGCCCTTCCCTGGCGATATGACCAGCTGGTAGTCGTCGCTGCTCAGCGAGGTGGAGCTCAAATCGCCCATCAGATCGGTGTCCAGCAGCAATTCGATTGAATCACCTTTGAAAATATCGGCGCCGGTCGCGTTTTGCACATATTTATCGTCGATGACCTTAACCGCCAGATACAAATAGGTGCTGTCCCATCCAATGCGGTAGGAGCCTTCCAGGTCTTCTTTATTCTCGTGCTTGTCTTTCCCATAGACCACAAAGCGGGCCGGGTAGGCCGTGGTCTTCCACTCGTCCCAGACGCCGTCCAACTTTGGCGCGGTGCTGAGATAATCCGCATTCGCCTTGCCAGCCGGACGCGGATCCTCCGTCGGCTTGGGCGTAGAGGTGACCAGCGGCACGGAGGTATTCGTCGGCGGCAGCGTGACTTGTGTAGAGGTCGGTACGCTGGTCGAGGTAGCTGCCGCGTGCTGCTCGGATGTCGCGGTTGCGACAGGCGGCGCGAGCGTCGCGGGCGGCTGCGTGATAATGGAAAACAGAGCCGTCATGGTGTGATTCGGCGTCGGCTCCGACGGGGTTTGCGTGGCGGTCTGGCCAGGCAGATTACAGGCCAGAGCAGACATGGCAAGCGCAAGCACCGCCAGGATGATTTGTATTCGCTTATTCATATCCTTCCTCCATGAATTTTCCGACAGAAAAGGGTCAGAAAACGATAAGCACACGCAAGCTGTCCATCCGTACTTATTTTACGACATTATCCATATAATTGACGATCGGATCAGCGTGGATGCCCAATCCTTATGGCAGGTCGCCATCTCAGGCGCGGATGATTGCTTGTCGCGAGCATGATTCCTTAATTAAGACGTGCTGCATGGGGTAAAGGTTCCCAAATTGGGAGATGGTGCTCAATCCTGGCCTCCCTAATTATTAAAACCGGAAAATGGGGTTGGATTGGGAAATAAGACTCTCCTCCCCTAAAAATCTCGTTTGTAGATTTTTGGGGGAGGTCGGTAGGGGGTCTCATCGCGCAAGGGGATATTTTTGCGCTCGCTGCTTTTCCGGGTGTTGCTCGATCGCATGAGCAGATAACATAGGGGCGGTACTTGTGGCCGCCCGATAGTGATCTCACCCAAACGGCGGGCAGGGACAAGCCCTGCCCCTACCTCTTCATGGTAATCGCGAAAAATTGCCCGCGGCGGCCTGCGCGTAATGCCCTCAA
>JAXDCA010000067.1:0-7776 GCA_034678305.1 Bellilinea sp.
TCCACGTGCGCGTAGTGGCGGTTCTCCGTCTGGTACTCCACGTGCGAGATGTTGATGGTGATCCCGCGCGCTTTCTCTTCCGGCGCATTGTCGATCGTGGCGTAAGCCCGGTATTCGGCCTTGCCCAGGAAGCTGCAGTACTTCGTGATGGCTGCCGTCAGCGTGGTCTTGCCGTGGTCGATGTGTCCCATCGTCCCCACGTTTAGATGCGGTTTGCTTCGATCAAATTTTTGTTTTGCCATGTTTCTTCTCCTTGGCTCCTCATTAAGACTTTAGGATCCTGGGATAACCGGCCATAGAGCCCTCAATGGGATTTGAACCCATGACCCCGCCCTTACCAAGGGCGTGCTCTACCAACTGAGCTATGAGGGCTTGCCGTTTTCCAGAATATCCCCAGAAAATCCAGGGGATTTTCGGTCATACGACCAAAATGGGCGGTGAAGGATTCGAACCTCCGAAGGCGTGCGCCAACTGATTTACAGTCAGTCCCCGTTGGCCACTTGGGTAACCGCCCGCGCCCCGAGCCGTTGCTGGCTCGCAGGTGAGGTTGTCTCCAATTCAACCGGCGATCAGCCTCACTTGCCAGCCCGCAACTTGAGCCGACGATGGGAATCGAACCCATAACCTACCACTTACAAGGCGGTTGCTCTGCCGATTGAGCTACGTCGGCCTGAATTGTTAAGTATCAGGTTAAGCGGCATGATTATACCAAAGCCTAATAACGAAGGCAAGGTTTTACCATTAACTGCCTAAGACCGCCGATTGTATCTGAACAAGATGGGCGAGTCAAGCGATTCGCTCTACTTTAATGTATAATCAAACCCGGACTAATGGAGGTTGAATGGATATTACCTGGTACGGTCATTCCTGTTTTCGCATCACTGAAAGAAACCTGGCTACGGTTGTTACCGATCCGTACGATCAACGCGCGGTCGGTTGCAGTCCTTTGAAATTAAAAGCAGATATTGTTACGGTCAGTAATGCCACGCCTGGACATAATTTCCTTTCCGCGGTCAAGGGTGATACTTACCGGATTACAGGCCCGGGAGAGTACGAGATAGGCGGCGTTTTCATCACCGGCGTTCAAACCAATGGGCATACAAAAAAAGATCATGATGAGCCGCGGAACACGCTCTACCTGATCGATTACAACGGCGTGAACGTGCTACATCTTGGCTCACTCAACCGCGTGCCGACCCAAACCGAGGTCGAAGCTCTCGGACCGGTGCATGTGGCGCTCGTACCGGTCGGTGGAGGCAGCGGCTTGAACGCCGCGAAAGCCGCTGAGGTGATCAGCCTACTCGAGCCGAATATTGTCATCCCTATGCATTATCACCTCTCCGATTCGCTGATCAAATTGGATCACTTGAGTAAATTTCTCAAAGAAATGGGGTTGGGCGAGGTCGCTTCGCAACCGTCGATCAAAGTTACCAGCGTGAATTCACTGCCAGAAGAAACTCAAGTGGTTGTATTAGATTATTTAAAACCATAAAGGAGTTGTTTGTGCCGGTAAAGTTGTTGATGTCGTGGGACATAGCCCCTGATCGCGAACAGGAGTATTTTGAGTTCGTCGTCCGCGAGTTTATCCCTGGCGTGCAAAAGATGGGTTTCGAGTTGAGTGACGCCTGGGCTACAGTCTTCGGCAATCAGCCGCAAATACTGGTGGGAGCGGTGGTGTCAACAGACACGCGCGCACGGCAAATTCTGGACTCAGCTGAGTGGAAAAGCTTGAATAACCAGTTGCAGGATTTCATTCGCAATTATTCGCTCAAGATCGTCGAATCGCGCAGCGGATTTCAATTCTAGCCGTGCAATGGATGGTCGATGACGACCAAACTCGCGCGTCTGATCCTGGACTGGTATGCCGTACATGCACGGGACCTGCCATGGCGTAACAATTCAGCCCCGTATTCCATCTGGATTTCTGAAATCATGCTTCAGCAGACCCGCGTGGAGACGGTTCTCCCGTATTACCGGCGTTGGATGGAGCGTTTTCCTACCTTGGCGGATTTGGCAAATGCCAGCCAGCAAGAAGTATTGCAATTATGGGAGGGATTGGGTTACTACGGGCGTGCGCGCAATTTGCACAAGGCTGCCAGGGAGGTGATGGGCCGCTTTGGAGGGAGTCTCCCGCGTTCGCGCGTAGATTTAGAGTCTTTGCCTGGCATCGGGCGTTATACTTCTGGCGCTATCGCCTCGATCGCCTTTGGGGCGGACGAACTGGCGCTGGATGGCAACATCCGCCGCGTGGCTGCGCGGGTGTTCAATCTGGACATTTCACCAAGCTTGCCAGAGGGGCAGGCGCGCCTGCAAGGGCAGTTGAGAGAGCATTTACCCTTTGGTCGCGCAGGCGATTTCAACCAGGCTCTGATGGATCTTGGGGCGCTGGTGTGCGCACCGCGCGAGCCGCGATGCCAGCAGTGCCCAATAGTGGATCTTTGCGAGGCTCACGAGCAGGGCGTCGTAGAGCAGCGCCCGGTTAGATCGCCGCGTGCGCGCATTCCGCATTATACGGTTACCGCTGCAGTCATTTTTCGGGACGGGCGCTTACTGATCGCCCGCCGTCCGCCCCAAGGCTTACTCGGTGGTCTTTGGGAATTTCCTGGCGGTAAAGTCGAGCCGGATGAAGGATTGGCGGCAGCTTTGCGGCGAGAAATCCAGGAAGAGCTTGGAGTGGAAATCGAGGTCGGTGAAAAAGTGGGCGCTTTTAACCACGCATATACCCATTACAAAGTAACGCTGCACGCTTTTTATTGCCGGCTGGTCTCCGGCGAGCCGCGTGCGCTGGAGGCAAGTGAATTGAGTTGGGCGCTGCCGGTTGAATTGCGGGCGTTCCCGATGGGTAAAATCGACCGGCAGATCGCTTCCCTACTATCTTTATCCGCTGGTTTTTGATTTAATATAAGAGGGTGGATGTAGAATCCGCCCTCGCATGGTAAGTCTTCATTTAGAAAGGCAGCCTTTTGATGGATTGCGGAGACCCTTCCCGCGAAGTTTACGCGAAAGAACGCGAGCAAATGGTCACCTGGCAGATCGAGCGGCGCGGATTGCGCAACCCGCAGCTGCTGGAGGCATTTCGCGCCGTCCCACGCCATGAATTTGTCCCTCTCGAGTTGCGCTACCGGGCCTACACTGACGGTCCCCTGCCAATTGGTCTGGGGCAAACCATTTCTCAGCCGTACATTGTTGCGTTGATGACCTCTCTACTGGAGCTAAACGGCGGTGAAACTGTGCTCGAGATTGGCACTGGCTCGGGCTATCAGGCGGCTATTCTAGGGATGCTGGCGCGACGGGTGATCTCGATCGAGCGCCATCCCGCGTTAGTAGAGCAGGCGCATGCGGTTTTGCTCCGCTTGGGCTACCGGAATATCAGCGTTTATTGCGCAGACGGCACCCTCGGCTGGCCGGAGGAGGCCCCGTTCTCAGCTATTATCGTGACGGCCGCGGCGGCTGTATTGCCACAGCCGTTAACCGAGCAGCTGGCGCAAGGCGGGCGGCTGGTGGCGCCAGTTGGCGGCTATACCGGGCAGATGCTTCAGGTATGGACGAAGGAAAAGAGCGGGCTGACCTGCGAGAACATCATCCCGGTCAGTTTTGTGCCGCTTCGTGGAAAATATGGCTGGAGCCGGGAGGATTGGTCGCGCTATAACGACGACACAGACTTATGAAAGGCACATTGCTTATATCGTTCATTTGCGCCGTGATCCTGACCGTCGTTGGGTGCATTCCCATGATCGAGCCAGAAATTCCACCCACACCTACGGTTATCACAGCCAGTCCGCAAGTAATGCTTACGCCAAGCGCCACAGTTACGCCCCCTCAGCCAACCGGCACGCCGACCGGCGCCGCATTGCCATCACCTTCACCGACCGCTGCGCGGCCAGTGCCAGCTTTCAGTCGCATTGTGATCATCGTTTTGGAAAACCGCGAATTCGATCTGGTAATTGGCAATCCGCAAATGCCGAATTTCAACGGTTGGGCAAAGGATTACACCTTGCTGACCCAGCATTATGCCATCCGCCATCCCAGCCTGCCAAACTACATCGCAATGATCGGCGGGGACACCTTCGGGATCGATTCCAACTGCACCGATTGTTATGTAGATGCTGTCAGCCTGCCCGATTTACTGGAAGCCAGCGGGCGATCATGGAAAACCTACCAGGAGCATATGCCCGAGCCGTGCTACCTGAATGATACCCTTCGTTACGTTCGCAAGCATAACCCGTTTATCTATTTCGATCCCATCCGCACGGACGAGGAGCGCTGCCGCGCGCATGTGGTACCCCTGACCGAGCTGGAGAAGGACCTGGCCAGCGGCGAACTGCCCGACTTCATCTTCATCACGCCGGATATCTGCAACTCTGCGCACGACTGCGACCTGCAAACCGCCGATGCCTGGCTTGGCAAATGGGTGGATTGGCTAATGGGTAATCCACAGATGGCCAGGGACGGGCTAATCATCCTCACCTGGGATGAGGGACAAGGCGAGCATACCTGTTGCGGGCTGGCAACCGGCGGAGGGCGGGTTGCGACCATCCTGATTTCACCTCTGGCAACGCCTGGATTCGAGGACATCACTCCGTACACTCACTACTCGCTGCTCAAGACCATCGCTGCAGCCTGGGATCTGCCGCTGCTAGGGCACGCTGCTGATGAAACCAATGCGGTCATCGAAGCTCCCTGGCGTAAAGAACCCTGACCGATACCCAGGTCAGGGTTCTTGATGAATCGATGAATACGATTCATTCACCGTTTTCGGGCGTGGGGATTTCAGTGCCTGGCCCGTACTCATAAACCGCCTGCCAGGGCTGATAGTGCGTGTGAAATTGATCGCTAAAGTAAACTTGTCCATCGCGGAAGACCGTCCGCTCGACAGTCACATCCGCGCCTTCGGCTTCCCAGTCCACCTGCTTGATCTCGCCTTCTTTCAAGTCGGGATTTTCCTTATACAGCGGCTTTGGCGGCGTGACGCGATTTTGCACGCCGCTGGTATTCCATTCCACCGTGCGACCATCGGAGGTGGAGTAGAATTTCCAGGTGATGCTGCTGGTGGAAGGATTGACATAGGTTTCCATCAACAACCAGTAGGGCGTGTCATTAACGAATTTTAAATCGACCAGAGGAACGAAAACTGTAGCGTCCAGCCCGGCAAGGGATGAGTCAATCCGATTGCCGGCTACTTTCTCATAATAATACACACGATAAGCATGGGCGTGGCGCTCGACGACCGGAAATCCGCCGAAGAAAGCGGTGCGGAAAAGCGTGGTGCTAACCTGGCATACACCGCCCCCGACGCCTTTGATGGTCTGGTTGCCTATGATGATTAACGCCTCTGTGTAGCCGTTATCCAGACTGATATCACCGAGGGCGGTTGCCATAGAAAATGTTTCTCCAGGAGCGACAAGCAGGCCGTGAAACTGTTTGGCAGCTGCCTGGATGTTCTGCACCCGGTCGCGGCTTGAGCCGTAGAAGTAAGATGTCTCGACGCTGACCGCCTCGCTGATGCCAAGTTGCTCGGCGGTGGTTGTGTCGATAGCGGCTGGCTCGGTGATTTGGAAGATGAGTTGAATTTCGTGTTTGCCGTTTTGCAGCCCTGCCTGGATGGCATGCAAGCTGGCTTCGACGTCGAGCGTGCGGCCAATCACGGCGTGTTCCAGCAGATCCAGCTGGCGGGTTTCGTCATTGAAGATAAAGCGAGCATTGACCGGATAAGTTAGCAGTTCAGGCGCAAGATTGCTCAGAAAACCAATCAGCGCCTGGCTGCTCAATCCAACCTGGTAGGTTTCTCCCTGACCTTCTTTGACGCGTTCGATGGTCAGCATGGAGGCAAGCATATTCTGATCAAAGACCCACGGAGCGCCCTCAGCGGACATGCCATCGGGCATCGTCAGGGTGAGTGGTTGGCTGAGGATGCTGCGGGCTACTTCAGCCTGCTCGCTGGCATCCAGGATGATTGGCGGAGTTTCTTTGATCACGAGAGGTACCAGCCCATCCTGCAGGGTTTGTATCTGGAGAGAAACCAGCGCCAATGTCGCGTCGATATCCATGCTGCGGCCCACCTCGCCCGAATGCACGACGACTTCGACACCATCGACGCCCAGGCTGGCCTCGATCACATCCCGATCGATCTGGCGGGCGATGCTGGCCAGGTACTGGTAAGCCAGGCGTTGATCGAAAACGAGCGCCGGCGCTGCGTTGGCGCCGCGGAACCAGGCGTCAAATTGAGACGATAGACGCCGATACAATCCGCCCTGACGTCCTACTTTAAAAGCTGCCTGGGATGATGCGCCTGGATCGAGGAACAAGCCCAACTCTTGGGGTTTGACAGTCCAACCGTTGTTGCCGTCCTGAAGAAGGATACGCCCGGATTGCGGATAGGTGATGGCGTCGTTGATCGTGGTGGTTGCGGCAGCCGGGGTGAGTCCGCCGACCGCTACCCCGCCAACACTGACGCCCGGGAAGATGCGTCCGGCATACCAGACTTGCGTTCCGACGATGAAGAGCAGAAGAAGCGCCAGGAAAAGAATTGAACTGATCAACAGAGCGACCAGCGCCTGCTCGAGGAACGAGCGTGTATTTTGTGAGGGGAAAGCTGCGGTTCTCATCGGTTTTCCATTATAACATTCGCAAAGAACATACCATTGGCGCCAGGAAATGGCAACAGTATTTTAACGTCGAGGGAAGAGGATTTGTTCCCGCAAAGGGTCCTTATAAAAAAACTGCAGCCAGTGCGCCGATCCTGACGGGCTGAGAAAGCCGGATATGGATTCTGGATTGTGATAGCGGCCAAACAGCCTGATGCCGTTTTCTCATATGAGTTTGGGGTGAATCGTGTAATAGTCTGGCGAGTTTCCTTTGTTGACCTGCGAATCCCTTGACAAGTGAATTGATAGGGGTATAATTGCGCCCGTTGCCTGTACGAGGCAGCCCGATCTAGCTCAAGGTGCAGATCGCTAAAAACCAAATACGCCACTTCCAACAATAGCCTGGCAGCCCGTTGATAATCGCGGATGATGAAGAACAGAAGCGCGATCAGAGAACGGCCCTTGACAGCCTGATGGGATTTGAGTAAAATACAAGTTCCAAGCTTCGAGGAGATCTTGCCTTGAGTGCGGATCGATAACAATCGAACACAGGTTGGACCAAGCGGACCAGGCCTGACATGGACGTCGAGAGATGAGCCGGTGTTGACCATTGCGGAACTTCGATGAAGACATCGGCAATTTTTTGCCCCGACGCCGTCAGCAATGCAGAAGCGTAGAATCTGTCCCTGGGAAGCGAGTGGAACCTTAACAACTGAAGAGTGATAGGAAGTACAGCCAGAAAATCCGTTAATATCAACAATCCGTAACTTACACCTGAATAAGGTGATAAATCTAGCGGAGAGTTTGATCCTGGCTCAGGATGAACGCTGGCGGCGTGCTTAATACATGCAAGTCGAACGAAGGTTGTAGCAATACATCCTTAGTGGCGAACGGGTGAGTAACGCGTTGGTGACCTGCCCCGAAGTGCGGGATAACAGTCCGAAAGGATTGCTAATACCGCATGGTTTCATTTGGATTAGATGCCAGATGAGCAAAGGCGAAAGTCGCTTCGGGAGGGGCTTGCGTCCCATCAGCTAGTTGGTAGGGTAATGGCCTACCAAGGCAATGACGGGTAGGGGACCTGAGAGGGTGGCCCCCCACAATGGAACTGAAACACGGTCCATACACCTACGGGTGGCAGCAGTAGGGAATATTGGTTAATGTGCGAAAGCGCGAACCAGCAACGCCGCGT
>JAXDCA010000068.1:0-9084 GCA_034678305.1 Bellilinea sp.
TCATTCTTACCGGCGATGTGCCATCGCCAATCAATCCTCCTTCAGGTTGCCGATTCCGCACGCGCTGCCCGCTGGCAGCCGATATTTGCAAGGAGAAAGAACCCGAGTGGCGTGAGGCTTTATCCAATCATTGGGTTGCCTGTCACATGGTATAGTGGATGCCCTTTTTATTCGTACAGTCCAATTTGCGAGAGGAGGTGGTGTCCGGAAATTTGCGAAAAGTTCCAAAACAAGGGAACCAGCTGGTTTCGAACTAGAGTTCAATAATAAATCCTAAGAAGGAGGAGAAAGACATGCGTTCAAAGTTGTTTGTGTTTGTGTCGCTTTTAATCATGGCGAGTATGGTCCTGACAGCTTGCCAGCAAGCGGCGCCCACTCCCGAGACCATCGTTCAGACTATTGTGGTTGAGGGCGAAGTCAAGGAAGTTGTGGTCACTGCGACCCCTGTTCCTGAAGCCCCCGAAGTACCCGTTTTACACGTCAACCTTGGTACTTACCCTGACATTATCGACCCGCAGAAGTCATCCTTTGTGAACGAGATTGCTCACCTGAAGCTCATCTACGAAGGCCTGACTAAGCTCGATACTGATCTTAATACCGTCCCCGGCGCTGCTGAATCGTGGGAATATAACGAGGATGCGACCGAGGTCACCTTCACCCTGCGCGAAGGACTCACCTATTCGGATGGCTCCCTGCTCAATGCATTGCGCTTCGAATATGCTTTCATGCGCAACGTGGATCCTGAAACCGCCGGTGAATATGCTCAGATTACTGAGAACATCCGCGGCGCAGAAGCCTATCGCCAGCACGACTCCGAGCTTACCGATGAAGAAGTCGCCGCTCTGCGCGATGCTGTCGAGGTGACTGCCCTGGATATGGCCGGCAACCCCTGCACCGACTACGAGCAGGCTGATTGCCGCATCGTGAAGATCGGTCTGGATGGCAATTTAGGCACTCCGGAACCCGACCCCTGCCCGTTCTTCCACACAATTGCCTCCCTGTGGGTAGGATACCCTGCCAAGGAAGAAAACATTTCTGAAGGCGGCGAAATCTGGTGGAACTCCTCCAAGTTCCAGGTAGGCAACGGACCGTTTGTCTTGCAGACGCTCGAACCCTTCGTGCGCGCTTACTTCACCCCGAACCAGTACTACTGGGAAGGTGTGGCGGCCTACGACCTTGAATTCCGCTACATCACTGACTCAGCGGTTGCCTTCGAAGCCTATAAGAACAATGAATTCGATATTGTTCCTCTGGCTGCGGAAGATCTGGCCACCGTACAGAATGATCCGACCTTGAGCGCAGAAGCCAATATCTATCCTGGCTCCTGCACCTTCGCCCTCATGTTCCATCAGGAGAAGGAACCGTTCAGCGACCAGAAAGTCCGCGAGGCTTTTGCTTACGCTCTGGACCGCGAAACTTGGGTCGTCGATGTGCTCAAGGGCCTGGGCGCCCCAACCCTGACCTGGATTCCCAAGGGCTTCCCTGGCTATGATGCTGAGGAAAACCGCTTTGGCTTCGATCCTGAAAAAGCCAAGCAGGCTATCGCAGAATCCTCCTACGGATCGATCGAGAACCTGCCGGCCATCACCCTGACCTTCTCCGATACTCCGCGCAACCGGTTACGCTACGAGTGGCTTTCAGCGAAGTACAAAGAAGTGCTTGGCGTAGATATGGCGCTCAATCCGGTGGAGTCCACGACCTACACTGCCCTGACCAAGGACATCACAACTGCCCCGCAGATCTATATCCTTGGCTGGTGCGCAGACTATCCGGATCCCCAGAACTGGTTGTCGGTGTACTGGAAGACCGGCGCGTTCGGACAACGGATTGGCTATACCAATCCGGAGTTGGATGCTCTGTTGTCTCAGGCCGACTCCACGACCGATCCCGAAGCCCGTATGCAGTTGTATGCTGATGCACAGCGTCTGTTGACTGACGGCTCCCCGGTTGCTTTCTTCTGGAACAACGTCAACACCTATCTTGTGAAACCTTGGGTCAAAGGTGTCACAAAGACCCCGATGGATGCTGGCTGGCCGGGCGACTACGGCGTTCTTAACATCACCGTCGATACCACAATGATTCCGTAATTTTCGGAATCATCCTACGCTGTAAAATCGTTTTTAATCTGGCCGGTTCAATCTGGAAACAGATTGAACCGGCCAGGAACCCTGAGGAGATATATCCTCATCAATCGAATCTAAGCGAGTAGTGCAATGGGTAAATTTCTAATCCGGCGTTTGTTATGGCTTGTCCCGGTAATCCTGGTTGTATCCGGAATTACATTCATTCTGATGCACAGTGCCCCCGGAGGCCCATGGGATCGGGACCTGAGCGCCCGCCAGGTGGATCCAACCACACAGGCTCGTCTCAACGAATATTATGGGTTGGATAAGCCGCTTTGGCGACAGTTCGTCGCTTACCTGATCGGAGACTTCAAAGAGGATGGGAAATTTGACTGCGGCTTGATTTGCGGTGATTTAGGTCCATCCTACCGCCAGCGCGGCATGTCCATTCAGCAAATGTTGTTTATGCCGCCTGAGAATAAGAATTTCCTCTACAGCCGATTTGGCTATTCCATGCGTCTGGGCATTTACGCTCTCCTGTTCGCCGTTATTATTGGACTGCCGGCTGGGGTGATTGCTGCGTTGAAGCAGAACACCTGGATCGACTATTTGACCTTGTTTATTGTGACCATCGGCATCTCGGTGCCGAACTTTGTGATGGCCATTTTCTTGATTATCATTTTTGCCTCAGGGCTTCATTGGGTTAGTATTGTCCCTAAAACCTGGGATGAGGCTAGCGTTTGGGTATTACCGGCGATCATCCTTGGCTTCAATACGATGGCGCGCACCGCGCGCCTGACACGCGCATCGATGCTCGAAGTGATGCGACAGGATTATGTGCGTACCGCGCGCTCGAAGGGCTTGGCTGAGCGGGTGGTGATTGTGCGCCACATGATCAAGAATTCGCTAATTCCCGTGATCACCATGCTTGGTCCTTCACTGGCATTTTTGGTCACCGGTTCTTTCATTATTGAAACCATGTTCGGCTTCCCCGGGATGGGCCGTGCCTATGTGACCGCGATTGGTCAGCGTGATTACTCCATGATCATGGGCACCACACTCATTTTTGCGATCCTGATTGCTTTGGCCAACATGAGCGTGGATCTCGTCTATGTCTTCCTCGATCCCCGCATTCGCCTCGATTAATAGGTGAACTATGACTACAACATCAACAACTCCAACTTCTTCAACCGATGCCGCCCATGCACAAATTGCCGACCTGGCCTTGATGACGGTCAAGCCGCGCAGCTTGTGGGCGGACGCCTGGTATCGGTTGGTGCGTAATAAGGCCTCGGTGGCGGGGATGATTATCATTCTGCTCTTTACCATTGTGGCTTTGTTCGCTAACGTCATTGCGCCGCATTCCCCGCTGCAGATCAATTCCGGCAAGGGCTTCCTGCCTCCGGTCTGGATCGCAGAAGGCCCGAATGGACGCACCCCTGAGTCTGAATATCTATTGGGGACAGATACTCTGGGACGCGACGTGCTCAGCCGCACCATTTACGGCGCGCGTGTATCCATGGTAGTCGGTTTTATCCCGACCATCATCATCATTATTGTCGGCACAATCGTCGGTCTTATGGCCGGATACCGAGGCGGGAAATGGGATAATCTCCTGATGCGCATGACGGATGTGGTGTACGCCTTTCCGGATTTACTGTTTTTCATCATTGTGATGGTTACCTTGAGACAGACTTACATTGGGCATCTGCTTAACGGGTTATTCCTGTTGTTTTGCGCGTTGGCGCTGGTCAATTGGACGGGCTTTGCCCGTATCGTGCGCGGACAGGTGCTTTCGCTCAAGGAGAAGGAATTTATCGAGGCTGCGCATTGCATCGGCGCCTCTGATTCGCGCATCATGTTCCGCCACCTGCTGCCGAACAGCCTGGGGCCGATCATCATCCTGGCCGCCATGACCATCCCTGGCATGATCATCACTGAGGCCATTCTGGGTTACCTGGGTCTTGGCCTGATCCCTTCCACCAATCCAAAAGACTTCTTCATCACCAGTTGGGGCGCCTCGATGCTCGAGGGTCAAACGGCCATCAACGCTCAACCCTGGCTGCTGCTGGCGCCTGCCATCTGCGTATCGATTGTCGTGCTGGCGTTTACCTTCGTCGGCGACGGTTTGCGCGACGCGCTCGACCCGCGCTTGCAAGGCACCCAGTAATCCCCGTTCGCCAAGACTGGCTATTGCTTTATTCCCGGCCCTGATTCGGTGCTCAGGGCCGGGCATCAAAGAAGGGATGTATGGGGAAATTTATTTTTCGGCGCTTGTTGTGGTTGATCCCGGTCATATTAATTGTTTCAGGGATCACTTTTATATTGATGCATAACGCCCCTGGCGGTCCTTGGGATCGTGATTTAAGCTCGCGTCAGGTGGACGCCTCCACCCAGCGCCGGCTTAATGAGTTTTATGGGCTGGATAAACCGCTATGGCGCCAGTTTACGGCTTACTTGATCGGCGACTTTAATAAAAAAGGGGAATTTAATTGCGGCCTGATCTGCGGCGATTTGGGCCCGTCCTACCGCCAACGCGGCGCAAGCATCCAGCAATTATTGTTCATGCCGCCCGAAGGCAAGAATCTGTTGTACAGCCGGTTTGGCTACTCGGTGCGGCTGGGAATCTACGCTTTGATTTTTGCGATTGCGATCGGGATCCCGGCCGGTATCCTGGCTGCGCTTAAACAGAACACCTGGATCGACTACCTCAGTTTGCTGGTGGTTACGATTGGCATCTCTATCCCCAGCTTCGTGATGGCGATCTTTCTGATCATCATTTTTGCTTCCGGGCTGCATTGGGTCAGGATTGTACCCAAAACCTGGGATGAGTTCAGTGTTTGGATTCTGCCGACAGTCATTCTGGGCTTTGGCACCATGGCGCGCGCCGCGCGCTTAACAAGAGGTTCCATGTTGGAGGTCATGCGCCAGGACTACGTGCGCACTGCCCGCTCGAAAGGCCTGCGCGAGGTGATCATTATCACCCGGCATATGGTGCGTAATTCGCTGATCCCGGTGGTCACTATCCTTGGCCCCGCTCTGGCTGGCCTGGTGACCGGCTCATTTATCATCGAAACCATGTTCGGCTTCCCCGGCATGGGACGCGCTTTTGTCACCTCCATTACCCAGCGCGATTATTCGATGATCATGGGCACGACCCTGATCTACGCGGTGCTGATTGCGCTATCAAACCTGAGCGTGGATATCGTCTATGTCT
The DNA here is from genome assembly GCA_034678305.1 of Bellilinea sp. GTDB lineage: Bacteria > Chloroflexota > Anaerolineae > Anaerolineales > Anaerolineaceae > Bellilinea. The sequence continues at coordinate 5,281 of JAXDCA010000068.1, forward strand.
TTCTCGATCCCCGCATCCGATTAGATTGATCGTGTAATCGATCAAACCATGCAATCGGCGGATGCGGCGTAATCAACTTCCCTGCGCCTCGACCTTTCATTTCTTGGTTATAATCAACCTCGACTATTGTCCGGGAGAAATATATGCGCATTAACCGCCTTTTGTTGATTGGCATATCCTTATTATGGATTTTGAGTTTACTGGCTGCCTGTGCTGAATCGTCGTCAGTGACGCAGACGCCGCAAGAATCTGTGCAGCCGTCAGCGGCGCCACTGCCGAGCGCCACGCCGCTGCCACCGCGCGAGTTGAATATCTGCATCGGGCAAGAGCCGCAGACCCTCTACCTGTACGGGGGCAGCTCCCGCGCCATGTGGAGCGTGCTCGAGGCGATCTACGACGGGCCGGTTGACACGCGCAACTATCTCGAAGCGCCGATCATTCTGGAGGAGCTGCCTGGTCAGGCTAATGGCGGGACGGTGTTTCAGCAGGTCAGCGTGCAGCGCGGTCAGAAGGTCGTGGATGCAAACAATAACCTTGTCTATTTGGACCAGGGGCTGCGCGTGCTGCCGGCTGGCTGCCATGATGGCGCCTGCGCTGTGGAATGGGACGGAGTTTCTCCGCTGGCGATGGATCGATTGGTGCTGACTTTCCGACTCAAAGAGGGCCTGCTCTGGTCGGATGGTCAGCCGCTGACCGCCCAGGATTCAGTTTATTCATACTTGCTGGCAAATTCCCCTGACACGCCGGTATCGCGCGCGCTGCTAGACCGCACGGATTCTTATCGCGCATTGGATGAGACCGCTGTCGAGTGGGCTGGCGTGCCCGGCTACCGGCCGGCGCGCCTCGGTGACGCCTTTTTCATCCCCTTGCCCGAGCACGCCTGGGGCCGCTTCACGGCCATGGAGCTGCTCAGCGCCGAAGAGTCGACCCGCGCGCCGCTCGGTTGGGGCGCTTATGTCATCGAGGAATGGAAACCCGCTGATTATTTACGCCTGATTCGTAATCCAAACTACTTCCGCGCGGACGAGGGTCTGCCGCGCTTCGATGTACTCACCTTCCATTTCCTCGGCGAACAGGCGGATAACAACCTGGCTGCCCTGGCTGAAGGGGTTTGCGATATCGTCGATCAAACCACGCTGCTCGAAGAAGTGGTGTATGTTGTGCATGACCAGGAGACCGCTGGCAAGCTCAAATCCTACGCCAGCCTGGGTCCAGAATGGGCGCACCTGGATTTCGGCATCCGCCTGGCCGCCTACGATGGCGGCTATAATCCATGGGGCGGCTACCGCCAGGATATCTTCTCGGATGTGCGCGTTCGCCAGGCGTTCGCGCTGTGCATGGACCGCCAGCTGGTCATCGATCAGCTGCTTTACGGGCACAGTCAGATCCCGGCGGGCTTTTTCCCGCCCGGGCACCCGCTCTACGCCGCTGATCTGCAGCCGCTCGCGTACGACCCGGAGCAAGGCATGCGCCTGCTCGATGAAGCCGGCTGGCGAGATCTGGATGGCGACGCAAGCACTCCGCGCACCGCCCTGGGAGTTCAAAATGTGCTGGATGCCACCCCGCTGAGCGTAACCTACCTGACCACGCCCGACCGGCTTGGCAAGGGTACTGCCGACCGGCTGGCAGCCTCATTGGCCGGTTGCGGCATCCAGGTGAACATCCAGGCCCAGGGTTTGGAGCAACTTTTTACGCCTGGTCCTGGCGGCCCGTTATTTGGGCGTAATTTCGACCTGGCGCAATTTTCATGGGCCTCGGGGCGCAGCTCGCCGTGCTTTTTATACACCAGCGATCAAATTCCGGATGCGGATAATGGCTGGCTGGGCGTCAATGTGACCGGTTTCAGCAATGCGGAGTATGACGCCGCCTGCCAGACAGCCTTGCAAACCGGCGCTGATCAGGGGCAGACTTACCTGGCCGCTCAAGCTGATGTTCAGCGCCTGTATGCTGAGCTGCTGCCGTCGATCCCGCTGTATTATGAGATCCGCTTGTCTGTTTCCCGCCCGGACTTGTGCGGCTTTGCGGCAGATGCCAGCGCGCGCAGCGAGTTTTGGAATCTCGAATCGCTGGATTACGGCGAGGGGTGCCCGTAGGAATCGCGGGTTTTCCACCCTTGCCAGCCCAAATCCTGTATGCCTGCCCCTGCCCGCCGCCGGTTAAAATTTCCCCGATTATCAATTTTGTAATCACTGCGCCCGCAATCCGCCAGACTGTTTCTGATATAATCATTTCACCCCCTGATGTGAGATTCTTGATGTTCCCTGCTCTATATCCATTCAAACTAGGAACGGGGTCATGACCGGAAAACGCGTCTTGATCGTGGATGATGCGCTCGAGTTGGGGCGCATGTTGCGTTTTGCGCTAGAGTCGCTCGAGGCTGGCCTGGATATACGCGTCGTCCCGTCGGCTGAGGAAGCCATGTTGGAGGCCTCGCGCCAGCCGGTTCACCTGATCGTTGTCGATTTCCGCCTCCCGGGGATGACCGGGCTGGAATTGATCGATAAGCTTCGTACCCGATCCAAAGAAACCCGCTTTATCCTGATTACCGGCATGAGCGATGACCGCATCCTGCAGCGGGCGCGCGAGTTGAAAGCTGACCGCTTTATGCCAAAACCGCTTCAAATGTCGGAATTCCTGGAAGTATCCAGCGAGCTGCTTGGAATTAAAGTGAGCAGCGACGGGCCCCTGCCGGTTGCGGTTCAGGAAGAGGCGGAACAGAAAGAAGATACCGGCGCCGCTGATCTGGCGGGAGTGCTGACCCGGCTGCGCCAGGCTTTAGGGGCGCAGGCGACCTTGCTGGCCAATGACCGCGGTCAGATCATCGCTCAGGCCGGGGATCTGGGCGGGATCGATTTCGAGGAGAGTTGGGGACCAGCGCTGGTAGCATCCTTGACGACCACCGCGCGTTTGGGCCGCCTGCTGCAGCCAACACCGCCCGCCAGTGCTCAGGTCGTCCGCGGCGATGAGACCAGCCTGATTCTGGCGCCAGTCGGCGTTTATGCCCTGACGGTGCTGCTCAAAGCCGAGCAAAGCGGTTTGCGCAGCGCCCTGGCGGTGGAGGAAACCCTCAACGCGCAAAAAGAATTGGCAGCCATTCTTGATCGGTCCGGCGCGCCGTTCCAGATTCTCAACGAGGCAGCCGGCGAACCTGAACCAGCTCGTCCCGTTGAGGCTGCGCCCGTGGAAACCCAGCCGCCCGTCGAAGAACCGGCGCTGGGCGAGTTCGAGGATTTGCTCAAAGGCAAGGCCCGCGTGTTGGATCGCAAACAGGCGGAACAATTTTGGGATCAAACCCCCGGCGCCGAGCCGTTTCTCTCGAACAATCCCGATGTAATCACCTATGACCAGGCCAAGAAACTCGGGCTGACACCCGAGGAAGATGAGCATCCGTAACATTCTCATCGACAGGGATTAAATGTGAATAGTGTGTTAACGGTTAGCAGGATGGATGAGCATTGAGTTGCGGCGCGTCATAAACGGTTGGCTCATATGCTGCTGCCTGCTCCTCGCGGCAGGGTCAGCGATGGCAGCGCAGGCGGGCAATCCTCCACCGCCGGACGGAGGTGGCCGGGTCGATCAGGCAGTGATCGCGTCGCTGCAAACGAATCATTCGACCGATTATGTCCTGGTGTTCGGCAAGCAGGCTGACCTGAGCGAGGCTTACCAGATCAGCGGCTGGGTCGAGCGCGGGCAGTACGTGGTGGATGCATTAAAGGAAACGGCCGAGCGCAGCCAGAAACGCGCGCTCGCCGAGCTGAAAAAGCGTGGATTACGCTACCGCTCGTTTTCCATCAGCAATGAAAT
>JAXDCA010000069.1:0-14377 GCA_034678305.1 Bellilinea sp.
ATTATTATGGCGCCCAAATATAACGGGTAAACCGGCAGACTTCCTTGAAACCCAACCGCCTGTAGACCGGGTAGCCCTCGGGCGAGGAGGTCAGCGCGGCGTACCTGCAGCCGTGCTCGCGGGCGTCGTCCAGCGCAAATAACGTCAGCATGCTGGCAATTCCGCGCCGTTGGAACGCCGGCATCGTGGTGACGTGCTTGACGGCTGCGGCGCGGCAACCGTAATACACGCAAGCGGTCGCAACCGCCCGCCCGTCCACTCTGCCAAGATATAAACACAATTCCAGGGCTTTGCCATAATCACTGACGGTATACACCCATTTTAAACGCTGCTGCGCCTCGGGCGGCGCGCTGCCCAGCCATAGATCGATCCATTCATCCAGCGCGGCCTGGCCTTCCACCCGCTCGCAAACCAGCCCCTCAGCCCGCTTTTCTGGCGCGCGCAGATCATCCAACGCGGCTGCCAGCGCTGGGCCGCTCCAACTAAAGCGCATTCCGCAGCGGATCAATCCCCGCTCCAAGCCGGGCGGCTGGCTGGACGGGCCTATGTACCAGCGCATGGACAAATTCCGCGAGCGGAAAGGCGCCAAAGCGCCCTGGATGCTCTCGTCCAGCCGTTCTTCGGCAAAGCTGGCGCGCAGAATGCCGTTGAAAAACTCGCCCGACACCCCGCTGCGGTACCAGGTCACCTGCCCGTCTGTATCGCTCTCGCCGCCTGGCAGCCGCGCATAGGTCATCTGGTAGGCGTAGGTGCTTTCTTCCGCCAGCTCGACCAGGAAGGGATCAGGGGTATTAGGCAGTGATGATTCCATTGAGCATAAGTATATGCACAAACGAAAATCCACGCGAGGGATAACTTAACTCACATAGATCATCCGTAGGGGCGCAGGGTGACAAGTCGAGCCGTTGATTAAAGAATGATCCCCTGCGCCCTATTTTGCAGCATCGATCCACCCTCCCGGTGCGCGATGAGATCATCAAACACCAAATAAGCTCGGGCAGGTTATTACCGTGACATTGTTCAAGGGCGCAAGGCGCCAAGTCAAACCATTGTCATGACCAATCACCCCGCGCCCCTACGCTATTTTATGAACCTGACTCATATCAGTTGAATTTTACAAATATAAACTCGCGCAAAGGCGAGAACGCAAATTGCCGCCACCCATATATGGTGGTTCTATGCGCGAGTTTCTCCTCGCTCATACCCCCATATGTGGAATCTGCTCTCTCGGGGTTTATGCCACGATTTACGCCAAACATTATACAAGCCGTTAGGAATTGCCAACCGGGAGGCCCGATTCTGTCCTGTCCGCGAGCTCGTCAAATGATCTAAAAAGGCGGCGCCCGCTGTCTCAAACTCACCATAAACTACACGCACTTATTGGCCTTTAAGCCGCCTCGTTTTCCGCCCTCCTATGCGCCCTGGTAGGTCAATTCACCATATTTTTCACCGTTTTTTCGCGATAATTGGCTCCAAAGCCCTCCTGGAGGCTGTTTTTATGCCCCCCGAACCCCAACCCCTTGATTTCGCAATCCATTCGGACTAAGCTTAATGAAAATTCTCCCATCCTACCCACGGAGACCTGCATGGATGGTCTTTCACAAAAATGGACGCTCTATTTCGCCAACCGGCGCTCTCCTGAAGCGATCGCGCGCATCCAGCGCCAGCGGTTGGACCAATTAGTTGACTATGCGAAAAACAACTCCCCTTTTTACAGCCGCATCTATCAAAACATTGCTGCCCCCATCGTCGATTTGCGCGGCCTGCCCGTCGTCACCAAACCCCAGCTGATGGATTGTTTCGATCAATGGGTCACCGATCCACAAATCACGCTGCAGGATGTCCATCAATTCATATCCAATCAACACCACCCGACTCAGCGCATCGTAGACCGCTACAGTGTTTGGATCACCTCAGGCACCACCGGCGAGCCGGGCATCTTTTTACAGGACAGCCGCGCGCAATCTATCTACAACGACCTTATTCTTTTCCGCGCCTACCCGGCCTGGCTCAACCTGCGCCAGCTTTTTGATCTGGTGCGTCTCGGCTTCCGCTACACACTGATCATCGCCACTGGCGGACCATACGCCGGGGTTTCGAGCTGGGAACAGGTTCGGCAGCGTCTTGGCCGCTTCCGCGACGTATTATCCACGCTGTCCATCGACCATCCCATGCCGGAACTGGTTCGCCAGCTGAATGAAATCCAGCCGGTGGTGCTGTCCAGCTACCCTTCCATGTTGTATTTGCTTGCTCTGGAGCAGTTGGAAGGCAGCCTGAACATCCATCCAGAGATGCTGGCATTCACCGGCGAATGGATCGAGCCAGAAGGACGGAGGACGATTGAAAGTGCTTTCTCCCCCGGCCGCCTGGTAGAACTCTACGGCGCCTCGGAGTTTCCCTACCTTGCCACCAGCTGCCGGCAAAACTGGCTGCACCTCAACGCAGATTGGGCCATCCTCGAGCCGGTTGACCAGCATGGCCAGCCTGTCCCGCCGGGGCAGCCCTCTCACAGTGTACTGCTGACCAACCTGGCCAACTATGTCCAGCCAATCATCCGCTACGACCTGGGCGACAGCCTCACCCTGCGCCCGGATCCCTGCCCGTGCGGCAGCCGGCTGCCTGCCTTGCGCGTCGAGGGCCGGCACGACGAAATCCTCGCCTTCCCAGGCGCAGATGGCCGCTCAGTGCATCTGCTGCCCATGGCTATGGCCGAGCAGGTTGAAATCACGCCGGGCGTCCGGCGTTACCAGATTATTCAAACCGCTCGCAATGCGCTGCAACTGCGTATCGAGGCGGTGCCTGGCAGCGATCCGCGCCAGGTTTCGATAAACGCTGCCCAAGCGCTGCGAACCCACTTGCGCGAAAACGGCCTGCCTGATGTCACCGTATCGCTGGCAGACCAACTCCCCCACCCTGATCCTGCCAGCGGGAAATATCGCCTGGTCTGGTCTGAGATCAAGGATTATCACGCATGACCCTCGAGTGGATCGAGCGTATTATCCGCTGGACAGGCGCGTTGACTGGGCTGGCTGTGCTTGCGGTGATCCTGACAGGTCTCAGCCGCGGACTGCGCCAGCCAGCCGGGCGAACCACGGGCAAGACGCGCTGGATGCGCTCGCCTGCGTTTTATATCATCGTCAGTTTGCTTTATTTTGCCCTCTGTGCGTTGATCTGGCGCCCGATCGGCATCTCGATCATGCCATCCGCGCGTATCGCCTTTCTGGCAGCCGGTGGGATGGTGTTCTTCGCCGGACTGTCGCTGATTTTATGGAGCCGCATTGCCCTCGGCCGGTATTACTTTGGCTCGACCACCGGCGGCGCTCAACTCTTTGAACACCATAAATTGATCACCACAGGCCCTTTCGCCTTCCTGCGCCACCCGATGTACCTGGGCTACCTCTTGACCGGCCTGGGCGGTATTCTGCTTTTCCAGACCTGGACGATGGTCTTTTTCACGTTGAATTTTCCCGCTCTAATGCTGCGCGCGCGGCGCGAAGAGCAGGTTTTAGCCGCAGAATTCGGTCAGGACTGGCAAGATTACTCCCGACGGGTTCCAGGCTGGCTGCCGCGGTTCTCGAAAAGATCCCTTCATCCGGGCGCGGCTGCGCTCATTGAGGTTGGCTTCCTCTTCCTGCCAGCCCTGCCGGCCTACTTGTGGTTCTGGCCGAATGCCAGCGGCAGGCTGGCTGAGATCGGGCAGATCGCGGCTTACATCTATTTCGGCGCTGGCGCGCTGGTCATCGGGCGGCGCTGGCCGCTGGACCGCCTGGGGATCAACCGGCGCGGCATCTGGCTGGGCCTGGCCTGCGGACTGGCGCTGGTGATCGCCCGCGCGCTGGTGCTCCTTGGAGTTATCCGGCCGCTCGGACCGCCTGACCTCTCATTGGGCAGCCTGATTGCTCAAATTGCTTACTATATTGGGCTGGTCGGGCTGGTCGAGGAGCTGCTCTTCCGCGGGCTGATCTACCGCGCGCTTGAAGACTGGCGGGGCACGCCCTGGGCAATCTGGATCTCCAGCCTCGTATTTGGTCTCTGGCACTTTTTCGGGCAGGGATGGCTGGTTGGAGTGGCGACCATTTTCTACGGACTGATCTTCGCTCTCATGCGCCGCCGCGCCGGGGGGATCATTGGGTTGATCTTTGCTCACGGCTTTATGGACCTGGCGACGCTCCTATTGATCTCCCCTGCCGCGCTGCAAGAACTCACTGCCAGCCGTCCCTCGCTGATTCACCCGCTTTGGGTGCTGACCGGCGTAGTTATTCTGCTCGGATTGCCACTCTATCTATGGAAAATCCACCCGCTCTGGCAGGAAGATGCTCCCTGAGCGGCTTCTGAAAGTCGTTACGAACAGTATTCCATAAGTAATGCCGGTTATACCGGATAATAGGTCAGCGGAATTCCTTTTTCACTCCAGCGCTGCTCGACCTCGAGATTGGCGCTTTGCGTTTCGGATTCGAAATGGATATCGCCAGCGTGGCACAGGACGAATAACATCGGCGGATCACCCCCCTGGATGTGCAGCTCGCCCTGACCAAGCTGGTAAATACCCTCGCAGATGCTGCGCTGCACGAAGGGTAGAATCTCTGCCACCGGTACCAGGACCGGTATATAAATCTGCGAAGTGTTACAAGCCAATCCGTACGACACCGCAACTTTGCGAATCCCCTGCTTGAGGAAAAAGGCGGCAATCGCCTCGATTTCTTCCCAGAGTTGGTCTGTATCCAATGTGTCGGTTCGTACACCCATCATAATGCCTCTGTTGCTTGAATTTAAGATGAAGGCGATGTAACCCCTATTTACATTAAATCACGCACCAGGCTTCAAAGGTGGCTTCAATAGAGGCTGTTTTTAAAAATTGGTCGAAAGAAAAATCCGATTCGACTCTGCGCCAGCTCCGTCGCCGATCGAATTTTGGGCGATTTTTCGTTCTGGTATAATATTTTTTCATGTTCTTTCTCTCGTTCGACCGTTACGATGGACAGGTGGCCAGTCTACCCGAGCATGAATCTGGATTGCATGCAATGTAGGTTGATCTCTAATGAGGAACTCTTCTATCGCCGTATCTTTAAAGAGCGGTTCGGCCTGCTGAAAAACCTGGATTGGAAGGGCTGAACAATAGGGTTTCCTGTACAATATAACTGAATCGCTGTTATTTATGGACCAATACGTGATTTCGACTCTTATCCAATATATTGGCCTGCCCGGGCTGGTGTTTTTGGCGCGCGTAATCGACGTTTCACTCGGAACGCTGCGCATCATCTTCATCTCGCGCGGCAAGAAATATCTCGCCCCGCTGCTCGGCTTCATTGAGACTTTCATTTGGATCATCGCAGTCAGCCAGATCATTCGCAATGTCCAGGGAATCTGGTCTTACGTGGGTTACGCCGGTGGATTTGCCACCGGCACCATCGTCGGCATGCTGATCGAGGACAAGCTCGCCATCGGCACGCTGATCCTGCGCACCATCCTGCCTGGCGACGTGTCCGCGCTGCGCGATAGACTGCACTCCGCCGGCTACGGCGTGACCTGCGTGCAGGGACAAGGCTATCAGGCAGGCGTCACACTGGTTTACACGATTATTAAACGAAAAGACCTGCAGCCGGTAACCGCCATCATCCACGGACTGCACCCAGGCGCATTCATCTCCATCGAAGAGCTGCGCTCCGCTGAAAAAGGAGTCTTCCCGGGCGAACAAAATCAACGGCGCTGGTCGCTTTACCGCTTGCTGGGAAAGAGAAAATAAGGAGTGCCATGACAAAGACGGTCATTGCAGGAGCAATTGGCGAATGCGTGCACGTGGCGGGCGTGAGCAACTTTCTGCGTCTGGCTGAATCTGCCGGCTGGCGGACTGTATTCCTTGGTCCGGCAGTTCCCCCCGAAGAATTCATTGCCGCCGCTAAACGCGAAAAAGCCGACCTGGTCGGTGTATCCTACCGGCTTACACCCGAAACGGGCGAACGGTTGCTGGGCGAATTCGCCGAAGCCGCCGATGAGCTGCATTCGGCTGGAGTGCGTTTTGCCTTCGCCGGCACGCCGCCGGTGGTCGAGCGCGCTCGCGCGTCTGGTTTCTTCGAGCAGGTTTTCGACGGCTCCGAACCGGTCGAGGACATCATTGCCTACCTCAAGGGCGAGCAGCCGGGCGAACGCAGCCAGGAATCCTACCCTCAAAAGATGGTGGCCCGCCGCTTGTGGAAAGCCCCCTACCCGCTGCTGCGCCACCACTTCGGCTTGCCAACCATGGCAGACACGCTTGCGGGTATCACCGAGATCGCCGAGGCGCGCGTCCTGGATGTGATCTCGCTCGGCACCGACCAGGACGCCCAGGAGAATTTCTTCCACCCCGAGCGCCAAAACCCGCGCCGTACAGGCGCTGGCGGCGTACCAGTTCGCTCTCCAGAGGATTTCCGCGCGCTCTATCAGGCCAGCCGCGCGGGTAACTTTCCACTGCTGCGCACGTATTCGGGCACCGACGACTTTATTCGCCTGGCAGAGGTTTTCGTCGAAACCATCCACAATGCCTGGTGCGCCATACCGCTCTTCTGGTTCAACCGCATGGACGGGCGCGGTCCTTGGGACCTGCAAGGCTCGATCGAGCTGCACCAGCAGGTCATGGCATGGTATGGGGAACGCGACATCCCGGTCGAGCTGAACGAGCCGCATCATTGGGGCATGCGCGACGCGCCGGATGTCGTTTTTGTCGTATCGGGATATTTGTCAGCTTATAATGCTAAAGCATTCGGCGTGCACGATTACATCGCACAATTGATGTTCAACAGCCCGCCAGGCCTCTCCGACGCGATGGATCTGGCCAAAATGCTGGCCATCCTGGAGATGATCCAGCCGCTGGCAGGGCCAGATTTCCGAATTTGGGAGCAGACTCGCACCGGTCTGCTCAGCTACCCGCTGGATCTGCCCGCCGCGCGGGCGCACCTGGCCGCCAGCATTTACCTGCAAATGGCGCTGCAACCGGATATTGTTCATATCGTTGGACACACCGAAGCCGACCATGCCGCTAACGCCGCGGAAATCATCGAGGCAGCAAAAATGGCCAGGCGCGTCATCGAAAATTCGCTGCACGGGGCGCCTAACATGACCCGTGATCCACTCATCCTGCGCCGTAAGCAGCAATTGATCAGCGAGGCGCAGCTCACCTTGCAAGCCATCCGGTCGTTGGCGCCCAGCTCCAGCCGCGATCCGCTCAGCGACCCGGCTGTGCTGGCAAAGGCGGTCACCAGCGGTATTCTGGACGCGCCGCAGCTCAAGAACAATCCCTTCGGGCGTGGTGAAATACGCACCACCATCATCGCTGGCGCGTGCTGGGCGGTGAACGGAAAGGGCGAAGCTCTATTCGAGGCTGACCGCATACAGCATCAGGGATAGAAAGGAACCAATACAATGAAAGAACCGACTCGATTTACTGTGATTGGCGGAGGAAACGGCGGGCGCGCAATGGCAGCTCACCTGGCTTTGATTGGCGCTGAAGTAATCCTCTACAACCGCACCTGGGAACATGTCGCCTTCATCGCGCAGCGCAGCGGCATCGACCTCGAGAGTCCCGAAGGCGGCCCTCGCGGATTTGGCTCGCTGGTCAAAGTCACTTCGGATATCCAGGAAGCTGTGAAAGATGCCGAGGTCATCATGGTCGTGGTGCCGTCATCGGCTCATGCGGACGTCGCCCGCGGGATGGCGCCGGCTTTGAGCGACGGACAGATCGTTATCCTGCATCCCGGGCGCACTTTTGGCGCAATCGAGTTCGATATGGTCCGGCGTGAAGCCGGCTCTCAGGCTGACATTACCGTGGCGGAAGCCGAAACTTTTATTTACGCCAGCCGCGCCGACGGGCCAGCCGCCGCGCGTATCTTTCGCATCAAAGAGGCCGTTCCGTTGGCTGCGCTGCCTGCCAGCCGTACCAAACTGGTCCTGGATCAGGTTCGGCACGTTTATCCGCAGTTCATCGACGGCATCAATGTGCTGAATACCAGCCTGAACAATATGGGCGCCATCTTCCACCCCGCCCTGACTATCCTCAACGCTGGTTGGATCGAAACCACCCACGGTGATTTCGAATTCTACGTCGACGGTGTCACTCCCTCGACCGCGCGCGTGCTGGAGGTACTGGATCGCGAGCGGGTGACGGTAGCCTCTGCGCTCGGCATCCGCGCCCGCACCGCCAATGAGTGGCTCGAAATGGCCTACAACGTCCGCGGTGAAACTCTCTATGAAGCCATTCAAAATCAAACCGGCTATTACGGCATCAAAGCCCCGACCAACCTGTACCACCGCTACATCTTCGAGGATGTGCCCATGAGCCTGGTGCCGCTTTCGTCGCTTGCCACCCGTTATGGAGTCTCGGTCAATGGCATCAACAGCATCATCCGTCTGGCTTGCATCATTCACCGCACCGATTACTGGCGGCGCGGGCGCACCCTGGATAAGTTGGGCATCCAGGAGCTTTCAGTCAGCGAGTTGACCGAGTATGTCAACAGCGGCTGGAAGGATTTTCGCTAGAATTGATTCCCCAGAAATTTCCAATTTACAACAGCCCATCTTCTTTCAGCATGTAGGGATAAACATACACCAACAAGGGTTAGTCCCTCTCCCAGGACCGGGGGAGGGATTAAGACAGTGTCCTCTTGAAATCCTATCGATTTTGCTGTACCCTATGATTGCCGGCTGCGTAGAACAAGCAGCCCGCTCGGTTACCCGCTCTGTCATTTCAGCCCTCCCCGCCCGCGGGAGGGCTGCAGTATTCTAGGAGGATCCACCAATGGACGAGGCGATTGCTGTCATTACTCACTATTACGGTCACATCGGTGTGGCTGTGCTGGAGATCACCGGGGAGCTTCACCTGGGGGATTTGATCACGATTCAAGGGCATACCACTGATTTCTGCCAGCAAGTCAGCTCACTGGAGCTTAATCACCGCAAAATTCAGTTTGCCGGCCCCGGCATGGAGGCGGCCCTCAAGGTCGACAAGCCCGTACGGCGCGGGGATAGATTGTATAAGATCAGCGAGCTGCCCAAAGAATAAGCGCCTGCTTAATTCGCCGCGCCGGCTTTTATCCGCCCCATTTCCTCCACATAACCAAGCGATTGGTGGCGGAAGTAAGTATCATACAGCACAGCGTAATGCCCTCCACTGGCCATTAACTGGCTGTGGTTCCCCTCCTCGATAATACTGCCCCTCTCCAGCACGATAATCCGGTCGGCGGCCTTGACCGTCGAGAGCCGGTGGGCGATCAGGATGTTGGTCGAGCGCAAGAGGATCAGGTTGAGCGCCTGTTGGATCTGCCACTCGGTGAATGGATCGATGCTGGCGGTCGCCTCGTCCAAAATGAAGATAGGCGGGCGCTGCATCAAAACCCGCATCAGCGACACCAACTGGCGTTGACCCATGGAAAGCCGCGCGCCGCGCTCGCCGACCTGCGTTTGCAGCTCGTCCGGCAGCGTTTCCAGCCACTCGCCGCCGCCAATCTGCCGCGCTACCGCCTCGATCTCATCAGGACTGGCGCTCTCGCACGAATACTGGATGTTCTCGAGCACCGTCCCTGAAAACAAGAACGGCACCTGCGAGACGATGCCCAGCTGACGACGGTAGGCGTTCAGATCGAAGCTGCGGATGTCATGCCCGTCGATGCAGATCTCTCCCTTTTGGAACTCGTAAAACCTGGCGATCAGCTTGACGATCGACGATTTTCCCGCTCCCGTATGCCCGACCAGCGCCACCGTTTCGCCGGGACGGATGCGCAGGTCGAAATGATCCAAAACCGGCTCGGCATCTTTATAACGGAAACAGACGTGGTTAAAGTCGATGGCTCCTTTCAGGCGCGGCAGGCGCATGCTGCCGGTCTGCACCACGTTGGGATCGGCATCGATCAACGCAAAAACGCGCTCGGCAGCCGACAATCCGTTTTGCACCTGCGTCCAGAAGGAGGACAGATTCATCACAGGGGACATGAAACGGTCGAAACTCAGCAGGAACAGATACCAGGCGCCGACCGTGACTGCCCCCGCGGCGGCGCTCAATCCGCCAAAATAGACCAGGATAGCCGACATCCAGCCGCTGACCAGGTTGAGCGCTGGAAAAACCAGCGCCAGCACCAATCCGCGCTTGACATTAACACGGTATGAAGTGCGATTAGCCTGATCGAAGATTCCGTAGATGCTCTGCTCCTGGCGGAAATTCTTGGCAATCGCGATTCCGCTGACGGTCTCTTTGATGGTCTGATTGACCGTCGCCATGGCTCGCATGCCCTCACGGGTCACTTTTCGCGCCAGACGCCGGAAACTAAACGCCAACAGCATGGTTACGGGAATAATCGTAAATACGATCAAGGTCAGGCGCCATTCGATGTTCATCAACACCACCGCCAGGATCAGCGCTTCGACCACCTGAGAGACCAGATTCGTGAGCAAGAGCACCAGTTGACCGAAATCCTGCGTGTCGCTGGTGATGCGGGAGGCAATTCGCCCTGAGGAAAATTCATCGTAAAAAGAAAGGTCGTGTTCAGCAGTCGCGGTAAAGGCATCGTTGGCCAATGTCATGACCACATCCGCCACTGAGCGTACCACCAGCCGGCGCTGACCCCAATTGGCCACCCAACTGGTCACGCCTGCAGCCATTACCGCGCCGGCGATGGCCAGAACGCCCCCCGCGCTGAGGTTTTCCTTCAGGCGGTCCACGCCGCGAGAGACAATCACCGGCATCAATGCGCTCGAACCGGATACCACCAAAACCAGAAAGGCCACAACCGTCAGCCGGCGCAGCTGCGGACGAAAATATCCGCGGATTCTGCGCACCAGCTCGCGGTCGGAGTACTTGCGGTCGTATTTTTCTGCATTCAACCCTGAAAAAAAGCCCATCTTCTCTTAATTTCCTTCAGATCAATGTACCCATCGAAGAAATGGATAAAGGTTGGCGGTTACTCTTTGAAAATCCTGCGGTAGGCCTCGCTCTCGCTCATCAACTGCTCATGGGTGCCGGTTGCCACCAGCCGCCCCTTGCGAATGACTAATATCAAATCCGCCCAGCGGATTTGCGACAGGCGGTGAGTGATAATGAAGGTCGTCCGCCCGCGCGCGGCCCGATAGATCGCCCGTTGGATTTTGTCTTCGGTGGCTGAATCGATAGCGCTGGTCGAATCGTCCAGGATCAGGATGCGCGGCTCGGTCAGAAAGGCGCGCGCCAAGGCCAGGCGCTGGCGCTGCCCGCCCGAGAGGGTCACTCCGCGCTCACCAATCACCGTGTCGTAACTGCTCTCGAACGAGCGAATGAATTCGTCCGCCTGGGCCGACCTGGCGGCGGATTCGATTGCCTGTCGGTCTGCCCCCGGCTTGCCGAAAGCGATGTTATCCGCGACCGATTGCGAGAATAAAAAGATATCCTGCTCGATGATCGAGATCTGCTGCCGCAGCGCCTCCAGGCTCCAGTCGCGCACATCGCGCCCGTCCACCAACACCCGTCCGGCGTTGACATCGTATGTGCGGTTGATCAGCTTGACCAGTGTGGTTTTTCCTGAACCGGTCTGCCCGACGATTGCCACGGTCTGGCCGGGTTGGACTTTGAAACTAATCCCATCCAGAATCTTCTCGCCGCCGTCGTAAGCAAAAGTCACCTCGCGGAACTCGATCTCGCCGCGCATAGGCCGGTCATAGCCGGAGATATTCTGATCGAGATTATTTTCGCGGTTAATCAGCTCGAGGATGCGCCGAGCGCCCGCCAGGCCCAGCGAGATGCGCGAGTAAGCAAACAGCGAAGAAAAGGTGGGGAATTCGAGCAGGGTCAGCAGGCTGAAATAGGCGACCACATCGCCTGTGTTGAGCAGCCCCTGTCGAAAGAGCAGCAGCGCATGCAGCAAGCCCAGCGCAGTTACCACCGCCAGCAGCAGCAGCGGCAGAAACCGCGCTTCGACATTGCCCTGGTGCACCACCGCGTCGCGGTAGCGCAGCACATTGCGCCCAAAGCGCATTACCTCGCCCCGCTCTTGCGAGGCAGCCTTGACGGTTTCGATGCCGTCCAGGGCTTCATTCAGGCGTGTATTAAGCGCCCCAAACGAGCCGCGCACCTCCTCGGTGATCGGGCGCAGCTCGCGCAGATACTGCCACAACGCAATAACATATGCCAGGATGAACACGATCGGGGCGATCACCAGCGAAGGGTGGTAGCGCGGGGCATTGATGATTGGCACGAACAGGAACATCAATGAGCCAACCACCAGATTGATGCCCGGATTGAACATGAAGTTGATCTCGCGCACGTCGTTGGTTGCGCGCGCCATCGTATCGCCCACCGGCTGCAGGTTGTGGAAGGTCATGCTTTTGCCGAGCAGCGAGCTGTACAATTCATTTCGCACGTTGCGTTCCAGGCGCTGCGCGACCATCTCGAAGCTGCCGTTGCGGGCAAACTGCAGCACCGCGCGCAGGGTCTGCGAGCCGGCCACCAGCAGCCCGATTTGAATCAAGCGGGCGGCGTCCAGCTCGGCTGCCATGACCACGTTGAACGCCTGGCCAATCAGCACCGGCACCACGCCAGCAAGTGCTGCATTGGCGATTGCACCGGTCAGCGCCAGCAGCAAAAACGGCCATTGGCGCACAGCATGCGAGCTGACCCATAGCAAGGCGCTGCGCCGGTTGGTCGTATATGAGGGTGGAATGTTATATTCAGCCGAGGTTGCTTGAGCCGTTGCCATGCCGTCAATTTTACCAAAGGAGCGTTACCCGGAAGCAATGTAGGGGCAATTCATGAATTGCCCCTACAGGCTCGGCGGGGAGATCTCATAATTTACCGGATCAAATCGTTAACCTGTAGAGGCGCAGGGTTAGGATTCACGGCGCAGATTAACGAGTCTCCCCTGCGCCCTTTTCAGGCGCATCGGCCTGCCCCCATTCGCGATGGGATATTCAAATACTCTTTAGGCGCAGGGAGACAATCCACCCCTTGGCATGGCTCACAACCCTGCGCCCCTACCCCGAAGGGACCGATCCTTGGTTTTTTACACGGCGCGGCCGGGAGATCACCGCGTTCGCAATAACCGCTCCCTCGCGCGATTGAATTGTCCGCACCCCAGCATATAATACATACAACCATATTTGTCATCAAAATGGATTCGACATGACACCCTCCCCTATTCAACAATTCTGGCTTCGCTATCTGGATTCACTCCCTCCCGACGCGCCCCGCCCTGAAAAATACCAGGCCTGGCATTTCGCCGACAACCCCGCTGACGCAGATTGGCTTGCCGATCTGGTCAAAAAAGGAATCAAAAAAGCCACCGCAAGCCTGGGCTGGGTCTTTGAATGGCAGATGGAACCCTACCCGCAGCCCGGCGACCTGAGCGTAATCACCAACTGGGTTGGTGATCCACTCTGTGTGATCGAAACAACCGGCGTACAAATCGTGCCCTTCGAGCAGGTCGACGCTGAATTCGCCGCCGAAGAAGGCGAGGGCAGCCGTACGCTGGAGGAATGGCGCAGGGTGCACTGGCAAATCTTCACCCGTGAGTGCGCCATCATTGAGCGCCAGCCCAGCCCGGATATGCCGGTCGTCTGCGAGCGATTCCGCCTGCTGTACCGCGAGGAATGAGATGAAAACAACATTGACTATACGCAAAGCTTTAATTACCGGCGCCTCATCCGGCATCGGCGCCGCCTTTGCCCGCCTGCTCGCCGCCCGCGGCACCAGCCTCATCCTCGTCGCCCGCCGCGCCGAGCGCCTGCAATCACTTGCTGCGGAGCTGCAAGCCGATTTCGGAGTAATGGCCGTGCCTTTTCCAGCCGACCTTTCATTGGACGTGGATATCGAGCGCGTCGTTGAGCTGATCCAGGCATCTCCTGATCTCGACCTGCTGGTCAACAACGCCGGTTATGGCCTGCCCGGCTACTTTCATGAAACGCCGCCAGAGCAAATCCATGCCATCATCCAGGTTCACGTCTGTTCAGCGGTGCGCCTGGCCCATGCCGCGCTGCAGGGCATGCGCTCACGCCAGCGCGGCGCGATCATCAACGTCACCTCGATGGCCTCTTATGTGGTCACGCCTGGCAATTTGGCTTATTCGGCCACGAAGGCCTTCATGACCGCCTTCAGCGAAGGGCTCGCGCTCGAGATGGAAAACACCTCTATCCGCGTGCTCGAGCTGCTGCCCGGGTTTACCCGCACCGAATTCCACGATAATGCCTATTACCAGGATAAGCGCGTCCACGAGCGCGTGCCTGGATGGATGTGGCTGACCGCTGAGCAGACGGCTGCGGCAGCCCTGCGCGATCTGGAACGAGGCAGACGGGTGTGCGCTCCCGGTTGGGTCGGCCGGGGGATGCTCCTCTCCGGTCGATTAGGCCTGCATCGGTTGCTGCTGCACACCCGCCTGTGGAAAAAACACGC
>JAXDCA010000070.1:0-15498 GCA_034678305.1 Bellilinea sp.
TATGTCGCCAGACTATCATCTTTGGCAATCACATAGGTCAATGGATCCCAGAAATACATGCCGTACTCCTGGTAGCTCTTGGTATAAGTCAACATGTCGAAAATCGCCTTGGCGGGAATAGTAAACCGGTTCTTTTCAAGGAGTCTATAGAACATCTCATCCAGCGGAACCTGGTTGGTGACATCGAGAGGCACCAGGGTGATTGGCGCGCCTGAATTGATAACAACCCCAGCGGCATAGGGATCGACGAAGATATTAAATTCCGCCGTAACCTCGGTGGAGTATTGGGGGACGCCAAAGAGGTTGCCAGGCACATCGATGGCGCCGCCCATGATGTAGATCATCTGGATGTTCTTCACCAGTTCAGGCTCTGCCAGGAGCGCTTCAGCCAGGTTGGTCAGCGGACCGTCCGTAATCACCACGACAGGCTGAGGAGACTGAGAGATAACCGCTTGGATTTCTTGGGAAGCGCTGAGATCGGAACCTACTCCCTGACTGTTCAAATCGATGCCCTTGTCGCCGTCCGCTTTTTCCCGGATGAAATCTGGAAATTTATGAGTTCCCTTGAGGGGCGTTTCTCTGCCGCACGCGACCGGAATATCCCCGGCGTTCGTTAGGTTAATCAACCCTACCGCGTCTTCTGTTCCGCGCGAGCAGTGCGCTTCACCGGTGCCAGATACCGTGACAGCCAGGATATCAAATTCCGGTCTTTGCAATATATAGGCAAGCGCCATGATCCCATTCGATCCCATATCGGAATCGATAATGATAGGAATCCCAGGAGGTTTCGTGGGGACAGAAGTGATGGTGGCTTCGATTGGCGCCGCTGCTGGGTTACAGCCAGCCAGCAATAGAATGGTGACTACCAATCCCAAAGTCAGCCGTCGGCCAATATTGGTATTCATTTGATTACCTCGCCTTTCAAGCTATAAGGATAGAATCAGATTTTTTAGTTATCTGAACAATGGAGCACTAGCCTCTACGGCATCCGCAGCTCCGGCGGACAATAAGAGAAACCGGGAAGGTAATTTGCTGCTGAGGAAGGGGTTTCTCTGCGATGATGGCTTGCAACATCTGCATCGCAGATTTACCCATCTCGTAAGATGGGGTCGAGATGGTCGTCAAAGGCGGATCCAGCCACTGCGCCGCCGGGATGTCGTCCACGCCGACCAGGGCAATATCTTCGGGGATCCGGTATCCTAAAGACTTAAGCGCCTGCATCGCGCCGGCAGCTACTAAATCACAGATCGCGAAGATCGCGGTTGGCGGCTCAGGCAGGTTAGCCAGATATCTGGCTCCGTCCTCTCCGGCAGCGAAATCGAACGAGTGCACTCGCGCGACAAGTGAAGATTCTGGTTTAAGCCCGGCTTCTTCAAGGGCTTGGAAATAGCCTTTGTTTACCGGAACGACATTGTCCGCGTCAAAAAGGAATGTAATCATTCCGATTCTTCGATGCCCATGCTCGATCAGGTGGCGGGTCGCCAGGTATCCAGCACGCTCAAGGTCCAACAAAATACTTGGTCCTTTTGCGCCAGGCCAATCAACGCTGACAAAAGGCAGGCCGGGGCGCTTTTCACGCATATCACGATTGGATAATTCAGTATTTTCGATGCAGAGAGAAACCGCGATAATCCCATCTACCTGTTTTACGACTAAGCGGGCAAAATAGCGCCGGGCTTCACTTAGATCATCCTGAGAGTCGCAAACAAATAACAGCGATTGATTTTTGTCTGCTTCTTCGGCCAGACCAGCCAAAAAGGAATGATAGAAGGGATTAACCAGAGATGCCACAATCACTCCGATCGTATTTGTCAGCACAGATTCCGATGTCTGCACCAGGTTTTCCAGGTTAACATCGGCCACCCGCGTCTCGCGACCCTGGCGAGATACAACCAATCCCTGAATTTCTAACAATCTATATGCGCTGCGTACAGTGTGCAGGTTGATCGAAAGATGCTTGGCCAGCTCCCGCAACGATGGCAGATTGTCCCCGCTTTTCAAGTCGCCGTTGATGATCATCCAGGTGATCTGGTGCTTGAGCTGATGCGCCAGCGTTATGTACATTCTTGGATTAATCGAAAGGCGGGAAAATATCTCCCTCACTGTTATACTATACTATAATAGTAGTTGAGAGTCAATAGGGAAGATAAACTAAATATGCTCAATTCTAAAAATATATATAATCGATCGTAACATCCGTTGTGTTCATTAATAAAAATCAGAAAGCACCCATTGTTCCAGCGGGTGCGTTTCATTTAATAATCGTAGTTTGGGTTGAGGATGGAGCGGTCCAGGATGCCAATCGCTTCCAGCGCCACCCGAAACCTAACAATTATGGGATATACTATTCATGCGCAGGGAGGAATCGTAAGGATATTTGTGTATTAAGTCTGAGTAACAAATAAATTTGTATAACACAATACTTCAAAAGTGTTACAAAATATTTAATCCATTAATATTTTATAAAGCATTTCAAAACGAAATATCTCTGGCGACCTTCCTACAGGTTTTTTTATCGTTGCGAGAATTCCTTCTTCTTTCAATCTAATAATAATCCTATAAACAGTCTGGCGATTCAATCCTGAAATTCGTTCATAATCAGAAATCCTGAAAATTGGCATGCAAAATAGAGCGTCCAATACTTTAATTCCGTAAGGAGAATTAGATATAGTTGCTATACGTTCTTTCATTTCTTTGTATAGGCTTAATACTTGCTTAGCTTTATTAGCATTTCGTTCAGCCTGAATTTTTATCGCATCCAGAAAGAAATTTATCCAATCTTCCCAATTATTATCACGAGAAATTGATAATAGATTACTGATATATCCGTCGCGATATCTATCAAAATATTCGCTGATATAGAACATTGGAGATTTAATTCTATTTTTATACCAAAGAAAAAGCGGTATCAAAATTCGGCCTGTGCGCCCATTACCGTCCATGAAGGGGTGGATGATTTCAAATTGTGCATGGAATATAGCTGTTTGTATCAATACTTCATGATCATCCTGATGGATAAAGTCTATTAGTTCTCCTAAATATTCTTTTATCCCCAGCGGTTCGGGAGGAACAAAGGTTGCTTCTTCTTTA
This sequence comes from Bellilinea sp., assembly GCA_034678305.1. GTDB lineage: Bacteria > Chloroflexota > Anaerolineae > Anaerolineales > Anaerolineaceae > Bellilinea. The sequence goes on from JAXDCA010000070.1 coordinate 3,091, forward strand.
GGGCAATTTCTTGGACCTATCCAAACCTGTTCTTTTCTCAACTCCCCCGGCATTTTATCTTTTCCGCGAACACCTTGCATCAGTTCCTTCTGAATCGCATTAACCATTGTGATATTAAATGGAAATCCTTGTTGAAGCCAACTATTTGCATGGCGCATAGCTTTTCTATAATTTAACACTTCTATAATATCATTTTTCTTAGCAGCATTTTCTGGTTGAAGATCAACTTCATATTTAAGAACTTCATCAAGAGTTGTTACAGTCCCTTCGATACGAGAGGATAAAATTGCTTCTTTTGTTTCCAAAGGAGTTAGGAAAATATTCGGATTTATCATTGATTCGAGAATTCCGTCGTAATATGCTAACGAAGAACTAGCAGAACTTACCTTCTTAATTAATATTTGCCAGTTCCATCTTGAGGAATCAGGTGGCAGGTTATTTGGAATATATGGCTCCATACATTTATCCCAAAAGCATATTGTTTTGTATTACATGTCTGATAAGTAAAGAATATTATATAACAATATTTGTAAAATGTGTTACACAAAACGAGGGGGCGTTACAGCAAGAAATTTGTTGTATTAGTCTATTCTCTTATCTTCACATGTTTTTATTGGATCTCAAACTATAGATTGGGTTAATGATGGGTTATTCTAGAATATCAATCGCTGCCAGCGCCACCCGAAACCCAACAACCTCCACACATGGATGTTGGGTTTCGGGCGCGGGCTATGCCATCAAAGGGCAGCCTATCTTCGCGCCCTCAATCCAATCTACGCGCTGACAACCTTGTATAATTACCGCCCGTGGCGTAGGAATCCAGCCTACTGCTTCATCCCACTTAACGCCTGCAGGAATGACCCTACCACCAGCTGGGTGGACTGGTTGCGGTGCGGCGCGGATGTGCCCATCCGGCTGCTGGCGGCAATCGCCTGAATGATCGCCATCAGGTTGCCCTGCCCCTGCTGCTTGGCCTGCATGTAGGCCATGGCAGCCTGCAGTAAATCATCCAGCCCAAATCCGCCGCCCTGCTGTGAGGTGGTCTGTCCGCCGGTCATCCCGCCGAGCAGCGCGCCAAGTAGATCACCGCCGGCTGAAGGAGCCTGTTGTTGGGTTTGCCCGCCCATGCCGCCGAGCAGCGCGCTGAGCAGGTCGCCTCCCGCTGAGGGGGGTTGTTGCGTAGTTTCACCGCCGGTCATCCCTCCGAGCAGCGCGCCGAGCAGGTCGCCTCCCGCTGAGGGGGGTTGTTGCGTAGTTTCACCGCCGCTCATCCCTCCGAGCAGCGCGCCGAGCAGGTCGCCGCCGGCTGAAGGGGTTTGTTGTTGGGTCTGCCCGCCCATGCCGCCGAGAAGCGCGCCAAGCAGGTCGCCGCCGCCAGCTGGTTGAGAGCTGGCAGTTGGATGCGAGTTGGCGGTTGTGCCTGTCCCAGTTTGGCTGCCAATCAACGTCGAGAGCAAATCCAGCGCGCCCCTTTCGGTCACGGTTTTACCCTTGAATTGACTCGCGGCGCGGCTCAGGTTCTCGGCGTACATCTTGCCGGACGAGCTGGTCGCGGTCTTGGCCAGTTGTTTTCCGGCATAGGCCAGCGCGGAGCTGGCCGAGCTGCCCTTCTTTTTAGCAACAGCGGTGGATATGGTGCGGAACGTCTGCGCCATGTTGGTGCCGTGGTCATGGTTGACCGTGTCCAATTGATCCAGGCTGCGCTGGTTCTGTTCCAGGTTTTTGGCAACCGCCTGGAAGATCGATTCGAGATCTACGCTTTGTTGTGGCATATTCATTCCTTTGGTTCTACGGATAATTAAGCGAAATATTAACTTCGCTTATTTAGTATACTATATAAGTTACCTCATTGTTTCCTGTTACTTCACATTTGCTCATATCCTTTCCCTCGACCGGAGGTTTCCCATGCAACCAGCCAGATTCAAAAGCAGCACGGTGTTTGTCAATGGCGTCAACCTGCACTACCTGGATTGGGGCGGCGGTGGACCGGCGTTGATTTTCTTGCCAGGCTGGGGCTGCAACGCCTACATCTTCACCCATTTTGCCCCGCGCTTCAGCAACCGCTTCCGCGTCCTTGCGCTGACCCGCCGCGGGCACGGCGATTCAGACCATCCTGAGAACGGTTACGACCTCGACTCGCTGACCGAGGACATCCGCCAGTATATGGACGCGCTCGGCATCGAGCGGGCAGTGCTGGCAGGGCACTCCCTGGCAGGCGTCGAGCTCTCGCACATGGCAGTCAAATATCCGCAGCGGATCGACAAACTGGTGTATCTGGACTCCGCATTCGAATATGGCAGGCAGGATTTCAAGGATTTGATGGCGAAAAATCCCGCACGAGGCTTCGACCAGCCAGACGTTGCCAACGAATATGACACCGCCGAGGAGTACGAGGCAGCCATTCTGCGCGCCTTCCCCTCGCTGGCCGCCATCTGGGGACCCGTGATGCGCGAAAATTTCCTGCACGAGATCAAAACCAACCCGGAGGGCAAGGTGGTCGACCGGATGAGCGAGGGCATCGGCGACGCCATTCAGCAAACGATGAACAGCTTTAGGATGGATGATGCGCGCATCCAGGCGCCGGCGTTGAGCATCTTCGTCTTGCAGGACGCCAATTACTATATATCAAAGGAGTGGATGACGCCCGAACAGCAATCACAAATGCTGGCCTGGTTCGAGCAAGACAGGTTGCCATGGCTGAGAGGTTGGATTGAAGAGTATCAATGCCGGCAGCCGCAAGCACAGGTAGCGGTGATCCCCGAGGGGCATCATTATTGCTTCCTCCCCCAGGAGGAACAGGTGTATCGGGAGATGCGGAAGTTTTTGGAAACGTAGGTTGGTTTGAGGATGGGTCAATCCAAACGCTGGTTAATTCATACGCCATCCGAAGCCCAACTCTTTTCAATTTATTTGGGATGTTGGGTTTCGGACGCAATTGACGCTCATAGTTAACCTTGTCTAAACGCGCCCTCAACCCAGCCCACGCAACTCTACAGAAAACTGTATAAATAATGATCTTAGCAGGGATAATGGATTGACAAAACTACGCCAATGGCGTATAATTTAGGTGTAACTCAGAGGCACCATGGAAATCATCGAAACCCCTATTTTTACCCGCCGGGTGCTGTCACTCTTAACGGATGATGAATATCATCTCCTGCAAGTATCGCTGCTCATTCGACCAGACCAAGGTGAAATTATCGAAGGCAGCGGTGGGTTGAGAAAATTACGTTGGCCACTTTGCGGACGTGGAAAAAGTCGTGGAGCGCGTGTAATCTACTACTTGGCGTTTCGAAAAGAAACCATCCTTATGCTTTTCATATATTCAAAAGCCGAACAAGATGACTTATCGCCGGATCAATTAAAGTTGCTGTCTAGATTGGTAAAGGAGGAATTTTCATGAAAGACGAATTATTTAACGAACTCCTCGCCTCCATCCACGAAGGCGGGGCGATTCTGCGCGGCGAGGCGCAGCCCTCGCGCACATTCCACCTCGAGCCGCTGGATATCAAGCAGATCCGCGCAAATTTCAAGCTGACCCAGCAGCAGTTCGCCGCGCTGATCGGCATCAGCCCTGCCACGCTGCGCAACTGGGAGCAGGGACGGCGCGTCCCCGAGGGGCCAGCGATGGTGCTGCTGCGCGTCGCCGCAAAGCACCCCGAAGCTGTTTGGGATGCGGTTTTAAATCCATAGATTGGGTTTCGGGCGTGCAGTTTTGTTTTTAGACCATTCGCATTTGCGCCCTCAACCCAACCCACAAATAAGCTTAATCCGGAAGATCGTCGAGCACTTGTTGCATGCTTTTTTTATAGGCACGGAAGGCGGTTCTGCCCTTCTCCGTCATGCTTAAAATACTCTGGGGCTTTTTCCCATTGTAAGTTTTCTGAATCTGGATATAGCCAGCTTCTTCCAGCTTGTTCAAGTGGGTAGCGAGGTTGCCCCAGGTCATGCCAGTCAAGCGCATCAAGAAAACATAGTCCGCTTTTTCGACCACGTACAGGTAGGTCAAAATCATCAGCCGCGCGGATGCATGGATGATCGGATCGATGCCTGCCAGGGGGTGCAGGTCGGGCTCTGTTTGCGGCGTTGTCATTTCAGGCCTCCTGGCTTTGGACCGGCGGCATGTTAATCAACAAGCGGATGAACAAAACCAATCCAGTCAGGATCATCACCCCGGCAGAGAAGCCAAAGACAATTGGAAAGCCATGATGAGACGCCCCTTGATTCTGATACAGCCACTCGCCGATCGGAGGGGCAATGAACAGCATCAAACCATACAAGTACAGCCGTGGGATGTCGAGAATAAATGCTGCAGCACTAAAAAATACCAGCATGAATACTCCCATTAAGATGGGGGTTGAGCTCCAAAAACCGCTAAAGCGCGCGGAAGGATTCTTTGAGAATATCAGGAAGGCCACAATTCCCAGAATAAAAAAGAGCACATTGACGACAACCATCACCACACTGAACTTGCGTAATTTATGTTTACGGGATTTGCCAAAACTAACCGTGCCAATACGCGGCGTTACCACATATTTCCGCGTCAGCCAAATTCCGAGATAAACCAGCCCCCAAAATGGTAGAAACACAGCCGAGCTCCAAAAATCGCCAAGGGATCTACTTAAAAAAGGAGCGATCGCAAATTCCAGCACAAAACAACCGATCAACACGTCCCACAAGCCGTCCGCAAAGGTGGTTTGAAACACCTTACGTTCAGCAGACTTAAGACTCATTGGCTCTTGCATGTTAGCCTCCAGATTGTGCATTCAAAGTACTTTGAAATTCAAAGTACTTTTACATTATAGCACTTATAATATTAAAGTCAATCCCCATTTTCTAATTCCCCCGGCTCACTTTAATAACGCTGGAATTTAGGCGCGAGTAATCTTACTTATGCTGCGCATTATCCGCAGGCTGCTCATTCTTTAGGTTCAGCGGGCAATGCACCGGACGGCTGCGCTGGGCGCTTGTAGAGATCAACTATCAGCAAGAAACCGCCGACGCAGGTTGCCACAACCGCTAAATCGAACACGATCAGCGACCCTAGAGTCAACCCCCACCAGATTCCAGTTGGCTCGATTTCGCCGGAGGCCAAACCGGTGGCGACAGCCAGCGCTTGCCCGCCGAACAGCATCACGATCCCGATGGCAAAGCTCCAGATAATGAGTTTACGCCGCGACTTCGCCCTCACCGCCGCAAAAATAAGCAACGCTGAGCCGATCAAAACCAAAGGGAACAATTCGGCCGGCATAATAAAGTCGAAAACGAATCTGCCGCTGGATATTAATGCAGTAATTGAGAAGAAAATCGGTGCGATGACAGCCATTAAGATAAGCGTCGTCCCAGCTACTGCTAAAGTTTTTGTCAGATTATCTTTTTTTTCCATGTATTTTCCTCGATATTCACCAGTAGATATCCATATCATACGCTATTTCGATAGAATTGTCTTTATCTTGCAATGCCAATTCGGGAATTACTCATCTCCTTTTTCTTATCCATGGCTGCCCGAGTTTTCGCTTGTTTTTGTTTGCTTCCACTTGCGGATCTTGCTCCTCGCCCAGGCGTAATGGTTGCAGGTGTTGCCAGAAACATAATCTGCCAGCATAAATCTACCCGTCCATCGAAAATAACTGTGGGAAACCAATTCCACTTCCGGGATGGCTTCAATTACGCCCATAATCTGTTGAAAAGACCTGTGAAATTCATCCATGACAGATTCAAGCGGGCGGTTCCGATTTTGCTCAAATATCTGCCGGTTTAAAGCATCGATTGCCGTCCGATTCATGCCCACTGGCAATACCGAAGGGGAAGCGCCTTCCAGCCCCGCCTGGTACCACCGGATAAACAGTTGTTCCCAGGCGGATAGATGGGCGAGAATGTCTTTTACCGACCACACACCAACAATTCCAGGGCGAGTCAATTCTTCGTCGTTGAGTGCGTATATTTCCTTCTCCAGAAGCCTGCGCTGTGTATGGATTTTTTTCAACAATTGGTATTTGTTGGTTTCCATGGTTACAAATGCCGCCCTTATCAGGGAGTCCGCTTACTCCTAATCTTGCCTGTGGATGCCCTTGAGAAAATCTGCCAAAAGTATAAAACTCATAGAAATTAACAACAGGCACACCGATGGAATGATCAGCATGAGCGGGTTGGCACTCATCGCCGAGCGGCCAGAGAAGAACATGCCGCCCCAGCTAATCACAGTGAAATCATTTTCCGCGAAAGCGTTGATCACTCCCACGCCAATATAGCCGAGCACGGCTTCGAGTAAAATCACGGCGGGGATGTTGTTGATTATCCAAACCAGAATGACATGGCTGACATTTGGCAGCAAATGTTTCAGGATGATGCGTCGGTGAGAAGCGCCGAGCGACACAGCTGCTTCTACGAATAATTGGGATTTGAGCATCATTACATTGATACGGATCAGGCGTGCAAGACTCACCCAGCCAACCGCCGCATACCCTACAATCAGGGTGATCATTCCGTTGATCCAAGAAGGGGCCAGGTAATTGCGCAAGATCAGAATGATGATCACCATAAACATGATGCCTGGCAAAGCCTGGACCATATCGCAAAACAAGACAATACCCGCATCGAGTTTTCCGCCTGCATCGCCGGCGATTAACCCAACTGCTGTGCCAATCAGAGCCGCCAGAGGGACAGCGGTCAGCGCCAGGATAAACGCAGTGCGCGTCCCATACAGCAGCCGGCTGAAAATATCCCGGCCGAAACGGTCAGTCCCCAGCGGATATTCCTCCATGCCCTGCACCGCCCGATCCTGTACCCAGGCTGGCGGCAGGCTGAATACTCTAATTCCCAAGCGGTAGGGATCGTGGGGAGCGATCCAGGGCGCCAGCACAGCCACAAATCCAAAGGCGCACATCACCACCAAACTGAACCAAACCGATTTTGTGCGAAAAGCTCGTTTCCAGGGGAACGCAGTAATCATGGCGCGCTCTGCTGTTTAATAGCGCGTAGGCGGGGATCGATAATATCGACAAGGATTTCAGTGGCGATATTGACAATAGCAATGCCTAACGCATAGATAAAAGTCAGCCCAATAACCACCGGGTAATCCATCTTCAGGACCGATTCCCAATATTCCCTGCCAAACCCCGGAAAACCAAACATGACCTCGACGATCATCAGCCCGGCGAACATTTCGACCAAAGTAGGGCTAAGAAAAGTAATGATCGGTCCGAGAACATTTCGCAGCACATGCACTAACATCACATGCGCTTCCGTAAGTCCTTTGCCGCGGGCAGTGCGCACATAATCTTCTCCCAGGACGTTTTCCACAGAAGCCTGAGTCACCCGGGCGATGCTGGCTGTTGGCATGACCGCCAGGACGACAGCCGGTACAATCCAGTTCGACGGCATATTCCAATCTGGCAGTACTTTAAAAATATGCAGCCAGGATGCCAGGATGATGATTGCCAGCAGGCCAAGCACAAAATTCGGGATGGAGATCAATGCGGCCAATCCGACCGAAAACACCCGGCTCATGACTGACCTTGGCTTTCTACCGCTTAGAAATCCTAGCGGGATTCCCATCCCAACCGCGATCAAGGAGCTAAAGAGAACCAGACGGAACGAATAGCCAAAACGGCTATGCCAGAAGTTCTTGCCCTCAGGAGGTACAAAAAGGATGTTCTGAACTGTCCGTCCGCGCTGCCAAATGGATGGTCCAAGATTGCCGCCTAAAGCCCCTAAGAAAAATTTTCCTTCTTCATCGATATCCCCGATCAGGAAACGCGTAAATTGGCGCCATAAGGGCAGGTCCAGGCCGTAATGACGATCTAACTCACGATGTAAGGATTGATCGAGATTAAGACCAAGTTGCATACGCGGATTGCTCGATGTGCCAGACCACGGATTACCCGGGATGGCATGCATCAAGAGAAAGGTAATCAGCGTTGCTCCTACCAGAACAGCGATGACCCGCAGGATTTTTTTTGCCAAGAATTGAATCATCAATGTGGACTTATTTTAGCACTATGCTGGTAGAATCGGTGACCGCACCACCAGATTTCTCCGCCATTCTGACCGATCAATGAATTTTCGCGCAATGCCAAATCATGTATAATCATTTTATTACGCTCATCTAGGCAGCTACACATGGTGTTTCATGCTATTCGAGGAGGATTAATCGATGAAGCCTGCTTATTGGATTGGAATTCTTGCACTGTTGGGAGCCATCGTTGGCTATGCGATCGATAAATTTGTTGGCTGGTACGGCGCCATCCCTGGCGCTGTCATCGGCCTTATTGCTGGGGTGATCGTCTATTTTCTCCAGAAAGGTAAGAAGAAATAACCCCCGCCTATTCTTGATCAGTCTCGGCTTGTCTTTGGGGGGTATCAGATGAATAAAATCGTGCCCCAGGCCAGACAAACGTAGATTGGATGGAGATACTACGGTCGAAGGTAACCATTATCTATCCCGCGCAGAGGAAATCCTGGCGATTCTCGACACGCACGCAGCTGCTTGGAAGCCCATCCTTGCGGCCTATTACGGCATTGAGTTCAGCAACGCCATCACAAAAGAAACTCGCGCAGGACTGATATCATTGATTCCGTTAATCCCCTATATCGGAGGAGATGAGAATCCGATGACACGTCATCTCCTCCGTTCGACCACGAGCCTGGCGCTCTACAAAGCCATGAAATCACGTGGCAAATCAGCTGAAGAGACTGGGAAAGTGATTTATGAGGCTGTTGTGGATAGTGTCAGCCGTATGCAAGAACGTTCTTTTGAGTTAAGTGATGACTTCATCCAAAAAGAAAAATTTCTGGCGCAGGAATCCCAAAAACGCGCCTATCCTGGGAATTGGGTTTGGGAATTCGTCGAGGGTAATGGCGTGGATTTCGACTATGGCTACGACTTCCTGGAGTGTGGCACACAAAAACTATATCACGCGCAAGGCGCGGACGAATTTCTACCTTACTATTGCTATCTGGATTTCGTTACCCAGCATACAACCGGTTGGGGATTTGCCAGGTCAATGACCCTGGCGGAAGGTTTTCATAAATGTGATTTTCGCTGGAAAAAAAGTGGAATCACCCGAAAGGGCTGGCCTCCGCCCTTTCTAACCGGAGAGTAACCTCCCCTCCAGAAGTTGCGTCCGCTTATCCCTTGAACAAAGATGCGAATAAATAGACCAGCGCTGCTATGCCACCCGCCATTGGGATAGTTAAAATCCACGCCCACACGATCTTCCCGGCAATCCCCCAACGGACAGCCCGCTTGCTACGTAAAGCGCCAACGCCGACGATCGCGCCGGTGATAACATGAGTCGTTGAGACCGGGATACCGAGTAAAGAAGATGTGAAAATCGTCACCGCCCCGGCAGTCTCCGCGGCGAACCCGCCCATGGGTACTAATTTGGTGATCTTGCAGCCAACCGTATGAACGATGCGCCAGCCGCCGGTAAGAGTCCCAAGCGCGATAGCCGCGTGCGCCATTAACACAATCCAGAATGGAATAGATAACTCACCCTGCGCATCAGTCACCAGATGGCGGTAAGCGGGAACAGTAAACAACGTCCCTGCAATGATGCCCATCGTTTTTTGAGCGTCATTTGTGCCATGCCCAAGGCTGTACAATCCCGCTGAAAGTAGCTGCCCGCGGCGGAAGATATGATCGACATTAGATGGCGACTGCTTTCGGAATAACCAATAAATAATGAACATGAATACGGTGCCCAGAACCCAGCCAAGCAGCGGAGCAACGACAATAAAAGCTGCCGTCTTGAGCCAACCGGAGAGGATAATCACATCGAATCCCGCTTTTACAATGGCTGCGCCCGCGTAGCCGCCGATCAAAGCATGCGAGGAGGAGGTTGGCAGAGCAAAGTACCAGGTCAGGATATCCCAGGCAATGGCGCCGACCAGGCCGGAAAAGATTACCAGATTATCGATCCGGTTGACATTGATCAATCCCGCGCCTATGGTGTGTGCTACCGCTGTGCCAAAGGTAAATGCAGCGATGAAGTTGAAAAAAGCTGCCCAAAGAACTCCCTGAAAGGGAGTCAGCACCCGAGTCGAAACAACGGTGGCAATTGAGTTGGCGGCGTCATGAAAACCATTGACAAAATCGAAGACCAGCGCCAGCGCAATAATGGCGATTACGGAAAGTAGCGTCAAGTCAGGCATTAGCGATGATAACTCTCTGTATCACATCTCCAGCGTCTTCCAGACGGTCGGTCACCTGCTCGAGCAGCTCGTAAATTTCTTTCCAACAGATAAACTCGAATATATCGTCGCGGCGGGACACCAGGTTTCGTAAGGCATCTTCCATCACCCGGTCGCTATTATTCTCGATCGTATTGATCTGAACAACACGCTCTTTTACCTGCCCGTACATTTTTTTATCCCGTAAACCCTCGAGCGCGCAGCATAATTCAGTAGCGCCTTCCACAATCAGCGTTGCCAGGCGCTTTGCCGGTTTCTTGATATCGGAAACCTGGTATATCGATAAACGCATAATCGCGGCATGCAAAGTATCCAGGGAATCGTCGATAGAAAAAATCAACCGTTGGATATCGTCGCTGTCCAACGGTGTGACCAATGTTTTTGGCAGCAGATTGGTTACTTCATGGACGATGAAATCGCCGCGGTGTTCGATTTCAGTGATTTTTGCCGCAACTTCTTCAACATCATGGTAATCGTCGAGCAGACTCTTTACTAAATTTGCCCCCTCAAGCAGGTTCTTGCTTGCCTCTTCAAAATAATCGAAGAACTTCACTTCTGTGGGAAGGAAAGATACGCGCACGATACCTCCGATGAAACTTGCATGAATAATCTATGATTCGGCCAATATCAATAATTCGATTTTGAGGGACGGCATTATTTTACCACCAGTCAGCAAAATAGCGGCATTCAGTATATACTATATCTAATAATTTGCCCGGAAAGAGGCTCTGGTTGTTTATGGACAAACTTCTCAGGCAAGCCAAACATGAATACACTCCCAGACAGCGGACTATCGCGTTTATTTTTTTAGCGCCCATCTTCCTGCTCATTCTACCCTTTGCGCTGATCTGGCTTGGCTACAAACTCGATCATTGGCTGCATCTGCCGCTGATCGCCTATGAGCCCCTCAACCTGATCATCGGCATATCGCTGATTACCCTGGGTTGGATTTTTGGTATATGGTCTAATTATCAACAATTTACCATTGGCAGAGGCACCCCCGTGCCCTTGATGGCGACTCAAAAGCTGATTATCCAACCACCCTACGCCTACTGCCGTAATCCCATGGCGCTTGGCGCGATTGTTATGTATCTGGGTGTCGCAGTGGTGATCGGCTCGCTGGGTGCGTTGATATTGGTCATTTTTGGCGCCATCGCCTTGCTGATCTATATCAAAGCATTCGAAGAAAAAGAAATGATTAGCCGTTTTGGGAATGACTACCTGGAATATAAGGAACAGACCCCATTTCTGATTCCTCGTTTCGGAAAACAAAAGAAATAACGGATACTATATTTTCATGACAATATGTAATTTGGCGTAACGATTCATCCACGTGGTTTATTCGAAATCTTTGAGCCGTAGCAGTATTGCATCCATTTGCGAGAAGGAGGTCCTGCCAATCGCCGCGCGATTGTTCGGAGCGTCGATTTCTTCTTTTAACAAGTTCAAAGATTATGAGGGGTGTGCGAATCTGGTTTACCAGGTCGAATGCAGCGGCCAGCCGCGGGTGCTGCGAATTTCCTACCGCCCTGACCGCAGCATAGACACCATCCAGGCAGAGCTGCACTTTATCAACTATCTAGCCGAAGGGGGAGTGCGCGTTTCGAAGCCGGTTCCATCAGAGAAGGGCAATCTACTCGAAGTAATTACCGCTTGCGACGTAGATTTCATCGCTGTAATGTTCATCAAAGGCCGTGGATTGCGCGTGCCCGACAATGGATATCGATACCGCGAGGGCGTTCCCATTATAGAATACTTCCACAACTGGGGGCAGGTTTTAGGACAAATGCACCACCTGGCCAAAACCTACCAACCTGTAAGCGATCAGATTCGACGCCCGGAGTGGAGTTCCTGCGAACCCTTCACAGGTTTTCCAGCTGGTGAACGGCTGCCTTCCATCCAAAAAAAATACGAGCAGCTTATTCGTGAACTCCATGAATTGCCAAGAGATATTGAGTCCTATGGATTGATCCACTTTGATTTCAATGACGGTAATTTCACCGTGGATTATGATAACGGTGACATTACAGTGTTTGATTTTGACGATTGCTGTTATTTCTGGTTCATGTATGATCTAGCCTGTGCCTGGGAAGGCGGGATTGGCAGAGTCATGTTCCGCCCTCTGGACGAACGTATATCCTTCATGGACCGATATATGGAACAGATCATGGAAGGATATACCCGTGAGAACACCATTGGAGAAGAGTGGCTTGA
>JAXDCA010000071.1:0-42942 GCA_034678305.1 Bellilinea sp.
CGAGGTATTTTGGCTGCGCCTTGAGAGACGCGGGAGGCGATTGGAGGAGCGCCAGGTACCCGCGCAGGTCAAGCAGATCAACTGGCGCGGCGGGGAGCGCCCCGTTGGCTGGCTCCAGGCATTGACCCTGATTGGCGACCTGCGCCGGGTAATCCGTGAGGTGCACCCGGACCTGATCCATGCCGGTCCGGTTCACACGACGGCTTTTCTGGCGGCAGCCGCTGGCTTCCGCCCGCTGGTGACCATGTCCTGGGGCTCAGATCTGCTGTACGATGTAGAGCGATCCGCAGTGGCGCGCTGGGCTGCGCGTTACACCCTCAGGCGCACAACCGTCTTTACGGGCGACTGCCAGGCCGTGCAGGAAAAAGCTGCCGAGTTGGGCTTTCCGCCTGAAAGGAGCGTTCTCTTTCCCTGGGGGGTAGATTTAGAGCGGTTTTCCAGCGGCAATTATGCGGATATTCGCGAGTGGCTTAGTTGGCGCGATAAATTTGTCATTCTATCGATGAGATCCTGGGAACCGGTTTACGGAGTGGATGTGCTGGTCCGCGGTTTTGCCAGAGCCGCCAGGCAAATTCCAGATTTGCGGTTGTTATTGCTCGGCGGCGGATCGCAGAAAAGACTTTTATACAAAATATTAAGTAAAAATAAAGTGCTCGACCGCGTCCAATTTGCCGGGCAGGTCAGACAGGACGATCTGCCGGACTATTATTGCAGCGCTGATTTGTACGTGAGCGCCTCGCACAGCGACGGCTCATCGGTATCCCTGATGGAAGCGCTCGCCAGTGGATTGCCTGCAATTGTTTCGGATATCCCTGGGAACCGCGAGTGGATTACTCCAGGCGAGCAGGGTTGGCTCTTCCCCGACGGTGACGACGAAGCCCTGGCCAGCCTGATCTTGCAGGCTTATCAGCAGCGCAGCCAACTGCCTGCGCTCGGGTCTGCTGCTCGCCAGCTGGCTGAACAACGCGCCGATTGGCCGAGAAATTTCCAAAAACTATTGGAGGCTTATCAATTGGCCCTGGACATCCATTCATCTTCACCCCGGAAGGTAATCCCATGAGCAGGATCAATCCTTCATCCCGCGTGGTTGCCGTCATCCAGGGACGGATGAGCTCCAGCCGCCTGCCTGGCAAGATATTAATGGATATCGCCGGGCAACCGATGCTGTGGCATGTAGTCGAGCGGGTTCGCATGGCTGAAACGATCGATGAAGTGCTGGTGGCTACGACGAATGACCCTTCGGACGATCCTGCGGCGGAGTTCTGCCAGCAGAATGGCATTCCGGTTTACCGCGGCAGCCTGTACGATGTGCTCGACCGCTTCTACCAGGCAGCGCGGACATACCAGGCAGACGTGGTTGTGCGCGTGACAGCCGACTGCCCGTTGATCGATCCGCTGGTGATCGATCGCACTGTAAACGAGTTGTTGGAATCGGGCGCCGATTTCTGCGCCAACCGTTTACCGCCGCCCTGGAAGCGAACCTACCCAATCGGGCTGGACACCGAAGTATGCACCTTCGCGGCGCTGGAGCGCGCCTGGCGCGAAGCCAGCCAACCGCACGAGCGCGAGCATGTCATGCCTTATCTGTACGATCTGCCTGGACGATTTATCGTCCGCGTGATCAACGCCGAGCAGGATTACGGCAACCTGCGCTGGACGGTTGACACTCCTGAAGACCTGGTGGTGGTGCGTCGTCTGTTCGAGCTGCTCGGTGGGCGCCGCGATTTCACCTGGCTGGATGTGCTGGCAGTCTGGCTGGATCACCCCGAATTGGCCGAGATCAATGCGCAGGTCAAGCATCATCAATTCGACGAGGTTGACGAGCGTTATCAGAATTCTCCGGCTGACAAGCCGGGCAAGGAAGCCAGATGACCACCCTGACCATATTCACCGCCCCTAAACCATTCAGCAACCCGCACATTGCCCTGATTCAGCGCAATGCCATCCGCTGCTGGTTGGCGCTTGGCGCAGAGGTGGAGGTATTAATGATTGGCGACGAGGAGGGCATGGCGGAGACCGCCGCGGAGCTTGGCGCCCGTCACCTGCCGCAGGTCGCCCGCAACAAGCTTGGCACGCCGTTAATCAGCTCGATTTTCAACCTGGCTCGAGAAAACGGCAAGGGAGAGTTACTGGCGTATGTCAACGCGGATATCCTGCTCCTGCCGGATTTCATCGCCACCGCTCATAAAGTTAAGGAGGCGCAAAGTAACTTTTTGGTGGTCGGGCAGCGCTGGGATTTAGATGTGACTGCCCCGCTCGACTATGAGCCTGGCTGGGAGTCGGGCTTGCGCCAGTGCGCCATGCAAGAAGGCAAGCTGCATCCGCCGGCAGGGAGTGATTACTTTATCTTTCCCAAAGATGCCTTCCGCGAGATGCCGGACTTTGCTATCGGACGGGCTGGCTGGGATAACTGGATGATCTATTGGGCGCGCCGTCAGGGCATGGCGACCATCGACGCCACCCGGCATATTTTCATCATTCACCAGAACCACGATTATTCGCACTTGCCCGGCGGGCAACCGCATTACCGGCTGCCGGAATCGTTCGAGAATGTGCGCCTGGCGGGCGGGCGCATGATTACTCGCTTTTTACTGACAGATTGCAATCGGCAGGTCGAAAGCGGCATAATAACTCGCAAGCCCCTCACCTGGAAGCGCTTCTGGCGCGAGGTGGAAATATTCCCTCTGATTAAGCTGCACTCCAGATGGCTGGGCTGGCTGTTCTATGCAATTTTTCATCCCGGTAAAGCCTATAGCGAAACACGAAAGGTGAGTGACGACAGGCGCAACAATGAAAATTCACCGCAGAGACGCTGAGAACGCAGAGAAGATTGTGAATAAAATCATATTGTGATTGAACTTCAAGAATTTGTCATGGAAATTAATCAAGTCACAAATAAAATCATTGGCGCTGCCATCGAGGTTCATAGAGAGCTTGGACCAGGATTGTTGGAGAATATTTACGAATTATGTTTATGTAGAGAGTTTGAGATATGCCGACTGAGCTTCCAGCGTCAAGTTGAAATTCCTGTTGTTTACAAAGGTTTAAGTTTGGATTACGGCTATCGGGCGGATCTGATTGTGGAGAACAAGGTGTTGGTCGAGATTAAATCAGTGGCTGAACTCTTACCAATTCACGAAGCTCAAGTTCTCACTTATTTAAAAATGGGTGGTTGGAAATTGGGATTGATATTCAACTTCATTGTGCGCTTGATGAAAAATGGTATTCGCCGCCTGGTATATGATCTTGATGAGAAAGAAAATAATTCTCTGCGTCCTCTGCGCCTCAGCGGTAAATCCACATAGGAGCTAAGCATGCGCGTCGGTCAAAATCCAGCAAAATTCGTCAATAACGTTGCGAAGCCTGAGCGAATCACGGTCGCGGTTTTGAATTACATCCCCTTCCAGAGCGGCTTCTATGCCGAAACGCTAGACGTGCTCAAAGTTTGCCTGCAAAGCGCGCGCGCAGACGCTGGGCTGCCGTTCGACCTGATGGTCTTCGACAACGGCTCTTGCGCGGAGGTGCAGGACTGGCTGCTGGGGGAGCAACGCGAAGGGCGCATCCAATACCTGCTTCTCTCGGAGAAGAATCTCGGCAAGGGCGGCGCCTGGAACATGATTCTCAGCGGCGCGCCGGGCGAGATCGTCGCCTATGCCGACGCGGACGTGCTCTTCTCGCCAGGCTGGCTAAGCCGCAGCGTCGAAATCCTGGAGACTTTCCCAAACGTTGGTATGGTGACTGCAAGGCCGTTCCGTACCCGCGAGGAGTTGTTCACCCGTACACTCGAGTGGGCTTATAATGATCCAGAAGCGGCGGTTCAGGAAGGACAACTGCTGCCCTGGAAGACTTTTTTGGAATTTAATTTAAGCCTTGGCGTCGATGAGGAAGAAATTCGCCAAAAATTTACCGAAACGCGAGATGTGCGGATAACTTATCGTGGCGTGACAGCTCAGGTCGGAGCTTCTCATTGGCAATTCACCGCCAAAAAAGAGATTCTTCTAAATTTCCTGCCGTTCCAAATGGATCGCCCAATGGGACAAGTGCTGCGCCTGGACGAAGCCATGAACAACGCCGGTTATCTGCGCTTAATGACCGCTGAGCCGTTCGCAATGAATATGAGCAATACCGTTCCGGTCGAGTTGCGTGAGAAAAGCAACCCGCTCCCCCCCGCCCCCAAGGGATTTGGACGCCAGTTTCTGAACCTGCCGCCTGTCAAGGCTGCGTTGATGGGCCTGTATACTCGCATCTTTCGCTGGTACAACACTCGCTGAAAAGATATGATCGATTAGCGATGGATTTGAAAGGATTGTCTTTGAAAACAGTTTTGATCTATGTCGACCACGGTTTGATGATAGGATATTATCTCTATACTGGTTTAGCAGAACGGTTAACTGCGAAGGGTTTGCGCCTGGTTTTTCTGGTCCAGGATGAATTGTTGGAGCGCATGCGCGAGGAATTCAAAGGGAACAACCAGATTCTATTTGAATCTTCACGAGAGAAAGAAACCATTCAATATCGAGATACCCATTTACCCGGCCTGCAGGAGATCATCGAGCACGTGCGCGGCGCAAGCATGTCTCCCCGGGTTCTGTTGACCTACGTTGACACGCACCGCCAGCGGAAGGAATACGAGGCTAAAGGACGCTGGAAATTTACGTTGAAGGCTACGCGGCCGTTGATTACCCTGTTACGAGCATCGCGGCTGTTCCGGCAGGCATTCGAGAAATTACAGAGTGTACTATTTTCGCCCAAACTCTTCGCTGATCTGTTCGAGCGTTACAAACCCAGCCTGGTGATCTCCTCCACCGCCGGCTGGCGGCTGGATCGCTACTTGTTGCGCGAGGCCAGGCAGCGCGGTTACCCTACAGCAATGACCGTGATTGGCTGGGATAATCCCAGCTGCTTTGGCATGCCAGGCGCAAGAGTCGATTACGCCAATGTATGGTCGGATATTCACGTCAGAGAGTTGCACGAAGGGTTGGATTGGCCGAAGGATAAGATCCATGTTGGCGGCATGCCGCTCTACGACGGTTACCTGAACAAGACCTGGCTAATCCCGCGTGCTGAGTATTTCGCGATGCACGGCCTGGACCCTGCAAAGAAATTAATTGCGTATGCGGCAACAGCCTTGAGCATCTCGCCAAATCTACACATCATAGAAGAACTGACCCGCATCATAACCGAGAAAAAGCTGTCGGTTCCCGCTCAACTGCTCATCCGCCTGCATCCCAATCATTTCAAATCACAGCGGCATTATCAGGAAGAGCGTGAGAAGATATACGAGCTCACTCGCGGCTGCGCCGACGTGCATGTGGTGGCGCCTAAAGCCCTGGCCGGCGGACTGCCGCGCTATTCAGGCGAGGACTTCCCCGAAAAAGCGTCGATGCTGGCGCATTGCGATGTGCTGGTCTCGATCTATTCGACCATGGTGTTGGAAGCTGCCCTCCATGATAAGCCAACCATCAGCGCCTGTATCGATTCGCCGACCGGCTGGGAAGATAACTACTGGATTCCGCTGCGCGATGTTCCCTCCTGGCCGACCGCGGCGCGGGTCAACGAGCTTGGCGCAGGATTGAACGCTTTCAACGCTGAGGAACTGGTCGAGACGCTGGACAAATATCTGAAGGATCCTGGATTACACCGGGAGAACCGCCGCCGATTTGTGGAACAAGAATTAACCTACATCCACGGTGAATCTACCATGGTGACGGCAGATTACTTGCTTAAGCTGGCAGGGCAAACATGATGGACAATGCAATCCAACCATTTCAAATCGAGAACCGCCTGGTAGGTCCGGGCGCTCCGCCCATGATCGTTGGCGAAGTGGCGCAGGCGCATGACGGCAGCCTGGGTACAGCGCATGCATTTATCGATGCGATCGCGGCTGCCGGCGCAGACGCGGTCAAATTCCAAACCCACATCGCTGCCGCTGAAAGCTCATCTCAGGAGCTATTCCGGGTCAAGTTCAGCCAACAAGATGCCACCCGCTATGATTATTGGAAGCGCATGGAGTTTACGCCTGAAGGCTGGGCTGGACTGGCCGAACATGCGCGCCAACGCGGCCTGATCTTCCTTTCATCGCCGTTCTCCGAAGAAGCGGTCGATCTTTTGGAAAAGATTGGCATGCCCGCCTGGAAGATCGCTTCAGGTGAAGTCAACAATCCGATTCTGATGGAGCGAATCGCCGCCACTCGCAAACCGGTGTTGCTCTCGACCGGCATGAGTCCCATCGCTGAGGTGGATGGGGTGGTGAATTTTATCAAGGGCCTGGGGCTGCCTCTGCTGGTTTTCCAATGCACCTCCAAATATCCTTCTGGCCCTGAGGACATCGGCTTGAATGTATTGGATCTCTTCCGCCAGCGCTATTGTACGCCGGTTGGAATTTCTGACCATTCGGGCAAAATATTTACAGGCCTTGCCGCCGCCGCGTTGGGCGTGAATATGATCGAAGTGCACGTCACCCTTTCGCGGCAGATGTTTGGTCCAGACGTGATTGTTTCCCTGACGCCGGCGGAATTAACGCAGCTCGTCGAAGGGGCGCGCTTCATCTACTCTGCGATGGAACATCCCGTTGATAAGGATGCTCGCGCGGCAGTTATGCAGGAGATGAGAAGCTTATTCAATAAAAGCCTGGTTGCCCGGCATGATCTAAAAGCAGGTCAGCGTTTGCAAAAAGAGGACGTAACAGCCCGCAAGCCAGGTACGGGTATCCCGGCAGCCCGCCTGGATGACTTTATAGGACGCAAACTGCGGCGTGACGTCCCGGCGGAAAATTTCTTATCCACGGATGATTTTGAGGATTGAAGATGACTAAGCGTAAAGTCTGCGTTGTAATTACGGCTAGACCTTCGTACTCGCGGATTCGGTCAGCGCTCTTTGCGATACACAACCACCCCGAGCTGGAATTGCAGATTGTTTCGGCCGCGTCCATGCTGCTAGACCGCTATGGGCAGACTGTGAACCATGTAGAGCAGGACGGCTTCACAGTAGACGCGCGTGTCTATATGGTTCTGGAGGGCGAAAACCTGGTCACCTCAGCAAAAACCACTGGACTGGGTTTAATCGAGCTGGCGACTACTTTCGATAATCTCCAGCCGGATATGGTGATAACGATCGCTGACCGTTATGAAACCATCGCCACAGCCGTCGCCGCGGCTTACATGAATATTCCGCTGGTGCATATGCAGGGCGGCGAGGTGACCGGCAGCATCGACGAAAAAGTTCGCCATGCGATTACCAAGCTGGCGGATATCCACTTGGTCACAACCGAAAAAGCTCGCGAGAGGGTCATCCGCATGGGGGAGGAGCCATCGCGGGTATTTGTCACCGGCTGCCCTTCCATTGATATTGCTGAGGAAGTACTGGCAAATCCAGGCGACAACATCGATCCCTTCGAGCGCTACGGCGGCGTAGGGGCAAAGGTAGATCTATCAAACGGTTATCTGGTTGTTATGCAGCATCCAGTCACCACCGAGTATAGTGAATCTCGCCGGCAAATCACCGAAACGCTGCATGCGATCAAAGAGTTGGGTCTGCCAACCCTGTGGTTTTGGCCCAACGTGGACGCAGGCTCGGATGGCGTTTCGAAGGGCATCCGCTCATTCCGCGAGCTCGAATCCCCGACCAATATTCACTTCTTTAAAGATATTCCACCGTTGGACTTTTTACGCATGGTCAACCGCAGCCGCTGCATCATTGGCAATTCCAGCGTGGCCATTCGGGAATGCTCTTACCTTGGTGTGCCAGCGGTCAATATTGGCAGCCGCGAGGCGGGCAGGGAGCGGGGGCCAAATGTTATCGATGTCGATTACGACCGCAGTGAAATAAAATCCGCGATCCTGCGCCATATCAACGGTTCCAAACCTCAACGGGTGATGTTGTATGGCGATGGGCATGCTGGCGAGCACATCGCCGAGGTGTTGGCTACGGCGCCGCTGAAATATTCCAAGCGATTAACTTATTAGGAGCGTTCGATGGGTATAGAAAACCCAAGAATCTTGGCAGTCATTCCCGCTCGCGGGGGCTCGAAAGGTGTTCCCCGCAAAAATGTTCGAATGGTGGGCAGCAAGCCGTTGATTGCCTACACGATTACGGCTGCTGCGGCGCTCAAAGATCAATTCCACCGCTTGATCGTCAGCACGGACGATAACGAAATAGCTGAGATCGCATTGAAATACGGCGCTGAAGTTCCCTTTATGCGCCCGGCAGAGTTGGCCGGCGATAAAGTTCCAATGGTGCCGGTGCTTCAGCATGCGGTTCTGGCAATCGAGGAAATGGATCAGATTGCGCTGGATTGGGTGCTGCTGCTCCAACCCACCTGTCCTTTCCGCGCCCCTGAGGATATTCAGGCAGCGTTGGGTCTCGCTTTGGCTGGGGGGTGCGATTCAGTAATATCTGTGGTGCGTGTTTTGGCTCACCACCCGATTCTGATGAAAAAAATCGAGAATAACCGTCTGCTGCCATTTGGAATCGAGGAGATCGAGGGCACTCGCCGTCAGGACTATTCCCCTCCTGCATATATGCGCAATGGCTGCATCTACCTGACCCGCCGCGACACTCTCATCCAAACCAATTCTATTTGGGGCAAGGTCATTCGCCCTTACATCATGCCGGAAGATCGTTCGGTTAATGTGGATAGCGAGCTGGATATGAAGCTGGTTGAGATGCTGTTGCAAGAACGCAACAACACATCCGGAAAAGGCTGAGCGAAGATGTGCGGAATCTCTTGCCTGGCTGGCAGCGACTGGAAACCGGAACAACTGGATGCCATGATGGCAGCGCAGCATCACCGCGGGCCAGATGACACTTTTTCCTGGATCAGCCCAGACGGGTGGGTTGGACTTGGTCAAAACCGGCTATCCATCATCGATTTGTCGCCGGCGGGCAGGCAACCCATGCCGGATTCGACCAACCGCTATTGGATCGCCTTGAACGGTGAAATCTATAATTACCTGGAGCTTCGCCGCGAATTACCCGATTACCCCTTCCATAGCAAGACGGATACCGAGGTTGTCCTGGCAGCCTTTACACGGTGGGGTCCCGCAATCCTCGATCGACTGATTGGCATGTTTGCATTTGTCATCTGGGATACGCAGGAGAAAAGATTGTTCGCCGCGCGCGACCGTTTTGGAGTTAAACCCCTATATTATCATCTGAGGTTGGATGGAACCATTTGCATGGCAAGCGAGATCAAGGCGATCTTTGCCACGGGTTTCCCGGCTGAACCTGATGAGACAGCCTGGGCGACTTACCTGGGGAAGGGCTTCTATGACCACACCCCGCGGACTTTCTGGAGAGGCATATTCGCTTTGCCAGGCGGGCATGTACTGACATGGCAGGAAGGGCACACAGAAATCCGCCGTTGGTATGATCTGGCGGACCGCACGAAGAACCTCGATCAACGTAAGGAAGAGGATGTCGAAGAAGAGTATCAAGCGCTGATGATGGATAGCGTTAAATTCCGTTTCCGCTCGGATGTACCGGTGGGGATCAACCTGAGCGGCGGGTTGGACTCTTCAGCGCTGCTTGGCGTGGTGAGAGCTGTGCAGGGCGAGCAAAGCTCAGTCAAGGCGTTCACTTTTATCAGCGGCGATTCGCATTATGATGAGCTGCCCTGGGTCGAGCAGATGTTGGCGCATACCCAACATCCATCAGTGGTTTGCGTGTTGTCACCGGCTGAAGTGCCAGATCTGGCTCTATCCGTGCAAAGGGCGCAGGATGAGCCCTATTCCGGGCTGCCGACGCTGGCTTACGCCCGCCTTTTCGAGACTGCACGCCAGGAGGGCGTGATTGTTTTACTGGACGGAAACGGCATGGATGAGCAGTGGGCTGGCTATGATTACTACGAGACGGTCCTCCAGGGTGGAGCGGCGGGCATGGTGCAGGGAACGAAGGATAGTCCCATTCGGGCGGATTGTTTGATGCCTGAGTTTGTTACCCTTGCCGAAAATTTCATCTCGCCACAGCCCTACAGCGACCGCTTACGGGATTACCAGTATCGCGACGCGATCTACACAAAAATTCCCCGTGCCTTGCGTTTTAATGACCGTATTTCCATGCGGGCTTCCTGCGAGCTGCGCGAGCCGTTTCTTGATCACCGCCTTTTTGAGCTTGCTATGCGCCAGCCGGCAGATCGTAAAATCCGGGATGGCGAGCGTAAATGGCTGATGCGCCGTATCACCGGGCGGATTACGCCTGAGGGGATTGCCAGGGCACCCAAGAGGCCGGTGCAAACCCCTCAACGGGAATGGCTGCGCGGTCCATTGAAGGCCTGGGCAAAAGAGCATATCGAAAACGCCATCTCGGCGCTTGATAAAAAGTGGCTGGATGGAGAAGCTGTTCGAAGAGCCTGGGAAAATTTCCTTGCGGGCAATAGCGATAATAGTTTTTACATTTGGGAATGGATCAGTCTGTCGATGATGGGGATCAAACCATGAGGAACTGGCGCATTCTCAATGCTGAGCCGGAAAATTACTCACCGCGGGCAGCGGCGATCTTGCAATCCGTTGGATCTGTAGAGATGAGAGCGCTCGACCGAGAGGGTTTGCTGGCGGCATTGGGCGACGTGGATGCATTGATTGTGCGGTTGAAGTTTCAGGTGGACGAGCAAGTTTTTGCAGCCGCCCCAAAACTCAAAGCGCTGGTCAGCGCCACTACCGGCCTGGATCACATCGATCTGGCAGCCGCTGAACGTCATGGTGTAAATGTGCTCTCTCTACGCGGCGAGACCGATTTCTTGCGCAATATCCCGGCAACAGCTGATTTGACCTGGGGTTTGCTTTTGGCGCTTGCCCGTAACATTCCGGCAGCCTTTGGTGCTGTTCTGCAAGGAGAATGGCAGCGTGACCTGTACAAAGGGCACGACCTTGCCGGTAAGCGCCTGGGAATTTTGGGTTTGGGGCGCATCGGCAGCATGGTCGCCCGTTATGGTTTGGCATTTGGCATGCAGGTCCTGGCGTATGATCCCCGGCCGGCCGTCGTGATCGAGGGTGTGCAGCCAACCGACAGCATGGCAGAGCTGCTTGGACAGGCAGATGTACTCTCGATCCATGTGCCGCTCAAGCCGGATACGAGCGGATTGATTGGCGAGGTTGAATTGAACCTGCTGCCGGTTGGATCCATGTTGATCAATACCTCGCGGGGTGATATCCTCGATGAGGGGGCTTTACTAAAGGCGCTGGAAAGCGGCCGTCTTGCGGGCGCAGCCTTGGACGTCCTGTCGAACGAGCGCAGCGAGAATTGTTCCAATTCCCCCTTGATTGATTATGCGCGTTCTCACTCAAATCTAATTCTGACCCCGCACATCGGCGGAGCGACTTATGAATCGATGGCAGCCACGGAAATCTTCATGGCAGAGAAATTAATCCAATATTTGAAATCATTGGAGCGCGACCAATGAAATTCCTGATCGCGGGTTTTGGCTCGATCGGCAGGCGGCACATGCGCAACCTGCTGGCGCTCGGTGAGCGAGATATCCTTCTTTATCGATCGCACCACTCGAACCTGCCGACCGACGAGTTGGAAGGCTTTACGGTGGAGACCGATCTGCGCGATGCGCTGGCGCACCAGCCCGATGCGGTGATTATCTCCAATCCGACAGCGCTGCACCTGGATGTTGCCATCCCGGCTGCAGAAGCTGGCTGCCATTTATTGATCGAAAAACCCGTTTCGCATTCCTTGAAGAGGCTCCCCGACTTGCAGGCAGCCCTGGCGCGCGGCGGCGGGCAGGCGCTGGTTGCCTTCCAGTTCCGTTATCACCCAACATTGCAGAAAGCTGCCAGACTGTTGGCGGCTGGCGAAATTGGCAAGCCAGTCTCGGCGCGCGCGCATTGGGGCGAATACCTGCCCAATTGGCATCCCTGGGAGGATTATCGCAGCAGCTACGCTGCCCGCCGGGAGCTTGGCGGCGGCGTAGTCCTCACTCTCAGTCATCCGTTGGATTATTTGGGTTGGCTGCTTGGGAAGGTCGAAGCGCTGTACGCGATGAGCGGTCATCTCAGCAACCTGGAGCTTGGCGTCGAGGATACTGCCGAGATCAGCCTGCGCTTTGCCAGCGGCGCTTTCGGCAGCCTGCACCTGGATTACATCCAGCAGCCACCGTCGCACCGCCTGGAAATCATCGGCACGCAGGGCAGCCTGCGCTGGGACAACGCCGACGGGACTCTGCAGGTCTTCCGGGCCGGCAGGGATGGCTGGGAGAGCAGCTCGCCGCCGGCAGGTTTCGAGCGCAACGATCTGTTTATGGCGGAGATGAGGCATTTCATCCGCGTGGCGCGCGGCGAAGAGAAGCCGCTGTGCACGCTGGAGGACGGCATTCAGGTGGTGAAGATGGCTCTGGCGGTGCATGAATCTGAACAAACCCGTCGAGAAATTCGATTGTAAAAATGTGGATTGATCGTGTTGCGTATAGACATTAAAGGATTGCATAAATGAGTGATGTAATGGATAAATTCAGCATGGATGGGCAGGTAGCTGTGGTTACCGGCGGCGCAGGACTGCTTGGCAGGCAATTTTGCCGCACGCTGGCCCAGGCAGGCGCGGGCGTGGTGGTGGCGGACCTAAACCGCATCACCGCCATCACCCTGTCCGAGAACCTCGAAAAAGACGGTTACGCGGCTATGGGCGTAGGCGTCGATGTGACCGATCCGGTTTCGACCGAAGAGATGGTCGCGGCGGCGCTCAATCGTTTCGGGCGGCTGGACGTGCTGGTCTGCTCGGCAGCCTTGGATCCCAAGTTCGACGCGGAGCACCAGGCGCAGCAAGCCTCGAATGCCTTCGAGACTTATCCATTGGATGCCTGGCGACAGGCGTTGGACGTCAACCTGACCGGCATGTTCCTCTGCGCTCAGGCAGCGGTTAAGCCCATGTTGGAGCAAAATCACGGCGTGATCATCAATATCTGCTCGACTTACGGCCTGGTCGGACCGGATCAGCGCATCTATGAGCGCCCCGGCCAGCCGCAGCAGTTCAAACCCGTGTATTATTCTGTGACTAAAGCCGGGGTGCTCGGGCTCACTCGTTACCTGGCGACCTATTACGCCGGTAAAAATATCCGAGCCAATGCGCTTACG
This sequence comes from Bellilinea sp., assembly GCA_034678305.1. GTDB lineage: Bacteria > Chloroflexota > Anaerolineae > Anaerolineales > Anaerolineaceae > Bellilinea. The sequence goes on from JAXDCA010000071.1 coordinate 13,071, forward strand.
CCCGGAGGAGTGTTTAACCAGCACCAGGAACCTTTCCTGAGCAATTACAGCTACCGTACGATCATGGGGCGCATGGCTGAGCAGGATGAAATGAACGGGGCGCTGCTCTTCCTGGCATCCGAAGCCTCCAGCTATATGACTGGGGCAAACCTGGTGGTGGATGGAGGCTGGACCGCATGGTAAAACAGAAAGAAGTGCTAGCCATCATCCCGGCGCGCGGAGGGTCGAAAGGTATCCCGCGTAAGAACATACGCGACTTCGCCGGCCACCCGTTGATCGCCTACAGCATCGCGGCTGGGATTAAGGCTGAAAGCGTCACGCGCGTAATCGTTTCGACCGACGACGAACGCATCGCGGAAATTTCCCGCAAGTATGAGGCCGAAACGCCTTTCCTGCGCCCGGCTGAGCTGGCGCAAGATGACACCACCGACCTGCCGGTGTTCCAGCATGCCCTCGCCTGGCTGGCAGAACATGAAGGGTACGCGCCCGAGGTGGTGGTGCAGCTGCGCCCGACTTCACCGGTTCGTTCGGTTGGATTAGTCGATGAGGCAGTGCGGATATTGCTGGATCATCCCGAGGTGGATTCGGTGCGCGGGGTCGTGCCGGCAAGTCAAAATCCGCATAAAATGTGGCGGATCGATGCCAAGAGCGGGCGAATGAAGAACTTGTTGGATGTCCCCGGCCTGGCTGAACCGTACAATGCTCCTCGCCAGATGCTGCCGCCGGTTTACTGGCAGACCGGCCACGTCGATGCTATCCGCGCTGGGACCATTCTCGAGCAGAAATCGATGAGCGGCAAGGTTATTCTGCCGGTAATGATCGATCCTCGGTACATGGTTGATATCGACAATCTCCTTGATTGGCAGCGCGCTGAGTGGCTGGTGTATAACGGCGGGTTGGAAATGGTTCACCCGTGCAAAGCCCGCCGGCCGCTGCCGCAGAAAACTGTTTTGGTGGTGTTCGACTTCGACGGGGTGATGACCGACAACCGTGTGTGGGTGGATGCCAGCGGGCATGAGTATGTCGCTGCCTACCGCTCAGACAGCCTGGGAATCCACGCTTTACAACGCTCCGGCGTCGAGGTCATCGTGATTTCAACGGAAACCGATCGGGCGGTCACGGCGCGCTGCCGAAAAATCGGCATCCCGCTGATCCAGGATGCGCTCGATAAAGCGGCGATTTTAACCAAATATCTGGATGAGAAACAGATCGATGCCAGGCAGGTTGTCTATTGCGGCAATGATTTGAATGACCTGCCCTGTTTTCCGATTGTGGGTTGCGCAGTCGTACCCGCTGATGCTCAAACGGAAGTAATCCGCGCGGCTGATCTGGTACTCAACAGGCCAGGCGGCTATGGCGCAGTACGCGAGTTATGCGAATTGATCCTGCGAAGAAATGCTGCCTCAAAAAGCGATGATTGACGGTCTGCGCTGTCGAAGGTATCATACCCATCTGTTGAATTTACTGGCACGAAGCACAAGGAGTCAATATGGCGAAAGCAGTAAAAATTGGAGATCGTTGGATTGGTGACGAATACCCCGCCTATATCGTGGCGGAAATTGGCATCAACCATAATGGAGACATCGAGATCGCGAAGCGCCTGATGGATGCTGCTCGACATGCCGGCGTCGATGCGGTTAAATTCCAAAAACGCACCCCGGAATTGTGCACGCCCTCCGACCAACGCGACCAGATGCGCGACACTCCCTGGGGATACATTTCCTATATGGATTACCGGAGCAAAATTGAGTTTGGTCAAGCGGAATATGAACAAATCGACCGCTACGCCAAGAAGATCGATGTCGACTGGTTCGCTTCAGTTTGGGATGAGCCCTCGGTGGAGTTCATCGCTCAATTCAGTCCAGTTGCCTACAAAGTCCCCTCGGCTGCTTTGACCGACCACGAGCTGCTCAAAAAGCTGCGCGCGACCGGTCTGCCAGTGATCCTCTCGACCGGCATGTCCACCATCGAAGAGATCCGCGCGGCAGTGCCGCTGCTCGATCAAGAACGTCTGGTCATTTGCCATACGACCAGCTCTTATCCCTGCCCGCCGGAAGAATTAAATTTGCGCATGCTCAACACCTTGAAGAGCGAATACGACTGCCCGATCGGTTATTCGGGGCATGAGGTAGGGCTGATCCCTTCGGCGGTAGCAGTCGCGCTTGGCGCCTGTCTGATAGAGCGTCATATCACCCTTGACCGCGCCATGTGGGGCTCCGATCAAGCCGCCTCGGTAGAGCCAGGCGGATTTGAAAGGCTGGTTAAGTACATTCGCGTGACAGAGCTGTCTTTAGGGGATGGCGTGAAAAAAGTATACGATAGCGAAATTCCCTCCATGCGCAAACTGCGCCGCTTCATTAATTAAATTTTCTATGGGATTAACGATGTCGCGCGTACTCAGGGGCATTCAACGGCGCTGGAAACAGGCTGAAAATAACCGCCGCATTTCCCGGCTGGCCGCCCAGATCGAGCGCCATGCTGGCAAAGATGAGGATGAGCGTCCACTGGTCTTTTTCAACGCGTCCAGCCGCCTGGCCTGGGTCAGCCTTAACTCCTCGTTCAGTCTGATTACTGGTTGGTGCGCTCGTCTGGCTGGGGCGCCAGTGGCGCACTTTGTGTGCCGGGCGGGGATGCAGCAGTGCCAGCTGGGCGTAAATCCGGATCAACCCCTGAAGCCGCCGCCCTGCGAGGTGTGCGTCAAGCAATCCCGACGACTGTATGCTGGCGGGCAGGTGCGTTGGTTCGATTACCAGGCTGATCCCAAGCTCGATGCTGCGCTGGTGAATGTAAATCTGGCCGCGCTGGAGCAGTTCGTCTGGCAGGAGCTGCCGCTTGGACAGCTGGTGCTGCCCTCGCTGCGCTGGTCGCTGCGCCGCCACCACCTGATCGATGACGAGGGGACGCGCCACCTTTACCGCCAATTTATCCGCTCGGCCTGGCGGGTCGCGCAGGAGTTTTCCAGCTTTTTGGAGCAGGTGAATCCCCGAGGTGTCGTGGTTTTCAACGGAGTGTCATTCCCCGAAGCAACAGCCCGACACATCGCCCAGCGACGCGGACTATGGGTAGTCACCCACGAGGTGGGTCTGCAGCCTTTCAGCGCCTTCTTCACTCGCGGACACGCGACGGCCTACCCGATTCACATTCCCGAGGATTTTACCCTGACGCCTGCTCAGGAGAGCCGCCTGAACCAATACCTGGAAAAGCGCCTGCAAGGAAATTTCAGCATGGCGGGCATCCGCTTTTGGCCGGAAATGCGCAGCCTGGAGCCGGAATTGCTGCAGCGCATCTCTACATATAAACAGGTTGTTCCGGTCTTTACCAATGTTATCTTTGATACCAGTCAGATTCATGCTAACGTGATGTTCGAGAATATGTTCGCCTGGCTGGATCAGGTGCTGGAAATCATCCGCGCCCACCCCGAGACCTTCTTTATCATCCGCGCTCATCCTGATGAGGACCGCCCTGGCAAGCAAAGCCGTGAGAGCGTGGCGGATTGGGTGGAACGCAACCAGGTAGAGCGGCTTTCGAATGCGCTGTTTGTGGCGCCGAGGGAGTATTTCAGCTCATACGAGTTCATCCAGCGCTCGAAATTTGTCATGGTCTATAACTCGACCATTGGCCTCGAGGCCGCCATCATGGGCGCGGCAGTGCTGTGCGGCGGCAAGGCGCGCTTCACTCAGATACCTACCGTTTTTCTGCCTGATAGTTCAGCGGCGCACCGCAGCAAAGCAGAAGAGCTGCTGTCAGCGGACAAAATAGCCATTCCACCTGAATTTCAACGTAACGCGCGCAATTTCCTGTATTACCAACTTTTCAAAACCTCGCTGCCGTTTGACGACTTGCTCACTCGGGATATCACCCCCGGATTTGTATGCTTCGGTAAAGGAGTGACCTGGCAGGATTTTACCCCGCAGCGCTCGGCGTCGATACGCGCGCTGGTTGATGGTTTGCTCTTTGACGGCGATTTCCTGCGGGAGGACGATTAATCGAAGACATGACCAAACCAGACTGCTCGCTGATTATCCGTGCATACAATGAAGAAAATCATATCGGCCGACTTCTATCTGGTATTCTCGAGCAGACGGTCCGCAATGTGCAGATCATCCTGGTCGACTCCGGTTCCACGGACGGCACCCTGGAGATTGCCTCGCGGTATCCGGTCGAGATCGTGCATATCCAACCGCAGGACTTCAGTTTTGGAAGGTCGCTCAATCTGGGGATTTCCCGCTCCGCTGCGGATCTGGTCGTTATGGCCAGCGCGCATGTGTATCCGGTTTACCCTGACTGGTTGGAGCTGCTGCTGAAACCATTCAGCGATCCTAAGGTTGCGCTGACCTACGGCAAGCAGCGCGGCGGGCTGACCTCGAAATATTCCGAATATCAGATTTTTCGCCGTTGGTTTCCCGATCACGCAGTCGAACGCCAGCTGCACCCCTTTTGCAACAATGCCAATTCCGCCATTCGCAGGCAAATCTGGGAACAGAGTCCCTACGACGAGCTGCTCTCCGGGCTGGAGGATCTGGCCTGGGCGCGCTGGGCGCAAATGCAGGGATATGCCATATCCTACGTGGCCGATGCCGAGGTGATCCACGTGCACGATGAAACCTGGCGCGGCATTTACAACCGTTACCGCCGGGAGAGCATGGCCTTCAAGCAGATTTACCCGCAGGAGAATTTCACCTTCGCTGACTTTCTGCGGCTGTGGATCAGCAACACCTGGAGCGATTGGCGCGCTGCCGCCAGTGATAAATGTCTGCGCCGGGAATGGTTGAATTGTTTGCGTTTTCGCTATATGCAATTCTGGGGCACTTACCAGGGCTACCGCCGCTCTGGTCCGCTGACCTGGCAGCTCAAACAAACCTTTTATTATCCCGGCGCGCTGCCTGATACTGCCGTGAAACATAAACGGCGCAGCGTTAAGCCTATACTGTACGACCGAGAAAAGTGAAGCAGGTGTAGAATCAAACCGATGAATTTTCTTACAGGCAGGGATAACGCATGAATACAAAAATTGTTGCTCTGGTACCCATGCGCCATCGGTCGGTGCGCGTGCCGGAAAAGAATTACCGCCCGCTGGCTGGCAAGCCGCTTTACCAGCACATCCTCGACACATTGCTAAGCTGCCCTGAGATTAGCCAGGTGGTGGTTGACACGGATTCACCAGTATTGATGGAAGGAATCGCCGCCGGCTATCCGCGCGTGCGCCTGCTGCCGCGGCCCGATCACCTGACCGCCGATACGGTGCCGATGAACGAGATTCTGATGTACGACACCTCTCAGGTGCAGGCGGACCTATACCTGCAGACGCACTCGACCAACCCGCTGCTGCGCGCGGCGACTATCTCGCGCGCTATCCAGACATTGCTGGAGAATTTCCCCGCCTATGATTCACTCTTTTCGGTCACACGACTGCAAACCCGCCTGTGGGATGGGCTGGCACGCCCGCTGAACCACAATCCGGCTATCTTGCTGCGTACTCAGGATTTACCGCCCATTTTTGAGGAAAACTCGTGCATCTACCTGTTCAGCCGGCAGACGCTTGAATTGCGCCGTAACCGCATTGGCGAACGGCCATATTTGTTCGAGATCGAGGCGACAGAAGCCATGGACATCGACGAGGAGCACGATTTTCTGATCGCAAATCTGCTGCTCGAACACCGCCTGAAACAAGGGCAGGCATAACCGTCGAGAATGCCCATGCCAAAAACCATTCTACTTTCTGCGCCCTATATTCTACCCTTCATGGATCGATTCAAGCCGGTGTTCGATCACTTCCAGCTCGAGCTGATCGCGCCGGAAGTGCACGAACGGCTTTCGGAAGAAGAAATCTTGCTCTACGCTGGACAATTCGACGGCGCGGTCTGCGGCGACGACCGCTACAGCGAGCGCGTGTTGAGAGCCTGCGCGCCGCGCTTGAAGGTGATTTCCAAGTGGGGCACCGGTATCGACTCGATCGACCGCGCCGCGGCTGAACGATTGGGGATACAGGTGCGTAACACGCCGAACGCCTTCACCCTGCCGGTTTCCGACAGCGTGCTCGGCTATATTCTGGCGTTTGCCCGCCGGCTGCAGTGGATGGACCGCGCGATGAAGTCGGGGCAGTGGGCCAAGATGACCGGACGCTCGTTGAGCGAGTGCACCCTTGGCGTGATCGGCGTCGGCAATGTCGGCAAGGCTGTCTTGCGCCGCGCGCGCGGTTTTGGGATGACCTTGCTTGGCAACGACATTGTCCAAATTGCGCCGGATTTCATCCTGGAATACGGGGTGCGCATGGTGTCACTGCCCGAGCTGCTGCGGCAAGCGGATTTTGTCAGCCTCAACTGCGACCTCAACCCGACCAGCTTCCATTTGATCAACGCTGAGACTCTAGCGCTGATGAAAGCCGGCGCGGTGATAATCAACACCGCCCGAGGGCCGGTCGTCGACGAGGCTGCCCTGATCGACGCGCTCCAGTCCGGAAAACTGGGCGGCGCAGCGCTGGATGTGTTCGAGGTGGAGCCGCTGCCGCTCGACTCGCCGCTGTTGCGGATGGAAAATGTGATGCTTGCGGCGCACAACTCAAACGCCAGCCCGGCCGCATGGGAGCGGGTGCATTGGAACACGCTGCGCAACCTGGTCGAGGGTCTGGGCATGGATGCGTCAGAGTTGGAACGGTTTATCGAATCGAGCGCGAACCACTGAGGTTGCTCAGGAGCTGACCTGGCGACGGATTTACTAATAGCGAGATAGGGAAAAGATCATGACCGAAAAGCGAATCATGTTGATCACCGGCGCGGCTGGGGGAATTGGCCGTGCTGCCGTGAAGGTATTCAGTGAAAATGGCTGGCGCGTGGTTGGCGTCGACCGCAGCGAATATGGCGACGCATTTCCAAAAAACGGCTTGTTCATCCACTCGGATATCTCCAACCCGGATGAGATCAAAACGATTTATGATCAGGCGCGCAGCTTCTCGCCGACCCTGGATGCCGTGGTCAACAATGCCGCCATCCAGATTGCCAAACCGTTGATCGAAACCACCGTCGAAGAATGGGATACAGTCATGGCTTCCAACCTGCGCTCGGTTTTCCTCGGCGCGCGGCTGGCGCATCCTCTGCTGAAAGCCAGCGGAGGGGGCGCCATTGTGAATGTCTCTTCCGTGCACGCGGTGGCGACCTCAGCCAACATCGCCGCCTACGCAGCCAGCAAGGGCGGGCTTCTGGCGCTGACCCGCGCCATGGCGATCGAGTTTGCGGCGGACAACATCCGCGTCAACGCCATCCTGCCCGGCGCGGTGGACACGCCCATGCTGCGCGCCGGATTGGAGCGCGGGCACGCAGGCACTGGCGGTATCATCGACCGGCTCGAAAACCTGGCCCGGCGGACAGTCAACGGACGGGTCGGACAGCCCGAGGAAATCGCCAGGGCAATCTACTTTCTGGCTGATAACAACCAGTCGTCGTTTATGACTGGCCAGGCGCTGATCGTCGATGGCGGCGCAACTGCCAGGCTGAGCACCGAATGATCGAACGATGAAAAAAGAACTCGAGGCTCGCCTTCCCGCGCCAGCTCTGCAAGGGCTGAAGAATTTCTACGATGCGATTCGCCGTTCTCCCGAGCTGCCGTCCGCTTATTGGCATCCCTGGCGGCGGGAGAGTATCCGCCGGCTGCGCGCGCTGAAAGATGCGCACCGCGGCAAGCGCGTATTTATTATTGGCAACGGCCCTTCTCTCCGCAACACCGATTTAACCAGATTGCGGGATGAATTCACCTTTGGATTGAACCGCATTTATTTAATGTTCCCGGAGTTGGGATTCAGCACCAGCTATCTGGTATCGATCAACGACCTGATGATCGAGCAGTGCGCTCAGGAGATGGCGGCGCTCAGCCTGCCGCGCTTCTTTGCCTGGCGCTCGCGCAGGCATTTTCAAGTGCCCGGTCTCAGTTTGGATCATATGCCAACATTTATCTACACCTCCTACACTGGGCCGCGTTTTTCCACGGATGTGACTGGACGGGTTTGGGAAGGCGCCACCGTTACCAATGTAGCCTTGCAGTTGGCTTACCACATGGGTTTTACGCAGGTGATTTTAATCGGCGTGGACCACAGCTTCGCCTCCAAGGGAGAAGCCAACAAGACGGTTGTTTCCGATGGAGACGACCCCAATCATTTTTCTCCCCATTATTTTGGCAAGGGCTTCCGCTGGCAGCTGCCCGACCTGGAAACATCCGAAATCGGTTATGCCTTGGCGCGCAAGGCATTCGAAAAGGCCGGGCGCCAGGTACTGGACGCGACCGTCGGCGGCAAGTTAACTATCTTCCCTAAAGTAGATTATGAATCGCTTTTTTGAGCGCGTACAAGGCTCGTCTTCGCTTGGATAAACTTCCCCGTATCAGCATTGTCACTCCCTCGTATAACCAGGCCGCCTACCTGGAGCAAACCATCCAATCGGTGCTCAGGCAGGGCTATCCCGACCTGGAATATATCATCGTGGACGGCGGCTCGACTGACGGCAGCCTCGAGATCATCCGCAGGTACGCTGACCGGCTGGCCTGGTGGGTCTCTGAGAAGGACAGCGGGCAGGCTGAGGCGGTCAACAAGGGGATGCAGAGGGCCAGCGGGGAGATCGTTGGCTGGCTCAACTCGGATGATCTGTACCTGCCCGGCGCGCTAAGCGGAGCAGCGGCGGCTTTCCAGGCTCATCCGCAGGCCGGGTTGGTCTTCAGCGATGTGGAATCGCTCGACGCGGAGGGCAGGCGCATCAATATCATGCGCTTCGGGGATTGGGGACTGCGCGATTTGATGCGCTTCCGTATCATCAGCGAGCCGGGCGTGTTTATGCGCCGGTCGATGCTGGAAAAAGCCGGCCGCCTGGATTGTTCCTATCACTACCTGCTCGATCATCACTTGTGGCTGCGCATGGCGCTGCTGGCGCCCATCCAATATGTCCATGGCGCCTGCTGGGCGGCGGCGCGTTTTCACCCGGGAGCTAAAAATGTGGCGCAGGCTGCCGCCTTCGGCGCAGAAGCCTACCGCATTCTGGAATGGATGGAAGCCACTCTGGATTTTCAACCCCAGCTGAGAAGCGTCCGCCGGCAGGCTCGGGCAGGCGCGCGCCGCTTGAACGCTTTCTATCTGCTGGACGGCGGGCAACCGCGGGCGGCGCTGCGCGCATACTGGCTAGCGATGATACAATATCCGCCAGCCGTCTTGCCAGACTGGCGGCGCATCCTGTATGCGTTATTCAGCCCGCTGGGACTGGAAGGATTGCGTCAACGCTATCTGCGCCGGCGAGCGCAGAAATTCGATAAAGAAACGAAAAGTCGATGACCACTGAAAAACCTGTTCCCCGCCTGTTTGCCGCCTCGCCCTGGCTGACCCGTGCCGCGCTGGTGCTCATTTTTGCCGCGGGTTTGCTGGTGCGCCTTTACGACTTTCAAGATGCGCCGCTCGATTTTCATGGAACGCGGCAAATGCACTCAGCATTGATTGCGCGCGGGATGTACTATCAAACCCGCGCAGATGTACCCGAATGGCAGCGAGAGATGGCTGACGCTCAACGGCGGGCTGAGGGACTGATCGAGCCGCAGATCATGGAAACACTGGCAGCTTTCGGATACCGCCTGGCGGGCAGCGAGCAGCTTTGGATTCCGCGCCTGTTGTCGATCTTGTTCTGGTTGATCGGCGGAGTGGCCGTATTCTTGCTCGGACGCGACCTGACAGATGCCAACGGGGGGGTGGCGGCGCTGTTTTTTTACACCGCGCTGCAATACAGCGTGATCGCGTCGCGCTCCTTCCAACCGGATCCGCTGTTGACGGCGGCCATCGTTTGGGCGTTATGGGCGATTCTGCGCTGGCAGCGGCAGCCAGGCTGGGGGCGGGCTGTGACCGCCGGTCTGCTCGGCGGGCTGGCAATTTACGTTAAATCCACCGCGGTTTTCTTCGTCGGCGGCGCCTGGCTGGGGGTGATCCTGTTCGGGATCGGGCTGGGCAAGGCGCTGCGCAATCCGCGCGTATGGCTGATGGCGCTGTTAACTGTGCTGCCTTACGCCGTTTTTCATATTTATGGCACGGCAGTGCTGCATCTACTGGAGAGCCAGTTCAGCCTGCGCTTCTTCCCCAAGATGTGGATCGATCCAGTCTTTTACCTGCGCTGGAAGGGCATGATCGACAGCGTGGTGCGCCTCCCCTGGCTGCTGATAGGACTGGCGGGCGTCTTTATGATTCGCGACAAAACCGCCCGCAGTATGACCGCGGGGGCTTTCGCAGGTTATTTTATCTACGGAGTTGTTTTCTCCTACCATTCCTCCACGCATGATTACTATCACCTGCCGTTGATCCCTCTGGTCGCACTGGGACTGGCTGGATCCTTCTCGCTGGCGGTCGAACGCATCCAGGGTCCGCGCTGGTTAAGGTCAACGTTGATGAGCGTTCTGCTGCTTGCCTTCGCGGTCACGAACCTGTGGGACGCGAGAGTCGAGTTGAAACGCAGCGATTACCGCGCGGATGTTACTCTGGCTAAAGAAGTTGGCGCGTTATTCACGCCGCAACAGCGCGTGGTATGCCTGGCGCCATATTACAGCTCCACGCTCCGTTATTGGGGTTGGGTCAATACGACTAACTGGCTCTCAGCAGCCGATTTTAATGTCAGGATGATGGCTGGGCAGCAGATCGATGTACGGGCTGCTTTCGAGGAAGCAACCGCGGATCAGGATTATTTTCTGGTGATGAACTTCGATGAGTTTAATAACCAGCCCGAGGTTAAAGAATTGCTCGAAGAGGGCTACCTGCTGGCGGCAAAAACCGCGGATTACGCGCTCTACGACTTGCGCCATCCGCTCGGGGGTCAATAGGCATGCCCGGCGCTGTCCTCCCGCGGGTGACGGTCGTCACCCCTTCATTCAACCAGGCGCGTTATCTGGAAGAGACCATCCGCTCGGTGCTCGAGCAGGATTATCCCAACCTGGAGTACATCCTCGTCGACGGCGGTTCGAGCGACGGCAGCGTCGAGATCATTCAAAAATATACCGACCGCCTGGCCTGGTGGGTTTCGGAGAAGGACCGCGGGCAGACGGATGCGATCAATAAGGGTTTTGCCCGCGCCAGCGGAGAGATCCTGGCCTGGCTCAATTCGGACGACATCTACCAGTCTGGGGCGCTGCGCGAGGCGGTCGAGACGTTCAGGCAGCATCCGGAAGCCGGGTTGATTTACGGGCAGGCAAATTACATCGACGGAACAGGGCGGGTGATTGGGCGCTTTCCTTCCGCGCGGACAGATTATCGCCGTTTGCGGCGCGGATATGTGCACATCCCGCAGCAGTCGGCCTTTTTCCGCGCAGACCTGTGGCGCAAAGTCGGCCCGCTCGATCCGACCTTTTTCTTCGCCATGGATTACGATCTGTGGGTGCGTCTGGCGGCTGAGGCGCCGCTGGTGCACGTCGAGCGGGTGTGGGCTAGTTTCCGCCTGCATGCGGATGCCAAGACGATCTTTGCCGATGACCGCTGCTGGCCCGAGATGCTGCGCGTGCACTACCGCGACGGCGGCTCGCCATTTGCCTGGATTGTGCTGAAGTACTGGATTCGAAAACTTGTCTCACCTTATATCAACTGGCGACGGCGGCGTCTGTTCCGTTTATAATTGACTCAGGAGGTAATTGATGTCTTCGCAGGTTCCGCCAAAATTGATCCCGCCCTCCGCCGGCGTATTCGAAGGATTGGCGCTGCGCATCAAGCTCATCCTGCGTTTGATGGGCGACCGGCGCGTCAGCATCTTCTTGAAAATACTGCCAGTTTTTACGCTGGTTTATTTATTCGTCCCTGATCTGGTCGTTGGTCCGTTGGACGACGCGGCGGTGATCTGGATTGGGCTGACATTGTTTGTCGAGCTGTGCCCGTCCGAAGTGGTCGCGGAGCATATCCGCGCCTTGCGCGCTGCGCTCGAAAGCAAATGGCAGCCGCCCAAAGCCGATCCGCCCGTCCGGGAAGATGAAGTCATCGAAGGAGAATTTCACGACGCGGCTGCGACAGGAGAAACCCGCGATGACGGTAGCCAAGATTAACATAGATTTGACGCGACAATTAATGTCCTATATTTAACTCGACATCTATCGAAGCGATGGTTACAATCAAGGTGATTTTTGTAGGAAATTATGGAGCTGAATGATGGCTGAAAAACACTGGGAACCCCAAAAAATGTACTTTTGCGACCATGCAGGCTGCGATGTTGTTTTAGAGGTCGAAGTTGTTTACCCGGCCGATTTCCTGCCTGACCAGCCGCCGCGCTTACTCTCCAGGCGCTGCTCGCGCGGGCTGGAATGCAACCTGTGGAAGGATTTGACCTGCGTTTGGGCTGGCACCAATCCGCTGATGGATCCTTTCAAGAAATAACCGCGATCGTCATTGATAGTTCAATCGACCTGCATTGGACGAGCAGGTCGATTTTTATTAAGAATAAGATATACTTTTCGCATGGATCTTCGTGCTGGAGGAAATTGACCCATGGCGCCTGACAGAATTCTTTTGACAATCCTGCACACCAACGATATGCACAGCAATCTGGAAGCCATGTCGCGTCTTAGCGCTTATGCAAAGCAGCTGCGCCGCCAACTCGAGGCTGAGGGACGTATCGTATTATTCTTCGATGCGGGCGACGCTGCCGACCGGCGAATTCAGTTTATCGGGGTGACCAAGGGAGCAGCCTTTCCGCGCATCCTGGCGGCGATGGGTTGTCAACTGCAGACGCTTGGCAACGCTATCAGCGTCACTTACGGACCGCAGGCAGCCGGCGCCATGGCCCAGCGGGCGGAATTTCCTGTCCTGGCAGCCAATTTCTATAACGACAACGGCCCATTGGTGGATGGTGTTCAGCCTTACGCGATTTTTTCGTTGAGTGAGCGGGCGCGCCTGGGCGTGGTCGGGTTGACTGTCCACGCCCCGGACATCTACCAGGATTTTTTTAATCTGGACACTCCTCACTTTTTAGATGCCGCACGTACGTGGGTAGAGATAATCAAAGGAGGGGGCGCGCGGCCGGTTGTGATGCTAACTCATCTGGGATTCCGCGAGGATACTCAATTGGCGGAAAGCGTGCCGGGCATCGACGTGATCATTGGCGGGCATTCCCACACCGAATTGCCTCAGGGTGAGCTGGTCAACGGCGTGTTGATTGCCCAGACCGGCGACCTGGCGCGCTGCCTTGGGCGGGTGGATTTAGAGCTGGACGCGCAGACCGGCGCGGTGCTGGCGAAATCCGCTGTGCTGCTGCCCGTCCCGGCAGAGACGCCGCTCGACCCGGCGTTCGAGGATGCCGTCCGTGAAGCCGAGGCGGAGGCAGCGCGGGTGCTCTCGCGACCAATTGCGGTCGTGCAGGATGAATTGGAGCTGGATCACTTTGCTGAATCCGCGGTTGCTAACCTTGGCGCGGATGTGGTGCGCGAGCGCATGGGCGCCGAGATCGGCATTATCTGCAGCGGGATGTTCCATAAGGGGCTGCCGGCTGGAAGGATTACCCTCGGTCAGTTGAACGAGTGCACCTTTTCCACTGCCAATCCGCAGCTCTCGCGTGTGCGCGGCGAGCAGATCCTGGCGGCGTTGGAGCGGGGTCTGACGCCGGAATCGTTGAACAATTATTTAAAAGCTTTCCGCGGCGTGCCGGTCGGCTGGCCGGCGGTGAGCGGGCTGGTGGTGGAGTATAACCTGGAGGCTGATCCGCGCGTGCAGCAGGTGCTGGTGAATGGGCAGCCGCTCGAGCCGGGGCGGCTGTACACGGTGGCTCACACCGACGCCGAAGTGACCACTGAGATTTTCCCTGCAGGATATTTTATTCTAGAAGAAAATCAACTGCTGCGCACTGAAGTACCAACCATCCTGCGCGAGGCGATCGAGGATTACCTGATCAAACATGAGCCGGTTGGGCGGCCGGAGGGGCCGAGGTGGGTGAGGGGGTGAGGGAGTGTCAAGGGTCATGTGTCAGGTGTCACGTGTCAGGCGTCAGAAACCCAACATTGATAAAATTCAAGTGCACAGGCTAAAATACCCAAAGCATTTATAACGACAGACCCTTGATCCATGATGATCTCTTGAAGCCACGTTTGAGGCCTGTCCCGCGATACAATCATAACCAGAAGCCTTTATAGGGTTTACCGGGGAATTATTGTTAGGATTTCGTATATCAGGTAACCGGGTAAAAAACCAGTCTTTACTGACCGGCGCAAATCCTGCGCCATATAGGGCGATCATATGGGTGGACTTCATGAAGATCCGGATAGCAACGTGAAACTAACTTCACGTGAAGTTCAAATTCTGCAGTTGGCCGCAGAAGGGAAAACTAATGCGCAAATTGCCAAAGAACTACATATCAGCCGACGAACAGTATGTTCGCATATAGAGAATATATTATTCAAAATGCAGGTGAAAAATCGCATCCAGGCGATCATTCTCGCATATAAATTAGGATTGATAGATTTATCAATATTTGATTAATATATCGGCTTTTAAGCCGATAGTATTTATCAAGAATAAAGATAAGATAAAAAAAGAGGATATAAAAATGGAGGGAAGAATGTTGAGTAAAAATTGGAGTATTGCGATTTTAACAACAATCGGATCTGCGCTCGCGATTTGCTTTGATTATGTGAAAGTCCTATTGAAGCATGATGCTGGCTCAACATTTAATTTCATGCCTGGGATCCTTTTCATCATCGCGGCGAATCTCGTATTCGCTGGTTTATTTGTATTGATCATCAATCGCATGAAATCCACCAAACCTTCTCTGTTGCTGATAATTTTCCTTCTTGCGCTTGGTTTGATTTTAATTCTTGTGCCGCTAGCCGATATCAGGCCTTTAAATTTCATCTTGCCATATTTCACGATGCAGGTCAATTACACGAATGTGGCAGGTTCCTTATGGATAATAATAGGATTATCTACTATCATTCGCCGATCATCGATTTAACAATATCCGTGATTTTTCGGTATTTGGTTGTGAGAAACATATAAGTAATGACGTCTTGACTGCTACCAATCTGTCCCAGGAAAGTGTTCCCTGGAGTTGAGGGTTTAGCCGGTTAACTGATCTGACACTGTATTAAGGTATTAATTCAGAAATAATTTTATAAGAATTCATAATGGATTGATACGAAAGGATTAATAAATGATAAAAAAACTCATTGCATTGCTTTCCGTGCTTTTTCTATTACCCTCATGTATAGCTAACTCAGAAACTCCATCTGTTAATGCTAGACCTACATATTCTACCCCACCTATTCAAAATACGGCCCAAGCTGAAACAGTAACTATTCAAGGCGTAACTATACAGGTGACTTTTCAATCTCTAAAGGATAATCAATTGATTTTGCCTATAACCATATTTGTATTAAATGATAAAGATATCTGGGAATTGGGTGAACCTGAATTAAAGATAGGTGATGAAATCATCCTCCCTGAGAATATCACTGAAATTTCACTATTACCGATCACAGATGGCGGCGCTTCGGGTACTGCACGGCACTTTGAATTGTTATTTGAATTACCTCCGAGCTTCAATCCACCCGCTGACGCGAGTTTGAAAATTCCATTCATATTTTCAGAATCTTCGCAAGTCCAGAATGGACTTGTTACAGTTGATGGACCATGGATATTCGATATCCCAATAGCTTAAAATTTATCCTTTCAGTCAACAAGCGGACCCATTTTTCCTCCAGCGCAGCCGATAAATTTACAGTCTCCCTATGGGCAAAACAATTGTAGAGCCTGGTAATGAAGGATGTCAAAAGCCGGATTCGATGAGTCTGGAAGAAGCCGAGGGGTTGATAGCTGAATATTTAAAGCCAGAAATTTATGAGGGTGAATGGAAATTTGAAGGAGAAATTAAATAAAATCAATCATCAACCATATATCATTCTCAACCATGCGCAAGGAGGATCGGTTTTGGCGATTCTCCTTGCTTTTTCTGATGATGTCTCATATATTATCCGCTAAATTTACCCACCTTCTTCCAATTCGATCACGCTTGTCCATGGCCCAGTGATTCGGATGTGTGGATAATGGAATCGGAAGGTTGGCGGGTTTTTAGAAATTGGCGTCGGATTCTTGACGTGGATCAATAATTCTCCCGGGGCCTTTTCCTCCAACATAATTTTGCTGCTCGAATCAGAGGCTTCGACCGCGACATCATCAAGCAGGGAATCACTGGAAGATAGATGAAGGATGAGGGAGTGCGTCGTACGGGTTACGCCAGTAAGTTCAAGGGTGCAGTCGTTGAAGGCCAATTGCTTTGCGTACGCATACTCCTTTCCATCGGCAGGGATTCCAGAAATATCCAGGTCAAGGGAAGTAATTCCTTCACAGCTTCCGGTTACTGACCCGATTTCCATTGAAATTGGAAATTCGTTCACAGATGCATCGACCATGAAGGCAAAAGTCCCTTCTTTTCCATTTCCACCATTGATCATGACGTCGCCAGGCGTTTTCCATGGGAGTTTGTTACCATCCTTGTCAGTAAATGAAATGTTGTCTGGCCTTATATTTATTAGAGAAGCGGAATTTTCCGTCGCGCTGCCGATAAGTAAGAATCCATCTTCCAATTGGAATACCTCATCGATTTGGACGCTTGCCATGGAGGCGCCACTTGAATTTTCTGTGAACACCTTAGGTTTTGTAATGGATAAGTTTTTAGGCGATGGATCGAGGTGGAAGGCAATCTCCCAGTTTTCAGGTACAGTGCCAGGCAGGGTGCCCTCGATGCACGACAAAG
Organism: Bellilinea sp.; assembly: GCA_034678305.1. GTDB lineage: Bacteria > Chloroflexota > Anaerolineae > Anaerolineales > Anaerolineaceae > Bellilinea. Next base: position 29,801 of record JAXDCA010000071.1, read on the forward strand.
AAAAAGTGAGTGAATTCACATTATCGGGAAGCGTTTCGAACAGAGTGATTTTTTGATAGGCACCCTCTTTGCTATACCCCATTGCTCCTGACCAGAACGCTTGGAGTCCAGTTTGGTTCTGCAGTATTAATTTGACCGTTGGGGCGCAAATTTGCTGCTTTGTGCTCATGGGCGAAGATTCTCCGGGGAGGGCCGAAGCAGGGATCCCTGATATTGAATAGACAATTGCCGTATGATTCGCGCCCGAGATCGCGCTAACAACCTTCACCTCGACGCCATCGCGGGTTTGGGAGACCGGGCTAGGCAATGCCCGAAAAGTCGATGTGGGATCTGCCAAGCCAAACCCGGGTAAGTATCCTTTATAGACGTTATAGGCGTATACCGCTCCAATAACGCTAAACAATATTATGAACAAAACGATAGGGAAAACAGCCGTGCGAAGAGATGCAAAAAAGTTGGAAATACGGGCTTTTGGCCCAACGCTATTCCCTTTTGCACTATCTCTTTGGCTTACCATTTGGTAGCGCGCCTTAAGCTCGCTTTGGAGCCTGGATAAAAATTCTTCCCTCGGTCCAGCAGAAAGGAAGAACCTTTCTTCGTCGTTAGAAAGCTCGTGATGGAACTGGGTATTATCCTTCATGTCCCTCACCTCGCATATTCTTTCTTAATTTTCGCAATGCTCGATAGGTTGCCATTTTTACGGAACATACACTTTTGTTAACGATTTGCGCTATCCTTTTATAGTCTAGTTGGGCAGAAAATCTCAGCGCCAACAAATCCTGTTCATAATTATTAAGCTTAGAATAATGTGATTGAAGTTCTTCATAATTTTCATTCCCATCCACAGCAGAAACGTGATGATATTCACTAGGAATGACCGCATCCAATGAATATTCAGCGGGTTTGCGATAATAATCTGCAATGCGGCGCCTTGCGATTGTGAACAACCAGGATGCAAAGTGGTTGTTACATTGATATTTGCCCTCCACTATGCTCTCTAAGGCAGTCAGGAAAATATTGGCCGTAATGTCTTCAGCTTCGAATTTGTTCGGGATGCGCCTGATAACATATTTGTATATTGGTGTGATATACCGGTCGTAAATAACATCGAACTCCGAAACATCATTTACGATACGTTTTATCCAATAGTCATCGTTGTTAACCGAAACATTCATGCGATAGAATCCTGGAAGGAATTCAGCTTTCATATATATTAATATCGGAGAGAGATGAAAAAAGTAACTTAACAATTCCGTTGCGCAATTATTATTATTTGCGCAACGTAACTGTTATTTATCCCCTCTTTAGTTTATTAATTAGCGTCGCATAAGGTTGACGCCCATTTTATGGGTAATAATTATTAACATACATGTTATAGGAACTAAAGTAAATGGAAGCTTGCCCTTTGTATGTGTGCCCAGCCACATACGGTAAAGTTAATGAAGTGGTCTCGCAAGCTGACTGACCACTGCAGTTTTTAGATTGAGAGATTTGTGTTGCGCCTGTTGTTAGGTCCTTTATGTTTACGTAAATCCTAATTACCGGGTGAGTGAACAAACACGAAACTCCTCCGGTAGCTATTACGACAGAGCCATCACGAGAGACGGTTACATATGGACTACAATCGCCGACTGACTCGTCTGGTGAAAAACCATCGTATGCTGGCATAGGTGCGCTGGCAATAAGCGGAAGTGTCAGTAGTACTAGAACCAAAGAAGTTATTAGCTTTTTCATAAATCTCCTTTCTATGTTCTAATTGACACGGAACTAAGAGGGGATATAACAAATATTTTACCACAAACATACCATTACAATACTGGCGCGGGTATTGATAAAGCAACCCCCAAAAACATTGCATCAATCAATTTGAATGAATCGATCCCTAAAGAAAGGTCAAAATATGTCAAAGTAAATGTGGTTAACAGTTTCGGGCGGCACGAGGCCTTGTTGGGCCAACGCCCGGACCGCCCTCTTACAAATATTTTATTAAAAAATCGGCTTTTAAGCCGATGAAAAATCAGGATTATATTTATACAATGTTGGTTAGTACTCATTAATCTATATTCATTGCGAAATCAATCCTAATAACCGTAAATTACCGTTGATACTGCATTCGTGTTTATTCGGCGTCTAGCTGTTTAGCTAAAAAATCGATAATAGAGCTTAACCATAATTCAAGATGACAATCTTCAGAGCACAGGAGGTTTTATGAAGATATGGTTCTTGACGAAAATACTCATAATTATTGGCATAATAGCCATCGCATTTTTTTCATCAAATGTAGTAAATGCGGCTAGTTGTCAAGGTAGCAGTTGTTATGGTTATGATCCTAACACTATGGGTTGTGGAAGTGATGCGGCTACTCATCGTTATAAGACTATTACATATGGAAGAATGGATCTTCGCTATTCTGACATTTGCTTTGCAGAATGGGAGAGAACATACAATTCTTCAGGAAGTAATAAATATGGAGAAGGGAGTATCCGATGGGGAGATATTGATTATTCATCAGGTTGGTTCACAGTAAGCTCTCCCGGATCTTTTTCTAGTGGATCATCTGTTTATACTGCAATGTATGCGATAAGTTACAGTTATTATCCGACCTATCCCGCATCGCTAAGTTGTGGAAGCTTATCAACAGGCGGACCCATTTTTCCTCCAGCGCAGCCGATAAATTTACAGTCTCCCTATGGGCAAAACAATTGTAGAGCCTGGTAATGAAGGAGAAAGTTAATGAAAAAAATATATACGATATTTACATTGGTTTTATATTTAGGCGCTTTTGTTGCAGTAATGACAGCCTGTGCACCCAGCAATCTTACAATCAGCAATTTACCCTCAAATCAAGAGAACATCGAACTCAATGATGAAACAATTGCACCAACCGTAAATATGATTGAAACCCCCGTTATTCCGGGCATTACTGTACAGGCCATCAACAAATATGCCCAAACGAACGCTACTACACGATCTGCTGCCGGGATCGAGGTCAGTGTGGCCAATTTTCGCTTTGCCAGCAACGAAATCCTGGTTGACGCATGTTATCAACTGCCTGACGAATCGGATTGGACAATCGATAAAGCAACGATCATTACAAATGATTTCTCAATCTTAAATTTGTCTGGAGGAACCGGGATTGAATTCACAAGGACCTTGAGTGGATCAACAAGGCAATTGACAACTTTTGAAGATAATAAAATCCTCGTTACTGAATTTACTGCCGATCCAAACCTTCCAAATTATCGTTGCGATACTTTGTCCTTTGGGCCGATCGGTGACAGATCCAATATTTCACATCTTATATTGACTATTCATTCACTCATTGCTATACCAGGGGAAGGATCTGAATGTCAAGCGTTCATGAACAGGATACAACCCGTGCTGGAGGCTCACAATGGTGAATTTCAAATTAATTGCGCGCAAGAAATAGGCAGCGCCAAGATTTCCATCGTTCTAAAGCCGGATTCGATAAGTCTGGAAGAAGCCGAGGGGTTGATAGCTGAATATTTAAAGCCAGAAATTTATGAGGGTGAATGGAAATTTGAAGGAGAAATTAAATAAAAACAATCATCAACCACAAAACAATCTCGACCATGCGCAAGGAGGATCGGTTTTGGCGATTCTCCTTGCTTTTTCTGATGATGTCTTACATTCATGACCCAAGTTATTGTAGGTTGGGTTGAGGATGGATTTATCGGAATGTTCGTTAATCCATGCGCCATCCGAAACCCAACATTTTACGTGAATCTGAGCCGATCCCTGAGCCTGTTGAAGGGTCAGCTCAGAACATGGCTACGGCTGGACATGACACGTGACACATGACACGGGTCACCCAAACTTAGCTAATCACGTTTAATCTCTTGCCGACCGTTGCGAATTTCTCCAGCGCCAGGTCGAGATCCTCGCGGGAGTGAGTGGCGGAGATCATCACGCGGATGCGCGCTTTGCCGCGCGGGACGGTGGGAAAGCCGAGCGGCATGGCAAACACGCCTTCCTCGAACAACTCGCGCGAGAACTGCTGCGCCAGCGGGGCTTCGCCGAGCATGACCGGCGTGATGGGGGTGACCGACACGCCGGTGTCGAAGCCCAGGCGTTTCATCTCGGCTTTGAAGGCGCGGGCGTTGTCCCACAGCCGATCGACCAGCTCGGTCGATTTTTCCAGCAGATCGACAGACGCAATCATGGCCGCCACGTCCGGCGGGGTGACCGCCGAGGAAAACAGGAACGGCCGTCCGCGCTGGCGCAGCCATTCGATGATCGCGCCGTTACCAGCCACCACGCCGCCGACGCCGCCAAAGGCCTTGGAGAGCGTGCCGACCTCGATGTCCACCTTGCCGTGCAGCCCAAAATGATCGACGATGCCGCGCCCGCCGCGGCCGATCACGCCCTCGCCGTGCGCGTCGTCGACCATCAGCATGATGCCGTGCGCCGAGGTAATCTCGTAGATCTTGTCCAATGGAGCGATATCGCCGTCCATGCTGAACACGCCGTCAGTGATTGCCAGCGCGCGGCGGTATTTACCCTGGTTCTCGCGGATGACCCGCTCCAGGTCAGCCGGGTTGGCGTGAGCGAAGCGGATGATCGGCGCGCCGGAGAGGCGGCAGCCGTCGATGATACTGGCATGGTTGAGCTCGTCGGAGAAGATGACATCCTCTTTGCCGATCAGCGCCTGGATGGTCGCCAGGTTAGCGCAGAAGCCGGATTGGAAGGTGATGGCAGCCTCGACGCCCTTGAAAGCCGCCAGGCGGCGCTCCAACTCCAGGTGCAGGTCCATGGTGCCGGCGATGGTGCGCACTGCGCCTGGTCCGGCGCCGTATTGATCCAGCGCCTGCTTGGCGGCCGCCACCACCTGCGGATGGTTGGCCAGCCCGAGGTAGTTGTTCGAGCAGAAGTTAAGCACGCGCTTACCGTCCACCACCAGCCAGGCGCCCTGCGGCGAGCTGAGCGTGCGGATACGGTTATACAATCCAGCGGATTTCAAGCCTTCGATTTCTTCCTGTACCCAGCTAATTCGATTGGTCATGTTTGCCTCTGAAATAAGATGGTTTGATTGGAAAATGCTTTAGAAATCACCGCATTTATTATACAACAGCCGAAATCACCGCGCGATGGCGGGATATGCCAGGCAGGCTGGAATCTTGTCATTTGGTGGCACATCACTCCAAATGAGTTTCAGCCAGGTAGCCGGTTTCAGCCAGCAGGCGCAGCAGGCGCTCCTCGCAGCCGGGCTTGACAACCACGATGGACGTGGTAATCTCCTCGCCGAGGCAGCGGGCGGCCTGTTTGTTCTTGCGCAGCTCGGCGAGCACTGCCGGCGTCGATACGCGCAGCAGGCTGTGCTTCTCCAGGCGAGCCTGCGCGCCGTGCTCCTCCCAGCGACCCAGCGCCTTGAGCAATAATGGCGGCAGCGAGCCGGCGGCATGTTTGCTCAGCAGGCTGACCAGGTGCGCCGGGCGCAAGCCCTGTTTGCGAGCCTGCTGGAGTGATTCAGCCGTAATGCGGTAGCGGTAGCTGCCATTTTTTGGTTCCAGCCAGGCGCAAAAGCGGGCGATCTGGTAGCGAACCGCGCGCGGCGTGCCGGGCGGCGCGCTGATCTCGCCGTCCAGCGAGATTGTTACTTTTTCGTTTTCTTCACCCAGCCCTGAGGGGATATTGCCCACCCACAGGTCGGCTGCCCAGCGCGAGAGGCGGAAAGCAGTCGGCGGCGAGCCTTCTTCGGAGCATGCCAGGTCGAAAAAGCCTAGCCAGTGCATTGGCCCGGTGATCAGATAGCGCATCTGCGCGCCTTCGACCTCGTCCCAGGCTGCGAATCCATGCAGGTACTCCTGACTGCCCTCGCGGCGGATGAACCAGGATTCGTAATCGCCGCCGGGACGCTGAAAATCGGGGTTTTGCTGCTTAAGATCAGCGATCAAAGCGTTCAAACTCCACCAGGTATCAGCCGGGATCTGGCTGAGCAGCTCGAGCAGCGTTTGCCTGGATTCTAGCGGATCGTTCTGCCATTCGCCCTCGCAGACCAGCCCGGGCAGCAGGCGCAACTCGTTATAGCTGCGGCTTGAACTCCAGCCGCGGGCTAGTTGAGCGAGCGCCTGGGCGCGCGGCGCAGCCAGGAATTCGCGCACTGGCTCAGGCAGCGGCAGCAGGTTGGCATCCAGCAGGCGGGCGGCGAAGAGTAGCGCCTGCAAGTCGCGCGGAGCGATACCCCAATTATCCGCGGGGATTTGTTCGAGCGCCCAGCCGTTGCGCAAACCTGCCAGAAGCGTGCAGGCGTGGTCGAGCACCGCGTCGCTGGCCGGGATGGGGTAGGCGCATTCGGCCGGCGAGGCAGCCCGTCCAAGCGCGGCTGCCGGGGCTATGCCGCGCGGTCCGAGAACGGACAGAATTTCATCCGGAATATAGGCGTACTGCTGCGGCTCAGGCGGCAGGTTAAGGATTGCCTGCCCGATCAACGCGCGGTACCAGAGGACTTCAGCAGGCGAGACCGGCTTTTGATCCGGCCGCAGCCGCTCGCGGCGCGCTTCGCCCATCACGCGCACTTCGCCATAGCGGCGCTCGAATTGCGGCCAGGGCAGGCAGCCTTCGTGCTCGAGCAGATCGCGCAGCGCTTCTCTGGCGCTGTAGGGCAGGCTGTCAATCATCTCGTGGATCCAATCCGCCTGACGCATGCCCTGCACCAGCAGCGGCAAGGCGCTGGAGGCAGTTGTCGCGTCCAGCTCGATGCCCCACAGCCCCGCGATCATCTTCAGCAGGCCGAGATCATAATCTTGCAGGGTGTGCAGCAGGTCAGGCATCGCCGCCTGCCTCGCTAAATGGCGTGATTGCCGGTCCAGCAAAACACACCGCGCCCGGTACCGTTTCGATTACCACCGAGTGGACGTTCGCATCGAGATCGGCGATGACCTCTCCGTCGGCGTGCATCACCAGGGGGGTATCTGCCTTTAGCTCCAGGCGGGTGAAGTGTCCCTGGTAGCAGTAGCTCAGGCGGTGTTGGTCGCCGCGCATTATGTATGGAATGGTCGCGAGTATCTGCGCCGGCGAGATGGTGCGCACGGCGATGAAATCGAGCCGGCCGTCGTCTTCACGGGCATTTGGGGCAACTTTGAATAGCTTGCCCTCACGGCGGCCATTGCAGGCGATAAACACCAGTACTTCGTCCTCCCAACTGTGGTTGTCCGTCACCGCGCGGATGCGAATCGGGTTGGTTTCATAGAAGAACGTGCGCAGGGCAGCCGCCAGGTAAGTGTTGAATCCGGGCATGGGTTGGGCGCGGTGGGCGAGCAGGTTGGTCTGTGCATCGAAACCGATGCCGAGGGTATTGATGAAGTATTCGCGCCGTCCGGCGTCGTCGGTCATCTGAGCGGCGTCGATCCAGCGCCGCTCGCCCGTGAGGGCGGTTTGCAGCGCTGTTTGTGGGTCGCGTGGGATGGCGAGGCTGGACGCGAAATCGTTGCCATAGCCAGCCGGGACGATGCCAAGTTCGGGCCGCTGCCCGGCTGGAATCTGCAGTAAACCGTTGATAACCTCGTGCACCGTGCCGTCGCCGCCAAAGGCGATTACGCGCCGGTAGCCCTGTGCAGCGCTTTGGCGGGCAAGTTCCGCTGCATGGCGGTGGTAGCAGGTTTCTACCCAGGTCAGAACGGGGAGGTTGGCAGACGCCGATTGCAGGGCGGCGGCGGCCTTGCGCGCGCCTCCCTGGTTAGCCAGGGGGTTGCAGATGATCAGGATTGGGTCGGGCATGTTCTTCCAGGATAAATTATACATGGAGAGGAAGGGGATGTGTCCAGTGTCAAGGTTCAAGTAGGGTACAATGGCGCCTTCGGGTGTTTCCTGACACCCTATGGGTGCGCAAAAAGCGCAGCCCCGCGCGAATATTAGCCGGAAGTCCTATGCGATGATAAATAAGACACCTCTGCGCCAACCATGTAAAGTGCTAACCGGCATGGAAAGTGCAATTAACTATATCAAGTTGCGAGCATCACGTGTCACGGGTTAGGCAGCATATGCCCATGACATATTTATCCGGTTAATTATTTCAGGATTTGATAAACTTGACACCTGACACGTGACACTGAAATATCCGATCCTTTGACATTCTTACAAGGCAAGGCTAAAATGAATAAAACCAGCAGCCAGCGCTGGAAAATCCAGGTTCCTGAGGTGCGCAGTTGAGCAAGTGGGCGGGAAAATACGTCATCGGGCTTACCGGCAACATCGGCAGCGGTAAAAGCGTTGTTCGCCGCATGCTTGAACACCTTGGCGCTTACGGCATTGACGCTGACGCGTTGGCGCACCGCGCCATTTCCAAGGGCGCGCCCGGCTACCCGCTGGTAGTGGAAGAGTTTGGCAAGTTCATCCTGACAGAGGACGGGGAGATCGACCGCGCCCGGCTGGGCCGGCTGGTTTTTACCGATCCGCAGGCGCTGACACGCCTGGAGTCCTTCGTTCACCCGCTGGTAACGCAAGCGCTGGATTTCCTCATCCGGCGGGCAGCCCAGCCGGTGGTGGTCATCGAGGCGATCAAACTGCTGGAAGCCAGCATCCACAAATCCTGTGATGCTGTCTGGGTAGTGACCGCGCCAGAAACGGCGCAAATTAGCCGCCTGGTGCAAAAGCGTGGAATGAGTGTCGCCGAGGCGCGCCGCCGCCTGGCGAACCAGTCGCCGCAAGAACAAAAGGTCAAAGCGGCGCAGGTGGTTATTCACAACTCTGGCAATATCGAGAGCACCTGGAAGAAAGTGGTGCTGGCCTGGCGCAGGAATGTGCCGTTTGCCATTGAAGAAGCGGCGCCTATCGTTGAGGCAGCCGGGGAGCTGCAAGTACTGCGCGGACGGCCGCGCGATTCTGAGGCAATCGCTGCGCTGATCAACCGCGTGCGCGGCAATCAAAGGCAGGTCGCCGTCAGCGACATCATGGAAGCCTTCGGCGAGAAAGGCTTTCTCATGCTCAAGGCCGGCGGGGAACTGCGCGGGGTGATCGGCTGGCAGGTGGAGAATCTGGTAGCGCGCACCACCGACTTTGTCCTCGACCGCAGCCTAGCGCTCGATCGCTCGGTGCCGGCGCTGGTGGAAGAAATGGAACGCGCCTCGCGCGATTTGCAGTGCGAGGCATCGCTGGTATTTGTCGAGCCCGCGATGATGCGGCATGAGGCGCTTTGGCGCCGGTTGGGCTATCTGCACAGCAAGCCGCAAGAGCTCGAGTCGCAGGCCTGGCAGGATGCCGCCAGGGAATCCATGCCAGAGGGCAGTGTGTTATTATTTAAAAAGCTGCGGGAAGACCGCATCCTGCGGCCGATTTAATGAAACGATCTGGTTGATCCGTGTCCGATTTACTTAACGAGCTTGTCTTCATTTTTCAGCGCTTCACCTGGACGAGCGCCCTCGACCTGGTGCTGGTCACCCTGGTGTTTTTCGGCATCCTGCTGCTGCTGCGCGATACGCAAGCCATCGTGCTGCTGCGCGGAGTGCTGCTGGTGATCGTGCTGCTCAGCCTGGTGACCAGCCTGGTCAACCTGCCCGCATTTTCATGGTTGATCCAAACCATGGTGCCGACCCTGGTGATTGCGATCCCGGTCATCTTCGCCCCGGAAATCCGCCGCGGGTTGGAACGATTGGGACGTGCTGGCGCGACCCAGACCATATTCATGCAGAGGCGCACTTCATCTATCGAAAGGTTACAGCAGACCATTCAAGCGGTCGTCTCTGCCTGCGCGCGCCTATCCGCTCGCCAGCATGGAGCGTTGATCATCTTACAGCGTACCGACGGGCTGCGCGAGTACATACGCACTGGCGTGCGCATGGATGCGCTCGTCACTCCAGAATTGCTTTTGCAAATTTTCTACCCGAACACGCCCTTGCACGATGGCGCGGCAATTATTGCCGACAACGAAGTGATCGCGGCAGCCTGTGTTATGCCGCTCTCGTCCAGCGGCATCCTCAACCGCTCGCCCGAGCGTCAGATGGGCTTGCGCCACCGCGCCGCTTTGGGCACCTCCGAGGCGACCGATGCAATCGCCGTGGTGGTTTCGGAAGAAACGGGTTCGATCTCCATCGCTCATAGCGGGCGGATGATCCGCCGGTTGGACAGCGAGCGCCTGGAAAACATCCTGCTGGCCTTTTACCAGCCAGCTCAGCCGGCGCGCAATCTCTTGGATTTTTTCAAGCGCCCGGCCAAACAACCAGCGGACGAAAAACCGCGCCAGGAGGACTGAGCGATGCTTGCCTCTTTGCGAAAACTTGCCCGGCTGGTGCCCGCCCTGTTCACTGCCTTTATTCTGGCGCTGGCTGTCTGGATATCTGCGGTCACTTCCAACGATCCGCTCGAACAGCGCGCCTTTCCGACCGAGGTGCCTATCGAGATCATCGGGCAGGCATCTGATCTGGTCATGAGGGGGAATGCGCCTGGTACGATTTCGATCATTCTCAGCGCGCCGCGATCGATCTGGGATCAACTTACCGGAAATCCAGGATCGGTGCGAGCCATTCTTGATCTAAGCGGAAAGGGAGCCGGGACGTACACGCTGCCCGTGCAATTGCAGATTGTTCCGCGACCGGTGCGTAAGGTCAGCCAAACACCTACAATGGTCACTGTAACGCTCGAGAATCTGGCGACCAAAGAGATATCCATCCATCTCGTTCAACGCGGTACGCCAGCCACAGGCTATATGGCTGATACGCCTACGCTGAACCGGGGAACAGTCATCGTCAGTGGTCCGCAGTCGCTGGTGGAGCGGGTGGCCGAGGTGCGGGCGGTGATCGATATCAGCCAGGCCAGCCAAACAATCAACCGGACCGTCAGCCTGACGGCATTGGATGCCAATGAGTTGACCGTTAACAACGTCAAGCTGATGCCTGAGCAGGTGACTGTGAACCAGGCCATCACCCAGCGCTTTGGTTATCGCAATGTGGTGGTCAAGGTGGATTACACCGGGCAGGTAGCCGCCGGTTACCGCCTGACCAACATCTCGGTCTTCCCGCCGGCAGTGACGGTCTTTTCGTCCAATCCACAGATCGTCAGCGATTTGCCAGGCTATATCGAGACTCAACCGCTCGATTTAAACGGAGTAAATGACGACCTGGATATTTCACTCGGGTTAAATCTACCGGAAGGGGTTTCAGTGGTCGGCGAACAGACCGAGGTGCTGGTGCGGGTGGGTATCGCCGCCATCGAGAGCAGCCTGATGCTGCCGAATGTGACCGTAGAAATTACCGGTCTCTCGCCAGGATTTAGGGCCGTGATCTCGCCGGAAACGGTGATGGTCATTCTCTCGGGACCAGTGGCCTTACTCGACCGGCTGGAGATTACCGATGTACGCGTGGTGGTCGATCTGACCGACCTTGGGGTTGGCACCTACCAGCTCGAACCGGAGGTGGAATACCTGCTGACCGATTTGGCGGTAGAATCGATTCTGCCGGAAAGCGTCGAAATTACTATCATGCGCGGCGGAACCAGCAGCCCTTAAGGAGTCGAGAAGCGTAATGAAGAAACCGTTAGTTGCCCTGGTCGGGCGGCCGAACGTTGGCAAAAGCACGCTGTTCAACCGTCTGGCTGGCGAGCGCCTGGCAATTGTCGACGAGACGCCCGGCACCACCCGCGACCGGTTGATGGCCGACAGCGAGTGGAACGGGCGCGGCTTTCATATCGTTGACACCGGCGGGATCGATCCGAGCGCAGTTTCCAGCCGCAGCGAGCCGCTCTCGGTCGGCTCGGCGGAATATATCGAACAAATCCGCGGGCAGGCTGAGTTGGCCATCCGCGAGGCGGATGTGGTGCTCTTTCTTGTGGACGCCTCCAGCGGGGTGACGCCGGCAGATAGAGAGGTGGCGCAGATTTTACGCCGTAATCAGCGCGTAGAAAGCGGACAGCCTTTCCCGCCGGTGCTGCTGGTAGTCAACAAGGCCGATAACCAGACATTCCGCGACGGCGCGGCTGAGTTCTACGAGCTTGGCATGGGCGAGCCGCACCCGGTCTCGGCGGTGCACGGCACCGGCACTGGCGATTTGCTGGACCTGCTGGTGGATTCCTTCCCGCAGGAGGAAAAAGAAGCAGAAGACGAATCAGTCAAGATCGCGATCGTCGGAAAGCCGAATGTTGGCAAGTCCAGCCTGCTTAACCGGCTGGTGGGCGAGGAGCGGGCAATCGTCAGCTCAATTCCAGGAACAACGCGCGATGCGGTGGACACAAAAATCACCTATGAAGGCTTGGAGATCACCTTGATCGACACCGCCGGCATCCGCCGCCGGGGTAAAATAGAGCCAGGGGTGGAAAAATACAGCGTACTGCGATCGCTGCGCGCCATCGAACGGGCGGATGTGGCGCTGTTGATGATCGACGCGACCAGCGGGCTGAGCGCGCAGGATGCGCACATCGCCGGCTTCATCCTCGAGGAGCAGAAGAGCACCGTGGTGCTGGTCAATAAGTGGGACGCAGTGGAAAAAGACAGCGAAACGATGCAGTTGTACATTCGCCATATTCGCGAGGAATTAAATTTCATCGATTACGTGCCGGTGTTGTTCATCTCGGCGAAGACCGGGCAACGCGTAGATCAGGTGCTGCCGCTGGCGTTGAAGGTGCAGGAGGAACGCCTGGCGCGGCTGACCACTGCCCAACTCAACCGCATCTTGCAGAACGCGCAGGACAAGCATGCGGCCACCTCGCGCAGCGGCAAGTCTCTGCGGTTGTTCTACGGCACCCAGGTGCGTTCCGATCCGCCGACGTTCATGATCTATGTCAACGACCCGAAGCTGGCGCATTTCAGTTACATCCGTTATCTGGAGAACAGCATCCGTAAGGAGTATCCGTTCACCGGCACGCCGATCCGCTTGGTTTTGAAGGCGCGCAGATAGCGGACATTCTGGGGGATAGCTGTTCGTTGACAGCCGGGTGGGTGCGTGATAAAATTTTTTCGCTGTCCGCCCCCATCGTCTAGCGGCCCAGGACGTGGCCCTCTCAAGGCCAAAACAGGGGTTCGAGTCCCCTTGGGGGCACTAAGCTATTAAGTAGCCGAAATAGCCCTCTCAATACCCCAGGAGGGTACAGGTGCCAAAACAGGGGTCCCCTATCGGGGATGATATTCGAGTCCCCTTGGGGGCACTAAGCTATTAAGTAGCCGAAATAGCCCTCTCAATACCCCAGGAGGGTACAGG
>JAXDCA010000072.1:0-18587 GCA_034678305.1 Bellilinea sp.
TTTTAATCGAATCTAGAATTAATGATACGGTCAATCACTCTTTTACCGATTCCTCTGTTCTTGCTGTTCCTGTCTGCCCTTCTCCGCTATAATATCAGGCGGAATGGATAAACTGATCAAAGATGTCCACGCATTGTTGGGGATCCGGCTATCACCGAAACAGGTGTCTGCTTTTCAACTCTACGAACGCGAATTACTCGAGTGGAACAAGAAATATAATCTAACCGCCATCCGCGAACCCGAGGGGATACGCACAAAGCACTTTCTCGATTCGCTGACCTGCCTGCTGGCCTGGCGCGAGCGCCCGCCCCAGACGATGATTGACATTGGCACCGGAGCTGGCTTTCCTGGCATCCCCTTGAAAATTATTTGTCCGCGCATTAAGCTGACGCTGGTCGACTCGGTCGGGAAGAAGCTGGATTTCTGTCGTCACCTGGCAGGCTTATTGGAAATGAAGGAGATTTTCTATATTCAGGGTCGCGCCGAAGAAATCGGCCTGCATAAAGATCACCGCGAACAGTATGACTGGGCAGTAGCCCGCGCGGTGGCAAATATGCCCGTGCTGGTAGAATACCTGGTCCCCTTGGTCAAGGTCGGCGGCGCAATCCTGGCTCAAAAGGGCGCCAGCGGTCCGCATGAAACTCAAAAAGCGCAAAAAGCTATCCAGTTACTGGGGGGACACTTGCACCAGATCATCCCGGTATTGCTGCCCGGCGTGGTCGAAGAGCGCTATCTGATCGTTGTGAATAAAATCAGCGCGACTCCGCCTGGTTATCCACGGCGGGTCGGGCTGCCGGCCAAGCGCCCGATCAGCTAGCTGGGGGCTTCTCGCGCACCACGCAGCCGCTGCTCACCTGCCAGACGGTACATTTATCAACAAATCCTGGCGAAAATAGATGAAGATCAGTGGTGGTTAACAGTCCCTGATCGCATTCCTCCAGGGAATCCAACAGGTCTTTGCGGCGTTGAATATCGAGTTCCGCCAGGGTTTCATCCAGCAGCAAAACCGGCCACTGACCTGTTTTTTCTTTCATCCAGGCCACTTCTGCCAGCTTGAGCGCCAACAGGGCAGTACGTACCTGCCCGCGCGAGCCAAAATCGCCAAGATCGATTTCATTTGCTAAAAATCTCAATTCATCCCGGTGCGGCCCGATGGTGGTAACGCCGCGGGCAATTTCATCGCTGCGCAGCTTTTTTAACCGGTCGGTAAAACCTGCCTGGATCTCTTCACGGCTGTAACCGCTGCGGTCAATTGTCGATTCGATCGGCAACCCGTACTGCCCGTTGGTCTGTCCAGCAGGATCGTAGGCAGGCCGGTAGGTCAACCGCAGCACTTCATGACCGCCGGTCAACCGATCATGGATGCGTATTGCCTGGCTTTCTAATTCCTGGATAGCGGCAATCCGCGCATGAATCAGCAGCGCCCCGCGTTGAGTGAGCAGCTCGTCCCAATATTGCAACTGTTCTGCATCTCCCCCGCGCTCGCCAAGCTGTTTCAGCAGCGCATTTCGCTGGCTGAGCGCCTGGGCATATTCAGTCAGCGCCTGGGCGTAACCCGGGGCAACCTGAGCCAACGCCAGGTTGAGATAACGGCGGCGCTCTTCCGGTCCGCCTTCAAGGATGCGCGTCATCTGCGGTAAAAAGATAACCGAATTGAACGCGCCGAGGGCATTGGCCGCGGAACGCTTAACCCCATCGAGCAGGATCTCCTTGCGTAATCGCGTGCCATTGGCGCCAACCGCGTCCTGGATCAGCCGTACTTCCAGCCGCCGCTCGCGTCCGCCGCTGTTGAAATAGGCAACCAGCCGCGCTACTGCCAGCGGGCTGTCACTTGCCAAGAAGCTGATCAATTGACGGTCGCTGGAGGCGTGAAAAGAGGTAAATGTTGCCAGGAAATATACCGCCTCCAGCAGGCTGGTCTTCCCTTGCGCATTGTCGCCAACGAGCAAAAGAATCCGCCGGGGCAGGTCCATGTCCAGGCGGGAAAATGAGCGAAAATTGGTCAGGGAGAGATGAGTAAGGTGCATACAGCCTTCAGCCGGCTGACGGAATCATTTCCCGTCGAGCGGGTCATGCAGCCATCAGTCCAACAACATTGCCTCTTCTTCTGCGGTGGGCTTCCAAATCTTCGAAGCGCGGTCGGTAAAGAGCACGCCGTTCACATGGTCGATTTCGTGCTGAAAGATGCGCGCAAGCCAGCCGTTAGCCTTGATTTTTACCGGCTGCCCGCGCCTGTTCTGGCCTTTGACGGTAATGTGCTGGAAACGTTCGACCTCACCAACCAGCCCAGGGACTGACAGGCAGCCCTCTACACCCATTTCAGTCTCCTCGGAGGTTTGAATGATTTCGGGATTGGCCAGCACGAAGAGTTTCTTCGGCGCGTCCTCGTCCTCTTCATTGTCGACGTTATATTCCACTACAATCAACTGCATGGAAACGCCAACCTGCGACGCTGCCAGTCCAACGCCCGGCGCCTGTCGCATGGTTTCAACCATATCGTTCACCAGCTGTTGAAAATCCTTGCCATAATCGGTAACTTTATGCGCCTTGCGGCGCAGCACAGCCTCGGGTACAGTTACTATTTCGCGAATTGCCATTGTTCTTTTCCTGCCGCACGGTCGAACCAGTAATTTTGTTTTGCTCCATTCCGGCCCTAATTTTACCCTGAATTTGGCTCTTCTTCGTCAGGCTTTTCCGGCGGTTTTCCCTCCTGGATGGCGCGGTGATAGAGTTCGATCCAATCAGCAAGCTGTTCGCGCTGTGCCAGTTCCATTTTTTGCTCTTCGCGATGTTTGTAATCCATGAGATGTTGAAATAACTCGCGTTGCACTTCTGCCGGATTGAGCACATTATCGAATGTGAAGGTCGAATCACCGACTCGAATGTACACGGTCCCAAAATCTAGCACCAATCCAATTATGCCTTTGCGCTCATAATCGACGCTGAGGATATTGCGTAAAGGCGCCGATTTCCTCTTTTCCGTGCCAAGCGGTTTTTTATCCACATCGATGATCATTTCAGGAGTGATCAGATAACGGTCGTTACGCCAATCGACGAACTGGTAGAGGAACCAGAGAAACAGCAATGGACCTGCGGCCAGGATGATCAGCAGCGCAATAGCTGGCGGCAATGAGACAATGTTAATCACATCCAGCAGCAGTAAAACGAACGCGGCGATCATGAACAACAACGGCAGCCAGGTTTTTTTCAACATAATAAACCAATGCGTACGAAATGTGACTATTCCGTCGCGTTCCACGCGAAGCAAAATTAGCTCCGAAAGCCAGTGTTGAAAAACGCTGAACCCGGATTGGGCAGGTGGCGCAGGCGGAATATCCCCCGGTTCGTCGGCAGTTAGGTAGCCAAGCCGTTGACGGATAGCACGGTCGATGGATTCCCTTTCCTCCCGCTTGTGGCTGATTTTTTTTTGCTCGCGCAAAGCCTTGAGCAGATGGATCACCAGCTCTGGGCGGGCCAAACCATCCAAAATCACCTGCCCGGTATAGGTGCGAATAAAAATCGATCCGTAGCCAATCCACCTGCCAAACTGCGAAGTGATCAAATCATCCGCTAAAATCGCATCCAGGGGAACTTCCTGGCGCGAGTCGTACATCAACAGGGTCTTTTCCAGGAATACCACCCGCCGGTTGGTGATGATGGCGTAATCATTCGACCAGTCCACTGCGGTCCACACCAGCCAGACAAGGCCAATCAGCAAAAAGAGGATGAACAGCCCCAACGAATAGATCGCCTGAGGGGCAACAACCACCGCCAGGTATGCTGATGCGCTTACAGCCAGTCCATCGATGATAAATACCGGTAAGAGTTTTCTTAACAGGAATATCCAATGCCGGCGGGTGATGAAATGCAGATTTTCCCGCGGCCCAAGCCAATCAAGCTTGACCGATACCGCCAGAAGATAACTGTTCAGTACCAGCCGCAGCGGATGCGCCAGAGCAGGAAAAGTCTGGCGCAGCGCCTGGAGTGCCTCGCTGCTCAGGCGTAGAACGATGGTGGCGCTCTGTGCGGTTGCTGTTCCCCTCCGCGCAATGGGTTTAGCTGCCAGTGCTTCTTCGCCGAAGTAGTCCTGCGCCTCGCGGATTTCCTCATCGACCCGTTTGTGTCGCCTCCACTTGAGGGCTACTCGTCCACTGAGGATGAAATAGAACGCGTCAGCTTCGCTTTTCTGCTCAAAAATGGTCTGATTTTCAGCAAAAAGGTATGCCTCGATCGGGTCGGCTACCTTCTCAAGGTCTTCGTCCGTCAACGCTTTGAAAATGTGGCATGCCCGCAATAAAGCCAGTATCTCAGACCGTTCAACCTGCATAGCTTAAGTATATCCAATCTGGCGCAGAATGCCTATTTCATCCGGAAGAATTCTCCTTCATCCACATCCATTCAAGGATGAGACAAACCGAAAAAACGACCGCTTTTCTTCAATTGTTCATTTCTTCGCCTCGCTCTCAGGAATCTGGTACAATTTTCAAGCTATACGGCGGAGGTTGTTTTGAGAAAAAGCAACGTGCTTATCCTGCGGTGGATCTCAGTTTTCATCGTTTTCATCGCCGTCTTGATGACGGTCTTCCAGCTGATCAGATACAGCCGCATCCGCTCGACATTCTCGGCGGGAACAACCATTGCCAGGGTGCCGGTCGCCGGGCTGACCCGCCAGCAAGCCGCCGATAGGTTGATTCAAGCCTACAGTCTGCCGGTGGAAATTCGCTACGCCGATGAGGTGATCCAGATCAAACCCTCGATCGCCGGCTTTAAAATCAATCTGGAATCCATGCTCGCCGCCGCCGACCAGATGCGCATATCGCGCCCCTTCTGGAATGCTTTTTGGGATTACCTCTGGAACCGCCTGCCTGAACCGATCGAGATTCCCTTAAGCGCCACGAGTTCCGAGGAGCGTCTGCGTACCTATTTGCGGGAAGAAATCTCCAGCCGTTACGATAAAGCTCCCGCGCCAGCCGCGCCCATCCCGGGCAACGTTTCCTTTTCACCGGGGCAGCCTGGCATCACTCTGGATATCGACCGCGCTGTGATTCTGATCCTGGATGCTATGCGCAATCCGACCAACCGGGTCGTCAACCTTTCCTACAATAAAGTCAATCCATCCCGTCCCGTTTTCCAAAACCTGCAGGTCATGCTCCAGCAAGTTCTTGAGGTCAACGATTTCGAAGGGCTTACGGAAATCTATTTACTCGACTTGCAGAGCGGTCAGGAGATTAATTTCGCCATGAATCAGGGCGAGATTGTCGCCCCTGGCATCGCCTTCACCGCCGCCAGCACGATGAAAATCCCGATCATGATATCCACCTTCCGCCGCCTGGACGAGCCGGCTGCTGCGAGCATCAGCAAGCTGATCGAGTCGATGATCGAACTATCAGAGAACGATCCTGCCGACCGGCTGATGGAAGAAGTGATGGATTCCCGCCTTGGGCCATTGTTGGTGACCGACGACCTGAAGACCATGGGATTCACGAATACCTTTCTGGCGGGTTTCTTCTATCCAGGCGCGCCGCTGCTTCGGCGTTATTCTACGCCGGCTAATTCACGCACGGATGTAACCAGCGAGCCAGATCCCTATAACCAGACCACGCCAATGGAAATTGGCTCGCTGCTGAATGACATCTATCAATGCGCAAACACGGGCGGCGGGTCGCTGACGGTCGCTTTCCCTGACGAAATCACTCAGAACGAGTGCCGTCTGATGATCAGTTATCTAAGCCGCAACCGTATCGGGGTGCTGATGCAAGCCGGGCTGCCGGAAGGGGTACAAATTGCGCACAAACACGGCTGGATCACCGATCCGACCGACGGCTTGATTCACACCATCAGCGATGCCGGCATCATCTATTCGCCAGGCGGCGATTTTGTCTTGATCATCTACCTGTATCATCCCGTTCAATTGGTGTTCGATCCTGCCAACCTGCTCACCGCCCAGTTGACCCAGGCAGTTTACAACTATTACAACCTGACCGGCCAGTAAAAAATGTGAGGCAGAGTCAGGATGCACGGAGGGGAATCTAATCCCATTTGCCCAACTCGGACCGACAGTGGAATGACCTGAGCGCCTGGGCTGGAATGGTATAATCCTGCGTATGATCCCACTTGTCGCCATCGACATTGAAACCACTGGTCTCGATCCTGAGACGGATGCGATCACCGAAATAGCGGCGGTGCGTTTCAATGGGACACGAGTCGAAAAAGAATGGTCCACGCTGATTAATCCAGGGAGGCCAATTCCCCCTGCCATCACCCAATTGACGGGCATTACCAATGAGATGGTGCGCCAGGCGCCGCCGATCAAAGCAGTCATCCGCGAATTCGCGGACTTCGTCGGCGATTCTCCGGTTGTCGGACACCGCGTTCGCTTCGATCTATCCTTTTTGCAACGGCACGGCATTCTACGCTGGGTGGATGCTATCGACACCTTCGAGCTGGCTTCATTGTTGCTCCCGACTGCCAGCCGCTACAACCTTGGCTCGCTGGGGCAAATTCTAGGCATACTCATTCCCAATTCACACCGCGCGCTGGATGACGCCCGCCTGACCCATGCAGTCTATGCAAACCTCTTCCAACAAGCAACCGAGATGCCTATCGAAATT
The DNA here is from genome assembly GCA_034678305.1 of Bellilinea sp. Taxonomy (GTDB): domain Bacteria; phylum Chloroflexota; class Anaerolineae; order Anaerolineales; family Anaerolineaceae; genus Bellilinea. The sequence goes on from JAXDCA010000072.1 coordinate 6,612, forward strand.
CTGGCAGAGATCGTGCGTCAGTCCGAGCAACTGGACTGGGATGCGAGCCTGGTTTTCAACCAGGTCATGCAAGCGCGCGCCAAACAACCCATCGGCGCCCGCAAGGTAAGCTCGCACGACTACGGCGCGCTGTTCGCTACACAGGCTGAAGAGCTCTTTCCTCCATTGGCGCCGCGCGAGCCGCCGCTGCGGCTTGACGAGGACGAGGTTTCCGCATTGCTCGAACACGGCGGTCCATTCGCCAGATATTTCGACAGTTTCGAATACCGCTCGCAGCAGGTGGAGATGCTGCGGGCTGTCACCCGCGCTTTCTCCGAAGGCTATCACCTGATGGTTGAAGCCGGCACCGGCACCGGCAAATCCTTCGCCTACCTGGCGCCCGCTGCCTTGTGGGCCATGCAGAACAACACCCGTGTAGTTATTTCCACCAATACCATCGCTCTGCAGGATCAATTGATCAATAAAGATATCCCCGACTTGCGCAAAGCATTGGATATCGACCTGCGCGCCACTGTATTGAAAGGCCGTGGAAATTACCTTTGCCCGCGCCGCTTCGAGGCTTTTCGCCAGCGCGGACCCGAAAACGCCGACGAGATGCGCGTGCTCGGCAAGGTGCTGATCTGGCTGAATCAGGGCGGCAGCGGCGACCGCACGGAGATTAACCTGAACGGGCCGGTCGAACGCGAGATCTGGTCGCGTATCTCCGCAGAGGACGAAGGCTGCAGAGCGGAGGTGTGCGTCAGCCGTACCGGCGGCGCCTGCCCCTTCTACCGCGCCCGCATGGCAGCTCAAAGCGCGCATCTGATCGTCGTCAATCACGCGCTGCTGCTCGCTGACGTAGTTACCGGCAGCCGCGTGCTGCCAGAATACAGCTATCTAATCATCGATGAAGGCCATCACCTGGAGAGCGCTACGACCAACGCGCTCAGCTACCGCGTCAACCAGAACGATTTAGCGCGCATGCTGCGCGAACTTGGCGGCGTTTCCAGCGGTATCCTGGGCCGTCTGCTCACCCAGCTCAAGGATATCCTGCGCCCATCCGATTTTGCTGCGATAAACCAGTCCTTTCAGCGCGCCACCGACCTGGCTTTCCGCTTCGACCACGGTTTAGGCAATTTCATGCGCTGCGTGGAAATCTTCATGGAGAGCGCCCGCGACGGGCGGCCGGTTGGTCCGTACGGTCAGCAGGTGCGCATATTGCCTGCCACGCGAACGCTGCCGATCTGGTCAGAGGTGGAAATGGCCTGGGATGCAGCACACGAAACCATGAAACTGCTGCTCAGCCTGCTTTCCGAGGTGCACCGCACCATCGGTGAAGGGATTGATAACCTCTCGGACGAATTGGAAGATACACTCGGTAACCTTGCCGATGTCAACCGCCGTCTGCTCGAAGCGGAAAATTATCTCAACCATCTGGTGGTCGAGCCGGATAACAGCTACATCTACTGGGCTGAGCTTCTGCCGAACAATGGACGGCTGGCATTGCAAATTGCGCCGCTGCACGTCGGTCCGCTGATGGAACGCTACCTCTGGCACGAAAAAAATTCGATCATCCTGACCTCCGCCACTTTGACCACCCAGGGCGAGTTCGATTACCTTCGTAATCGACTCAACGCGGACGAAGCGGACGAACTCATGCTCGGTTCGCCGTTCGATTACGAGAATTCGACCCTGCTCTTCCTGGCTAAGGACATTCCCGAGCCTACCGACGCTAATAATTACCAGCGCAGCATCGACAACACCCTGATCCGTCTGGCGAAGGCAACCGGCGGGCGCATGTTGGTGCTCTTCACCTCCTATGCGCAACTCAAGCGTACCTCGCAAAATATCGGACCAGCTTTGGCGGATGCCGAGATACAGGTTTACGAGCAAGGCGAGGGCGCCTCAGCCAACATCCTGCTTGAAACCTTCCGCGAAACCGATCGGGCGGTGTTGCTCGGCACCCGCGCCTTTTGGGAGGGCGTGGATATACCTGGCGAAGCGCTCTCGGTGCTGGTGATTATCAAACTGCCGTTCGATGTGCCGAGCGATCCGATCATCGCCTCGCGCTCCGAAACGTTCGATGATCCATTCAACGATTACCAGCTGCCAGAGGCGATTCTGCGCTTTCGCCAGGGATTCGGCCGCTTAATCCGCACCCAGTCCGACCGCGGCGTGGTGGTGGTGCTCGACCGGCGCATCCTCACCAAACGTTACGGAAAATCCTTCACAGATTCCCTGCCCAACTGCCAGGTGCGCGAAGGTCTTCTGCAAGACCTGCCCGCGCTGACTGCACGCTGGTTGAACCTTTAAACGAATTATCAGCATCTATTCGTGACTCTCCTTCCGCGCAATCTCTGATCAGGCTGGTGAATCGGCTTGAGCCGCCAACCGTTGCCAAAAAGATAAGCGATCTCTAAGAAGCAAGCTGCTCAGAGGAGAACCTGTTTATGGCTGTCATCCCCGAATTTATACTGCGCAGGTTGTTCGTCAAAGACAGCCTGAAAACCAATCCGGATGGATTTTCGTTCGATATCATTAATCGCTTCGCCCCCGGGTCGATCACTGCCCTTGAATTGAAGGTCAACGGACAACCAGTGCCGCTAAAACAACTCACCATTCAAGTTGGCGAGAACCCTGCCATCAGCGCGGATGCCATCTCAGCAGCGGCGCCAGTGAATCTACCAGTTAACACCCGTGTACACCTGCAGGTGAGCGGTGTCAGCCTGGGAGCAGGCCATCTGCACTTAACGATCAACACCGTCGAAGCTGGCGAACTAGGCTTTTCCATCCGGGCGGAACAGGCTGCGCAAAAGCCCCGGTCAAAAAAAATATCTGCCCAGGGTCCCTGGTTGCTGCGCTTTCTGAGAGGGAAATTTCGCGCGGTAGTACGCATCGATGCTGAAAAGGAAATTGGCGAGATCAATCCATTCATTTACGGACATTTTATCGAGCACCTCGAGCGCTGCGTGTATGGGGGCATTTGGACCCATGACGGCAGCCAGTTGCGCGACGACACCATGCGGTTAATCCAGCCGCTCAAGCCGCCTCTCGTGCGCTACCCTGGGGGAAATTTCGCCAGCGGTTACCATTGGGAGGACGGCATCGGTCCGTTAAATCAACGCCCTGCGCGCTACGACCAGGCCTGGAAGAGCGAAGAGAGCAATCGGGTGGGCACCGATGAATTCATGGCGTTCTGCCAGCGCACCGGCGCACAGCCCTTCCTGGTGGTCAACGACGCCACCGGCAGCCCTGAAGAAGCTGCCCGTTGGGTGGCTTATTGCAATGAGGGTCCGGACGGCGCGCAGGGACAACGGCGGGCTGCCAACGGACACTCCGAGCCATACGATGTCCGGCTTTGGGGCGTCGGGAACGAGGTTTGGGGGCCCTGGCAGATAGGGCACACCAGCGCCGCGGAATACGCAGCCCGCATTCGCCCGATTATCGAGGCTATGCGCTCCGTCGATCCTAACATCAAGATCGTTGCGGTTGGCAACAGTGTCCTCACCGATTCCCCTGACGACCCGGGACGCCTCTGGAATGAGGTCGTGCTCAACCAGGCTGGTGATCTGTTCCAATATCTGTCATTCCACTTATACCAGCCAGGCCAGTCTGGCTGGCAGGAAAATGTAGACGAGGGTGATTTATGGCGTACGGTCTGCGCCGCTCCGTTGACCGCCGAGAAAGCTGTTCAACGCCTCACTGAGCAAATTAAACGCAGCGCCGCCGGCAAGGGTATCAAGATTGCGCTGGATGAATGGAACCTGTGGCTGGCGCCGCCTGAGGACGCCGCGACCATGCATCGTCTGCGCTACACCTTGCGAGATGCGCTGTACATCGCCGGCATGTTGAATGTGTTTCAGCGCCAGAGTCGCATGTTGCACATCGCTAACCTGGCGCAGCTGGTCAATGTCCTGCCGCTCATCGTCACCAACGATTCTCAGGCATATGCCACGCCGATTTACTATCCGTTTTTGATGTACCGCCAGATGGAGCCTATCGCGTTGGAAGCCGAGGTCGATAGTCCGTATTTCAGCAGCGAGCGTTTGGGCGAGATCGAAGCGGCGCAAAAAGCCCCATACATCGACGTAAGCGCCACGCGCTCGCGCAGTGGGCGCCGGGTGGTGCTTGGCATCATCAACCGTGATCCGCACAGGCGGATGGATCTCTCCGTCAGGTTGTTCGGGTTTGGCGAACTGCATCCAGCCCGCGGTTGGCTGCTTAACCACACTGACCCTCTGGCAGAAAACAGCTTCGAAAAACCGGAGAACGTTAAATCCAAGGAGATCAAGCTGCGCCAGATCGGAAATCGCGCACGCTTCACCCTTGACCTGCCGCCGCATTCGGTGTCGGTTATCTCCCTGGAAGAGTAGAGACTCTTTGGATCGGCAGATTCAACGGTCTAATAGGATTCATCGGAGGGAATGATGGAGAAACTGCAAATTGCCCGCTTGCGCCCAGGCGCGCGGCTGCCCACCCGCAAGCATCCTGAAGATGCGGGTCTTGACTTATACGCGGTGGAAACCACGGTCATTGCTCCCTTCTCTCACGGCATCGTGCCGACGGGTATCACCATGCACATCCCCGCTGGCCTGGTCGGACTATTAAAGCCTAAAGGACGCAGCAATCACTTGCTTGGCGCGGGCGTGGTTGACGCTGGTTACCAGGGCGAGATCTTGATTAAAGTCGTCAATCCAACCGCGGAGGAACTGATCTTCCAACCCGGCGATGCGGTCGGTCAGTTGTTGCTGATTCCGGTCGAAACCCCGCCGGTCGAAGAAATCGGCCTGGAAGAGATCCACCAGCAGCGCTCGACTCGCAGCGGCAGCGGCGGCATCGTTGACCAGCACCGTAACAAGCAATACGAATAACGAGGAGGCGTTTGTCCTCGCCCGAGTGCGGTCACAGGATCCACCCCTGCAAATAAAAGAGAAAACGGCCTGATAATCAAGGGATAACCGCGCTACCTCAAAGTCTTCCGTGCGGTATCGCCTTCCGAAGCAATGCCAGCGGTCAGCAAAGCCCTTAAGGCTGCTTCCAGCCGTGACGACGGTCGTATTCCAACCCCGCGGATATCATCCATTCCCAGATTGTCGAGATCGAAGGCTGCAAACCGTATTTTTCTTCAAGCACGCTGCGCAGTCGCTGCAGCGTCCAAGATTTGAATGGATATCCTGCGGATGCTGGTGATTCGCGCACAACGTTGATCACAAATCTGCGGACAGAACGTTGATGAACAGGACGCCTTCCCTGCCGAGGCCGGTCGCGAAGCGCCTCGATCCCCATTTCATTGAAACGTTTTACCCACTTCGGCCCGTACGAAAGACGTTTGTATCCTGCCCTGAGGCTGGCTTTGGAAGCGCTCAATTGCGGGTCTTCCAACATGGCGGCAATAATGCGCGCTCGCTTGACCATGCGCGCTGTGCCATGACGGGTTGATACTAACCGCCGAATCTCATACAACTCATAATCCGTCAGTTGCCTTAGAACAATTCTTTTTCTCATCTTTTCCTCCCGGCAGCTATGCCATGAATTGGTTTGGTTTGTCGTTCATCCGAGCGCCTTGAAGAAACCGCGGTATCAATCTCTCCAGAAGTAACATCCACATAACATTGCCACACCAACATCAGTAATTTTTCTGGACCATCCAGCTTGCTAATAAAAAGATCCAATCCCAGCGCTTGCGCATATCGGCCAACCTCAGGCCTCCAGCATAAAGTAATGACCGGGGGTATTTTTCCATGGCGCAGGTTGCTGGCAATTCTTCCATGATTTAATCCAGGCAAATCCCAATCCAATAAGATCACCTGTGGGTTTAGAGCTCTGACTTGTTGATAAAGCTCAATTGAATTGACGGCGTACCCAACTACCTCCCAACCTGGTTGTTCTTGAAGAAGAACAGTGAGCGCTCGTCTCACTTTAGGCATGGGATCAGCAATTAAAATCCTCATCAACTCTCCAATTCCGATAAAAATTCGACGGGTAAGCGGAAAATACCGATATGGTGGGGGAGGGACCAGTGCGCTGGTCAGACGCAGCGGTCCCTCAGTAGAAGGAGGGAGAAAAATCCTTAGGGAATCATGCTCGTATCGATGTCAACTACGATCGGATTGATTGAACCAGGCCAATCCGTATCCTGCGGGGTTACCTCGATATTCTTTACCCAGGGCTTGACAAGATAGCTGTTGACGTTGTTCCACATAAAAGCTCCGGGTAGAGAGCCAACCAACAATTTCTGCGCCTCGGCATATAGCGTCATGCGCTTTTCTGGGTCAGGCTCGACGTCTGCCTCAGTCATCAAGGCATCCAATTCCGAATTGGCGTAGCCGATCCTGTTCGCAAAAGACGCGCTGGACATCCAGTAGATACTCAACCAATTCTGTGGGTCCGGATAGTCAGCGCACCAACCTAGAATGAACATTTGCGGCGCAGTATTGACATCTTTTGTTAATGCGGTATAGGTGGTGGATTCGACGGGGTTAAGGCCAATCTTTACACCCAAAACTTCTTCCCATTTGGCGGCTAACCACTCATACCGCAGCCGGTTGCGAGGTGTATCATTGAAGGTTGCTGTAATTTCCGGCAGAGCTTCTACAGATCCATAACTCGAGCTCTTCAGCGCTTGCACCGCAGCTTCAGGGTTATAACTCCAACGAGTTTCCTCACCGTCATACCCGGGGAATCCCGGTGGAATCCATGTTAACGTTGGCGCTCCCAAGTCTTGCAATACATCGCTCACCCAGGCGTCGCGATCAAGCGCAAGGGCAAAGGCTTCACGAACTTTTGGATCAGTGAAGGGTTCTTTCAATTGATGAAAATTAACATTGAAGGTGCAAGAACCCGGATAGATCAAGGCTTCCTGCGACAGGACAGGATCATTTTTAACAGTCATCCAGTCTTCTGATGCAAGAGTGACAATGTCAAATTCATCGTTTTTGTAAGCCTCAAAGGCTACCGCAGTGTCCGTGATATAGCGGTACTCGATGTTAACCTTGCCTTGCCCGCCCCAGTAATTCGGGTTGGGAACAAAATACCCGCGCACAAATGGCTCGAGTGTTTCGAGAATATAGGGCCCATTGCCGATCTGATAGACTGAACTGTTCCACCAGATTTCACCGCCTTCTTCGATTAACTCTTTCTTCACAGGAAATGTGATCCAAAGGCTCATCACGGTGTCAAAATACGGCGCCGGTTTGGTCAATACAAGTTTCAAAATTCGGCAATCAGTGGCGTCGTAATCTGTGCACTCATTGCCTGCCATATCCATAGCAAGGATGCTCTTCTCGACCATTGCCTTGCCAGCTTCAGACTCCTCGCCTTCGCCAGTTCTCCATTCTGTTGCGCCTACGATCTCATCGGTCGAGTTGGCGTACTGACCCTGTGTTTCGGGATTGATATTGCGCATCAATGCATCCTTAAAACGCATGGCGTTCAGGACACTGCCGTCACTGTAAATTAATCCTTCTCTGAGGGTGAAGGTTAATTCGGTGGCATTCTCGTTGAATTCCCACGATTCGGCTGCGCCAGGAACAGTGTTCAGGTCTTTATCCAGGTTAGTAAGACCTTCGTAAATCAACTCCAGGTGCGCAATTTCTCCAACAAATGAAGATATCTGCGGGTCGATGATGTCGGGATAGGTGCGCATGTTGATGCGTAAGACTTTTTCGACCGGGGCTAATGGATTTTCGACTGGTTCCTGGGTAATAACCTTGATGACCTCTTTTCCTTCTGTGGTGACCACAATGGTCTTGATAATAGGCGATTCTTGTGATTGGCATGCAGTCAATACCATGCTGGCAAGAATAAGCACTGATATCAGCATCCAAAATTTGCTTCTCCTCATTTTTCCTCCATAGATTGTGTTCTGATCGGATAGTGAAAATGAATCGAGAGGATATGAGTACTTGTTGCGTTTATCCCTCCTTTTGATGATGCTGGCCGTGACCAAACCTGGAACTAAAATTCTGACATCCACTCCCTCGCTGTTAATACCATAAGGAAAAAATCCTCCAGGCGCATCCACTGCCTGGAGGATTATCGGATTGGACAACTGTCCAATTAATTCGGCTATTTCACCAGTTTATTACGTAATGCCAGTGCGACTGCCTCTGCCCGGTTGCTGACACCCAACTTGTCCAAAATATTGCTCACATGAGCGCGAGCTGTTGCCCGGCTGATGGTCAACCTCTCCGCAATCTTTGGATTGCTCAATCCCTCGACCAACAGTTCCAGCACCTCGCGCTCACGCTCGGTTAAGTCATCTCCGAGTTGCGGTTGTGTGGCGCCATGGATAATCACCTGGGCAACTTCAGGTGAAAGGGTATGTTTCCCGCTCGCGACTGTACGCACGGCTGTTGCCAGTTCGTCGCCGGTCACGTTTTTCAACAGGTAACCAGCCGCTCCCGCCCGCAAGGCTTCCTGCACCATCTCCTTCTCGTGAAAGCTGGTCAGCGCAATTACGCGGATGTCTGGGAAACGTTGACCGATCAATCGAATTGCCTCGATGCCATCCATGCGCGGCATGACCAGATCCATCAAGATTACATCCGGATCGATCCGCGCGCAGGCGTCTAAAGCCTCGATCCCGTCTTTGGCTTCGGCAACCACCTCAATGTCTGGCGTCACAATCAAGTAGGTGGATAGTCCCCGCCTGACCATCTCGTGATCGTCCACTAACATCACTTTGATCTTGTTCTTCTCAGTCATCGAGTATTTCTTCTCCCTCCCAGCTTAAGCGTATACGCGTACCTTTTAAGGGTATGCTTTCGATACTAATCTCCGCTCCTATAGCTTTTGCCCGCTCGCGGATATTCACCAGACCAAATCGGTCAGTTGGGACTTCATCCGGGTCGAATCCACAACCGTCGTCCTGGATCTCGAGCGTCACGCGTACCAGATGGCTGTCATATTCATTTTTATCGTTAAGCGCGTCGCAGCGCAAGGAACACTGTACATGTTTCGCGCAGGCGTGCTTGACCACATTAGCCAGCGCCTCTTGTGCGATGCGATAAAACCCAAGATGAACATCGTCCGGTAAATGGCACTCATCCAACTGATCAATTTTTATCGCCATAGCCGTCCGCCCGCTGGCTGACTCAGCCAGTTGGCGGATTAATTCGGGTAACTGCGCCTCGACCACGGCTGCGGGGCGCAGTTCCATCAGCAATGAGCGCATCTCTGCCAGCGCGCCACGGTTCAGTTGACGCAGCTCATCTAGCAGCTTGCGGCCTTCCTCTGGATTATTATCCCACATGCGCGGCAAGGCCTCTGCTATCAGGCTGGCTGAAAATAGGGTTTGAGTTACCGCGTCGTGGAGATCGCGCGCCAACCGGGTGCGTTCAGTCACGACCGCGATTTCTTCGGCCTTCGTGCGCAGCCATTGATTCCCAACCGCAAGCGATGCCTGCTCGGCAAACGAATTGAAGAGGTTGACTTCTTCCTCTGAAAATTGTTTGACTTCATCAAAAAATGCCACCAGCCCGCCAAAAACCTCTCTTTCTGGAATGATGGGTACGCAGACCACCGTCTGAATCCATTTCAAGTCAAGCAAATCCAATTGCGGGGCGCTTTTTACCAGCGTTGACCAATCGGAGACCAGGCGGCTTTGCTTTCTGCAAACCCGCGCAGCAAACCAATCAATCACCTCTTGCCGCAGATAAGCAGGCTGTTCTTGCTTTTGCGGCGCAAGCACTCTGACCTTCGAACCTGAACCAGCTGTGGAAAGTTGAAAAATCCAGGCAAATCTCGCCCTTGCCAGTCGTAAAACCTGTTTTTGGATGAAGCCAAGGCTCTCATCCAGCGGCCGGTTGGAGTTGAGCAAGATGAACACGCCTCGTAAACCCTCCGCCACCTGGCGGCGTTGTTCGATCTCATGAGTGCGCTCTTCGATCAATGCTGCCAGCTTACGATTGCGTTCATTTACACTGCGCACCTTCATCAGGTAACCAGTAACAATGCTTACGAGAATCAAGATAATTCCTACCGCTTGGAATGTCTTATTCTCCCAAATCGGCGGAATAACCCGAATGTTTATTGTCGATCCAACCGTGTTCCATACACCATCGTCGTTGGAGCCGATCAAATGAAGCTTGTAATCACCGCCAGGAAGGTTGGTATACCGTCCGTAGCGTCGTGTGCCGGTCGTGTTCCAGTCACTTTCAAATCCTTCCAGGCGATAGGCAAATAGGTTTTTACTCGACTGACGGTAATTGAGTACGGTAAACTCGAATTCGAAGTAATTATCTGGCCAGCGGATTAAAATATCGCGGCTGTCTTCAATTGCTTCGATCGGATTGAACACCCGATCCCCTTGACGAAGCGAGGTCAGCATGACATTCGGGACGAAAGGATTGTCCGCAATCCTGTCCGGATAAAAGGCGGTAATGCCGTTGATGCCGCCAAAGAACATTTCGCCAGATGGGCTCTGATAAAAAGAATTTTCATTGAAAGCGCTGCTCTGCAACCCGTCCTGCTCGTCAAAACTGCGAAAAACACCCGTGCGCGGATCAAAACAAGTTATCCCAAAGTTGGTGCTAATCCATAATCGCCCATAATCGTCTTCAAGAATGCCGTAGACCGAATCATTTGGCATGCCATCCTTAATCCGATAATTGGTGAAAGTCCCGGCGCTGCGGTTGTAGCGGTTCAACCCGCCTCCGTTCGTGCCAACCCATAGCGTGCCGCTTTGGTCTTCATAGAGGGCTGTGACATCATTATCACTCAGGCTGCCTGGATCATTGGGCGTGGAGAAAATGCGCGAACTGCTGCCGCTCGTTGGATTGATGATGTAAAGACCATACGCAGTACCTGCCCATATCATCCCAAGATGATCCTCAACCAGAGCGCGGACCTGGTTGCGCCGCTGTAATTCGGGTTCCTCGATGGTCAAAATATAGCGTGTGACCCTGGTTTGATCGCGGTCGAATGCATCCAACCGCCCGTTGGTGTACCCAATCCATATATTGCCAGAGTGGTCCTGATACATAACGCTGATCAAGCGGCTGCTCAATTGATTTTCATCCAAACGATCTCTGGATAAATGGATGAAGCCATCTTGAGGCGGGTAGTATATATCTATTCCACCCCATGCCGTTCCTATCCACAACCGCTGCTCCTTATCGAGCTCTAATGCGACCACGACATTATGGCTAAGACTGGCCTCATCCGATGGATAGTTGATGTAACGGGCATATTCGGTCCTTTCCGGATTCACTTTGATCAACCCATTGTTGGTTCCAAACCACAGATTTCCGTCTGCATCCTGCTGAATGTCATAAATGTACTCCGTACTCGTCGTCCTCCCCTCGGAGGGGATGTAAAGGATATGCTCGAACTGTCTGACACTCAAATCCAATTTATTGATCCCATTCTCGGTTAAAAACCACAATAATCCTGAATCATCCTGAAAGATCGCATTGATTTTGGCGTCAGATATGCTGCCTGCCTTATCAGGATCAGGCATAAAATGATGAAAGCCGTTCAGCGAAGGATCGAACAGCTCGAGCCCCATATCCGTACCTACCCAAATCAACCCAAGCCGGTCTTCGAATACCGTGTTAATCCAATCACTGCTCAAAGATTGCGGTTGTCCATCAGAATGTTGAAAGTAGCGCACCTCCTGACCGTCAGCGCTTAGGGAGAGCAGCCCGCCAATGGTTCCTATCCAAAGATTACCGCCGCTGTCGATCAAAAGAGAAAGCACAGTCAATCGTTCGCTGATGAAGTATGGTTTTAATTTTCTGGGGATTTCAACAAAAGTTTCATTTGTGAGACCAAAGCGCATTAAACCGCGATTCGTTCCAATCCAAAGAAAGCCTTCTGAATCTTCGACAATCGCATTAACTATCAGCGACTCGTCCGGGCTCAAATTGCCGGGCGGGCTGCTATAGACTCGAAATACCTCTTCCATCTCGTCGAAGGAGTTCAGACCGGCTTCTGTACCTATCCAAAGCTGACCAGCGCGATCGCGGTAAATCACATTGATCACGTTGTTGCTCA
>JAXDCA010000073.1:0-47496 GCA_034678305.1 Bellilinea sp.
TCCAATCCTCGTCAAGATGATGAATATCGCCTATCTGCGTGATACCCATCCTGATTAGTGAATATTTTCACGAAGTAGATTTAACGAGAACGTGGAAGCGTGAAGCTGGTTGGCTCTTGAGTTTTGCACTGGTTATTTGGGGATTGACAGCCTGCTAGCGATTTGCTGTTTCTTAATTCTAGGGATCCTATCTTAAGATGAAACTATTTGGATTTTACTATTTGGGCTGGTGTGGGCATGCGTCTATCCGGGAGGATTACAGCCGAACGGGCGCGCCTTTCCTTGCCGATTCGAGCAATGCTGTCAGCGCCTGGTTGATTTCACGGCTCTCGCTGAGCGGCAGACGCTGGTTTGCTCTGTTGAGCGCTGCCCGCCCGAGATCTTCCACCTCGCCCTGATAAAGCTGCTTGGGCACGGCAGCCTTGACCTTAATCTTATGTCCGTCTCGTAGCAGATAACATGGGTTGCCGCGCGCGGGTATGAATGGATTTTCCTGGACGATCTTCCCTTGCGTGCCTATGATCTCCAGCTGGCATAAATAGGGCAGCTCGAAGCTGCACAAGAAATAAGCGGTTGTCCCGTTCCTATAGGTCAGTAAACCGGTGAAGGTCTTGTCAACACCCAGTGAAGTCCACCTGGCGATCCCATATACTTCCTGCGGATTAGCGTTCATGATCATCCTCGCGCAGCTGACCGGATAGCAGCCGAGGTCCCACAGGCAGCCCCCGCCGGTTTCCGGCAGCCAGCGGTAATTCTCCGGACGGTCAAAAAGAATCGTGAAGCTGGCGTTGATGTGGCGCACCTCACCGATGGCGCCGGCTTGGATCAACCCTTGCACTTTGAGCGTGAGCGGAAGGTGGCGGTACATAAAGGCTTCGGCGATGACAACATGATGATCGTTCGCAGCAGCAATGATTGCGTCCACCTCTTCTGGCGAGAGGGCCAGGGGTTTTTCGCAGAGCACGTGCTTACCTGCCTGGGCAGCTTTGATGCTCCATTCGGCATGCAGGTGGTTAGGAAGCGAGTTATAGATCACATCGATTTCGGGATCGGCAATTAATTCTTCGTAGCTGCCGTAAGCGTGCGCGATCTTCCATTCCTGAGCATATGTTTTCGCGCGCTCCGGGTCGCGACTTGCCACCGCGTACAATCGATGACCTCGAGCAGCGCGGATGGCCGGTATGATCTTGCGGTTGATCCGCGCGGTGCTGAGTAATCCCCAGCGCAAGATTTTTCCCATGCTGCCTCCACTTTCAAGAATTTCACCCGAAAATTATTGCTGGACTTGATATTCTTTTGCATTTATACAAGATAAGTTGATATGATCGATGAATATTATTGGATACGCAGCTGTAATCAATCCAGGATTGTTGTTAACCAATGCTGATTAGGCGCATCGAATTCCGACAGGTCATATTTTCATAAAAAACTAAGGAAGGGTGTCAAGATCAGCTTTCGAAGGGAGAGTAGTTGTCTTTTGCATGGAAGGCAGGGTAGTGTAAAGCAGAAACAGAATCGATGAGATCATCCCGATCAGGCCGGCGCCATACCAGATCGTGCGCGGACCAAAATGGTCATTCAAGAAACCCCCAATGACGGGTCCGATCCCGGTTGAGATGCTCCAGGTCAGGCTGTAGATGCTCATGTAGCGCCCGCGCATGTCTGGCGGGGCCTGGTTAGCCACAAAGGTTGACGAGGTTGGCGCCATAATCAACTCCCCGATGGTCATGACAACCATGCTCGTCCAAAATCCCCAAAAGCCTGTGCCGAGGGCAACACTGGCGACGCCGACTGTGTAGAAAACTGCGCCAACCGCCAACACAGGCATCGTTTTAAAACGCTTGGTTACCCGGGTGACCGGAATTTGCAGTAACACCACCATCAACGCGTTCGTTGTCGGGATCAGTCCATAGCGGCTTTCAGATAGCCCGTAGTTTTCCTTGGCATATACGGCAAGCAATACCCAAAGAATCGACGAGGCCATCATCGTCAGCCAAAAAGCCAGCGTGAAGGAGATGTAAACGCGGTCACGAAGCACCCGCCCATATCCGCCGAAGCGTTGTTTGGTTGGTTGAGAAATCCGCGCCGGATCGTTTGCTGCTGCAAACGGCAGGGTTTCGCGGGCGAGGAAGGCCAGCAGCAGTCCGTAAATAGACATGCCGCCTGCGGCAAAGTAGAAAGCGGTATTGTAAGTGGAGGCGGCTAAAAAACCGCCGATCGCCGGACCGATGGCGATTCCGGCGTTATTGCTCAGCCGCAGCATGGCATAGGCCTCGATCCGCCTGGCAGGGGGGATCAGATCTGCCATCATTGCGTCCGCGCCGACGCGGTAAAGTGGATTAGCTGCGCCTTGCACGACCATCAGCGCAGCGAAGGCGGGCAGTGTGTTTGCCTGGCTCAACAGCAGAAATCCGATGCCGTTGGTAAACAGGCTGATCACCATCACCCGTTTGCGGCCCAACCGGTCGATGATCGGCCCGGCGATGAAGGACGAAACCAGCCCAGAAATGGCGTTGATGGTCAGCAGGCTGGCCAGAGCGGTCATAGGCAGATCCAGGCGCTCGCTGGCGTAGATCATCAGGAACGGCCAGATCATGCTGGAGCCAATGGTGCTGATCAGCATGCCGAAGAACATCAGCCAGTACTGGGCGGGGAATTCCGTGTTGAACAGCCGGATTGGTCTTAACATAGATGAGTTATGCGTTACACATTTTGCTTGAAAACGGAAATCAAGCCGGTCAATTTTACTATCGAACAGTTGGAATGCGGGCGATTTTCCTCGGAACTGGCGCAGCGCACCTCATGGTACAATTAATCCGTCGGGTTTGAGCTGCCATATTGAACTAAAGATTGGAGTGTATGGCGCAAACGGCGGATACACAATTCTTTATGGGCTTGGAGGACAAATGGTCAGTCAGGACTTGCTTGATATCTTGCGCTGCCCTAACTGTGTGCGTGAAAAAGAAGGCTTACTCGATCTGGTAAAGGGCAGCTGGCTGGTATGCCGCGATTGCGGGCGGAAATATCCGATCGTCGAAGATATCCCAGTAATGTTGATCGACGAGGGTGATAAATGGATCAATACGGGAGTAGATCAACTGCCAGTGCCGCCTCCGCCTGTCCAATAAGCATTATAATAAGCAGATTGTGATTCAATGGCATTCATCTTGCAGCTACATGGCGCATGACCCCATCGAAAATACCCCCTAAGAAAAGAAATATGGCAAATCCTCGCAATAATATGGCCGTTAAAAGGAAGAGTTCCTCCGACCGGCTGGCAAAAATCGTTTTGATCGCCTTCGCAGTGTTGGCGATCGTTACCGGGATTGTTTTATTCGGCGTCGCTCGTGATATTTTCCGCAGTTGGACCTCCACGCCGCTGGAAGGCATTCCTGTGGGTTCGGAAGGCGGTGAATCAGTCGATAAGGGCACGCTTGTGCCAATGGACGCAATTTTGCAACCGGAGGGAGGACCGACGCCGGTACCCTGGGACGGCAAGAGCCGCGTAACCATGCTTTTAATGGGTCTGGACTACCGTGACTGGGAGGCTGGCGAAGTACCGCGCACCGACACCATGATCCTGCTTACGCTTGATCCGATCAGCAACACAGCAGGGATGATGTCCATCCCGCGGGATATGTGGGTCAATATTCCCGGTTTTGATTACGCCAAGATCAACACCGCCTACTACCTTGGCGAGATTAATCACCTTCCAGGCGGCGGACCCGGTCTGGCAGTCGAGACGGTCGAGCAATTCCTCGGCGTGCCGATCAATTATTATGCGCAGATCGATTTCAATGCTTTTGTTCTCTTCATCGATGAAATCGACGGGGTTAAGCTGGAAATCAAGGAACCGTTGACAGTATCGATCATCGGTTCGAACAAGAAGGTCAACCTGGAGCCGGGCATCGTTACTTTGCCAGGTGATATTGCTTTGGCTTATGCGCGCAACCGCTATACTGAGGGCGGCGATTTCGACCGGTCTGAGCGCCAGATGCAGGTGATCCGCGCCATCCGCGACCGCATTCTCAGCTTTGATATGCTGCCGAAGCTGGTTACTCGGGCGCCAGCGCTTTACCGTGACCTTTCCTCAGGCATTAGCACCAACATGACCCTGGATGAGGTGATTAAACTTTCTTGGCTGGCTATGCAGATTCCCTCAGAGAATATTAAATCTGTGGTGATTGGCGCGGAGCAGGTCGAGATGAGCACGTCTCCGGACGGTTTGTCGATTCTCATCCCGATCAGCGATAAAATCCGCATCCTTCGTGACGAGGTTTTCACCAGCGGCATGCCTGTTGGACCTGCGGCAGTAGCCAGCGATTTGCAGCAATTGATGGCGGACGAAGAAGCGCGCGTGTCTGTGCAAAATGGAACGACCACCAGCGGCCTGGCTGGTTTGACGGCTGGGTGGCTGCGGGAGCAGGGGATCAATGTCGTCGAAGAAACCAATGCTGACCAGTTGTACGATGTGACCACGATCTTTATCTACAATGGCAAACCCTACACCGTGCGCTACTTATCGCAGTTGTTCAACCTGGAAAATCCTCGCGTCTATAACCGTTACGATCCCAACGCGGCTTATGACATCGCCGTTGCCATCGGCGAGGACTGGGCAGCAAATAACCCACTGCCGTAATACAGGTTATTTATTCTTCCATTTTCCCAGGCTGCGCAGGAACCGGTTGAGCGCGTCCATGTAATATGCCAATTGCTCGCGATGGATGTTGTGACCAGCGCCGGGGATGTGCACAACCTTGACCTTACGCCATAACTTCCTGACCTGCTCGGCCACAGCCGGCGTTACGATTGCGCCTAGTTGCGGGTCTGCAGTGATCAGCAGCCCTGGGCAACGGATTTTACCGACGATATCCGCATACAACAGCGGGCTGGTCATGATCCATTCGAAGGTCTCCAGGCGCACCTGCTGCTTGGAGCGCGCCCACTGGAAGAATTCACTTTCATCCCAATTGGGGTGCAATTGTTTGCCCATCGTGATGACCTCTTCCAGCGGCTTTTCTTTCAACTCGGCAATCCAGGTTTTCCATTCGTCGGTCTTGACGGTGCGGGTTTCTGGCGTAGTGTGATTGGAGCTGTCCCGCCAGGGCGGGTCGCAAAGTACCACTGCGCGAATGGTCTGCGGCGCCTGAGCCGCCGCCAGGGCAGCCACGTGCGCGCCCATCGAGTGGCCAATCAATATGGGCTGCTTGATACTCAACCTCTCGATAAGGCGCAGCACATCAATAGCCTGTGTTTCGGGGCTGGATCCGTCTTCAGCCAATCCAGAGCTGCCGTGACCGCGCGCATCCGGCAGAATTACGTCGTATTCGGTTTCAAGATAAATCGGCACGCGGTTCCAGCAGAGCGCATTGTCAGAAAAACCGTGCAGCATGATGATCGGTGGTTTTTCGCCGCCTGTGCGGTAATAGTTGATACGCACGTTGTCCACAGCGACGTGACCGTAATATAGTTTTGGCATACCACCTCCTCTGGTGGTTAATTCTCTTCTATTATGGTACCTTCAGTTTAATCAGGAACTCGCTGAGTGTCAAACCCTCCGCTGGCTATGGCTGCCAGGGAAGCCAGCCAGGCATCTGCCTGCCTCGGCGTGCGCAGTCGGATCAGGCGTAGATGCGCGTTTTCTGGCAGCGCCAGCAGCTGCGGATATTCACGCCGGCGGCGCGGATATGTTTTGAACAACCAGGGGATGATTGCGTCTTTCATAAAAAGCATGCCGCGTAAAGTCTCGCGGTTGTTGTTCCATAATTCCTCCTGGTACACAACCCTCCTTAACGAACGGTGCATCAGGCGCCAAAAACAGATCAGGAAAGGATAATCCAGCCACACGACCGTGTCTGCACGTTTCCAGATAATATCGCGCACTTTAGAATAATTCCCGTCTGTAACCCAGGCAGGACCCTGGAGCGCCTCAGTCACTCGGCTTCGAAACACATCGATTGGGGGATTTGTCCAATTAGCTTCCCAATGCAGCGCGTCCAACTCGACGTGGACAAGACCGAGCGCCTGGGCAAGCCTGGCTGCCATAGTTGTCTTGCCGCTGCCGGTGACGCCAATCACCGCGATGCGTTTGCCTGGGTGAGGGAAGGGATCCATCGATATATATATATTCTAAATGTTGGCTTCTTTGATCAATCTCAATTCGGTTTGGTCGCCAAATCCGATGAACTCAGTGCCGGGCAAGAAAATCAGTTTTTCCGTCGAGTTTCTCTCAAGGGGTCAGGGTGTTGTTAACTCCGATGAGTCTGCAGCTCGGATTTGAATTGAGTTTCGTACAGGTGGGCGTAAAGCCCTCCATTGTCCAGCAGCCCGTTATGCGTGCCGCGCTCGACGATCCGCCCGCGGTCGATTACCAGGATCAAATTGGCAGCCAGAATGGTGCTCAGACGGTGAGCGATGACGATGCTGGTGCGCCCGGCCATTACCCGCCGCAGCGCCTCCTGGATGAGCGCCTCGGACTCGCTATCGAGGTGGCTGGTGGCTTCGTCCAATACCAATATGCGCGGATCCTTGAGGATCACACGCGCCAGGGCAATGCGCTGCTTTTCCCCGCCTGACAGGCGGTAACCGCGCTCGCCGACCACCGTTTCATAGCCCTGCGGCAGTCCGCTGATAAAATCATGAATGTTGGCGGCCCGGCAGGCAGCCTCGATTTCAGCCTGGCTGGCGTCCAGGCGCGCATAGATCAAATTCGTGCGAATGGTGTCATGGAATAAATGCGTCTCCTGGGTGACCATGCCGATTTGGGCGGATAATGATGCCAGGC
This sequence comes from Bellilinea sp., assembly GCA_034678305.1. Lineage (GTDB taxonomy): Bacteria > Chloroflexota > Anaerolineae > Anaerolineales > Anaerolineaceae > Bellilinea. The sequence goes on from JAXDCA010000073.1 coordinate 6,785, forward strand.
TCACCTCGCGCAGGTCATGTCCATCGATGCGAATAATGCCGGATGTGGGATCGTACAGGCGCGGAATGAGATAAGTCAACGTAGTTTTGCCTGCCCCGCTGGGTCCGACCAGTGCAACCAACTCGCCCGGCTGAACTTGAAAATTAATATCCTCCAGGATGATCTCACGCGCCTGGCTCAGCGCAGCGCCGGTTTCCTCGTCGCCTTCCGTTCGGCTGCCAGACAGCGCCGTATCGATCAGGTCAGCGCGGCCGTAGCGGCGTACATCGCTCAATTGCGCGCGTTCATCGATCTCGTAGCGAAAGGAAACATTCTCGAAGCAGAGCTCGCCGCGAACCAGGGTAAGCGGGAGGGCGTCCGAGCGATCGGGGATTTCTATTGGCAGGTCGATGATCTCAAAGACGCGCTCGAAACTGACCACCGATGTAGCAAACTCGACCGGCGCGTTGGCTAAACCAGCGAGCGCCGAATATAGGCTGGTTAAATAGGCGCCAAAGGCGACGATGGTGCCGATCGTGAATGTTTCGCGGATGACCAGGTAGCCGCCGAAGCCGTAAACCAGCGCGGTGCCGACCGCGCTGAGCAGGCCGATGATTACAAAGAAGGAAACGCCCATCACTGCCCGTTGTACACCGATGTCGCGCACATCGCCGGCGCGGCTTTCGAAGCGCTTGATCTCACTGGCTGCCTGCCCGAACAATTTCACCAGCAACGCGCCGCCGATGTTGAGCGTTTCGTTGACCAGCGCGTTCATTTTGGCGTTTGCGTCCATATGTTGGCGGGCGGCGTCGCGCAAACGCTCGCCCATCTGGCGGGCTACCACCAGGAACAGCGGCAGGATCATCGCGCTGATCAACGTCAGGCGCCATTCTAGAGTCAGCATCACCACCAGCACCGCCGCTGCCTGGACGACATTGGTGACCATGCCGACGATGGTGTTACTGATCGCATTCTGCGCGCCGACCACATCGTTGTTCAGGCGGCTCATCAACTCGCCGACTTTCGTGTGGGTAAAAAAGCGCAGCGACATGCGCTGCAAGTGCGAGAACAACGCCACGCGCAGGTCGTAGATCACGCCTTCGCCAATTGAGGCGTTCAGCCGCCGTTGAAACACGTTAACGATTCCCCCCAGGGCAGGGATTGCCAGTAGCGCCAGCGCCAGCCAGATCAGCCGGGGGATATCTTTGGCGGGCAGAACTTTATCGATCAAGGTGCGCAGCACCAGCGGGGTCAGCAGGGTCAGGCCGGTTGCAGTCAGAATCAATGCCAGCATGCCGGTAATCTTCCAGGTATACGGACGCGCGTATGAAAACACCCGCCGCAACAGGTCGCGGGTGACTTTTGGCTTTTCACCGGTCGAGCTAACCAGGCTCCACCAGCCTCCTCCATGAAGGCCCATGCTAATCCTTTCTTGCGGGAGCTTTCCGCCAGGCGGTCGTGGCTTGGGTGATGACCGTCCGCACTTGAGTATACTCGATAGGGAGGATTTTAGCGGGCTGGGCTGAGTGAAAGCTATCGCCTCGAGTTATTGTAGTGCAGGCGCAATTCATGATTTGCCACCTACTATGACTGCAATAAGGTAAAGCGTCACTCGCGCATCCCGACATTCTGTGATAAGATGCAACCCTGATGAGCGAAAAAAACCAATCGATCCCATACAGCGACGAAACCCGGCCGGTTAACGAGATACACAAAACCACTTTTAGAGACCTAGTCAGTGAGGCTCTTAAAACCGTCCTTTTAGCGCTGGTGCTCTATTTTGCCATCAGCACTGTCACTGACCGAGTGCGGGTGCAGAATATCAGTATGCAGCCAACGCTTCGCGAGGGTGAGTTGCTGGTGGTATATAAATGGGCATACCGGTTTGGTGAAATTTATCGCGGGGATATTATCGTTTTCCATCACAACCGTCAACCGCCCGAAGATTACATCAAACGCGTCATAGGATTGCCCGGCGATACAGTCACGATCCGCGACGGTCAGGTGTATATCAATAGTGAATCTATCGATGAGCCGTATATTTCCGCTCCACCAGATTATGAGGGGGAGTGGATCGTGCCGGAAGGCGGGCTGTTCGTGCTTGGCGATAACCGCAACCGTTCTTCCGATTCGCATATTTGGGGATTCGTAGCCATGAGCGACGTGGTTGGCCGGGCGGTGGTGATTTACTGGCCGCCGTCGAGCGTGCGCCTGTTCGATCATATCGACCTTGCCAAGGCCAGCGCGCCCTGATTCGTCGCCCTGGTCATCGTCAAAAAACCGCCAGATCTCTATTATGCCAAAATACTATTTCCCACGGGGTAAGAAGAAGCCCCTTATCACTCTATTACTGCTGATTGGATTGATACTGCTCGGCCTGCTGGTTGCTCAAATTCCAACTGCTAAAAGTCGCCTTACCTGGCGTTTGATTACCGGTGAGGCTTATTTGCGCGGTATGGTTGATCCGGTCAAATCGATGCCAACCGCAGTGCTGCCGCCGGGTAAATCGGAGAGAATTCCGTCCGATAAGCCTACTCCGTTGCTGGCACCATCAACCCCCGCTGTGCAAAGCTCACCGACGCCTCAGCCGAGCTCGACTGCTCTGCCAGTTAAAGTTGAACTCGAGCCGCCTCCCTATGAAAAGCAGGACATCAACAACTGCGGCCCCGCTACATTATCCATGCAATTGAATTATTTTGGGTGGCAGGGTGACCAGTATGATGTCTCCCGTGTGATAAAACCGATCGATCAGGATCGGAATGTCAACATCGAAGAGCTGCTCTTTTTTGCCCGTAATTATGCTGGTTGGCTGCGCAGCGAATTCCGTGTCGGCGGCAGCATAGATCTGTTGCGCGAATTCATTGCTGCCGGCTTGCCTGTGGTGATTGAAGAAGGCTTTTCCATGGAGGAGGACTACTGGCCCAACGACGACCGCTGGGCAGGTCATTACCTGCTGATCACCGCCTATGACGATTCTGTCGCAACGTTCACCGTCCAGGATTCTTTTCTTGGTCCAGACCGTTCAGTCGCGTACAAAGACCTGGACCATACCTGGCAGACTTTCAACAGGGTTTATTTTTTAATATTCACGCCCGAGCAAGAAGGGTTGGTGCGCCAGTTGCTCGGCGAGGACTGGGATGAGGTGGTCAATCGCCAGAATGCACTCGCTGTCGCTCACTCTGAAACTCAAGCTGATCCTGAGAATCCCTTTGCCTGGTTCAATCTTGGATCGAACCTGGTTTATTTCGATGAATATGCTGAGGCAGCCGACGCCTATGACCGCGCTCGAGAGCTTGGTTTACCACAGCGAATGTTGCGTTACCAATTTGGACCTTTTTTTGCCTACTTCAATCTCAACCGGAACGAAGATCTGTTGGCATTGACCGAATATGCCCTGAAACGAACGCCGAACTCAGAGGAGGCGCTACTCTGGCATGGCTGGGCGCTTTACCGGGACGGTAATAAGCTGGATGCCCTGCTCGAATTTCAAAAGGCGGTCGAGGCGCGCCCGGGTTATTTCGATGCCGATTATGCGATCAAATTTGTCAATGAGCATTAGGCAGGTCGTTTACTTGCCAGGGTCGTAACAGATCAACTCCTATCTTTTCAGCCAGGTGTGTGGTTTAATTCTTCTATCGATTCTGCTTATTTGACTGCTTAATAATGAACAAAAACATCCTTATCGCTGTCTTGCTCCTTTTTGCTGTATGCTGCCTGTGTTCAGGCGCGATTGGCCTGGCAACTGGCGGGGTGTTGCTATTTGATAATCAGGGGGTAGATCGCCAACTCCCAACCGTGATTCCGTCTGCCAGCCCAACTTCCCAAGCTGCTCCAACAGAGGAAACCAGCGTAGGGAAATCTACCACGCCCCAAGAGACTGCCGAAGCTACTCCAGCCAGCCCGCAGGACAAGCTGCCGGTTGAAATCGCCGCGCAAATGGATGAGATCCAATCGCAGGTGGAAGACTTACGGGGGCTTACCCAGGTGGAACCAGTCATCCGCACATTGTTGACGGCAGATCAGCTGCGCGAGCGTCTCGTTCAGGATTTTCTAGAGGAGAACGACGAACAGGAGCTGGAGGATGATTTGCGGGTGCTTTCGGCGTTCGGATTGATCGATCGCGATTTTAATTTATACGATTTCTACATCGACCTGTTATCGGAGCAAATTGCCGGGTATTACGACGACGAAAACAAAGAAATGGTGGTTATCCAGGGGGAGGAATTCGATGGGCCTGAGCGCCTGACTTACGCTCACGAATTTACCCATACCCTGCAAGACCAGCATTATGGACTGCGCGATGGTTTGGGCATCGACGATGACCATTGCCAGGCAGACAGCGAATACTGCGCCGCCGTCCAGGCGCTGCTCGAGGGCGATGCCACCTTGACCGAACAGTATTGGCTGTATTCCTACGGCAGCACCGAAGATATCCAACAACTGGATGACTTCTATCAAACGATGGAAAGTCCCGTATACGACTCGGCGCCCGAATTTATGAAGGAAGATTTTGCGTTTTCTTACCTTTCTGGAACGGATTTCGTGTTTGCACTGTTCGAGAAGGGCGACTTTGCTGCGATCGATGCGGCTTATGCCCATCCTCCGCGATCCACTGAACAGATCATGCATCCCGAGAAGTACCCAGGCGATCAACCGCTCGAGGTATTCATGCCGGAATTTGGTGCTGTGCTAGGTAGAGATTTGCGCGAGATCGACCGTGGCGTGGTCGGTGAATGGTACACCTACCTGACGCTGGCTAAGGGACGCCAGGAATCGTTCCGCCTGGCGGATGCGCAAGCGCGCAAGGCAGCGGACGGTTGGGGCGGCGATGCCTATGCCGTTTACATAGATGATTCGACCGGCGATATTTTCCTAGCGGTGCAATGGGTTTGGGATACTCGCAATGATGCCAGCGATTTCTTCTCTTCGCTATGCGATTATGGTAAATTCCGCTGGGGTGGGTCTGCTGATCAGCTTTTTGATAACACTCTTTTTTGGGATGATACCTCTGACGGAGCTGTGATCGTTCAATGGGAAGGTTTGCTGACCAGTTGGGTGATTGCACCGGACAGCGAGGCAGCCAACTTGTTGCTCCAATCGCTAGGCGAAGGTGAGCACGCCGGAGTGAACTGACATGCCGCTCGACCTTGGCCGTATCCAGGGTATCTGCTTCGATGTGGACGGCACGCTTAGCGATACGGATAACCAGTGGGTAACCCGGGTGGAGCGACTGCTGCTGCCCTGGGGCCGGCTGTTCCCTCAGCGAGAAGTGTATCCCTTTGCGCGCCGCCTGGTAATGGAAATGGTAACTCCTGGCAACCTGGCTTATGAGCTGCTCGACCGGCTGCACCTGGACGATGAAGCGGGACGCTTGCTCTCTGCCCTGAGCCGCCTCAAAAAAGATTGCCCCGGTCATTTTCTCCTGATCCCAGGTGTGGTTGAGATGCTGGCTGATGTACAACAGCGGTATCAACTTTCCATCGTCAGCGCGCGTGGCGAACGCTCGACCAGAGCCTTCATCGAGCAGTTCGAGTTGGATCAATATTTTTTAGCAGTTGCTACCGCATTGACCTGCACGCATACCAAGCCATTCGCGGATCCAATCCTGTGGGCTGCGGAGCGCATGGGCATTCCTGCCAGCGCCTGCCTGATGGTCGGCGACACGACGGTCGATATCCGCGCTGGAAAGGCTGCGGGTGCGCAGACCGCAGGCGTGTTGTGCGGCTTTGGCACTCAGCGCGAGTTGCTACGAGCCGGCGCTGATCTGATTATCGACAGCACGGTGGATTTGGCGGCTATCTTGGGCGGCGGATAGATTTATCGATTAGAACTGAATCCCTAACAGGCGCAACAATGGCCGTCCGTAGGTGAGGAACGGCCAGGGAACTGCCGCTAACAGAACAACGAGCGCCACTGTGAACCAGATCGCCAGACGACGGTATTTTAAGACGTCTGTGGGGGCTTTTTTGGCGGAAGAGCGAGCGAAATGAGCGACAACCGCTGCGGCGAGCATGATCAGGAAATGTTCGACGGCGAAAAAGCGCATGTTCAGGTTTTGCATCTCTGAAGGTAATGTGGCGGAAAGCGTGCCGATCCAACCGCGGGTGAAATACAACAGGAAACCGAGCAGCAGTTGCACGTCGAAGAGAACGGTGAAGAACATGCCTGGGCGGTCGTCTGTGCTGTAGAAAGGTTTCTTATTCCGCCAGCCGGAATAGGCGCGGACAATCGCGATCAATGCAGCGATAATCAGCGCCCAGCGCAGCAGGTTGTGCAGGGATAGCAGGATTAAATTGATGTCTGGCATGTCATTCTCCGACCACAGTTCCTCAAATAGTTCGCGCCAAGATATGCCTGTTTTATTAAATATATTTAAGACCGCTTCCGGTATTCAATAGCAGCACTTGCTCGTCGGATCGCAGCCAACCATTGGAGACAAGCTTTGGCAGCGCAGTAACCAGAGCAGCTCCTTCCGGGGCGGCGAAGATACCCTCGCTTCGACCGAGCAGCTGTTGGGCAGCTAGAATTTCCTCGTCTGTGACGGTCAGGGCTGTGCCGCCTGAATCGTAAATCGTGTGCATCATCAGCCGGTCGCCGAAACTTTTCGGCACCCGCAGCCCGTAGGCAACGGTTTGGGCGCCCTCCCAAAAGTCGCAGCTCGGTTGACGAGCCTCGTAGGCGCGCACGACCGGGGCGCAGCCAGCCGCCTGGACGGCCACCATGCGCGGACGTTTGTCATTTTCCAACCAGCCAAGCTCGGTCATTTCGAGAATCGCTTTCCAGATGGCGACCAATCCCATCCCGCCGCCCGCTGGGTATAGGATCACATCCGGCAGGCGCCAGGTGAAGCCCTCGGCCAGCTCGTAGCCCATGATTTTCTTGCCTTCCAGGCGGTACGGCTCTTTGAAAGTGCTGATGTCGAACCATCCGCCGGAAGCCACGACCTGCGCAGTCTGGCGGGCAGCCTCGTTGATTAGCCCGTCAACTAGAATCACCTCAGCGCCTGTCATGCGGCACTCATAGATATTAACTTTTGGGGTGTCGGCAGGCATGTACACCCTGGATTGCATCCCTGCGCGGCTGGCATATGCAGCCATCGCCCCGCCGGCATTGCCCGCGGTGGGGATAATCACTTGTTGGATGCCGAGTTCTCTGGCTTTGGAGATTGCCGCGGCTTGTCCGCGTGCCTTGAAGGTGCCGGTTGGGTTGAGCGATTCGTCTTTGAGATAGAGTTGCGTGAGGCCGGTTACAGCGCCAAGCCGTTCCAGGCGCAGGAGGGGTGTATCACCCTCGCCAAGCGTGACGATGTTCGCTGGGTCGTAAACCGGCAGCAGCTCGTGCCAGCGCCACATGCCTTTAGGGCGGCCTGAGAATTCGTCGCGGTCGAGGCTGGCGCGGGCGGCGGACAGGTCGTAGCGCGCCAGCAGCGGAGACTGGCAGGCGCAGCAGATATTGTGTGGACGGGCAGGGTCGTGCTGCTTCCCGCAATGGGAGCATTCCAGGGTTGTGAGCAGGCTGAAGGACAACGGGGAACCTCGGATATGGGAAAATGCCTTCACATTATAACGTTAGTTTCCGTGAATAAATATATCCCATGATAGATGTTAGGGCAAATCGGCCTGCGCCCGAATTGTGACCGTGACCATTCACGAACACCCTAATCAATCGTAGGGCGCAGGGTTGTAACCACAACCATTGCTAAATCGCAATCCCTGCGCCCGAATTATATTTTTGTAGCCATAGAGAATTTGAATTGATTGACGACTGGAAAATCTCCTGTTTGGTTTGGCAACCTGTAAACTTTTAACAAAAAACTAAATCATGGACGTAAACAACCGGTCTTGTTCCCAGGTTTGTGGATTTGTTTCAATGTAATCATGTATGGTCTGTAACTCCTGCTCATCACGGATGATATGCTCGTAATAATTGCGCTGCCAGATGGGTTTCCGGTTAAAACCGCCCAATGCATGAATGTACCAGGACACGGATGCTTTATACGCCCGGACGATGGCACCCAATGAACCTGGAGAAACATGTTTTCTCGCGCAATGGGTTTGGGCTAAAGGGGTGCAAGTAGATCCTTCTGAACTCTCAGGTGTATCAGAAATTTCACTGTTAATCACAATGATTCCGTGCATATGGTTTGGCATGATAATGTATGAGTAGATGTCAGAATGAGGAAAACGAAGACCTAAACGCAACCATTGATCACGTGCTATTCCGCCAATCTGGTTAAGGTGCATAATCCCGTCGATCACTTTACCAAACAAGCATGCCCGCTGCCAGGAGCAGATTGTAATGAAATATGCACCAGGTTGGGAGTAGTCGTAATTCGGCAAACGAAGAGAACGACGTTTAAATTTTGGATGGTTATTTTGCATGGATATCTTTATGACAGGAAATTATCTTGCTGACCATTTCATGTTAATTTAATTTATTAATATGAAATTCGGGCGCAGGGGAGTAAGAACATGATATGCCAAGAGATAAACCCTGCGCCCCTACAGGTTATGATGAGTTTAGATAATCGGTTGTTTTGCGTCTTGTAAAATTATACAATATAGTCATAATATATCGGTTTTCAAATCGTAGGGGCGCAGGGTTGTAACCAGGATTGTATTTAAACCGCAATCCCTGCGCCCGAATTGTGACCGTGACCATTCACGAACACCCTAATCAATCGTAGGGGCGCAGGGTTGTAACCACAACCATTGCTAAATCGCAATCCCTGCGCCCTATGGATGAGATGTTTTTTATTTATGCCACTGCAAAGATTAAACAAGCGCTGTTGATATCCGCCCAAACGGAACCTAGACCAGGGAACTGCTTATTGGCTGGGATAGCCTGACATCGTGGCGGTCGGGCCATCATACGGGTAACCCGGAATAGTGATGGTCGGTTTGCTGGGATAGCCAGGCACCGTAGCTGTCGGCGCACTTGGAGTGGCGGTCGCGATGGGAGTCGCTGTGTAGAACTGAGGCGGGCCTAAAGTGCTGGTTGGCAGCGGTTGACCGGGGTAAACCCATGAGGTCGGTGTTGGCTGGATGCCGCTTAACGCTGTGCTGATGTCTTCCACGTAATCGATCGCAGACTGACAGACAGGTTCCAGGCGGGCGGAGATATGCGCCCAATCTAGCGGCTCGCGGGCGTTGACCGTGCGCTGCACTGCCTTCAATAGACAGCCCGGGCCGGCGTTATAATTGAGCAGCGTCAGACGCCACAAATCCACGTAGCTGGTCAACGTACCAGGCGCCTGACCGGTGATATTGCTGATAATTCGCCCGGTTTGCTCACAGTTTCCAACCATGCCCTCGGCAAAAACGCGTATGCTGAACTGAGCCTGGGTCAGATCGATGCCGGCAGGGCATTCGGGACAGGCTGCATTGACTCTGTTCACCAGCGCGCCGCGCAACATGGCCTGTTCAGTCTCGCTAATGTTGCCGAAACCCAACTGACAGCGATCCTGGTATAAAACCAGCGGGCAAAACTGGCTGAAGAAGCTCGGATTCCATAGCAAGACTGTATCTGCCCCTTTTTCGGTCAATTGGCCGAATCCGGCTTCCTTGTAGCTGCTGTAAATACCCGGCCAAAACTGGCTCTCGCGGCTAAATACGTTCTTCAACAGCTGCGCAGGGACGCCAGTATCTCTGGCTGCCTGGACGATGTCCTGGTCGAACTGGTTTTGCCAGATAACCACCTCGTCGATCGCTTGCTGCAATCCACAAATGCTGGCGGTTAGTTCTGATTCAAGCCCGCCGTCGGGACAACTGCTGGCATCTACATGACCGTTGGCTATCAGCATGCCGGCCAGATAGTACAAAGAGGATTCGGAGTAGAGACCCTCTGGATCGTCGGGAGTAGTCAGCCAGGGCGGCGGACCGCCCACCTCCGGAAAAGACTGCCAGACATCCGAACAGCTTGCCACAGCGCCGCCGCGCCACTGGCTGCTGATCACATCGATATAATACAACGTCGGATCACTGGAGGTCGACTCTGGGGACATAAAATCGCCCTGAGCGATCAGGCGTACTTGCGCGTTGTAATGTGGGGATGAATCGCCAAAGCTTGATTCTGCCCAGAACTCCATGGATATGCCCTGTGGGCCGGTCGGGCGCAGCGGCAGCGTGCATTCGCCGTTGTTGCAAACAAAAGGCTCGCCATCCAGCACCCCCTGGATGCTGATGATCGATTCATTTGGCAGCGGCTCTTCACCTGTCAATAGGAGATTTGGCGGGCTGTCGCAGCGGTTGCTCGGCGGCTCAGGCGAACAGCCGGTGACCGAAATGTAAACACTTGGCAGCGGCAGCTCGACCTCGACCTGCTTCTCAGCCGGGAAGCTGGCAACCTCATGCAAATACAATCCCGGGCAATCCTGAGTAGTCTGATCCTCGATTAAAGTGCAGGGCTTCGTGGCATTCCATTCGTTGTAAAGAACTTTATTGCACCAGACCAGGATTTCATCCGCGATAGGCAGGCCTTCATGATCCACGACCAGGCGGCAGTCGACCACATCCCCTTTCCAGCGCACCAGCCACCACTCGTGGGCGGTGTAGGTGACTTTCAAGGTTGTGATGCGTTTTTCGGCCTGGGGGGTCTCTTCCTCGGCGCTCACCGGTCGGGCGGTGTGGTCCGCGCTGCATATCAGCATGCCTGTCAGGACGAGAACCAGTCCCAACACCGCCAGCCGCTTTAAATAATCCATCCCTGCCTCATGACTCCAGACATATCTACTTCCGGCTGATTTTGGGGGAACGGTCGTTGCAATAGTTTATCATATCTACTTGTGATTTTCTACTGCTGATTTAACTCCGAAGTAGCAATTTCTATGCCCCCATGCATGTTCTGGCTCAGGGCGTAACCGTAGCTGTCATTGTGGCAGTAGTTGTGACAGTGATGCTGCCAGTCGGTGTGGGGGTAAAGGTCGGGGTCCAGGTTGGTGAAGAGGTTGGCGGCAGGGTGGGCGTGATGGTTGCGGTAGAGGTGGGAGTGTGAGTGATGGTTGGTGTTGGTGAAATGGTCAGCTCGTATACCAGGGTGATGAAGCGGTCCGAGCTGACTGCCGGAGTGAGGATGTAATCGATGGCGTCTTGCACCTGCTCACGGACAACACCAGGCGGTGCCAGGAATACCTCGGGATTCAACCGGTCAGGGTACGTCCAGGGGATCAGCGCTTCTCCTTTGAGTTGGAAAAAACCTAAGTGACCGGCATCGCTCAGGCGCAGGAAATAAGGGACCGATTCCAGTATCTCGGCGATTGTAAGGCTGCTCTCCACGCTATGCTGGTAGGTAGCAAAGTGCTCAGGCAGGAGCGCCAGCGCTCCACCGCTGGCCATGCGTTGAATGAGCCTGCGCAGGACTTCCTGCTGGCGTAAATTGCGGCTTAGTTCGTCCGATCCATGCCGGAAGCGCAGATAGCATATCACCTGGTCGCCGTTGAGCACGCTGGTTCCCTGCGGGATGTCGCTGCATATCTCTGGCAGCTCTTCGGCAATGGTGACCTCCAAACCGCCGAGGTCGTCGATAAAATAGACGAAATCGTCCAGGTGGACGAGCGCGTAGTCATCAGGGCGGAGGCCAAGATTGTACTCGAGCGTATCCGCCAGCATGCGGAAGCCGCCAACCGCCCAGGCTGTGTTGATGCGCTGCATGGTGTAGCCGGGGATGTAGCCGAGCAGATCGGGCGGGACGGAAAGCAGACTGGCGCGTCCAAGGCGGGGATGGTATATGACCAGGACGAGCGCGTCGCTGCGTCCGGGGAATGGCGAAATGCTGTCTGAGCCGATCAGCGCCAGAACGCGCGCTTCGACCGGCAATTGCACTCCATCCAATGGCGCCGGGATAGCCACGACTGGCGTCAGGCGCGCAGTCGGGTATACGCTGCGCAGGGTGCGCATTGCAGGAATCGGGGTGGTTGTTTGAGCAGGGGTGGGGGTGACCGATGGACTGGCGGTTTTTGCAGGCTTAGTCGGCTCAACTGTTGGCGTCGCACAAGACGCCAGCAGCATCCCAAGAGCAAGCAGGCTGCCAGCGAGAATCCATGCGAACCAGTAACGGGAGTTGGGTGTACCCATGCGGTTTCCGCCTTGCCGGGATTATAGCACAGGTATATCTTCCATTGCAGCAGCGCGGGAAGGTTTATCGCTGGCTGAATTCCAGGCGCAGCCCGCCGAGGTAGCCTCCTCCATCGCCCTGGCACTGAGGAGCGGTCAGGTCTTTAATGGTTTCATTGCTGCTGCCAACGCGCAAGCTATAGACTACCCCGGCGCTCATGACAAAATCCGCGTAGCCCGGGCTGATCGAGGGCTTCAATCCGGTGTAGAAGGTATCCAGCCCTGCGTTCCAGGCAACATGGATCTGGATACCCGCCACGGGTTGATCTGCCTGGTCGGTCAATTCGATTTGCAACAAACCCGGCGTAAGCGAGGGATCGCATACCTCTTGCCGGTTGTCGAGCGCGAAGGGTAAACCAAGCGTTGGCAGCGCGGTTAACTCGCCGCGCTGGGTGGAGGTTGGCATGAGCGTTTGTGCTGCTGCCGGGGATGTGGCAGTCTGCACTGCCGCCGACATATCGAGGGTGGCAACGGGCTGCTGGGTGTCCAGGCTCACAGTAGCGGTTGAACTCGCAACAGGCGTTACGACTGGCTGTTTAGCAGCGCTACTTAGCGCTGAGGCCAGGTCTGCCAGCGCACGGGCGTTTTCGACGCTCTTACCCTCAGCAAGCATTTGCTGCGCCTGGGCAACCAGCGCTTCGTGCGGATTAACATCTGCAAGCAACGCTAATCGCTGCTGGGCGCGGATTAGATCGCCATTGGCCTGGTATGCGCGGGCGATCAGCCAGCGGTATCTGTCTTGATACTCTCTGGATAGGGTGGCTGGCGCTGTTTCGGTGTAGCGTACTGGAGTGATTAACATCGAAATCAGCAGTCCAATACCCAGGCCAAGCACCAGGCCGGTCAGCAGGAACCAGGGCGGCTGGCGCGTGCTTTGCTCTTCTTCCAGATAATTGTCGTCGGTCATGGCTGGCTGCTCGCGGGGGTTGGCGCCCAGCTTTGCAATCCTTGGAACAATCGGGCAAGCGCTTCGATATCGCTTTGAGCGTAGCCAAGCTCCTGCCCGGTTAAAATGGCTTGTTGGACGACGCGCAGCGGCGATTTGCTGTTGTCGATTTCAACCAGTCGATCCGCAGCTGCGGAAGGATCACTCTCCTGCTTGTTAATTTCTGCGATCATCAGCACCAGGTCGGTGCGGTAATCAGCGCGCAGCGTCTCCATGGAGGTTTCAGCCGGCTGCCCGGGGAGGACCAGCCAGCCAAGCAGCAAGCCGCCCGTCATACCGATGGCAATGGCTACCACAAACCAGAAAATCCGCAATACGCGCACGCTGCTCAGTCCTTCAACATGGGGATTTTAAGATCGGATCGGTGCGCGGCGGCGATTGCCTCAGGATAGCCGGCATCCACGTGGCGAACGACGCCCATGCCCGGGTCGCTGGTCAATACGCGCTGCAGGCGGCGGGCAGCCGCGGGAGTGCCGTCGGCGACGATCACCATGCCGGCGTGCTGGCTGTAGCCAATGCCAACCCCTCCGCCGTGATGGAAGGATACCCAGGTCGCGCCGTTGGCGGTGTTGATCAGCGCGTTCAGGATCGGCCAGTCGGAAATTGCATCGCTGCCGTCGCGCATGGCTTCGGTTTCTCGATTGGGCGAGGCGACCGAGCCGGCGTCCAGATGATCGCGGCCGATCACAATGGGGGCTTTGACCTCGCCGCTGGCGACCAGCTCGTTGAATTTCAGGCCAGCTTTGACCCGCTCGCCGTAACCAAGCCAGCAGATGCGCGAGGGAAGTCCCTGGAAGGGTACCTTCTCGCGAGCCAGCTTTAGCCAGCGCTGCAGGTGTGAATCGTCGGGGAAGAGTTCCGCCACGGCCTCGTCCGTGCGGTAGATGTCCTCAGGATCGCCCGAGAGCGCTACCCAGCGGAAGGGGCCTTTGCCTTCACAAAACAGCGGGCGGATATAAGCCGGCACGAACCCGGGGAAATTAAAAGCATCTTTGACGCCGTAATCGTAGGCGCGCTGGCGCAGGTTATTGCCATAATCGAAGACTTCGGCGCCATGCCGTTGGAAATCGAGCATGGCCTGGATGTGGCGAGCCATGGATTGCATCGAGCGGCGCTCGTACTCGCGCGGATCGGACTGGCGTAAGGCTTCGGCCTGCTCGACGCTCAATCCGCTCGGCACGTAGCTGAGCACATCGTGAGCCGGCGTCTGATCCGTGACCACGTCTGGGATTACGCCGCGCAGGGCTAATTCTGGAAAAATGTCAGCGGCATTGGCAACCAGCCCGATCGAGAGCGGCTTGCCGTCTTTGACATGCTCCTCTACCAGCGTCATGGCCTCTTCGAGGCTATCGACTACCACGTCCACATAACCGATTTCCTGCCGGCGGTGAGCGCGGGCGGGATCGACCTCGACCACCAGACCCACGCCTTCGTTCATCGTGATGGCCAGCGGTTGGGCGCCGCCCATCCCGCCCAGGCCAGCGGTGAGCACAAATTTACCCTTGAGCGAAGGCCAGCCCTTCTGGGTCGCCAGCGCTGCCAGGGTTTCATAAGTACCCTGCAAAATGCCCTGCGTGCCAATGTAAATCCAGGAACCGGCGGTCATCTGCCCGTACATGATCATGCCCCTGGCAGCCAGCTCATCGAAGTGCTGCTGGGTAGCCCAGTGCGGCACCAGGTTAGAATTGGCGATCAGCACCCGCGGCGCGTCTGGATGCGATTTGAAGACGGCTACCGGCTTGCCAGACTGCACCAATAAGGTTTCATCGTCTTCCAGATTTCGCAAAGCGGCGAGGATGGCATCGAAAGCTTCCCAGTTGCGTGCAGCTTGACCGCGTCCGCCATAAACAACCAGATCTTGCGGCCTTTCGGCCACCTCCGGGTCGAGGTTGTTTTGGATCATGCGGTAGGCTGCTTCACTCAACCAGGATTTGCAGCTTAGCTGTGTGCCGCGCGGCGCGCGGATAGTGCGGGGACCGGACATGACTTCCTCCAAATCAGGGATATGGATAATGCGACCGCTGTAATTTTACAACAGAATGGCCGTTAAGGAAGAACGCAGCTGGCATGCCCTAACCGGTTTGTATTAAGGCGGCAGTGTTACGGATCTATCGGCGCCGCCAGACTGACCGCCTGCAGGCGCGGCTCATTTGATCCTGGTGTGTCCTTCCGGCAATAAGCTCGATTTTTGCCAGGGTTTATTTCATGGCGGCGAGTAATTAAGCCTATGGATTATTACAGATCAGTTGTTTCCGGCTCGAAGATCGACTCGATGGATTGGCCAAAAATTCTGGCGAGTTTGAACGCCAGCGCCAGGCTCGGCGAGTATTTACCCGTCTCGATGGCGTTGATCGTCTGGCGTGAGACGCCTGCCTGGCGGGCCAGATCTTCCTGAGACCAGTCGCGTCCGGCGCGAAGCACTTTAAGTCTGTTCTTCATTCGTACCTGCGCGTGACCAGCAGCTTCCCAACCAGCCAGGCAATCACCATGAACAAGGCCAGGTAGGCCGAATTCGGCGGGGAAAAACCGGCCATCTCCAACAGTCCCAGTCCGAGCAGCAGGAGGAAGGTCATCAAGGTGGCGATGGCCAACCCTTCGTAGAGGATGCCGCGAGCCAGCTCGTCCAGCTTGCGCATGGCGCGGATGATCCCGACTGCGATCCAGATGGCGGGCAGGGCGGGGATGAGCGCGAACGGGTAACGCCAGGCAGATTCGGGATTGCGCTCGAGCCACATCATCGAAAAGGTCAACAGCCCGATATAGAGAATGAAGGGGATCAACAGCGGGCGGATGAGCGGAAAACGTTCTTTCAAGCGTTCCAGCATGATATTCTCCTTATTTGGGGGTTTCTTTTCTATTGCGCAGATAGTACAGGCTGACCAGGTTTCCGACGATTGAATAGCCGAGCAGAATGCCGGATATTAAGGACACAGCGATGTTGTCATGGAGGAGTTTTTGCAGCAGGATGGCTGTACAAAGCGACAGCAAGGCTGTGGCTTGCATCCAGCGCAGCGCTTGCTCTCGATATTTGGGTTTTAGCGTTCTAAGGATCATGCTAACCATCCTATTAAGTAAAGTTTCATTTACATATTATAAAATAAACTTTACATTTTGTCAATATAACTTTACTACATGTGCCGAATCCTTCCCCATTTGCGTTCATTAAAAAACAAACAAAGGAAACCGCTGTTTACTGATATTTTCTGCTGAAGTTCTGCTATGATTAAGTATCGATACTGATCGGTAACGATGCTGTGAAGTATTATGAAAAAAGTGAAGGAGGCGCTGGGATGACCCTCATCGACACGAAACAAATGGACGCGCAGATGGAAAAAAAGCTTAAGCGCGGATTTAAGAAATTCAACCGTTTTATGCTGCTCATTTGGCGCCTGGATTTGGGCAAATGGCTCAATGCATGGCCGTCAGTTGGCGGTCGGATTATGGTGATAACCCATACTGGGCGCAAAAGCGGCAGGCGCCGTAAAACGCCGGTCAATTACACCATCGTGAATGGCGAAATCTACTGCTTGGCTGGCTTCGGCGCTAATGCCGATTGGTACCAAAATATCATTGCCAATCCTCAGGTCGAGGTCTGGCTGCCTGAGAGTTGGTGGGCTGGCCTGGCCGAAGAGTCGCTCGACTCCGAGAATCGCATGTTGTTAATGCGCGAGGTAATTAAGGCCAGCGGCGTTGTCGGGCCGCTGATGGGCGTGGATATTAACCGAATGACTGACGAAGAGCTCGATCGCGTGACCCGGAATTACCGGCTGATTCGTATCCGCCGCACGACCGCGCGCACCGGTCCAGGCGGGCCGGGTGATTTGAGCTGGGTTTGGCCGTTAAGTACCTGCATTCTGCTTTTCATGCTCATCTTACGCCGCCGGCGCTGATCATGTTTCAATCCCGATTGATCTTTATCGATTCTGCCGCATGACACCCCTGACCCCTTTCTGGAAGCATAAAAGCCTGGCAGAGATGACCTGCGAAGAATGGGAATCGCTGTGCGATGGCTGCGGCTGGTGCTGCATGATCAAGCTCGAGGATGAAGACACTGGAGAAGTGTACTATACGCACGTAGCCTGCCGGCTGCTCGACTTAAAAACTTGCCGCTGCATGGAGTATGAGAATCGCAACCGCCTTGTACCAACTTGCATCCACCTTACGCTCGAGACAATTGAATCGCTGACCTGGCTGCCAGAGACCTGCGCCTACCGTCGTGTAGCGCTCGGCAAAGACCTGCCTGAGTGGCATCATCTGATCTGCGGCAGCCGGAAGGCGGTACACCAGGCAAACGCTTCGATGCTTGGCCGCGCGATTTCGGAGTATGGGGTGGATGCAGATTCTCTGGATGAATACATAATGTTACCCGAGGAAGGGGATCCATTTCGAAAATGACATGCCAGCCAACACTGCAATCGCTACGCGCTTGTTTTCACCCTAAAGGCTGGATCAATGAGGATGTGACCGTCTTTTTAAAGCAGAATGGCTGCCCAAGGGTGGCTGCCCATAGTTCGAATGTGGCCCATGCAGCCTATCAACTGGCTGAACGCTTTGGCGTCAATCCGCTGGCGGCGGAGGCTGGCGGGTGGTTGCATGATATCAGCGCTTTATGGCCGGATCATCAGCGGCTGGCCGCTGCAGACATGCTTGACATCGAAGTGCTGCCGCTGGAGAGGCAATGGCCCAAAATTGTTCATCAGAAGTTGTCAGTGGCGCTGGCTTGCGAGATTTTCCACGTGCGGGATGCGGGCGTGCTGTCTGCGGTCGGTTGCCATACCACGCTCAAATCTGGGGCAAGCCTGCTCGACAAGGTGGTCTTCATAGCTGACAAGCTGGCCTGGGATGAACCCTGCGACGCTCCCTGGCATCCAGCTTTACGCAATGCGCTGGCTGAATCGCTTGATGACGGCTGTCGTGTGTATTTAAGATACTTGTGGGATCAGCGCGAGAATTTAGCTGTGTTTCATCCCTGGACGGAGGCTGCCTGCCGGGAAATGCTCAAGGTTTCCTGAGGGGTTTTTTAATGAACGAAGCCTCCTCTTTATCGTTTGCGGGTATCCTGGCATTTATGTGTGGAGGTTATGCCCCTGTCAATTTATCCGCGGTGAGTATTTGACAATGGTGAACAAGGCGGGGGGGAAGCGTTTTGATCGTTGCCCACAGCCGCCACCCTGCGCCATTACAATGCCCCAGCGGCCGAGAAAACGCTGTTCAGCGCGCTGTTGGGGGTTGAAACCAGCCCAAGCTTAACCAGCCAGCAATCCTTCAGCTTTTTTCTGCATTGGCGGCAGGCGCCGCTGATTTCTCAAAATTCGAAGGTTTTTAATAGATAACGGCGTGGGATTTTCCTTTATCGCTTAAGGCCAACTTAAAAATAAACGAGGCAGGAAAATCCTGCCCCGCAATAATGTTCGAAAATGGCTGCAAAATGGATGGAATACTGATCACACGTTGTTTACGATTGAGCTATAGGTGCGGCCGAGGGCGTCTCCAAAAAGCCATAGAAGCACAATTACAATGATAATAACTAATACAAAAATAAGGGCGTATTCTACCAGTCCTTGACCTTTTTCTCGCAAATAGCTTTTCATGATAAAACACCTCCTTTCTTACAATGTTCTAAGGTGCAATAATTGTGCCTGACAATTCTTCTTTTAGCGCACCTTGTCATTACTATTATATAGAATTTTTCTTTATTAATAACTTACAATCTCCTAAGTATTTAACCCAAATACTTAAGTAGTTATTAATAAGAACCGCGCACCATGGCTCGAGAAGCGCCTTAATTGACCCTTAATAATGCGCATTTAAATGACAAGCGATTTCTTAATGAGATGCTGATGATATCCTGCGTTATTCGATGGCGGGCTTGCCCTGTATTGCATTATCCGGTTAGAATCAAGGATAGGAGAGTTGTCCATGTCATCGATCGACGAGATAAAAGCCCGGATCGATATCGTCGATCTGGTATCGGAAACAGTCAAGTTGCGCCGGACGGGGAAAAACTACATTGGTTTTTGCCCGTTTCACGCCAACGTACGCACGCCAGCCTTTGTTGTTTTTCCTGACAGCGGAACCTGGCGCTGTTTTGGGCAGTGCAACGAGGGCGGCGATATTTTCGGCTTCGTCATGAAGAAAGAGGGCTGGGATTTTCCCGAAACGCTGCGCTACCTGGCTGGAAAAGCCGGTGTTGTTTTAGAAGCCCCCTCAGCGCAACGCATCCAGGAAGACGAACAGTACAACCGCCTGCGCGCGCTGCTGGAAGAAGCTGTCAACTACTACCGCCACCAATTAACCCAGGCCTCCAGCGGAGAGGCCGCGTTAACGTATTTGCGCGGACGCGGCTTGACGGATGCTGCCATCGAGATGTTCGAGTTGGGTTTCGCGCCCGATAGCTGGGATGCAGCACAAACCTACTTTATTGGCAAGGGTTATAACAACGAGGAATTAATTCAAAGCGGCTTGCTGACCGAGAGGTCAGAAGGCAGCGGGGGTTATGATCGCTTCCGCAATCGAATTATGTTTCCAATCCGCGACGGGACAGGGAAAATGTGCGGATTTGGCGCGCGTATACTCAACCCGGAGGATGTGCCGAAGTTCCTGAACTCGCCGCAAACGCCGCTATTCGATAAGGGCAGGTTGTTATACGGGCTGCATCTGGCGCGCAAGCCAATCCGCGGCGCTGATCAATCCGTCATCGTCGAGGGTTACCTGGATGTGATTGCGCTGCATCAGGCTGGCTTTGCCAACAGCGTTTCGCCGATGGGCACAGCCCTGACCGAAGATCAACTCCGTTATCTCAAGCGTTTTTCGCGCCGCATGGTGCTTGCGCTAGACGCGGACGCAGCCGGCGCAAAAGCCACGATGCGCGGGTTAGAGGTTGCCCGTCAGGCATTGGACCGCAGCGAAGAGCTGACCTTCGACGCGCGCGGCCTTCTGAGGAATGAAGCCCGCCTGCAAGCTGACTTACGGGTGACAACCCTGCCAGAGGGACTCGATCCGGATGATGTGGTCCTGCGTGATCCGGAGGAGTGGAAAAAGATTCTCGAGCAAGCGCGCCCGATTGTGGTCTATGTCATGGAGAGTCTGGCAGCCAGCCTGGGCGTGGAGGATCCCAAAGCGAAAAGTGAAATCGCCGAGAAAGTGTTGCCTTTGATCAATGATGTCCCCAATGCTGTGGAGCGTGATGCCTACCGGCAGCGACTGGCGCGTTTGTTGAAGATAGATGAGCGCGCTCTGGTTGGCGCTGCTGCGCCTTCCGCTGCCCGACAGCGCCGCCGGGGCGTTCCATCGGAGCGGCGTCGAGAAGCAGAAGCCCCGGCTGGTTTGCCAACAAAGGAGGCGCAGCAAGGACATGCCATGGAAACGCATTGCTTAAAGCTGCTTTTGCGTAATCCAGAGGCTGTGTATTCACTCGACAGGGTTTTACAGGCAGCCGGACTCAGCCGCTTTAGCGCGCAGGATTTCGAGCATGCGGATCACCAGGTATTAGCCCGCCTGATCCTGCAATCCCTGGAACAGGAGCAACTAGAGCCGCTGGCCTTTCTGACGAGCAATCTTTCCCAGCCCATGCAGGAAATGGTCACATTTTTACAAGCGCCAATACCATACGGAGAGCCAAAACCGAACCAAATAATCGAGGACTTGGTACGAACCTTGCTTAAACTACGGTTGTTACGGATCAATGAAGGCATCCGACAAATGCGATTTATGCAGGAGGATTTACAAGACCAGGCCGAATCTGTTCTCACGCCGTATCAGGAATTGATCTCGCAATATATCCTGGTTCGCGGCCGGCTTGAGGCAGCAGAGAAAAGTTCTTACCCGGTTGATTAATCAGATTAGGTTTTCTTATTTATGGTATAGTTATATCCATGCCCCGAAGCCAGACCTCTTCTAAAGCGGTTGGAACAGGCTCGCCAAGGACCTCCCGCCGGAATACGAAATCCAAATCCAGTATCCCCTCTAAACGCAAGCGGGGGTCGAAAAATCCGGATATGGAGAGCTCAGAAGATCAAATCATCGACGCCAACGATGAAGAGGGAGATCATAAAGAGGGCACGGAAGAAATCAATCCAGCTCAGGCTGGTGAAGAGTGGGGTGAAACTGAAATCCCGGTCGAAGATCCGCTGGAAATTCTCGAAGATCCTTCGATGGCCGTCGAGCTTTCGGAAGATCCCGTCCGCCTATATCTGAAGGAGATTGGGCAGATCAACCTGCTGGACGCAGAAAGTGAATTCCGCCTGGCTGCGCGTATCGAGGCCGCCAGGTATGTAAACACGCTCAAAAAACATCTGGACGGAAAGCATAAAGCCGCGGAGGGTAATATCGCTCTCTTCATGGCTGTAGTCGAAGATTTGATCACAGCCTGGGAACGCTTGAAGCAGGATGCTCAACGCCTGGGGCAAGGAGATGTGCCCGATCTGAGTCTGATCCTGCTGGAAGCGCAGGCGCTGCGGGTCAGTTGGCAGTCGGATGCGCCTTCCTACTTACGCTCTTTCCTGGATAACGGCTTGTGGGGGAAAGATACTCTATGGGACGGGCTTGTGCGCAACGCCTTTAACCTGTACCTTTGTCTTTACCTGCTGCCCTCCGATTTGGCAATGGAAATTGTGAAATGCCTGCAGCAAAACGATGAGTTGCCTGGAACGGATTTCTTCATGCAGTGTTTGCTGAAAGAAGATCTGAACAGGGAATTGGACGGCGTCCGCTGGCGTTCCGATGACGCCAATCAAACTTTGATCCGCGCGAATTTGCGCCTGGTTGTTTCGATTGCCAAGCGCTACCTCGGTCGCGGAATTTCCTTCCTCGACTTGATTCAGGAAGGCAACCTCGGACTGCTGCGCGCGGTCTCGAAATTTGATTCGACCCGTGGATTTAAATTCAGCACCTATGCCACCTGGTGGATTCGTCAATCGATCAGCCGCTACATTGCTGAACAAGCGCGCACCATCCGCATCCCGGTGCATCTATTCGAGGCGATCACCCGCCTGCTGCGGGTGCAGCGCTCGCTCGTGCAAAAGCTGGGGCGCGAGCCAACCCATGAGGAGTTGGCGCTGGAAGCGGAATTTCTTTCAGCGGATGATGTGCGTGAAATTAAATTGGCGCAAAGCCAGGAGCTGCCGTTGGATCCAGAACTGCAGCGCCGGTGGATATGGGCTACTGCCAAAGTGCAGCGTATCCTGCAATCTGCTGAAGAGCCCGTTTCCCTCGAGCGCCCGGTGGGCGATGAAGAATCAAGCCAGCTTGGGGACTTCATCGAAGATGACGAAGCCCTGGAGCCAATGGATGCCGCAGCACGTGAAATGCTGCGTGAACAGGTGCAAAGCGCGCTCGGGGCGCTCTCGGAACGGGAACGTCAGGTGCTCGAGCTGCGCTTTGGATTGATCGACGGCAAGGATCACACCCTTGAAGAAGTCAGCCGTTACTTTAATGTGACCCGCGAGCGCATCCGCCAGATCGAAGCCAAGGCGCTGCGCAAGTTGCGCCACCCCACCCGCAGCCGGCATCTGCGCGAATACCTTTCCTAAATGATCCATCTCTGGAGTGAGCATGGCGCAGCGAGTCCTGATTGTCCATAGCCAGCAAGAGCCAGATCAGGCGATAACAAAATTCTTCAAGGAACGCGGCGATTCAGTCTGGGAAAGCCAGGATTTAGGCAGCGCGCAGAATATACTCGCTGAAGCACAGCCTGAGTTGTTGCTTTTCGATCTGCATTTTCCTGATGAGCGCTGGCTCGAGTTCTTGAAGTTAACGCGGGCGGCGCACCCGAAATTAAACGTGATCTTAACGAACCGGGTGCCGGATGTGACGCGAGAAATGCAGGCGAAATCCAATGGTTTTCACATCTTTCTGCGTTCGCCTTTCTCTCCGCGCTGGATCGAGATCGCCTTGCGTAAAATTGCAGGCACCGAAGCGGTTACCCGCCCGCGCAAAGACCAAAGCGCAGTCAGGTTGGAGAGCGAGCCAAAAGTGCGCGTCCCTATGCGCGTAAAAATAACGGCCCCGTATCTCATCCTGGCGTTATTATTTGCCCTGGGCGCGGCGTACATTGTCAGCCAGGTGGTGTACGAATCTGTTCAAGACCGTTATCTAAATCAATTGATTGCCACAGGAAAACAAACCACCGATTGGATGGTGCGAGAAGAAGACCGCCTGTTGACCAGTCTGCGCCTGATGGCCAACACACAGGGCGTCAGTGATGCTCTAAAAAGCGGAGATGCCGAGGCTTTACGGGCTTTACTCCTGCCGCTAATTGTCAATGCCAATGAAGAAGCCGTTGACATACTCGACGCAAAGGGTGTTGCGGTTCTTTCAGCGCACCGCCAGCGAGAGGATCCTGCCGGGGAATACAATTACTCGCGAGGCGAAACCCTGTTCCAAAGCCAGGATTTTGTTCAAAGGGTATTACAAACCGAAGCGGATACGCTTGGCGATAAATATGCCGGTTTTGTTCGCGCCCCATGGGGAGATTACTTCTATGTCAGCGGGCCGGTGCTGGATGCCAACAACCAGCTGACAGGGGTGGTGCTGGTCGGCAAATCACCACAGACGCTGGTGCAGCAAATGAGGGCGGATACGCTCGGCGAAACCACTCTCTACGACCTCGAGGGCCATGTTCTGATCTCCACGCATGCTGTTTCCAGTGGAATGGAGATCCAACCTGAGCAGGTCAATGATGTGCTCATGGATCAGGATCAATCCAGTCTGACGCGCAGTCTCACGATCTCGTCGGTGGAATACACCGAGCTGCTTGGTCCGTGGGAAGTTCGCGAGGGTAATGACATGGGACTGATCGGCGTGGCGCTGCCGCAGTCGTTTATGGTCCGTACCAGTCAGGTTACCCGTTTGCAGGTCTTCATACTGGTTGTTCTGGCGATTTTACTGGTCAATGCGGTCGGCATGTACCTGGCGAACCTGATCACCCGCCCGTTGCAGCGACTGGTTCGGGCTTCCGCGATGGTTTCCCAGGGAAACCTTGGCGTAAAAGTCAACGCGCATGGCGACGACGAGTTGGCAGTGCTGGCGCATACTTTCAATTCGATGGTGGCTGGCTTGCAGGAAGGGTCGATGTATCGTGATTTGCTCGGGCGGACCGTCTCGCCTGAGGTGCGCGAAGAATTGCGACAGACGTTTGCAACCGGCTCTTTGCGCCTGGAGGGTCAGCAGGCCATCGCGACCGTGCTGATCACTGACATCCGCGGTTTTACCACCATCTCAGAACAATCCGATCCGGCAACGGTGATGATTTGGTTGAATGAATATTACGACCGGCTGGTGCCATTAATTATCAACGCTGGGGGAGTGGTCAATAAATTCGATGGGGATGCGATGCTGGCCTTTTTTGGCATCCTGCCGCGGCTGCAATCTCCCAAAGAAAGCGCCCATACAGCCTGCCAGGCGGCGCTTAAAATGGTCGAGGCAATCGATGAATTGAACGCATTGCGCAAGCAGCGGGGAGAACCGTTAATGATCACCGGCATTGGCATCAACACTGGCGAGGTGATCGCCGGCAGTATCGGGTCGCGCGACCGTCTGCATTACACGATTATTGGCGACACGGTCAACACCACTCAACGCCTCGAAGCGCTAACCAGGCGGCTGATCAAAGGTTCGGGGGTATTAATCGGGCATTCGACTTACACTGCGCTGGAGGAGCACCAGGCGGAGTATACCTTTGCGGCGTACGGATTGCACTCGATCAAGGGCAAACAGGAAAAAGTGATGGTTTACCAGATCACACCGCGGCGGGAGGTTCCGCAGGTGGATGTGATGCTGTAGATCTATTCCTATATTACGAGTGAAGGAAAAAATTCTGTAAGGGCATTGGTTATGCCTGCCCTTACAGAACAACCTTACCGGTATTGATCAAACGCTAGGTTGTAGCTCTTCCTCAGGCTCGCTGCGGCCTTGCTCTTTGCGCAGAGTGATCTCATGGTCTTCGTTGACATCGACTACAACGGTATCGCCGTCTACAAATTGGCCGGCAAGGATGGCATCGGACAAGTGATCCTCGATCTTGAGCTGGATCACGCGCCGCAGCGGGCGCGCTCCCATATCCGGATCATAGCCTTCCTCCGCCAGTTGTTGAAGCGCCGCATCAGATGCCCTCAGGTTCAGATTGTTTTCCTTGAGACGTTCGGCGACTTTGTTCAGTTCGATTGATACGATCTTAAGAATGTCGTCGCGGTTGAGCGCGCGGAACACAATGACCGAATCCAGCCGGTTGATGAACTCCGGGCGGAAAACACGCTTGAGCGATTCGATCAGCTTCTTGCGCATCTCCTCGTAAGCTTCCTGCTCCTGGGAATGCTCGTCGACATGCAATTGAAAGCCCAATGAGGATTGGCGTTTGATCACATCCGCGCCGATATTGGAGGTCATCACGATAATGACATTGCGAAAATCGACCTTGTGTCCGCGTGCATCGGAGAGGTGACCCTCTTCCATGATTTGCAGCAGCATATTATGCGCTTCGGGATGAGCCTTTTCGATTTCATCGAAGACGACGATCGAGTATGGGCGGCGGCGGATGGCCTCCGTCAGTTGACCGGCGTCATCATAGCCAACGTAACCAGGCGGCGCGCCGACCAGGCGGCTGACCGAGTGACGTTCCATGAACTCCGACATGTCCAATTGAATCAGGGCATCTTCACTGCCGAAGAGGAAGGTTGCCAGGGCTTTGGTTAGCTCGGTTTTTCCAACGCCGGTTGGACCAAGGAAAACAAACGAACCAATCGGGCGGCGCGGATCTTTCAAACCGGAGCGGGCGCGGCGCACAGCTTTAGAAATGGTTTGAATGGCTTCATCCTGACCAATGATGTGCGCACTCATCTCCTCTTCCATGTGCAGCAGCCGTGTAGACTCTTCCTCAGCCATTTGCATAACCGGTACGCCGGTCCACATCGACACTACTTCGGCAATGTCATCGACAGTCACTACCGGGCTGCTGTCACGGTCCCAGTCTGTGCGCAATTCTTCCAACTCTCTTTCGAGATCGGTGGCTTGTTTCTGCAAATCCTGCGCGTCATCGTAGCGCCCGTCTTCGAGCGCCAGATTGTGGTTGGTGCGCACAGTTCGTAATTTCGTCATGATTTCTTTGGCTGTTGCGGCAGCCGGGCTTTTATACATGCGTACCCGCGAGGCAGATTCATCGATCAGGTCGATGGCTTTGTCTGGTAAGAAACGCTCGGTGACATAGCGAGCCGAAAGACGCGTGGCGGCTTCCAGCGCCTCATCTGATATCACCAGGCGGTGATGCTCTTCATATGCGCTGCGAATGCCGTGCAGGATTTGGATGGTTTCATCGACCGTCGGCTCATTGACTTGAATGGGCTGGAAACGGCGTTCCAGCGCAGCGTCGCTTTCGATGTGCTTGCGGTATTCGTCCAGCGTGGTCGCGCCGATCACCTGCAATTCGCCGCGGGAGAGGGCTGGTTTAAGAATGTTGGCTGCATCTACCGAGGAACCGGCGGAACCAGCGCCAACTAACATGTGCACCTCGTCGATGAAGAGAATCGCGCCGGAAGCTTTTAGCTCATCGATGACGCGTTTGAGACGTTCCTCGAACTGACCGCGATACATGGTGCCAGCAACCAGCGAACCAACATCCAATTGCAGCACGCGCTTGCCAAGCAGGGGCGCAGGCACATCGCCCTCGACGATACGCTGGGCCAATCCCTCGACGATTGCCGTCTTTCCAACGCCCGGCTCGCCGATCAAAGCCGGATTGTTCTTGGTGCGGCGGGCAAGAATTTGGATGACCCGCTCGATTTCCATTTGGCGGCCGATGACAGGATCGAGTTTGCCTTCTTCTGCAAGCGAGGTCAGGTCAGTGGCCAGCTGGTCGACCAGAGTGGTTTTTTGCCCTTTTTGCTCCTCTTTTTTGGCGGCGTTTTGCATGCCTGGCTGACCTGTAGCGCCCTGAGGCGAGCTGCTGCTTTCTTGCAGCACGCGGCGTGTCTGGCGGCGGATTTGTTCAGGGGTTACGCCGAGCCTGCGCAGCACGTCCATCGCATTGCCCTCAGTGGAGCGCACCAGAGCTAACAGGAGATGCTCAGTGCCGATGTAATGATGACCCATACGGCGGGCTTCTTCGATGGCAAATTCGAGCACCTGCTGAACGCCGGGCGAAAGATCGATCTTTCCGCTATAACTCTGACCAATACCAGTAACTCGATCTACAATGTCTTGAACTCGTTCAGGTTCCAACCCTAAATCCCGCAGAACCCTGCCTGCAATTCCGCCTTCTTCCTGGATCAAACCCAGGAGTAGGTGTTCGGTGTTGATGGTATTTTGGCGCATCCGTTCAGCTTCCTGATGAGCCAAGCTAAGCACCCTGCGAGCTCTCTGGGTAAATCGTTCCATACCGGCCAAGAGAAATTCCTCCTAAACTAATCCAACCTGTAAAAAGAGCGTTTCGAATCCACCGGGGAAACCTGTAAGCCCCTTCGTGGGCGTTAGGCTATTCTTTTTCTCCTTTACATTTCGATTCTACCAGACTTTAAAGGCTTGTCGAGTCACCTGTCTTGGGGTTTGTCTACGTTAATCAAGAAATAAAATATGATAATTTTGTCATCTATTAAGATGCAAAAAAAATATCTATGGATATAATTTAAAGGTTGATACGTCCGAATTATTTATCGATAGGGTCAGCAAGTTAAACTGCTAGGTTTGTCAGGCAATATAACGGGGAAGGCAGCGCGAAGGATCGTTGACGATGCGATTCTGGCAGAAATCCTACCTGGAAAGCATTTTAATTTTCCGAAAGTGCTATACAATTGCTTTGATTCTTCCCATCTTTGTAAGCAACCGATCACCTGTTTGAGGGGTGAATCAGGCAGTTAAATCGTGAATTTATTACATAAACTGTAAAGACGAAACATAAATATTGCTGGTGGAAATTAAAATTAAAAAACATTATGGATCCATGGAAGGGGATATGGAAAAGATAAGAGCCCGAATTAACCATATTCTGGGCGTAAGAAATCTGAAGGGTATAACAAAATGGTTGAATCCGCTACTATCAGCGGCTCTACCCGGCGCGAAATCATACCTTGCCTTTTTGGTTTTCATCACATTCCTTGCGGTTATCACCAGTATTTTTCTGCAAAATCAGCCCCTGATATCCGAAGCCCCCTTTTTTGAGGCTGATTCAATAAGCCAGACTAAAATTGGCCGTTTTTTCTTACTCCCCTGGTATCGTTGGGATACGGTTCATTACATTGCTATCGCGCGGCTTGGGTATGGGGAATATCCCTATTCCAGCGCCTGGCCGCCGCTTTACCCGTTTGTCATCAAAGTATTTTCGGTCTTTATCAAGCCAACCTTGCTGGCGGCCCTGGCAGGGACGGGCATCGCAACCCTTCTCTTCTTCGTCCTTTTTTATATCTATGTGCGCAAGACGAGGGTTGAAGATACGGCCAAACGGACGCTATTTTGGGTGATCGCGTTTCCCACTTCTTTCTTCTTGTTTGCGGGCTACTCCGAATCGCTGTTCCTGGTTTTTGCTGTGGCGGTGCTGTTCGCCGCGCGGAGCGGCAGATATCTGCTGGCCGGGCTGTTTGCAGCCTTTGCGACCATGACTCGCCATCAGGGGGTTCTACTCGCCATTCCCATCGCGATTTATGCTTTCCAGGATTATGCGCATAATCCAGAAAAGAAAATATCAGGGCTGATCATGCGTTTACTGCCAGCGGCCTACCCATTTGTGGTTTTCAGTCTCTTTGCCATCTATGTAAAATTTGGATTGCGGTCATATTGGCCGTGGGAAACACTGGAAATGTTCTGGGGAATTAGAAATGCCTGGCCATGGGTGGGCATTTGGAATGATCTCACCGGTGCGATCCATTTCTTTCTACAAGGCGAGGGAATTATTCAATTTAATTGGATATTTAACCCACTGATTTGCTTCATTATCATGGCTGTCTTAGTGGCTGGCAGACGCCAGCTTGATCTGGCGGAAAATGCTTACTCCTGGGCAATATTTTTCCTGTTTCTCTCCGGAATTAACAACATTGGTCATACAGTAAGTTTTACGCGCTACATGCTCTCGGTTTTTCCTGTATTTATTTTGATGGCAATGAGAGTGAAGTCCCGACTTGCGCGGAACATATTCTTGATCATTTTCTTGGCGAGTGCAATTTTCTACATCGCTATCTTCCGCATGGGTTTCTTTATTGGATAAAACCACCAGAAGTACGGGTGGTCAATTCAAACATCCCCCATAGTTGTTGAAAGACATCGCCCATTGGCAGCTCTTGGCTAGCTATTCCGAGAGCAAGTATGCTATTACCCATTGGGTGGTGGCAACCAGCGCATCGGTATGCGTACGCTCGTAGTTATGGGAGGCATCTACGCCGGGACCGATCAAAGCCACCCGTAGATCTGCTCCGGAGCGCCACAGCGCGGTGCCATCGGAGGCGTAATTCGGGTAGATATCGACCTTGTGCGGGATTTCATGCTGCTCGGCCAGCCGGCGCAGGCGCGTGCTGAGCGCATGGTCGTATGGGCCGCCCGAATCTTTGACGCACAACGTGGCGTGGAATTCGTCAGAGGCTTGACCTTCGCCAACCGCAGCCATATCGACCACCACCATTTCAGTAGTCCCGGCGGGGAAACCGGTCACCGCTCCGTGTCCAACCTCCTCGTAGTTCGAGAAGAAAAAGTAAGTTCTTTGTTCGGGATTACGGCCTGACTTTGTCAGCGCGCGCGCCGCGGCGAGCATGCAAGCCACGCCGGCTTTATCGTCCAGGTGGCGCGAGCGGACGAAGCCGTTATGGATCTCCACGCGCGGATCGAAGGCAATGAAGTCGCCGACCTGTATGCCGAGCGCGCGGGTTTGATCTGCATTTGTCACGCGTTCATCCAGGCGCAGCTCCATGTGCTCCTCGTCGCGAGGGGTTTCGCTGGCTTTTTTACCATAGACATGGCCTGAGGCAGCGTCGATCAAAATGCTGCCGCGGTAGGCTTTGCCTTCCAGGGTGAATATCGTGCAACCCTCTCCCTCGATGGAGTTCCAGGTGTAACCGCCTAGCTGGGTTATTTTGAGCCGTCCATTGGGCTTGATTTCCTTGACCATCGCGCCGAGAGTGTCTGCGTGGGCAGAGAGCGCGCGTGGTTGATCGCTGCGCTTGCCTTCGAATACAGCCAGCAAAGCGCCTTTGCGCGTACGCTCCACATTCCAGCCGGGGATTTCCAGCATGGCATTTTCGATCTGGGCGATTGCCCGGTCGGTAAAACCAGCAGGGCTGGGTGTGTTGAGCAGTGCGGACAGGAATGCTAACAACTCATCGCTGTCGATCTCTGGCAGGCGCATAGGTTCTTTCCTTTGTTAATTTGATGCCGGACCAGCCGGTATGCCCTCAAAGGTGGAAATCTTTTCACGCCACTCGGGCCAGATAGGCACGCTTTTGAGGGTGTGGTAATCGTAGGTGACCATAATGTATTCGGCCCGTGCTTTCTCTTCTGCGGTTTCCTCGTTCACGATGAGAAACTCCATGGTGATGCTTTTATTTCCTAATTTAACCACGCGCATCTTGACTCGGATTTCTTCCATGGGTTTAATGGGCGCCAGAAAGGCGATGTGGACATCTGCAACGATCAATCCGAAATTCAAGAAGTTTTCGCCGTCGAACAAGCCCAAATACATCAGGTAAGCAAAACGCGTATGCTCGCAAAAGGTGAGAAAGCGCGAATTATTGACATGCCATTGGGGATCCAGGTCTCCATAGCGAATTTGAATGGGGATGGAAAAGCGGTACTCGGTCATGCAGGCATTATATCTATGCCCTAGGAATTTGTCGAGCCGCAAGCAAAATGTCCACCCGACCTGTGACCTTTGTCACTTGTATGATAAAACAGGTTCAAATACACTTATATATAAACAGATAATTCCTACCCTAAATTCCGAAAAAGGAAACGTTTATATGCAAATAACACGACAAGCCGACTATGCCCTAAGGGCAATGTATTATTTATCGAAGATGGAAGCCAATCAAAGGGCTGCTACCAGCCAAATCGCTCAGGAACAACGCATTCCGCCTTCATTTTTAGCTAAAATTATCTCGCAATTATCGATAGCAGGGTTGATTCATACCTCTCGCGGCGCGCGCGGCGGCGTTTCACTGGCACGTCCGCCGGAGGATATATCGATCCTTGAGGTAGTTGAAGCTATAGACGGCCCGATCATGCTGAACGAATGCACGTTCTCAACTGATGCTTGCCCGTTTGGCGAGGAATGCCCGATTCGTCCCCTGTGGTGCCAGGTGCAGGATAAGCTGGTGGAAAGCCTGAAGGTTACTACCTTTGGCGCATTCCATAAACCAAAATCATCCAATTGATTTTCGTTTTTAAAGTAACTGGAGTAAAAAAACGAGATGCCTGAAGGCCTCGCAATCAATCGGCGCTGGATTTTGGTTCTTAACAATGGAATCATCATAATTGATTGGGGAAATGGGATCCTCCAAGATATTCACACAGGTGAGTTTCTTAGCGGATTATCCCTTGTTGGCAGCCATGCGATTCTAGACGAGCAGCTCGATTGGTTGAAGCGCACTGCGACCATTACCGGCTATGACGAATCCAACGTCTATTTTACATCTCTGCCAGAGTACCCGAAGGATACTCTCGAATAGGGCTATCGAACGGAAACGTCGACCGGATGCTCAATTGGCATCCGGTCATTTTTTTGTAGGGGTCAACTTGGGCGGGTTATGTCTGGCGCAGCAGCCTCTCCAGGTCAGGCAGCGAAACGCGCGAGGTAATGTCCAGGCTGAGCGGCGTCACTGCCACTTTATGTTCGAAACGCATGGCATATATATCGGTATCCATGCTTACATCCTCGGGTGATATCTGGATTTCGTAGCCCACCGGACCGGGCGCATCCAGATTGCCGGAACGCCGCGAGCGCGGGACAAAGTAACGGTGTTCCCCGACCCGCACCATCTGCCAGGGCGTATCGGGTGTAGCATGGGCAGGGACATCTACCTTCAAAACATCTACATCCGCCGGGAGGGAATGTTCCAACAGGCATTGTGCAAAGAAGCGGGTGAAGTGCGCCGCAGCGGCGAAATCAGTTTCGGGCGAGTAGGTCAGGTAACCGTCATCGAGGAGCTGCAATGAGACCGCCAGCGAGTGAACGCCAAAAGAAGCCCCCTCGAGGGCAGCGCCGACCGTGCCGGAGATGGTAATGCCATTGCCAACATTTTCTCCGTAGTTGATGCCCGAAACCACCAGATCAGGCAAATGCGGCATCAGGTCTAGCAGCGCGTACATGACTGTTTGGGCAGGGGTCCCGCCGATGGCGTATGCGGTCCATATTTGGTTGCCAATTTGCAGCTGGCGCGGGGTGATGCGCCCATCGGAATGGAGGGGGTGGCTGCGCCCGGCGCCGGAAGACTGATTGCGCGGCGCTGCCACGGTGACATAGCCAAGCGTAGAAAGAGCCTCAGCGGCAGCCCAAAGCCCGGGTGATTCGATGCCATCGTCGTTGGTGAGCAGGATTTGTTTACGCGTAGGTTTCATGCAGAGGATTTTACTATACTTAAAAAGGGTTATCGCAAAATTAAATAGAGAGCTGCGAAGAATAGGAATACCAGCAGCAGGCAGCCTATGCCCGATGCCGCTTCTTCTTTTCGAGCAGGCGCAGCATCCCATGAGCTGCTCGTGTCAGGTTGAGATGCGTAAGGGCTGTATGGCTCGTATTCCCCGAATTCGTCCTCCTCCCCCATCATTTCCCTGCGGTAGCCCTCCAGCACATCCGGTAATTTCTCGCCGAAACGGGCTGACAGGGTGTTCTCAGCCGTTGCGCGAATACCTTCGTCTTCATCCCACAAGGCCAATTCTGCCAGCGCGCGGATGGCGGTCATGTCGCTCTTGTGTCCAAGCGATTGCGCAGCCCGTAGGCGCAATTCGCGGTTGGGGTCTCCCCTGGCAATCATGATCAGCCCGCGCAGAGTCTCGTAATCGGTGAAACCACCCGGTTCTTCTTCCTGTATACCAGCAGCTCCGCCAACGCCTGATGAATTGAGCCAGTTTTCATCCCGCTCGCCGCTGACTTCCTCCAGGCTGAGGACCAGCTCGGCCTGATCGCCGAGCAGGTCGTGCAGAGCCAACCGCGCTGCCTGGCGTACTTCGGGATCAGGGTCGTTCAAAGAAGCGCCGGTCAATGCGCTTGCAGCCTCTAACTCGCCAAGCTGCCCGAGAGCGCGGGCGGCACGGATGCGCGCGGTGGGGTCGTCCTTTTGGCGCAATAATTGCAACAGACCCTCCAGGTTTCCATATTCCCGCATCGCTTCGATCCTGTCCATTTCAGAAATTATACATCCAGCGGCGTTATGGAGCTTCAGCAGCATGGCTTGACAGGGATCGACGATCAGTCTACACTGTCAGCACAACCCAATTCACATACAACCAGAAGGAGGTACCATGGGCGAATTCAGCCGCATGCCCAATTATGACGTTCGTAACGACGGCGCTGGTCCATATGCTATTTTTTACTGTGATATCTGCGGGCGCGAATTCCGCAGCACGCCGGATATAGCTAAAGCGGTCAGCCAGGATCTCGGGCGGCAGGCGCTCGGCGGGCTGCTGCGCAAGGTCCCCCTGGTGGGCGGTTCGGTGGCGGATAATGTCGTCGGCGAAGATCCGCGCTACTCGATGAAGATGGATCAGGGGCAATTGCAAAAAGCCTGGCAGCAGGTGCAGGTACACTTTCGCCAGTGCCCGACCTGCGATCGAATCGTCTGCTTGAGTGATTTCGATACCCAGTCCGGTTTTTGCCAGGACGACAGCCCGCGCCAGGCTGATATCGCGGAAGCGCGCGGGGCGCAAGCCGGCGCAGCCATCAAGGGATTCGCGGATGCCTTTGGGCTGGGAGGCGCGATTCAAAAAGCGACTGAGGCAGCCAAGAAAGCCCAGGAAGCAACCAATGCCTATTGCCCAAATTGCCAATCCATTGCACCCGCGGGCACTAAATTCTGCCCGGAGTGCGGCACGGCGATGGTTCAGCCGAGCGTGGCAGCCTGCCCGAAGTGCGGCACTGAAACGCACGGCGCAAAATTCTGCCCGAACTGCGGCGAGAAGATGGAATCCAAGCCGTTGGTGGCTAACTGCCCGAAATGCGGCGCGGAAACAATGGGCGCTAAATTCTGCCCCAATTGCGGCAATAAGCTGGGGTAATCGAACCTCTATCATCCACAACCCCTTCTCTCTCCGCTTCGGAGAGAGAAGGGGCTTTGGTTATCACCGCGAGCCGCCGTAAAACGGCGTGGTGGTCTCCCGGCTGGTTTGGTGTGAATCTCTCATATTCCGAGGAGTTGGGGGTTAGGTTTGTCAAATTCCGCCCGAAAACCAATAATTACAAACCGAAGGGGTAATTCACGAGTTGTCCCTACTTCGGCGGGATTATTTTGAATGGCAGGTGCCCCCGGCAGAACTCGAATCTGCAGCCTTTTGCTCCGCAAGCAAACGCTCTGTCCATTTGAGCTACGAGGGCGGGCGGACGTTAAATATAAACCCTTGCGCAGGATACGTCAAGGTGATGGTTTGTGGTGTGGAGTTGTTCAGCAAATTTTCATTGCATGCGCCGCAAAGCGGCAGCGAAGCAATCTCCAGATAAGCTGGGAGATCGCCACGCCGCCGGAAAACCACCGGCGGCTCGCGATGGCACAGTTGGCATCCTTGCGCGACGGTCCTTTTTGCAGGAAATAACTTGAATTGCTTAGCGGAGTTCCGGCAGGGTCGCCAGCGGGGTGGGGCGCTGGTTCATGCGGATTTCGCTCTGACGGGCCATCTCGATAATGTGGTGCATCACCGTTAGCGCTGCCGCGCGAACCAGCTGGCGGTCTTCCACGTCACCCCTGAAGCTGAGCGGTTGCCCGATCGTCATATTATAGGGTCCGCGGATGTACCAGCGGCCAATGTGAGCCTGTCCATCGACGGTCGAGCGAATCGAGTGGATGCGTTCGCGCTGTAAATGAATGCCAACCGGGATGACCGGCGCGCCGCTCAGCAGCGCCAGACGAGCGACGCCAGTTCGCGGCGGAAGAAATCCGCCCTGCTCCGGGCTGAGGTCGCCCTCGGGAAAGATCATTACCGTCTGACCTTGCTGCAGGCGTTTGAGCGCCGCTTCTAGAGCGGCGGGACCGTGGCCAATCGCCACAGGGATATGCCCGGAACGACGCAGATACTCGCCAAGCAGAGGGACTTTAAAGAGCACCTCATTAATTAAAATGAAGGATTGGTGCCGCACCATGCGGGCGACGTAGAACGGATCGGTTGTCGAAGGGTGGTTGGCGGCGATGATTTTTGCGCCTTTTGACAGCGGTTGATCCATGCGTACGTCAAGTTTCAGCATGGTATCAGAATAGGTCGATACAACCGGTTTGGAGAACCAGTACATCAGGCGGTCAATTGCCATACTTTACTGTTCCTGAATAAATTTCCACGATTCCGATGAATTCGCATGAAGGGGATATGAAACGATTGATTTTAATGGATGAATCAGCTGTTCACAATGGTTTAATAGCATATTTTCGACCTATTCGGTCGTGTGACTGGTCATAGATAGGAGATCGCGGCAGCCAGGCAGTGGATCTTGCTTGTCAAGTTAAAGCCCCAGACTCAGGGAATCCGGTTATTCTCTTGATCCCCCTTTGCTGGATTGTAAAGCAAACCCTGTTCACGTCCCCCAATCGCGCAGGTACAAGAAATCATACCCGACTGTGCGGTTGGAGAGCTTGGCAATTGGCGGCAAGACGCGCTTGAACTGGTTGCGCCGCACGCGTTCGACCACTTTGCGCACGAAGCTCTCGTCAAACCCGGCCTGAACGCACTCTTCGGGCTTGTAGCGCTCGTCCACCAACAGGTAGAGCAGCTTGTCAACCTCTGCGTAGGTGAAGCCTAATTCGCCTTCATCTGTTTGCCCCTGCCACAGGTCCGCCGAGGGCGCCTTGGTGATAATCGATTCAGGCAAGCCAAGGTCGCGCGCGAACTGCCGCAACTGGGTCTTATACAGGTCGCCGAGCGGATTCAACGCGCAGGCCGAGTCGCCATATAGGGTGGTATAGCCCAGCAGGATTTCGGTTTTGTTGCTGGTGCCGACCACCAACCCGTTGAACGACGCTGACTGGTCGAACAATACGATCATCCGCGCGCGCGCCATGACGTTGCCTTTGCGCACCCTGTTCATGTCAGGGAAGCGCTCGAATAGCGGCTCGACCATGGGGGTAATTTCGAACGTGAGCGACTGAATGCCAGTCGCGTCGATCACTTTTTGCGCGTCTTTGATCGAATCCGGCGAAGAGCTGCGATAGGGCATGACCACCGCTAACACATTCTCGGGCCCAAGAGCCTCGGCTGCCAGGTAGCAGGATAGCGCAGAATCGAGTCCGCCGGAGAGAGCCACGACGGCATGTTTGATGCCCGTCCGCCTGATTTCGGCGCTAATAAAGCTGGTTAAGATTTTCCGCGCCAGTTCAGAGTTAATGGTGAGATCTACATTTTGCATGGTCAGCTCCTGCTTGTGAGGTCATAATCTTGATGGGCATAATTTCAATTGATGCCGCTGGTCTGGCAGTTGAGGATGCGGTTTAACTCGCGTAAAACCAGCGCAGTGCGCTCATCACGCAAGAGCGGCAGCCGGGCGCGCGTGCGGTGCAACTGATCCAGATCTAATTCAACCGTTATCAGGGATTCCTCATGATAGGGGCCGTGCTTGAGCACTACGCCATTTGGATCGAAGACGGCCGAGCCTCCCCAGAAGTTAAATCCATCCTCAAATCCAACCCGGTTTGTGTGCAGGATGAAGGAAGTGAACAGGCTGGCATACGCCTGATTGATGTGATCGACCCAAACCGAGGATGCCAGCTGTTCGGCGCTGCTCAAACCACGCCCTGGCGACGCGGAATGGTGCAGGAACAAATCAGCGCCATCCAGCCAGAGCAGGTAAGCAGGCGAGGCATGCCAGAAATCCTCACAGATCAGCATGCCCACCCGGCCGAAGCGGGTGTCAAAAGCGCGGATCTCATCGCCGCAGGCGAAAAAACGCCCCTCATCAAAAAGGCCGTAGGTTGGCATATATACCTTGCGATGGATATGCAGGATCTCTCCGCGGGAAAGGTATGCCGCAGAGATGAAGAAGCGGTTGCGGCTGTCTTCCTCGACAAAGCCGACCATCAGGTCGAGCTTTTTGCTGGCAGCCAGCAGCGGCTTGAAGAGTTCGTCGTCCGCAAGCGGGCGGTGAGCAACGATTGGCGCGAGGTCCTGCAAGAAGTACCCGGTCAGTGACAACTCGGGGAACATGACCAGTTCAGCGCCGCTGGCGTTAGCCTGGTCGATCAGAGACAGATGTCGTTCGAGATTCATCTCTGGCTTACCGAGTATGGTGTTGATTTGGGCGAGAGCGACGGTTAATTTCATGATCACCTTTGGTTACAAGAGTTATCCGCGATCTGCTAGTCGTGCGGCGACAACCAGGACTCGCGGCTGGTCCCGGTTGCTTTGTTGCTGAGCGATACCCGCAGATGTCGAAAACCCAGCCATGTCAGACCCAATAAACAAAGGACTGCCAGCCCACCTGCTGCAGCCAGGTCCAGGCGGACACCGCGGTAAATCAGCGGATGATCAACGCGCAGCCAGGAGAAGAACAGTGTGTGCAACGCCAGCGCCAATCCGAATATATATGCCTGCATGCCGGTTATTTTAAGCAAGGCAGCGCTGCGGCGTTCGATACGCCAGATGATCAACAGCAGGCTGGCAGCAGCGGTTAGCTGCAGCGGCCAACGGTAAACCAGTGCGCCCTGGGCGTCCAGCAGGGGCAGCGCCCAGGGGAGTTCCTGCAGGGTTTCTTTTCCATAGGCGCAGCCAGCCTGACTGCAGCCCAGCCAGGCCATGATCGCTATCGCCAGGAAAATGGGGCATAATCTGTCGGCGGCAAGGGCAAAGGGCTGACGAAGAATCAATGAAGCGATCACCAGGGCGAGCAGAGCAAACAACAATGCGCCTGGCCAGCTCAACCCACCTAACCAGAAACGCAACACATCTAAAGGGGCAGTATTGAAAAACACTGGATTGAGCAGGGCGAAATTCAATCGCGCGCCGGCCAATCCGGCTGCCAGCACACTCAATCCGGCAGCTGTCCAGCTCAGCATTTCTTCTTTTGGTACGCGCCGCGCTACTTGCAGCAAGCCGAGTGAACCGCCAATGCCGATGAGAAGAGAGAATAAGGTCACGCTTGGAGACGCATCCTTTCACCCGATTATACTTACTTCCGGGTAACAGGTCAGGCGACAAAGGATATAAATCCCTTTACAGGTGGATCAGAAGCATTTGACAAAAAGGTTTTAATAACCATCCATCATGCATGAGTAAAAAATAACGGCTCTAAGAACGCAGCCTAGATTCGATCATTCGATTTCTTTTAGATTTGTGATTATGTGACCGACCAGACCATATTTTTGCGCTTCGTCTGCGCTCATCCAGAAATTTCGATCGGAGTCGCGCTCGATCTTATCCAATGGTTGCCCCGTCTGTTTGGAGAATATCTCATTCAAGCGGCGGCGCATGCGGATGATTTCCTGAGCCTCGATCGCCAGATCCTGGGCGCTGCCGCGAATGCCGGCGGCAGGCTGGTGCAGCAGAAAACGCGTGTTGGGCAGCGAATAGCGCTGCTCGACAGGCGGCGCTGCGTAGATCAGCGCGCCCGAGCTGGCTACCCAGCCGGTGCCGATGATCTTGATCTTCGGTTTGACGAAGCGGATCATATCGAAGATTGTGTCACCAGATTCGACATGCCCACCCTGCGAATTGATCAGGATTTTGATATCTTCGTCTGAAATCGATGAAAGCAGCAGCAGCTGCTGCGTGACGGTTTCAGCCATTTTTTGGTTGATCTCGCCGAAGATCAGGATGGTGCGTGTTTCTAAAAATTTTTCCTGCATATTGAAACGAGGTTTACCCTCATTTATTTCTTTCGTCTCTTGCGGTTCTTCTTCGATTTCTAAAACCATATCTTATCTCCCATGAGGTATCATTCGATCCTGGTAAATTATAAACCAGTAAATGCATGATTTGTGATTAGCACGGCAAGGAATGGGGCAGCTGTGAGGACCAGACCTGCAATAAAAAAGCACTGTGGGGAGTTGGGTTGTTCCTGTCAGCAACTAGGTTTTGGCTAAAATCAGGGCAGGCCTGAGTGACGCGCAGGTGTAACCTGCGCGGTACGACCATCAGCCGCTTTGTATTCATCCTGATCGAAAGGAAACCAATGGATCTGTGCCTTTTGGAGGATAAAAAACCCCGATGGAAATGAATCTCCACCGGGGCAAACATCGAGCGCACAGTTATTCTTGCGCTATCCTCAGGTTTTTAGCTTACAATCGCGACCAACACGATAATCGGCAGAATAATTGGCAGCAAGACGATTCCCAGTACAACAGCTAAAATCAAACCGATGAGGCCGAAGACAAGGCCAAATACTGCCGCAACCAGGCCAAACACCAGGCCGAAAATTCCCACAATAATATCGAACAATAATTTAAACATGGTACTGCTCCTTTTTTAATAGAGCCCTTAGCAACCCTAGGCTCTTTCTTTATATATCTACGTAATAATTGTCTCCAGGTTTCACTTCATCGATAAGGGTGTTTCATTGCTTCTCGGATCATGTACAATGGAGGCAAATCATTCGACGATTTGATGTGGAGGGAGAATGAACCAGGCTGGGAGTGCCCCTATCGAAGAAATCAAGGCAGTCTTGCTGCGCTTTCAAGAGGGCTACCTGCAGCGCGACGCAGCCGCATTAGATGAGTTTATGCAATTGTTTTCAAGCAATACTGAGCTTGAGGTGATTGGCACCGGCGGGATCTATCCTGGCGACGATGAATGGTGTTGTGGACCTGCTGCGGTGCGCGAGCTGGTCAAGAATGATTGGGAAGGCTGGGGGGATTTTCGGCTGGAAATGGAGCGCGCGCACATCCATATACGCGGCGAGGTTGCCTGGTGCGCTGCGCCGGCTACAGTGACCATGTTCATCGAGCGCGAAGAGGGCATTCAGGATTACCTGGATTACCTGCAAGCCTTAGCTAAAGACGAAGATCTTGGCAGTCCAGAGGAGCGGCTGCTCGAGATTTTGCGAGGCAGCAGCAATACGCTGTGCGAATTACAGCGTGGCGAGACCTTCGTCTGGCCGCTGCGTTTCAGCGCGGTGCTGATCAACGACGATGGCGCCTGGCGTTTTATCCAAATGCAGTTTTCTTTTGCCACCACTCGTTTCCCGGACGTGCGTATCAACGCCGGATAATGTGGAGGGGTAGAAACGCCTGGAGTGTTTTAGCGCTCTTTTTGGTGATCTCAAGACTGTTTCCTTTGGCGATAAGGACGATGTTTTATTCCAAAGGCGGGACTGCCATGGTCGGATTAGGCCGCTCCATCAGTTTTTCAGGGTGTTCCAACCTGCGAAAGCCGGCGTATGCGTTGTAAAACTCGTGAGCGTCGCGGGTTGCCAGCAGCAGACGTCGCAGGCTGCGGATCGTGGGATGCTGGCAGATAGCATCCACCAGCCATTTTGCCAGGCCGCGCCCGCGGTGAGATTCCAGGATGAACACGTCGCACAACCAGCCAAAGGTTGCCTGGTCAGTGACTACGCGGGCAAAGCCAACCTGTGCTGACCCGTCGTA
>JAXDCA010000074.1:0-14858 GCA_034678305.1 Bellilinea sp.
GATTATGTTACAAAATATTGTCCGCATATTCGGTGGCGACCCCAATAAAAAAGAAGTTATGCGTTTGGCTGAACTGGCGCAGGAAATCGACCAGCTAGAACCCGCATTTGAGCAGTTATCTGACCAGGAATTGCGCGCTAAAACCGATGAGTTTAAAGC
Source organism: Bellilinea sp. (assembly GCA_034678305.1). Classification (GTDB taxonomy): domain Bacteria; phylum Chloroflexota; class Anaerolineae; order Anaerolineales; family Anaerolineaceae; genus Bellilinea. The sequence goes on from JAXDCA010000074.1 coordinate 160, forward strand.
CCGACTGGCTGACGGTGAAACGCTGGACGAAATTCTGAACGAGGCTTTCGCGGCAGTGCGTGAAGCCAGTAAACGTACCATCGGACTGCGTCATTTCACCGTGCAAATGATCGGCGGGATGGTGCTGCATCAGGGCAAGATTGCTGAAATGCGCACCGGCGAGGGCAAGACGCTGGTAGCGACTCTGCCGCTGTACCTGAACGCGTTGGCGGGCAAGGGCGTTCATCTGGTTACGGTCAACGATTACCTGGCGCGGCGTGACGCGCGTTGGATGGCGCCTATCTACCAGATGCTGGGTTTACGAGTGGGGGTGCTGCAAATGGCTGCCCGCACCGAAAATGGCACGAAAGCCTTTCTAGTTGACCTGGAAAAAAGCTCGCCATTCGAAGATCAAAACCAATTGCGCTTGGTGGATCGGGCAGAAGCTTACAAAGCTGACATCACCTACGGCACCAATAGCGAGTTCGGTTTTGATTATCTGCGCGATAACCTGACCAACCGGTTGAGTGACCGCGTGCAGCGCGGACATTTCTACGCCATCGTTGACGAGGTGGATAACATCCTCATCGATGAAGCCCGCACCCCATTGATTATTTCTGGTCCGGCGGCGGATGAGACCGAGTGGTATCTGCGCATGGCGCAGGTTGTACGCGCGCTTAAGGAAGAAGATTACGAAATTCATGAGCGCGACCGTCAGGTAACACTGACCGAGGTTGGGACTGCGCACGTGGAGGAATTGCTGGATATGACTCTCGGCGATCCTGATCGTCCAGAGGATATCACTCCAGAGCAGGCGCGGGTGCTTGGCTACCTCGAGCAAGGGCTCAAAGCACAGTTCCTCTTCCGGCGCAACAAGGATTACATCGTGCAGAGCGGCAAGGTCGTCATTGTCGACGAGTTCACCGGGCGGTTGATGCCCGGGCGGCGCTGGTCAGAAGGTTTGCACCAGGCCGTCGAAGCCAAGGAAAGTGTGCGCGTCGAACCAGAGAATGTCACCTATGCCACCATCACTATCCAGAATTACTTCCGCATGTATGAAAAATTGGCCGGCATGACCGGTACGGCATTGACCGAGGCGGAGGAGTTCGCCAAGATCTATAAGCTGGATGTCCTGCCCATCCCTACTAATCTGGAATACGCCACCATTAAACCTGAGCCAGATCTGGTCGAGGTGGCGGATAAGGACGATCAGGGATACAAGGTTTACTATTACGCGCGCAAGAATTCACCGAGCGAGGCGGTATTCTGGAGGCGCAAGGATTTTCCCGACCGCATCTACCGTTCGGAGGAAGCAAAAATTCGCGCGATTACCCAAGAGATCCTGCGTCATCACATCTTTGGGCGCCCGCAGCTGGTAGGCACAACCTCCGTTGAACACTCAGAACGCCTCTCGCAGCGGCTGCAGCCTGAGTTATTGCGTCGACTGACGCAAACGATGCTGATTCGCAACGCCTGGCTGTTGAAAAACAAGCGCGAGGAGAGCGAAATTGCCATTCCGGAGCTGCAATGGTTATACAAACCACTGCATGAATTGAACAGTGGCGATTTACGTCAATTCTCGCGAACAGTTGGCATGGCATCGATCAACCCTGAAGAACCTGCCAACCTGGCGGTGATGCAATCGCTGTTGGAAATCAATGCAGATGATTTACCGCGTCTGGTCAAGGCGTTGCAGGGTGGGGTGCCTCACCAGGTATTGAACGCGCGCAAGCACGACGAAGAATCTCAAATCATTGCGCGAGCCGGCGCATTTGGCGCTGTCACCATTGCTACCAACATGGCCGGGCGCGGCGTTGACATCAAGCTTGGCGGCGAACTGGATGAGAATTTTCTGAGAGACGTGATCCGAGTGCTGCGGCGAGCGGGTTATGATCCATACGAAATGAACAATGAGGCACGGAGGGAGGCCTTATTAAAATTATCCGAGGAACAGTACGGCATCTATGCGGAATCGGCGCAGAATTTCCTTCAATATATGGAAGAAATGGAGAAAGTACGTGAGCTTGGCGGGCTGCATGTCATCGGCTCGGAACGGCATGAGGCGCGCCGCATCGATAACCAATTGCGTGGGCGTTCCTCTCGTCAGGGAGACCCCGGATCGTCGCGTTTTTACCTCTCGCTGGAAGATGATTTGATGCGCATGTTCGGCGGGCAGCAGGTGGAAACCATGCTTTCGCGCCTGAACATCGATGAAAGCCTGCCGATCGAGAACAATATCGTCGCCAAACTTGTCGAGCAATCACAAACACGCGTCGAGGGCGCTAATTTTGATGTCCGCAAGCACCTGCTTGAATATGACGATGTGCTCAATATGCAGCGAAAACGCATATACGAGCAGCGCGATCGGGTTTTCACGAAAGAGGATCTGAGCGAAGATGTGCTGGATATGCTGCGCCACGAGCTGCGCGAGCGCATTCCCAACGCATTCGGTGATCAAGAGGGGCCATGGAAGCTCCTGGCATACCTGGATGAAATCCAACCCCCGATTGATACTGAAATTCTGGTGTACCCGTCCTATTCGATCAAGCTGCTCTTCGAGGATATCAAACGAGATTTAGGAGAAGCTCCTGTCAACGTGGAACAGTTGCGACAGGCGCTGCTGAGACTGGCGCGAAAGGCGTTGGAAGCGGAAAGGGAGCATATCCTCAAGGCGGCTGAGATACTATTCGAAAAGACCGAGGAAACGTTGAACCAGCAACGCGAGGAGCGCCTGGAGATCTTGGACACTTTCTTCCAGACGCTGCCAGATCGGATCGAGGAGGCTGGCGGGCAAATTCGCGCTCAGGAATTGCTGGATGAATTGTCTGGATCGGTAAGGATGCCGCTGCGTTTGCAGCCTGATGAAATGCGGCTCCTGGCTGAAGGCGATGATGGAGCAGCAGACGCTCTACGCGGGCAGGTGGCGGATGTCTTGCAAGATATTGCCCTGACACGCCTAATCGGCGCAATGCAGCGCCGCATCGAAGACCTGGATATACGACCATCTCAATTCCAGAATAAGGATTGGGAATCTTCGATCGATCAGCTATTTGGAGCCGTCGAATCAGTCAGCCAGGCGCGCATCGAGCGGTTAGCCGGTGAAAACGGACAGATTGCCGCCGATTTAAAAACTGCCCTCGAAAAAGCCGATGGAAACCTGATCAATCTTGATCAAAACTTGCGGGCGGTATTGGGTCTTTTGATGCTGATGATGCAGGGAACGCGCCTGACCTTCGATCAAAAAACACACCGGCGCGGACGCCAGCGCGTCATACGCCTGACTTATGTGTTCTACGCGGGAAAACTAATCGAAGAGCACGAACCAAACGAATTGGCCGAAGATATCATCAAACACCTGGAGGGCGCGAAACGAGCTCTGCAAATCTTGTGGGGACATTATGAGCTGGGACGCCTGGTTCAAACCGAATCAACGCTTGTGCAGCTAACAGACCGCGTCAAGGAACAACTTATAGAAACGTTTGGGGAGGAGCATTTCCGTTCTATTGCCAGCACACCGCTGCGCGAGTTGTCCGCAGAGGATGCGGGTAAGATCGTTACCTTGTTCGGCGCGCGTTTGCAAAACGAAATTTACCGAGATGTGCTGCTTGGTGTTATCTCACAGTTGTGGGTGGATTACCTGACCCGTGTGGATGCGCTGCGCGTATCGATTGGGCTTGAGGCTTACGCCCAACGCGATCCACTGGTGCAGTATAAGGGCCGAGCGAGTGAAATGTTCAAGGAGTTACTTGGCGAAATCCGTTCTGGTGTCGTCGCACGCATGTTTACTTATCAGCCTAGACGCAGTGCGGCCGTCAGCGCCGGACAGGAGCATGCAGAGACAGAGCCTGTCAGCGCAACCACTGCTCAAAGTGGGCCAGAATCCCGAAGCAGCCGGAAAAAGAAACGCCGGCGGCATTAAACCATATAGGGTAACGCTCAGTAATCTTCCTCAGCAGGTTGGGTTTCGGTCAGATGGTTGATCTAAAACCGGATCGATCTGCCCGCCCTTATCCCAATCTGCCAGGGGATTGATTGTATACGTCACATCCGTAACGGTTGCTGTCCAGAAAAACAAGAATTTCTAAAAAAGAAAATTTTTATTCGGTAAGAATTATCCTTATTTTAATCAGGGGATTTTATTCTTGCTACTATACAAATTTACGCAAGTAAAGTGATCGAAACCAGGTAGTATGGTGTATAATGATACAGTTTGACGCCCTTTTCAAAAAGGATTGTCAAGTCAATATCTCACCTTTATAATGGGTGGTATTCTTTTCTTTGGAGTATTAGACTGTATGGACCAGAACGATGCCCAACTCGAGCAGGAGCCTGCGCCCGAGGCAAATCAGGTTGAAAACTATAACATGGAATCCTTACTTGAAGAAAGTCAAGGGATCGAATTTCCTACACAGGGTGAAATCCGACAAGGCATTATTGCCAGTATTACACCCGGTCAGATCCTTGTCAGCGTAGGTACGAAGTCCGAAGGCATTATTACCGGAAGAGAGTATGAATCAATACCTCCTGACGAACTGCAAACGATGGAAGTTGGGCAGGAGATACCGGTTTATGTCGTCAATCCTGAGGATGCGAGTGGTAATCTGGTTTTATCATACACCCGCGCCCAGGAAGAAATGAGCTGGAAATCAGCCGATGAACTGCTGGCTTCCAAGGAAACCTGTCATAGTAAAATCGTTGGTTATAACAAAGGTGGATTGATCGTACCGGTTGGCGGATTGCGCGGTTTTGTTCCTGCATCGCAGGTTAGCCTGGTCCGCCGATCCTCTGCAGCCGGCGATACCCCTGAACAACGCTGGGGTAAGATGATCGGTGAAGAAATCGATGTGTGCGTGATCGAAGTTGACCGCGAGCGCCGCAGGTTGATTCTCTCTGAGCGCGCTGCCAGCACAGAAACCCGCGAGACCATCAAGGAACGGGTCATCGAAGATCTTTCCGAAGGCGAGGAACGGACCGGACGGGTAACCAGCTTGGCGGATTTTGGCGCTTTTGTGAACATCAGCGGCGCTGACGGGCTTGTACACCTGTCAGAAATCTCGTGGGACCGCATTCAGCATCCTGGTGAAGTGCTCAAAGTTGGGCAGGAGGTCAAAGTCAAAGTGATCTCCATCGACCGCGAGAAAAAACGAATCGGGCTTTCCATCCGTCAGCTTCAAGATGATCCCTGGGTGAAGAAGGTCGAGCACTATCAGGTCGGGCAGTTAGTCGAAGGCACCATCACCCGCCTGACAAAATTCGGAGCTTTCGCCCGCATCGAGGACGACATCGAGGGTTTGATTCACATCTCCGAAATTAGCGAAAAGCGCATCGAGCATCCGAAGGAAGTGTTGAAAGAAGGCGACACGGTAACGTTGCGGGTCATTAAAGTGGATCCAGAAAACCACCGCATCGGGCTCAGCATGCGCCGCGTGGATTCAATGGCCTATGCTGACATGGACTGGATGGCCCTTGAAGAGGTTCTTGAAGAAGAATCTGGGGATGTGGAAGAAGACGAAAAAACAGCCCAGGACGAATGATTCCATCGAATAACGAAGCAAGTACCAGCGCACCTTCAGGGTGCGCTTTGTTAACTGGATGAGAGCTTATGCCCTTGTTGATTGACGGTCATGCAGATCTTGCCTATAGTATGCTAACTTTTGAGCGTGACTATCGTCGATCGGCCTACGAAATCCGCCTCGACGAAGTCGGTACCCCTCACCGGCAGAACAACGGCGACGCCCTGCTCGGCTGGACTGAATACCAGCGGGGACAGGTAGGACTTTTATTTGCCAGCCTGTTTGTGATCCCAAAGCAATTTGATAAAACCACCTTTGAGACTCAGGTTTATAACACACCGGCGGAAGCCTATCATTTAACTCGAGCGCAGTACGATCTCTACCAAAAAATCTGCGGTGACAGCCCCGACAAGTTCCAGCTGGTTCGCAGTAAAGGTGATCTCAAACGGGTGATGCAAGCCTGGCAATCGGCGCCGGCAGAATACCCTGAGCGAACCCATCCGATTGGACTGGTGTTGATGATGGAGGGCGCGGAGGGAGTTTCAGGTCAGCGCGAATTGGAAGAGTGGTGGCAGCTTGGCTTGCGGATCATCGCGCCCGTGTGGGCAGGCTCGCGATATTGTGGAGGTACGCTGGCGCACGGCAGGTTCACCAAAGAGGGCTTTCAGCTGTTGGAACACATGGCTGATTTGGGGTATACTCTGGATATTGCTCATATGAGCGATGAATCCATTCCACAAGCGTTGGACGTATATCCCGGTACGATCATTGCCAGCCATGCAAATGCCCGCGCGTTGATGAATGAGGATCCAAGCCAGCGTCATTTGACGGACCGGTCTCTGCGCAGGTTATTCGAGCGGAATGGAGTGATCGGAGTTGTGCCTTTCAACCGCTTTTTACGTCCAGGCTGGCAAAATTCCGATCCGCGCGAGCTGGTTACTCTGTCGATGTTGATCGATCATATTGATCATATTTGCCAGATTGCCGGCAATGCCCGGCAAGTGGCCATTGGCAGCGATTATGACGGCGGATTTGGCTGGCCGGCGGTGCCTCTGGAGGTTGATACGATCGCTGATTTACAAAAAATTGGACCGCTTCTTGCAGAACGCGGGTATACCAATGAGGATATCGACGCAATTTTCCACGGCAACTGGCTGCGAATATTGGAGCAGGGACTGCCGGCATGAGTGAATCAGCGTTCATTTCCGAAGAAACAAAAAAGGTATCAAACGCAGGCGCGCCAGGCTTCTCCATACGCCGAATTCGTGCTGGTTTGATTCTGACATTGATCGGTTTATTGGTGTTTTTAGTCGGGGCGCGGCCTAGCCTGTTCGGGGTTGACCGCAGCCCGGTAATTGGTTTCGTGCAGATCGCTGTCTTCTTGATTGGTTTGGCTATCATTTGCATCGGCGGGTATATCAGCCTGATGTCGCTATGGAAAAACAGGCAGCCGAGCATCGCGGCTGATTTCGGGCTGCGCCTGGTCGCCACTGGTTACGTTATTTGCGTTTTTACCGGCATGGCGGATGTGTTTGGGGTTGGCAGCCACCCTTTGCCAGGAATTCCTTATTTCGGCCCGTGGCAGGCGCGCGGGGTAGAGATTGGACAGATGATCATCGGCATTGGATTTCTCATGTTGATCCCGTATGGTCACATTCGCAATGGGAAACCGCCTGAGAAAACCAACAATTAATCAAAATTCGCCACCAAACGCAGGGCAGGCGTAGGAGAAGCGCTGCTTGACCTGAAAATTTGATTGTGATATAGTGGCAAAAGTAAAATCTTCATTTAAAAGGAATTTTCGACAGTGGACAATCAGGTTCCTGCCGATAACGAAAAATCAAGCAGCATTCAAAACGACTCTACTGGCAAAAACCATCAGAGTCTGGCTGAGATATGGGAAAATATCATCACCATTGGGCTGGGTGAGCAGGCGTTACGAATTGGTTCCATCCTGATTTCCCTCGTTTTGATCTTAATGGTGGTGTGGGTGATGGGCACCTTTTACCTCAAGGGCAAGGTAGTCAACCCGCAAACCGCAGCGATCGCCGCTGACCTGCCTACCGCAACACCGACGGTCGCGCCGCCGCAATATACCATTCCCGATCCGGTCGTCATGGTGACCGGCATCACCCGTCTGGCGATGTTGCATACCCAACTGCCGACCCGTCCGCGTTTCAAAATCGTCGAATATACCGTGGTCGAGGGAGATACCTTGTTCAGTATCGCTGGACGTTATGGTCTCGATCCGAAAAGTTTGCTATGGGGCAACCAAAAAACCTTGCCAGAGCCGCACTGGTTGACGCCCGGTCAGGTGTTGAACATTTTGCCGCAGGACGGCGCGCTATATGAATGGCACCAGGGCGACGGCTTGAATGGAGTAGCTAAGTTTTATGATGTAGACCCGAATGTCATCGTCGAGTGGCCGGGAAATAATTTGAATAAAGAAACGATTGGCGATTACTCCGATCCCAACATCGAGCCTGGGACGATGCTGTTCATCCCAGGGGGAGAAGGCACTTTCAACAGCTGGAGTCTGCCAACAGTCACGCGAGCCAATCCGGCAGTCGCAAAAACGGTCGGAGCGGGCGCTTGCGGCTTGATTTACGACGGCGTGGTCGGCCCGGGCATTTTCACATGGCCGGCAGCGACAACCTACATTTCCGGCTACGTCTTTGATCCAGGCATCAATCACTTTGGGATCGACATCGGCGGCTCGGTCGGCGTGGCAATCTATGCCTCGGACGATGGCGTGGTGGTCTATTCGGGCTGGAACGATTTCGGTTACGGGAATTTAATCATCATCGACCACGGTAACGGCTGGCAGACCTATTACGCCCACTTGAGCACGATCTACGCTGGTTGTGGTCAGAGCGTATATCGCGGCGACACGATTGGATTGATGGGCTCTACCGGCAGGTCAACTGGGCCGCACCTGCACTTCGAAATGCGCAGCGACACGTTCGGTCGGGTCGATCCATTGAATTTCGTACAGCATTAACCGCGCCCAGGGACGGGCGTGCTGTATAGTGGGGCCTGTAGTGACGTATTGTCAATTCGACGAGCGCAGCGAGGAGAAATCTCTAGGCGCAAGTCAAGATTTCTCGCTTCGCTCGAAATGACAAGCGTCGGACACGGTCCAAGCAGATCAACAAACGTTCTGTAGGGAGAGCAGGGGTTATCAAAGCAGGGCTGCTATATCCGCTTTTGCCCTTTCGATAAACTCCTCGAGCGACACCGGACCGGGATTCTCGCCGCTGCGCAAGCGCAGGGCCACCTGTTCGCCTTCGACCTCGCGGTCGCCCACCACCAGCATATAGGGGATTTTCATGTTTTGCGCATCGCGAATCTTGGCATTCATGCGCTCGCTGCGTTGATCCACCTCCACGCGCAGCCCTTCAGCGCGCAGACGGTCAGCCGCGCGGCAGGCGAAATCGAGGTGCCGGTCAGCGATGGGAATGATCACCGCCTGGGTTGGCGCCAGCCAGACCGGGAACGCGCCGGCGTAATGCTCGATTAAAACACCCATGAAGCGCTCCATCGAGCCGAGCAGCGCGCGATGAACCATGTAGGGGCGGTGCGGCAGTCCGTCCTCGCCGATGTACTCCAGCTCGAAGCGTTCGGAGAGGTTGAAATCGAACTGGATGGTACTGAGCTGCCATTCGCGCCCGAGCGCATCGATCATCTTCAGGTCGATCTTCGGCCCATAGAAGGCTGCCCCGCCCTCATCGACATCGTAATCGATTTCAGCGCGGTCGAGCGCCGCTCGCAGCGCCTCGGTTGGCTGTTCCCAATCGGCGGCATCGCCCGCATATTTCTCCAGGTTGCGCGTGGAGAGGTAGGCGTGGAAATTGCCCAGACCGAAATGGCGCAGGATGTGTAAACAAAAATTAAGCGTGCGATCGATCTCTTCAGGCATCTGATCCGGGCGGCAAAAGATGTGGGCATCGTCCTGGGTGAAGCCGCGCACGCGCAGCAGGCCGTGCAGAACCCCAGAACGCTCGTAGCGGTAAACCGTGCCCCACTCTGCCATGCGGATCGGCAGCTCACGGTATGACCGGATTTTGCTCTTGTAAATTTGGATGTGGAAGGGGCAATTCATCGGTTTGGCGTAATATTCTTCTTCATCGATTTGCATCGGTGAGTACATGCCATCGCGGAACCAGGTCAGGTGTCCGCTGGTCTGCCAGAGATTGGCGCGGCCGATATGCGGCGAATATGCCAGGACATAGCCATTCGCGGTGTGTTCTTTGATGCAATAATCTTCAGCCAGGTGGCGCACCATCGCGCCGTTTGGATGCCAGAGGATCAAACCCGGGCCAACATCGGCGTTGATGCTGAACAAGTCGAGATCCTTGCCAAGTTTGCGGTGATCGCGTTTTTTGGCCTCTTCCAGCCTCCACAGGTAGGCGTCCAACTCGTCGCGGGTCAGCCAGGCGGTGCCGTAGATGCGCTGCAGCATTGGGCGTTTCTCGTCGCCGCGCCAGTACGCGCCGGCGATATTGATCAGCTTGAAAGCGTCCGGGTTGATCTGCCCGGTGCGCTCGATATGCGGACCGCGGCATAGATCGGCGAAATGATGGTGCGCGTAGATGGATAATTCCGGTTTTTCGATCAGCGGATTGCCGTGCTCGTCCAGCCCGCCCTGCTCGATGCCTTCGATCAGCTCCAGTTTGAAGGGTTGATCTTTGAAGATGTCGCGGGCTTCCCCCGCGGAGATGATCTTCTTCCGAAACGGATAATCTCCGCGGATAATCTCACGCATGCGCGCCTCGATTTCTTCCAAATCCTCAGGAGTCAGCGCGCGCGGCAGATCAAAATCGTAGTAAAAGCCGTCCTCGATGGCGGGACCGATGGCTATTTTTGCCGTGGGGAATTTTTTCAGCACAGCATCAGCCATTACGTGCGCAGTGGAGTGACGGATGCGGTAAAGCAAGGATTCCTCATATTTTTGATGCTTTTGATTTGCTGACATGGCTTCCTCCTATATATAAATAACGCCTGCCCGTTCTGGGGCAAGCGTTCTGCTCGCGGTTCCACCCAGCTTCGCCAGCCTGGCTGGCGATCTCGTGGCGACCGGTAACGGGGTCAACCGTGCGCCATACTCGGGGACATCATCCCCTTTCCGGCTTCCGCTCGCAGGTGGTTTTGGCTGGGCTTCGACTGGCGGGGATTTGCACCCGGTGATCCCCGTTCTCTGGCAGCTGCGCCGCAGTTACTCGTCCTGGTCAGTGCGTTTGGTTTGATTATTATAGTACGGATGAAGTCAGTTTGCAATCATCCGCGGCTTTTTAACCGCCGAGACGCAGATGGCGCAGAATTTTTTCAAGGATCTGCATTTCAGGCGTCTTTATCGTGTTTCCTAAAAAAAATAGCCACCTCGGAGGTGGCTGTGGGCGGTATAGGACTCGAACCTACGACCTCTGCGATGTCAACGCAACGCTCTAACCAACTGAGCTAACCGCCCAATGTGGCCGTAATTATACTTGATGCCAATTGTATTGGCAAGATATGAGGCCGCGGTTGAAAATTGCCCGCGCAAATCATGGTATAATCCTTGCGCTTCGGGCGATGAACGGCCCCTGAGGCGCCTTTGGAGAGGTAGCGTAGTCTGGCCGAACGCGCACGCCTGGAGAGCGTGTTTACCGCAAGGTAACGCGGGTTCGAATCCCGCCCTCTCCGCCAGAGCAAAGAAACAACAGGCTGCCCTTATCGGACAGCCTGTTCGCATTCATTCCGGCTCTCTTGCCGGTTACCTTTGGATCATCGGCAGGTAGATATAGATTGTAGGCTCGGACGACACCGTTATAGACACCGTAGCAACATTCGAGTCAACCGTGCCGTCATTCACCTTGAAGGTGAAGCTGTCGCTTCCGCTGAACCCGGGATCGGGCGTATAGATGAGCATAGGCGCGGCGTCGGATAGAACTCCGTGTTCCGGCCCATCCACGATCGTCCAGGTGACTTCATCGCCGTCGACATCCAGCATCGTCAGGGTGATGCTCACTGGCCTCTCATAGTCAGTGGTTACTGCCATGTCGTATGCGACCGGCGCATCGTTGACTGGCGTCACAACGACCTTCAGCGGATACACCGGGCTTTCCAACTCGCCGTCGGAAACTTTCACATTCACGGTCAGCTCGCCGTGGAAATCAAGCGCCGGCGTGATCGTTGTCCCGACGACTGTGTAGTTGGTTCCCGGCAGAACGGTCAGGGTAAACTCCGTGTCGTCTGGATCGACGATGGTCAGGTCAGTGATCAGGATCTGCAGCGGGGTGTCCTCCGGCGTGGACAGCGGTTTTTGACCGGTGATGATCGGGGCGGTATTCGTCTCGATGACAGTGACGATAATCGTTTCGCAGTCCGAGAGGGCGCCATCGGAGACGCACACGTCGAAGGTGTAGTCCCTCCCGCCCTGCGTTTCGCCGGGCGTCCAGGTGAACTCGCCGGTCGAAGCAACGATCTCAGCTCCAGCCGGGACCTCGCCCGCGAGGCCATCCTCAAGGCTGAAGGTAAAGGTGGTGTCCGGGTCAGCGTCAGTGGCGCTGGCGGTGAAGGTGAGCAAAATCCCTTCTGTGGCAGTTTGCGGGCCGATTGGAACCAGCACCGGCGCATCCGGCACGTTGGTGACGGTGATGGTCACTGTGGCCGTGTTCGAAACCTCCTGTCCATCCCAGACATAGTAAGTGAAGCTGTCTTCGCCGAACCAATCAGCATTGGGTGTATAGGTCAGGTTAGGAGGAGTGCCGCTTAATTTGCCGTGCGCTGGATTGGCGATCATGTAGGTCAGGGGATTGCCGTCCGGGTCGGTTGCCGCGAGCGTGATCGCAACGGGGATATCTTCAGGGGTGGTCACGCTTTGATCGTTCGCGACCGGCGGTTTGTTGACCTCATTGACGGTAACGGTGATCTCCTCGCTGTCGCACAACGGTTCAGGCGTATTGTCACAGACAGCGACCAAAAAGGTGTAGCTTCCGGGTCCCTGCTCTTCGGTCGGAGTCCAGTTGAAAACGCCGGTGACCGCATCGATCTCTGCTCCGTCGGGCACATCCCCTGCCAGGCTGAAGCTTAGCACGCTATACGAGTCGTCGTCTGTTGCTTCTGCGTCGAAAGTCAGCAGGGTTTCTTCATCCACTGTTTTATTGCCGATTGGACTCAAAACCGGAACATCCTCAACCGATTCGATGGTGATGTATACCGTTTTCGTGGCGGAGTTTCTGTAGCCGTCCGTTGCCAGGTAGGTGAAGCTGGCGCTGCCGAAATAGTTGGCAGGCGGAGCGTAGGTAAACGACCCGTCCGTATGGAAAACGAGGGTGCCGGTCATTGGACCGCCGACCAGCATCGCGTTAATATCTCCCCCGTCCGGATCGTAGTCATTCGCAAGCACGCCCGGGGCTGGCACGATCAGGGTTGCGTCTTCTTGCGTCGTATAGAAATCATTTTCCGCCCTGATCTGATCCTCGACCGGATTGACCGTTATCGTCACTGTGACAGGCAGGGAGTAATCCTCGCCGTCATATACCAGGTATGTAAAGCTATCCGTCCCGTTGAAATCCGCATCGGGCGTATAGCGGAAGGTGCCGTCTGAGTAGAGCGACAATGTCCCATGCTGAACGTTATCCTCCAGGACCGCGGCCAGTGGCTGCGGCGGCAGATCCACGTCGTGGTCGTTGACCAGCACCCCTTCAGCAGGCAGTGTGACCAGCACAGTATCTTCGTTGACCGCGTACGCGTCATCTGCCCCTACTGGAATATCGTTAACTGAATTTACGGTTATGCTGACGGTGGCTGTGTTCGATTCGCTCACGCCGTCGTGGACGCTGAAGGTAAAGCTGTCGGGACCATAGTAGTTTTCATGCGGGGTGTATTTCAGATCGGGCGCAGCGCCGCTTAACGTACCGAACAGCGGATCGCCAACTGTCCAGGTGATTGGATCACCGTCAACTTCGATGATGCCGAGGGTGATATCGACCTGAGTGTCTTCATCAGTCGTCACGGATTGGCTCAGGGCTGTGGTCGCATCATCGACCGCAAGGACGGTAATCGTGACAGTGGTTTCCGCCGACTGCTCGATGCCGTCATCAGCCACATAGGTGAAAGTGACCACGCCGTTGAAGTTTAAGGCCGGGTCGTAAGTAAAGGAGCCATCCAATTCGAGATCGAGTACGCCGCTGGCGGGTGGCGTGACCAGCACAACCGTCAGGACGTCACCGTCCACGTCGCTGTCATTGGCCAGCAAGCCGTCCGCGGCGGCGACAGTCAACAGAGTATCCTCGTCCGTCGTGTACTCGTCTGCGACTGCGACCGGCGCATCGTTCTGCTCGTGCACTATGATGGTCACGGTGGCGACATTCGACCAGGCGAAGCCGTCGCTAACTCGATAGGTAAAGCTGTCCGTTCCCAGGTAATTCTCATTGGGAGTGTATTCAAAGGAACCGTCGCTGTTAAAGTCGAGCGTCCCATTACTGACGCTCGTAACCAGCTCGGCGCTGAGGGGATTCGCCGGCAGATCGGGATCGACATCGTTAGCCAAAACGCCCTTATCAGCGGGCACAAGCAGGGCGACATCCTCGTCGGTCTCGTAGTTATCGTCGACCGCGAGCGGGGCCACATTGACTTCGATGACGGTGACCGTGATCGTCTCACAGACTGGCTCTGTGCCGTCCGAGACGCACACATTGAAGGTGTAGCCTGCGCCGCCCTGATCTTCAGCCGGCGTCCATTTGAAAGCGCCAGTGGCGCTATCGATCGCCGCACCGTCCGGCACGGTACCGGCCAGTGAGAAGGTCAGGACATCCTCCGGGTCGGCGTCGCTGGCAGTGGCGGTGAAGGTCAATTCTACCTGCTCGTTCACCGATTTATTCCCAATCGGATTCAGCACCGGCGCATCGTTGATTGATTTCACCTGGATGGTGACGGTCGCTTGCTCAGAAAACAATGAGCCGTCGGAGACGGAGAAGACGAAAGAATCGGTGCCGTGCCAGTCGTCGTTCGGCGTATAGATAAGGTTGGGAGCCTCGCCGCTCAGCACGCCGTGTTGCGGTCCCTGGATAATATACCAGGCGAGACTGCCGGGATACAAATCGGTCGCGGTCAGGGTGATCGCCAGCGGGGTATCCTCATCCGTTTCCAGGGTTTGAGAATCGGCAACCGGGATGTCGTTGAAGATGATGGCCACATCCACATCATCGCTGAAACCCAGGTCAT
>JAXDCA010000075.1:0-44010 GCA_034678305.1 Bellilinea sp.
GACACCGAGCCGCTGCCTGGAACTTACCCGATCCCGGGCATTGGACCTATGAAGCTGTTGGGAGAATCGGTGTTGAATCATTGGGGTAAACTGGCTTTCCGCTGGATGTACTGGGATATCCTGTTGCGCGGGTATAAATTACCGCTGCCAGCGAACATGAGCATGGCTGGGAAACGATTGAATTAAGACGGCGATCAGCCGGCTATATAAAAAAGAATACGGACTAATTAATCGATTTGGAGGAAAAATGGCAACAAAAACAATAGCAGGTGTACCGGTGCAGGTAAACGACGAAGGCTTCATGACCAATCCGAGCGAGTGGACCAGGGAAATCGCGGTCGAGCTGGCTAAGGAAGAAGGCATCGCTGAGCTCACCCCTGCGCATTGGAAAGTGATCGAATTCTGCCGTGAGAGCGCTAAGACATCCGGCAAAGCACCCACCCTGCGCACCATCACCAATGGCGCAGGCGTTTCGACCAAAGATTTATTCACGCTATTTCCCAAAGGTCCAGCCAAGAAAGTGGCGAAAATTGCCGGCTTGGGCAAACCCGAAGGCTGCGTCTAAAACGCTGTAACAAATCATCCTAATCAGGAACAACAGGAGAAATGAAAATGTCTGATAATGGCACCGATGGACGCAAAATCGCCTTCATTTGCTCGAAAGGCGACCTGGATATGGCCTACCCCGCGCTGATCATGGGCTGGGCAGCGCTTGGCAATGGCGTAGATGTGACCATCTTCTTCACCTTCTGGGGACTCGACTTAATCACCAAGAACCGCGTCGATCATCTCGAGATCGCTCCGGTGGCGAACACCAGCATGAAAATGAGCATGATGGGCGTGAAAACCGGCAATCTTGGCATCCCCAACCTCATGGGTATTCTTCCTGGCATGACCGCTTTTGCCACAAACTTGATGAAAAAGAAGATGGAGAAGCTGGAAGTGCCGCCCGTGCGCGAGTACATGCAGATGCTTGTCGACGCCGGCGCCAAGCTTTATGGCTGCAAGATGACCTGCGACATGATGGATCTGACCAAAGAGGATTTCGTTGACGGCGTGATCGATATTGTCACGGCCAGCGATTTTATTGATATGTCCGAAGGCGCCCAGGTCATATTCATTTAGGTAATAAGTTTACTGGTATCGATCTATAGCTAGGGCTGCTCCAAAAGGGGATAAGGGGCAGCCCTTTACTTATCAGGAAAGGAAAACTGCATGCCCGGTCTGTTGGAGCGCAGACCTGACATCCTTTCCTTTATCGGTTCGCTGCTTCCCTGTCATTTCGCGCCATCTCTTTCATTTCGAGCGAAGCGAGAAATCTCTCTCATCATGGCATAAAGATTTCTCCTCACTGCGTTCGCCGAAATGACAACATCTTCTCCCATCCCAAACATCAAGGGATTTTTGTCATTTCGATCGATACGAGATGGAGAGCCGCTCATCCTTCTTGGACGACCCCAGCGTTATTTTGCCGCAGAGGGCGGATTGGCTGCCAGGTTTAAACGTTCGCGGCGCGTATTAAGCAAGCTGTTACCCCGCGCAGGCGCAGCAACCACTGCTCGCCCTGCCGGGATAGGGCATCTGCGTCGCCGTAGAGGATCTCAGGCTGCCCTGATACTGTTCCGGCGGGCAAGACAACTTCTATCGTCCGGGCGGCCGGGTTGATCGCCGCCAGGACGCTTTCTGCGTCCCGGCTGCGTCGGTAAACGAAGGGCAGTTCGCCCGGGAGCGCATGAACCACCTCAAATGCGCCGCTGGCTGCCAGGGCGGGATGGGCTTTGCGGAGCGCAATGAGCCGGCGAATCGTGTTGAGCAGCGAGTCCGGGTCGCCATCCTGGGAATCGACGGTTGCGCGGCCGGGCGCCTCCTCGATGGGCAGGTACAACTGCTCGGGCGCGGCTGTGGAAAAGCCGGCGTTAGTTTTTTGGTTCCACTGCATCGGGGTGCGCACTCGAGTGCGGTCATAGGCGCCCTCGCGCGAGCGCAGGACTTCTACGCCGCGCATGCCGATCTCGTCCCCGTAATAGATAAAAGGCGTACCGGGCATGCTCAGCAGAAAGGCGAAAACGACTTTCAACTCGTCCTGCTCGCGCCCGGCGGCGAGGCGAGGACCCGTATCGTGATTGCCGGTCGGGATGGCAATATGGCCGATTTCGCGGGTGATCGTGTAATGCTCCAGGTAATTGTCGAGGAATTCCATGATGTTGCCGCGTCCGCCCCGGTCGAAGAAAGAAAAGCCGTACGGATCGGAACCAGGCCCATGACCGGTCGGTTTACGCAGCAGCGACATATAACCCGGGGCGCCGAATGGCAGCATGAAGTCCAGGTGAAATCCGGCCGGGATGGCGTATCTGGGCCTGCCCCATTCGGAAACCAGCACAGCTTGCGGGAAGTCGTTGTCGAGCCAGGCGCGCACTTCTTGCCAGAGTTGGGTAGTTTCTACCCAGTTTGGATCGTTTTTCACCAGCGAGAAGGCCATATCCACGCGGAAGCCGCTGGCGCCTTTCTCCAGCCAGTGGCGCATTACCTTTTTCATCTCGCGGCGCACTGCCTGCGGACCCGGCGCATCGACTGGTTGTTGCCAGGCATGCTGCGGGTCAGGATGGGCAAAGCCGTAATTCAAGGCGGGTTGGGAATAGAAAAAATTCACGGCATAGGCGGCGTGGCGGTCAGAGTAGCCCGAAACCAGCCGGCAACCAGGCGCATCCCAGGTCCAGGCGCTGTCTGTCCAAATATAGTAATCGCTGTACGGGTTTTGTTCAGGCCGGCAGGACTCGCGGAACCAGGGGTGTTCGATGGAAGTGTGTCCGGGTACCAGGTCGAGCAGGACGCGGATGCCGCGCTGCTCTGCTTCGTGGAATAGCCGGACGAGATCAGCGTCCGTGCCGTAACGTGGCGCAACATGGTAATAATCGGCAACATCATAACCCGCGTCTTGAAATGGCGAGACAAAGCAAGGATTCAACCAGATGGCATTAACGCCAAGGGACTGGATGTAGTCCAGGCGCTGGATGATGCCGGGCAGGTCACCTATACCGTCGCCGTTCGAGTCTGCGTAGCTCTGCGGGTAGATCTGATAAAAAACAGTTTTGTCCAGCCAATTGGGCAGTTCAGTCATGATTTTTCCTCGATTGTGAGATTGCCCCCCAAAATCTGCGTTCGAATGGCGCTTGGCAGAACAGGGGTGTCAAGAAACAAGGTGGAGGATTGCTCCAGAATACAGTCAATGAAGTCCATCTACGTATTTTGGCAAAATAACTAATGGGTTTTTCCACGAAAACTACGTGTCTGTTCGTATAGACTTATACCATTGTATTTGCTATACTAAAAGGGAGAGATCGACGATGCGCTTCTAGCCACGTTTTTCTCTCGCCGTAGAGGATACGGCAGGTCAGCATGTGGATAAGGCGGGATTAAAATCTACAGACGCATGACCCGATGGCTGGATGTCCAGTATAACAATCGAGGGGTAAATAGCCGTGATTACCCAACCAATCAATGCCACTAATTCGATTAAAACCCTTGCTTTTCAACAAACTCCAATTACCTTGACAGCAAGCTACAAAGGTTTGCTGTTCGATGAGAGAATAAATCCACTCAAAGTTGGTCTGGATCAAATTACGTTTAGCCTGCCGCGCCAACATGTGGTGCTGATCTTGTGCGACCCCCTTATTTTACACAGCCGCGCGCTGCCCGAATCAGTACGCGCCAATATGTCGAGCATCGATCTGTCGGTTGGTGAAATGGCGCTGACTAATTTCCGCTTTAGCGGTGTTCCCTGGCGCGACCGGTACGAGCAACGCGTACAACCAGTTCTGCCGCTGAACGCAATGCTAACGATTGACAACAGGATTATCAATGCTTCTCTCATTGACCTTTCCTTGCACGGAGCTGGCGTGCTGATCGAAGGTGAACAAGGGCAAATGCCAGACCCGCAAATCAAGTCATCGATTGATATTAATTTTCAGTTGGATCGATTGACCCGGTTGTCCATGCGTTGTGGCGTTTCGCACGTACGTCGAGGGGGATCAAATCTATTATCCCTTGGGCTGCGCCTGTTCCCGACCTCTTATCAGGAATCGCTGCTGGAACCCTATATTACCAAACGCAAGCTAGAGATCATGTATGAATTGCAGGAGCTGGTGCGCGAAAAAATGCAGACGATCCGACTTGCGGGCAGAATTACTTTCAGGTGATCTCAAACCGCTTACGATCCGACTCGCCGCCGCCAGGGTATTTGTTCATCCGCGGCTGGTATAAACTTTTTCGGGTTTCAGGCAGATAATTAAATTCTCCGGATCGACGATCCAGGACGCCGGTTCGGGATCTTTCACCCCGTCCTCGCCAAGGTAGCGGGTGTAAATTGTCGTCGAGCGCGGGACAACGATCCGCGGATCGCTGATCAACTCCGCCCGCCCCTCGAATATGACCGCTTGCATTCCTTGCGGCTCATCCGCGGTGTCCACGACAATCGATACGCGCGGATTGCGCATGATTTCGCGGATTTTTCGCGTGGATCGAAAAGAGCTGATCCAGATACACTCGCCGTCCCACTCGAACCAAACCGGCACCACATGCGGCTGGCAGGTGCGCGGATTGGCAGTGGCGATGCGCGCCAAGACAGGGCGTTCCAGCAATGCTTTGACCCATTTATCGTTGGTGATTTCTTGGATTTTTTCTGTCATTTATTTACTCGATTGGAAGTTGAACGAATTAGCCTGATTATACTTAATTCATGCCCGAAGAGTATTAAATAAATGTTGCGCGAGTACGGGCAGGAAGAGTTTATAATATCCCCGTTATGCAACTGCTGCGCCGCCTGTTTCAATCGTCCACTCCCATTCCTGCTGAATACCGCAGGAATTTCTTGCATCTATACCTGGATATTGGCTGGTGGGGATTATTAAACGGCACTGTCCTGGTCTTCCTCAGCATTTACGCCTCGCGGCTGGGGGCTTCCACCTTTCAGTTGGGGCTTATAACCGCCTCGCCGGCGCTGGTCAACATGTTGTTCGCAATCCCTGCTGGAAACCTGCTCGCGCGCTGGTCGGCGCCAGCGGCAACATGCTGGTCAGCCGTGCTTATGCGCGTCTTCTATGCGCTGCTCATTCCGTTGCCTGTTCTGCTGCCAGGTGAAACCCAAATATGGGTCATCATAGCAATTTCACTAATCATGAATATCCCCGGCACGTTGACTGCGATCTCATTCAACGCGTTTTTTGCTGAGACCGTCCCTGCGGATTTTCGCGCGCAGGTGGTTGGTACGCGAAACGCATTGTTTGCGTTGACCACCATGCTGACTTCTCTGTCCGTCGGTTTTATCCTTTCGCACGCTCCCTTCAGCACCGGCTACCAGATCGTTTTTGCCATTGGATTCACCGGCGCGGCGATGAGCGTCGTGCACCTGTTCCTGATCAAACCGGTGCCCGAAGTTTCTATGGAGCAGCAGATGGCGCCTCAGGAAGCGCAGCCTGAATTAACCAACGGCGAACTGCGCCCGCCGCAGGCTGCCCGAAGAGGGACACTGCGGTTGGACGTGTTGAAGGGTCCTTTTGGAAGGATTCTTCTCTTGATGTTCTTGCTGCAAATCGCGATTTTTATCATATCGCCGGTCGCGCCTAAATACCAGGTCGAGGTGTTGAAACAGACGGATCTATTGATCAGCGTAGGGAATGCCTATTTTTACGTAATCTATATGTTTGGCTCGCTGAAAAACCGCAGCGCGGCTGCCAGGCTTGGATACCAGCGGCTGATTGGGATCGGCATGGCCATTCTATCAGTAGCGCTATTCATTTTTGCGGTCAGCTATCGTCCCTGGATATACATCATTCACCTGTCTATCTCCGGGATTGGCTGGGCACTGCTTGGCGGCGGTCAGGTAAATTTCATCCTCGAGCGTGTCCCTGCGGACGACCGCGCCTCGCACCTGGCCTGGTTTACCCTGGTTAATAACGGCGGGCTGCTGCTGTGCGGGCTGCTGGCGCCGACAATAGCAAGTGTATTGGGGCTATTTGGCACGCTGATGCTCGCCGTAGGCATGCGGGCGGTGGTCGCGGTCGGGTTTTTGCGTCGCGTATAAACTGGCGCGCCCAGGAAAAAGTAAGCAGTTGCAGGTAGAAATTATGTGCTATAATCAATCCATCTCGCATCTGGGATGAATGTCATGCCGGAAAACACCATAAATTCACCTTTGATCATTCAAAAATCGGAAGCGCGGCGTTTCATGCTGGCATACCACTTTCTTTGGCCTCCGCGCCAATTAATTGGGAAAGCCGGCGCATTGGAATTTATGCAAAAGGTGCGCTGCATCCAGTTCGATCCGGTCAATGTGGTTGGTTGGAATCCGGATTTAGTATTTCAATCACGCGTGAAAGACTACACGTCCAGGATGTTGGATGAACTGCTCTACGCTGACCGCCAGCTTTGGGATGGCTTCGATAAGGTTCAATCCATCTTCCTCAGTGAAGATTGGCCGGCCTTCGCGCGGCGGCGAGAGCATAATCGCGAGCATATCTGGTTCCCCGAGGAGCAGGCGATTAAAGCGCAGCCGTTGATTTTGGATGCCATGCGCGAGAAGGGCCCGCTCTCCTCGATCGATCTCGAGCAACAATCATCGGTGGGTGGTTTCTGGGGTTTCCCGATTCGGGCCGAGCGGGCTGCGTTGGAAAATCTCTATAACATGGGAGTCATTGGCATTCACCACCGGGTGGGTACGCGGCGCTATTTCGAATTGACCGAACGCCTGCTGCCTCCAGAAGTGCACCAGGCAGCCGACCCGAATGAAACCTTGGAAGCCTACCAGCAGTGGCATGTGCTGCGGCGGATCGCTGCCCTCGGGCTGGCGCACGCCTCTGGCACTGAGGCATGGCAGGGCATTCTTGGCGTCAAAGGACCCGAGCGGCGGGCGATGTTGACCCAGTTGGTCGAGCGCGGCGACCTGTTGGCAGTGCAGGTTGAGGAAGTGCCGCGCCAGGTCTTCTATATTCGCGCGCAGGACAGTTCACTGCTCGATTCTGCATCAGGGGATTTGCCTGCCGATCCAAAAGCCGCGCTGCTTGCTCCGCTCGATAATCTGCTTTGGGATCGCGGAGTTGTACGCAGGATATTCGATTTCGATTATGTCTGGGAGGTATACAAACCTGCTGAAAAACGGTTGTACGGGCATTATGTGCTGCCCGTCTTGTATGGCGACCGGTTTATCGCTCGCTGCGAGCCGCTGCTGGACCGTAAAGCCAATCAACTGGTGCTGCGAAACTGGTGGTGGGAGAATGAGGTGACCCCCGATGAGGGCATCTTGAACGCGCTGCGCGATTGTCTATCAGCGTTCCGTGATTATCTGGAGGTAGAGTCGATCCGTTGGGAAGAAGCGGTCTCGAGTGATTGCTGGCTGCGCGGATTGAGCGACCTGTGACGGGGTTAGAGGAGAGAAGACAGGGGCCAATCAACTGACTTCCCATCCGGTATTTTTCAGGAACTATAATAGATCGGGTGACGTCAATGTCATATCAACGCCCTGATGACTTGCGATGATATCTGTGCATTTACCTTGAAAGGGAATCATATGACTCACATTCACAAATATTTCATCATCGTCCTGATGATTTGCGTGCTGGCAACCGGATGCGCCCCCAAATTAACCCCGTCACCTGTAAGTCCAACAACACAGCCCACACAGAATGGTGAAGGAGAGGTGGAACCTGTGCGCCTGCTCCAATCGGATAAATCACGCATCGAAAATCCGCAGGCGGCTGAGGTGGATCTCGACCGCCTGGAGGGCGGTAATCGGGCTTTTGCGCTCGACCTTTACCAGCAATTACGTGTGAAGGACGGCAATCTGTTCTACTCGCCTTACAGCATCTCGCTGGCGCTGGCGATGACTTTTGCCGGCGCGCGCGGCGAGACTGAGTCTCAGATGGCTCAGGCTATGCATTTCGACCTGCCCCAGGCCAGTCTGCACCCTGCCTTTAACGCGCTCAGCCTGAAGCTCGCGAGCCGCGCGCAGCCTGCTGGCGAGGATCAGGAAGGCGGCTTGATGTTGAACATTGCCAACTCCTTGTGGGGGCAGGCGGGCTTCTCCTTCCAAAGCGATTTTATGGACATGCTTGCTGAGAGCTACGGCGCTGGCATGCGCGAGGTTGATTTTGCCAACTCCGAGCAAGCGCGCCAATTGATCAACGATTGGGTCGCGGAAGAGACCCGCGATAAGATCAAAGATCTCATCCCTTCCGGCGCTTTGAATCCGCTCACTCGCCTGGTGCTGGCTAACGCGATCTACTTCAAGGCTGCCTGGCAATATCCGTTCGAGGAGCAAGCGACCTCTAAAGATGATTTCACTCTTCTAGAAGGCGAAGTGATCCAGGCGGATACAATGCGCCAATCTAAAATGTTCGGGTATGCCAAAGGCGATGGCTACCAGTCAGTGGAACTGCCATACAGCGGCAGAAGTACATCGATGCTGATCTTTCTGCCTGATGAGGATCGTTTCGAGGAGTTCGAGGCGGCGCTTGATTCAGAATTAATTACGGACACCCTGGACAACCTGACGCCAGCTCAGGTCGAACTGAGCCTGCCGAAATTCAAGGTCGAGTCGACTTTTAGTTTGAATGAAGCCCTGGCAGCGCTGGGCATGCCAGACGCCTTTGATGCAGATAAAGCCGATTTTTCCGGCATGACCGGTCAGCCGGATTTGTTCATCTCCAGCGTCGTGCACAAAGCATTTGTTGACGTCAACGAGGCTGGCACTGAGGCAGCCGCCGCAACCGCGGTAATTATGGAGCTGAAAGCCATGCCCAGCGAGAGCGTAACGCTCAAGATCAACCGCCCGTTTATTTTTGCAATCATCGACCGCGAAACCGGCACGATCCTGTTCATGGGGCGCGTACTCGATCCGCGTTAGGACCGCTCAGGATCAGGCAGCGGATATTTTCACTAGCAGGTCTGCGTACTCTTTCGAAGCGGCGTATTCACGCAGCATTTCGATGCGGTTGATGACCAGCGGGTGGGAAGAGAGAGTTTCGCTCAGGTTTCCCAGCAGAGAGTCATCTTCCGCATCGACGGCTGCCATGACCTGATCCATCTCTGCCTGGCTGCGAACTGCGCCTGCGACCAGTTTAATCAAGGCGCTGGTAGCTTTTTCGAGGCTGCCGCAGGCAAGCAGCCCAGCCCGGTCAGCGGAATACTCGCAGGCCCGATTCCACCAGCGGAAGGCAAATGTCAGGATAATGGCAACGCCGAAGGAAACCGGCACGCCTGCCATGCCTCCCAACAGAGTATTCAACCAGGTATGATTGAGGGCTATATGCCCAAGCTCATGCCCGAGGATGAAGCGCAGCTCGCCCTCATCCATAATCGTCAACAAGGGGGAATACAAGACCACCACCCTTGGATCAGAAAGGCCAAAGGTGTAGGCGTTGCGCTCTCGGCTGCGCAAAACGAACAGCTCGAATGGCGCAGGGCGCAGGCGGCGGGCGCAGTCCTGCGCCAGCTCGAACAGATCGGGCGAGGTATAGCGGGTGACGGCATGAGCTGATTGGATAATTTTTTGGTGGTGCGCCATATTCAAATAGTAAGCAAGACCGACGAACAAGGCGACGATCAACGGACTGATGCAGATGGTCGGCGCAGCGGTCAGAATGGTTATGGCGAGCAATATACCCAGTGTCAGCCAGAGGATGACTTGCTCGCTCGGGTAGCGGTATTGTGTCATGCTTTTCCCCTTCGTTATTCTTGGGCGTTGCTGCGGGATCGCGCCAGATCGAGCGTCTCGATGGCGTGGCGCAGGTGCGGGACGACGATGCTCCCCCCGACGACCAACCCGACGTTGAAAGCCTCGTACAACTCCTCATCTCTCCAGCCTGCCTCGATGCACTGCAGGATGTGGTAATCGATGCAATCGTTGCAGCGCAGCACCAGCGAGGCGGTCAGGCCGAGCAGTTCTTTGGTCTTCCCGTCCAGCGCGCCATCCTGGTAGGCGCTGTTGTCCAGATTGAAGAAGCGCTTGATACCCAGGTGGTCAATGGCGAATATCCGCTCATTCATGCGCTGGCGGTATGCCTGAAAGTCGTCCAATCGATTGTTCATGCGTTCCTCTTTTGGATGAGATTTAAGTGTTCATTGTTATGGAGCCTGGTTTGGATCGACGATATACTGCCACCAGTTGTAGGCGATGCCGTTCGCTGACCCGTTGATGTGCGGGAAGCGCTCCAGCCACCAGAGATGATGCAGGCGGATATCGCCGCCGCCCCACTCGCTGTTATCGACCAGGATGGGCGCGCCGGATAAGTCCGGGAAGGATGCCCAATTGCGGCAGCGGCTGGGCACCGGCGTTGGATTGCCCCAATCGTAGTCGCTCTGGCTGTTTGGCGCAAAATGAACATTCCCGCATTCGGCCTGGCCAGGATTGTGTTTCTCATAGCGGGTGAAGCGTTCCCATAAGTTGGCTGGGGGCGGGATGCCGCGGAAAGTATAGTTAAGGATCGACTCTGCGCGGTGGCCGAAACTTTCCAACATCTCGCCGACGCCGCGTTGATAGTTGAACCCCATCACAATAAAGCGCTGGTCAATTCCACTCAGAGTGAGCGGCGGGGCATTGCAGAAGAAAGCGCCTGGACCTGCCATGCTCGATTCATAAAAACCGGCATAGGGCATGCCAAACAGCCAGACCTCATCGACCGCGCCGCTGTTGATGCGCTCAATCAGGTTGTAATCGATGAGAATGCGCTCATAATCAACGGCATCCGGCTGGTGAAATCCGCTGTGGGTTTGCCAGCATTGCCAGTACTGTTCAGGGGTGTAAACGAAGCCGTCCTTCTTGACTGGGAATCCGTCAACGTCGGTGCGCTGGACGATCTGGTAATTGAGATAACCATGGCTGGCGCTTTGCAGATCGTTGATGTAGCCTGCGGCCAGGTTGTCGACATCCTGCCAGCCGAGTGCTTCACTCAGGCGTTGATTCCCCTGGTCGGGCAAGCATGGATCGAAAACAATGATCTCGACTTTCGGCGCAACCGGCGCAGGCGCGCCGCCGGCAGGTTCGGGTGGGGTCACTGGCTGACCGCCGAACAGCCGGCGCAGCCAGGCGAGGAAATCTTCCCAAACATTCATGCTGTCCTCCGTTATGGCGTTGATTAACCACAATAGCCGGGTCAGAGGGTTCCGTCCGTTAAGTATAGCCCAATCACCGGCGGGCTCCAAGAGCGGGAATAATTTCGGATATGCAAACAAAAAAGCGTGAATGGGCTTGACGCTTGTCGAAAGCTGGCATACAATCAAACCTGACAATTGAATGAGAGCCTGCCAGGCGTCTTCTCCCCGGATGGAAAGGCTTAATGGCGAAACCGGTGCAAGTCCGGTGCTGTCGCGCAACTGTAATGCGGATTTCCGCAGAGCCAGGTCGCCCGCCAGGCAGGTGTGAACCACGCTCTCGCTGTAAGGAGGTGGGGAACTTGGATCTGGCAGCATAGCCGCGCTAATTTCTCACCTCTCTGCAAACTGCAGGGAGGTTTTGCTGTCAGGGTCAGGGAACGAGAAAATCGTATTCCTCACCGCTTGAAGGTTCAGTCATTCACATGTTGCGCCAGAACCTGGCGGCATTCAAACTCATTCCAAGAAAGGGTCAACCTCGATGAAACGCTTCACCACTCCTGTCATTTTAATGCTTATCCTGGCTGTGCTGCTGCCGGCCTGCTCTCCAGCTTCGGTTCCACAGCCGACCGCCACGGTTGCAATGCTGACGGTCACCGACGGCCTGGGGCGCGTTTTAACCCTCGACCTCGCACCGCAGCGGGTGATTTCGCTTGCGCCCTCCAACACTGAGATTCTCTATGCGGTCGGGGCTGGCAGTCTGATGGTCGGACGCGACGATTTTTCGAATTATCCCGAGGAGGTAGTCTCCCTGCCCTCAGTGGGAGGCTCGATGGGCGATTACAACCTGGAGCAAATCACCAGCCTGCAGCCCGACCTGGTACTGGCGGCTGAGATCAACACCCCCGAGCAGGTCAAAGCTTTGGAAGATATTGGGATCCAGGTATATTATCTTTCTAACCCGACTGATCTAGAAGGCGTCTTTCAAAATCTATTGATCGTCGGCGAGCTGACTGGGCGGCAAAGTCAGGCAGCCGAGCTGGCAGCCAGCCTTCGCGCGCGAGTGGAGACTGTCCAGCAAAAACTTGCGGGCATTAGCGAGCGCCCGATGGTGTTCTATGAGCTGGACGGTTCTGAGCCTGCCAAGCCCTGGACGGCTGGCAAGGGAACCTTCATGGATTTGCTGATTCAACTGGCTGGCGGCGAGAATATCGGCGCGAGCATGGAATCCTCCTGGGGGCAGCTCAGCCTTGAAGCGCTGCTGCTTGCCAACCCGGATGTGATCCTGCTCGGCGATGCGGCCTACGGCGTGACGGTTGAGCAGGTGGCGGCTCGCGCTGGTTGGGAGGTGATCAAAGCGGTTCAAAATCAGCAAATTGTCCCGTTCAATGACGACATGGCCAGCCGCCCCGGACCCAGACTGGTAGACGGCTTGGAAATCCTGGCGCGCATCCTTCATCCGCAGGTTTTCGAATAATCCGATGATGTTGCGCAAGTCTGCCCGTCCGCTGTGGGTTACTTTGATCGCGCTGCTCGGCGCGCTGCTGCTTAGCGTGATGGTCGGCAGTATCTTTATCCCGCCGGCTGATCTGCTGGCAACCCTGGCGCGCGGATTGAGCGGTCGCGCCCCGGCAGCGGGTCAGGAACAGACTATCGCGACGATCCTTTTTTCGCTGCGTCTGCCGCGTACGATCCTGGTCATCATGACGGGTTCAGCGTTGGCCGGCTCGGGCGCGGCCTATCAAGGTTTGTTCCGCAATCCGTTGGCTGATCCGTATTTAATTGGCGTGGCCTCGGGCGCCGGTCTCGGCGCAGTACTGGCAATGAGCGTGGATTGGCCCTACACTACGCTTGGCTTGTTGGCCGTGCCTCTGGCAGCTTTCGCCGCAGGATTGCTGACGGTCTTTGCGGTTTACCAGCTGGCGCGCAGCGGACGGGCTTTGCCTACCAGCAGCCTGATTCTGGCGGGCGTGGCGATTAGCTCCTTTGCCACCGCGCTGACCTCATACCTGATGCTCAATGCGACCGGCGAGCTGCGCCGCGCGCTGGTCTGGCTGCTTGGCGGCTCCACGCTGACCGGCTGGGGACCGGTGCTGGCGCTGCTGCCCTACTGGCTGACGGGTTCTGGAGTGCTGCTGACGATGGGGCATGCGCTCAACGTATTGCAATTCGGCGACGAACAAGCCAAACAACTGGGTTTGCCGGTCGAGCGGGTGAGAGTCATGATCATCGCGGCGGCTTCATTGACGACTGCTGCAGCGGTCTCATTCGCGGGCATCATCGGATTCGTCGGCTTGATTGTGCCGCATCTGCTGCGCATGACTGCCGGCGGAGATTACCGCCGCCTGCTGCCGCTCTCGATGATCGGCGGGGCGGCCATGTTGTTGTTTTCGGATGTGCTGGCACGAGCAGTGATGGCGCCGCAGGAGATACCGGTCGGCGTGATCACCGCGCTGGCGGGCGCGCCATTTTTCCTCTGGATTCTGCGCCGAACGCGCCGGGAAAATCTATGGGGTTGATATGCTCGAAGTCGTAGATTTGCTTGCTGGTTATGACGGGAAGCTGGTGCTGAAAGGGGTGAGCTTCAGCCTGCCGGAAGGGACGATCCTGGCGGTGATCGGGCCAAACGGCGCTGGTAAATCGACGCTGGTGCGTGCTTTGAGCGGCGTGATACCGCTGCAAGGGGGCAGCGTGCGCTATCTACAGCACGATATGGCTGGAATGCCCGTCCACGAGCGCGCGCGGCTGCTTTCGGTGGTGCCGCAGGCGCGCAGCCTGCCGCCCTCCTTTACTGCCTGGGAGGTGGTGCTGCTCGGACGCACGCCCTATTTAAACTGGCTGGGACAGGTGAGCGCCCATGATGAAGAGATCACTGAACAAGTGATGAAACGCACCCACACCTATGAGCTCGCCGAACGGCGGGTCAGCGAGCTTTCTGGCGGCGAGCTGCAGAGGCTTCTGCTGGCGCGCGCGCTGGTGCAGTCTACTCCCGTGTTAATGCTGGACGAGCCGACCACACACCTCGATCTGCGCTACCAGATCGAAATGCTCGACCAGGTGCGCTCGCTGGTGCACGGCGGGCAAAATGGCAGCGGAAGCAAACCTCTCAGCGGACTGGTGGTGCTGCACGATCTGAACCTGGTTGCCCGCTACGCGGATAGAATTCTGCTGCTGGTCGACGGGCAGGTTCGCGCGCTGGGCAGCCGCGACGAGGTGCTGCGCGCCGATTTACTCAGCGAGGCGTATCAAATCCCGCTGGAGGTGCTGCGCAGTCCGCGCTCCGGGGATCCGGTGATTTTGCCTCTGCATCCCGGCGAATGACCTGCTGACAGATCAACTGGTTTTGTGGTTTAATTTGCTATAACATTTCTTATCTGAATACAAAATGCAAATCAACCTTTATTCCACTTTTCGGCAGATCGCCGGGACAAAAACCATGCAACTTGATTTACCCGCGGGGACAACCGTGTACGGCGTGGTAGACCGCCTGCTGGAAAAGCTGCCTGATCTGCGCCGGCACTGGCTGGACGACCAGGGGGAAATCCGCGCGCATGTGCATATTTTTATCAATGGGGATGAGATATCTACGCTGGCTGATGGCTGGAGTACTCCCCTTCAGCCTGAGGATGTCCTGGATTTTATTCCGCCGGTTGCCGGCGGTTGATGAGCGGGCAATGGCAGGGGGATTAATCATTAAGATATCTTGACATTTTCTTGACGCTTTTCGACCAATCCTTGCTGAAATATTTACCTTATTTCGGGTATAAGCATCGTTTGGAGTTTTAAAGGATTGGTATGGCTACAGAAATACAAGTAAGAAATAATATTATTACGAAGACTGCAGAAAGTATACCCTCATTAAATTGGCAATCACTGCTGACCGGTCGGGCATTACCAACTTCCGAAGTTGCCCATCAGACGGTAAGCAAGCTGGTGGGTCTGGCGGTTTTCGCCGCGGATGCATTATCGTCGACAGGGTATGCCACTGAGGCGATCCTGTTTACACTCGTGGCTGCTGGAGCAGGCGCCTTCCATATGGTGTTGCCCATCTCAGTCGCGATTGTTATTTTGATTGTGATCGTGAGCACTTCCTACCAGCAAACGATCCATGCTTATCCCGGCGGGGGTGGGTCATATATTGTGGCTCGCGACAACCTCGGTGAAGCGCCTGCTCAAGTGGCTGGCGGTTCGTTGTTGACCGATTACATCCTTACGGTGGCTGTGTCGGTCTCTTCGGGCGTGATGCAGATCGTTTCGGCATTCCCGGTTCTCTATAATTACCGGTCATTGATCGCTGTGTCGCTGGTGATGTTCATGATGGTCATTAATCTTCGCGGTGTGCGTGAATCTGGCATGACGTTCACGATTCCGATTTACCTGTTTGTGGTAATGATGGTTATCACAATCGTCGTTGGCTTATTTCGCTACTTCACTGGCACGCTCGGTACGCTGGTCAACCCGCCCGAAATGATTGCAGTCGGCGCAGCCACAGCAGTCACGCCTTTTCTGTTGCTGCATGCTTTTTCCAGCGGCACCTCGGCGATGACCGGCATCGAAGCCATATCCAATGGAATCACCGCATTCAAGGAACCGCGCAGCCGCAATGCAGGGATCACATTGATCTGGATGTCCTGCATCCTGGCGGTTCTCTTTTTGGGGATTTCTTTCTTAACCAGCCAAATCAACGCGATACCTTCGGATTACGAAACCGTCATTTCGCAGATCGGTCGAACAGTGCTCGGCGGGGATGGGATCGGGTATCTGATCATGCTTGCATCGACCGCGTTGATATTGATCCTGGCGGCTAATACATCTTTCGCTGACTTCCCTCGTCTGAGCGCGCTGCAGGCAGCGGATGGTTTCCTTCCGCGCCAGCTCACCCGCCGCGGAGGCAGGCTGGTCTTCTCCCGCGGTATTGTTGTTCTAGGGGTAATCTCCAGTGTATTGATTCTAATTTTTCAGGCAAATGTCAACCGGTTGATTCCGCTGTATGCCATTGGTGTGTTTTTATCCTTTACCTTATCCCAGGCAGGAATGGCGCGCCGCTGGTGGAAATCTGGACATCTCAAACCGGGGGAAAAGATCCAGGAGCGCGGATCGATCCTTCAGTTCGATCAATCCTGGCGGCTCAAGATGGTGGTCAATGGATTTGGCGCCATATGCACCTTTGTGGTCATGCTGGTGTTTGCCATTACCAAGTTCAGGGACGGCGCCTGGATCGTCATTATTCTTGTTCCATCCGCAGTTGTACTCTTTTTCTCGATCAATCATCATTACAAGAAGTTAGCCGACCAACTGTCTCTCGCGAATTTCAATGTGCCTGCGCAAATCCGCCGCAACCGGGTGATTATGCCGATATCCGGGGTACACCGCGGCACACTCGCAGCGCTGCGGTTTGCGAAAACCTTGTCCAGGGATGTCACTGCAGTGCACATCTCGATCGATGCTGACGAAACTGAGAAGGTGAAAACGAAATGGGAGCAGTGGGGCGAAGAAATCCGCCTGATCGTCCTGTATTCGCCTTACCGGCTGTTCCTTGAACCGCTTCTGGATTACATTGCGGGGCTGGAAAAAATTCGCGGCAAGGACGAAGCAATCACGATTGTCGTGCCGCAATTTGTTCCAAAACATTGGTGGACCAACTCCCTGCACGAACGCACCGCTGAAACCTTGCGCAAGGAACTGCTCAATCATGATGGGATCATTATTATGGAAGTCCCCTATCAGGTAGCCTGACGGCATCTACTTTCGATCGGTAAAGTAAAACCATCTGGGGAACTTCCCGCTCCCCCTTTAAATCAGCCACCTTTTCTGGCAGTGAAGATCACCGCCAGGCAGGTGGTTTGGTTTGAGTATCCATTCATACAAGATCTTACCTTTTGGAGTTGTACTTTTCAAGGATTATCGAGCGGACAGATCACATTAAAATACGACGACCTCCAACCCGCTTTAATTCTGTTATAATGAATCGCTATTATTCAATCGATAGGTATGTCTATAGATTCTTCCCCTCCAAATATTGTTACAAAAACTGCCAAAGGACCCCCATCCCGCAGCTGGCATACATTATTAACCGGGCGCGATTTGCCAACCTCTGATGTGGCTCATCAGACGGTGGGCAAGCTGGTTGGATTGGCAATCTTTGCCGCCGACGCGCTGTCCTCGACGGGGTATGCCACCGAGGCTATCCTCTTTACTCTCGCGGCTGCAGGGGCGGGCGCCTTCCATCTGGTGATGCCTATCTCGATCGCAATTGTCGTTTTAATTGTGATCGTAACCACTTCCTACGAGCAAACCATCCACGCCTATACCGGAGGCGGTGGAGCCTATATTGTGGCGCGTGACAACCTTGGCGAAGCGCCAGCTCAGGTGGCTGGAGGCGCGCTGTTGACCGATTACATTCTTACCGTGGCGGTGTCGGTCTCTTCGGGCGTGGCGCAGATCGTTTCAGCATTCCCGTTTCTTTACAGTTACCGCGTTTTGATCACGGTCGCTCTGGTTATATTCATGATGGTGATTAATCTACGCGGAGTGCGTGAATCCGGACGGGCATTTGCTATACCAACCATGCTGTTCGTAGTATTAATGGGCATCATGCTCTTGACGGGGTTTGTGCGCTACTTTACTGGCACGCTCGGTACGCTGGTCAATCCACCCGAAATGGTGGCAGTCGGCGCAGTCACAGCAGTCACGCCCTTCCTGCTGCTGCACGCCTTTTCCAGCGGCACCTCGGCGATGACCGGTATCGAAGCGATTTCCAATGGAGTGACAGCGTTCAAAGAACCGCGCAGCCGCAACGCTGGCATCACTTTGATCTGGATGTCAACCATCCTGGCCACTTTGTTCTTCGGGATTTCCTTCTTGACCGGAAAGATCCAGGCTGTGCCGTCAGATTATGAGACCGTCATTTCACAAATCGGCCGCACCATTTTTGGCGGAGAAGGCGCGCTCTACCTGGTAGTGCTCGCAGCGACCGCGGTGATACTGGTCCTCGCTGCCAATACTGCCTTCGCTGGTTTCCCGCGTCTTAGCGCGCTGCAAGCTGCGGACGGTTTTCTGCCGCGACAGCTCACCCGCCGTGGAGGGCGGTTGGTTTTCTCCAATGGGATCCTCACCTTAGGAGTGATTTCCTGTGCATTGATTATCATCTTCCAGGCAAATGTCAACCGGTTGATTCCACTGTATGCCATCGGTGTGTTTTTATCCTTTACCTTGTCACAGGCAGGCATGGCACGGCGCTGGTGGAAATCCGGACATCTACAGCCCGAGGAACAGGTCCAGGAAAGGGGCTCGGTCATAGTTTATGACAAAAACTGGCGGGTCAAGATGGTGGTAAACGGATTTGGCGCCGTGTGCACTTCTGTGGTCACGCTGGTGTTTGCTATTACCAAATTCAGGGACGGCGCCTGGATTGTCGTCATTTTAATCCCCGCTCTGGTGGCCTTCTTTTTTGCGATTAACCAACATTATAAAAAGTTGGCTACCCAGCTGTCTCTGACGAATTATGATATACCCATGCAAATCCGGCGCAACCGGGTGATCATGCCAATATCTGGCGTCCATCGCGGGACACTGGCAGCATTGCGGTATGCGAAAACACTATCGAGAGATGTCACCGCGGTACATGTATCGATCGATGCGGACGAAACCGAAAAGCTAAAAAAGAAATGGGAGCAGTGGGGAGAAGAAATTCGCCTGGTTATTTTAAATTCGCCATACCGGAAGTTCCTTGAACCGTTGTTGGAATACATCCGTGAATTAGAGAAGATTCGCGAACCCGATGAGCCAATCACGATTCTGGTTCCCCAGTTTATTCCAAAACACTGGTGGACGAATTTCCTGCATGACCGTACAGCCGAGAGTTTGCGTAAAGAGTTGCTCAATCACGACGGCATTATAATCATCGAAGTGCCTTATCAAGTTCAATGATAAGGTTGTAAATCCAACTATAATTTGATTATGGCTGGGGACACTTCCGATCCTGGTTCGAATCTCCCGACAGCTCCCTCTCCTGGCAATAACACGAGGCGGTCGGGCTGGTTTCGCCGCGGGCGCTCATGGCAGGGTTATCTCGCCAGTTTGCTGTTGGTGGCTTTTGTGACGGCGATCGGCACATTGCTGCTCCATCGCATCGACCCGGCCAATCTGGCCATGTTGTATCTGATTGTGGTAATCCTTGCGGGGCTATACTTTGGACGCAGGGCAACCATTTTTGCCTCGCTGCTAAGCGCCCTGGCGTTCGATTATTTCCTGATCGAGCCACGCTTCACCATGACGGTTGCTGACACTCAATACCTAATCACTTTCATAGGTCTGCTGGCGGTTGGGCTGGTGGTCAGCTACTCGATTGCGCTGGTCAAAGAGCAGCTGGAAAAATTGCGCCTGAGTGAGGCGCACGCCCGTGCATTGAATGCGCTAAGCCGGGATCTGACCGCTGCCCAGGGACTGGATGAGGTGCTTATCGCATTGCTCAACAATCTCAGCACCGCGCTCAGCCGCAACGGGGTAGTCCTTCTGGCTGAGAATGAACAGCTTTCCGAGCGAGCGGTCACTTCGGGATTTCAATTGACAGCTGATGAAATGGATCTGGCGCGCTCGTGCTTCGCTGACGGACGAGAAACAGGCCGCGGGACAAATATGCAAACCGAGGCGCGCGTTCGTTTTATCCCACTGCATTCAGCGACCAGGCTGCTTGGTGTGCTGGGGGTTGCACCCGCGGAGCCGCAAAAGTATTTATCCAGCGAGCAGCGCCAGCTTCTAGATGGATTTGCCAGCCTGGCTGCTTTGGGAATCGAGCGCGCCAGATTTGTCGAACAAGCGGAGCGGACGGAGATGCTGCAAGCGACTGAAAGACTGCAGTCGGCATTGTTGAATTCTGTGTCGCATGATCTGCGTACACCGCTGGCGGGAATCGCGGGCGTTCTCAGCACATTGAAGGAATTCGAAGAAGATCCAGAACACCAGGGATTGGATCGGGCGACTCGCCAAGAATTACTCGACACAGCCTGGGATGAAGTGGAGCGGTTGAACCGCTATGTAGGCAACCTGCTGGAGATGACCCGTCTGGAATCAGGAGTCTTACGCTTGCGCCGTGAAGTGGTGGATGTGCAAGATTTTATTGGCGCGGTGGTGCAGCAGATGCGTGAGAGGCTGAAGGCACACCAGGTCAAGTTAAATATTTCGGTGAATCTGCCGCCGATCCTCATTGATTTCCTTCTTTTCTCGCAAGTGATGGTCAATTTGCTGGATAATGCAATTAAATATTCTCCGGCAGGGTCATTGATCGAGGTGAGCGCGCGGCAAGAGGGGAGTATGATCGAAATAAGCGTGTTGGATCGTGGCGCGGGTGTCCCTCAACAGGATTTGTCGAAGGTGTTCGATAAGTTCTACCGGGTTCAGCGGCCTTCAGTTGTCAGTGGAACCGGTTTGGGGCTTGCTATCAGCAAGGGGATTGTCGAAGCGCATGGGGGGCGGATCTGGGCAGAAAACCGCGAGGGGGGAGGGACGGTGCTGAACCTCACTCTGCCTGCGGTTGAAAGCGAGGTGAGATGAGCGATTCCGGCCTGAAAATCCTGATCGTGGATGATGAGCGCGCCATTCGCCGGTTTTTACGCGCTTCACTGACTGCCCATGGCTATACAGTGCAGGAAGCCGTCAGCGGGGAAGAGGCGATGAAACTTCTAACCGATGAGCACCCGGATTTGCTCATTTTAGATGTAGGTTTGTCGGACATCAATGGCATCGAGGTCACCCGCCGGCTGCGCGAGTGGAGTGAAATTCCGGTAATCATATTGTCGGTACGCGACCAGGAGGGAGACAAAATAGCGGCGCTGGATGCTGGCGCAGATGATTACCTCACTAAGCCATTCGGAGTGGGTGAGTTGTTGGCGCGCATCCGCGTCGCGCTGCGGCGGGCTGCCAAACCAGCCAGCGATCCTATCTTTCAGGCGGATGAATTAGTTGTAGATTTTACTAGGCGAGTTGTGATGTTAAAGGATAATGAAATCTCGCTTACACCTATAGAATACGATTTGTTACGGGCGCTTGTGCAGAATGCTGGCAAAGTGATGACTCACCGCCAACTGATCCGGGCTGTGTGGGGCGCAGGCTATGAAGAAGAGTCTCACCTGCTGCGGGTGAATATCTCAAACCTGAGACATAAAATCGAGCCAGATCCGACCCAGCCTCGCTTTATCCTGACCGAACCGGGGGTCGGCTACCGCTTTCGTGCATGAGCGCGGAGATCTGGCTGTCGGCGTTCTACCAGGCGAATTGCCCGGCCTGACACAAAACAGAATTAATTCACTGCCACCGTGTGGATATTGAAATGCGGCGGTTTCTCCAAATGCTTCTTAACAGCGCACTGCTCGGCTGAACGTACTAATGCGTCGTAATATTTTTCCGGAAAGCTTGGCGGTACCTGGATCTCCATTTCAATTTCTTCGACCATGCCGTTCATCGGGTTGCTGCGTAAACGTTGAACAATACGCATGCCGTCGGTGGGAAGCCCGCGTTGGCGGCAAAAGCCAACCACGTAGATACCTGCACAGGTACCCATCGAGGACAGGAAGATGGCAAAAGGCGTTGGAGCCGTGCCTTCACCCCCGCCCGCCGGCGACTGGTCGGTTTTGACGGTATAAGGTCCAAAATGGGCGTCCACGCGGGCGCCGCCGGGAAAATCAATGATCATCTCCATGAATACGATTCGCTCCGATCCTAAGATATACTCACATCATTCTCTTGGATGCGACGCCGCTGGAAAAGTTACACCACCTGTTTCAGCTTTTTCATCTGTCAATTTCTTTTCGCGTTTCCAAAAATACCGCCAATACAGATAGATCGAAAGCACGTATAAAACAATCGTCGCCGCATATGCGGGTGAAAAACCATAATTGACCTGCAACCAGCCGCTGATGGTAGGGCTGAAAGCCCAGCCAAGGTTGTTCGCCATGCTAACCAAACTGGCAACAGTGGCGCGCGCGCCTCGCTCTACCCGCTC
The DNA here is from genome assembly GCA_034678305.1 of Bellilinea sp. GTDB lineage: Bacteria > Chloroflexota > Anaerolineae > Anaerolineales > Anaerolineaceae > Bellilinea. Next base: position 22,082 of record JAXDCA010000075.1, read on the forward strand.
CATGACGAATGTTTGGTAAACAGGCAAGCTCATGTTCATCAGCGTCAGGCGGATGTAATATGCGGCTGCGCTGAATGCAAACCATGGCGAAAAGCCCATGATAAATAAGAACGGAATAGAAAGCGCCTGGGTGATCACCACGATCTGGATTTTTCCATAGCGGTCAGCCAGCGGCGGGGCGATCAACAACCCGACGCCCATAGCCAGCGAGCCCCAGGCGAACATCGAGCCGATGACCGGATCGGGCTGGTGGAATACATTGCGGTAAAACACGTTCAGGAAGGGCATAATCAGGCCTGCGCCAATCGAGGTGATCATCATGGGCAAGATCAGCCGGGTGAGTAATTTTTTATGGCTGGCGAAATAGGAAAGCGGCGCAAAGGCAGACCGCTCGGAGGCAGGCAGATGGGTTCTACGCAGCCAGAGCAGCGGTACGATGGAAACAACCACGGTGGTCGAGATCACTGCGAGTGACGCGCCGTATGCGGATGAGCTGGTCGGCGTGGAGGAGACCCAATCTGCCATCCAGGTTGGCAGGTAGCCGCCGACCCAGTTGCCGACAAATGCAGAGGTCATATTCAAGCCCGAGGTAAAGCTAAATAGATAAGTGCGTTCCTTCTCAGAGCTGTTTTCCATGAGAAAGGGGCCCATAGTGACGCCGGTCAGGCTTTGGGCGAAACCAACGATAACATTCATGGCGATGAAAGTTGCCGCTGAAGGCAGCATGATCATTACGACTATTGCCGCGCTAAGCGCCAGCGCGCTGATGATCAAAGCGCGCTTATGTCCTATGCGGTCCACCAGATAACCCATAGGGACAGCAGCCAGTAATGCAGTCAGGCTGCTGGTGGTGATCAGCGTACCGAGTAGGGTTTCGTTGTAACCCAGGCTGAGTACATAAAAGTTGAATAGCAGGCGATAGATTCCTAAAGCCGCGCCAACCAATATGACGCTGGCAAGATATAAACGCGCGTTTATGCTGAAGGCTTTGACATTAGCTGAATAGTCGCTGAGAACGTTTTTGATTCCACGAGTGAATCGAGATATTTTCAAAGAACAACTCCAATGTTAGAAATGCTGACGGTAGTGATTAATGATCGCTGACATCGGGTTTGGAAAGAAACGTATCCAGGTTGTGGATAGCTGTTTCAAGCCCGGCGCGGCGCAGAACGTATCTTCTTTCGCCGTCAGCTTGTAGTTCGATGCGCACCAGGCCGGCTAATCGCAGCTTGTTGAGGTGATGCACAACAGTCGGAGGGCGCAGGCGCAGGCGGTCAGCGAGCTGCCCCGGTGTTAGCGGCTCGCCAGCCAGGTAGCGTAATATCCGCAGGCGGGTCGAGTCGCTGAGCGCATCCAACGCCGCAAGCATATCCCGAGGCACCTGATCGCCGGGTATAAGCGGCTGATCCTCTGGACGGCAGCCAAAAACGATCAGAGCGTTATTAGCTTCCAATCGGGTGATTAAAATCAATGGGCTTACCCAGAAAGAAGGCGCCAGGGTGATGGTCGGGATCGAGTACAAATCCTCTAGCACAACGCCGCGGCTAAGACGCTCCAACAGCTCCACACGTGGCAACTCGGCTGCCAACTTTTGCGCAAAGCGAAGTCCTTCTTCCAGAGCGGGTTTTATACGCTCTTCTTCCTGGTTGAAGAAAACCTGCTGATAGCTTTCTAAAGCATCCAGGTAGGTTTCACCGAATTCAGCCGGGTGGCTCCAGGCAGCGACGATGTTTTGCAGCGCCTGGTTGCTTGCCTGCACTTGACGCCGCTGTAAATCCTCGCGCAGCAGGTCGAGATCCGCTTGCTTGGGTGATCCGCGCTGGGATAGATTAAGCAAGGTTTCACGGACGAGATCAGGCGTATCTGCGCGTAATCCTAACAGGCTTAATCGCTCTTCGGCAGGAACGGATCGGAGCGCAGCCAATGCCTGAGATCCATCCTTTTGCGCGTGTGGTAGAGAGGTTAACCAGGCTAGTGGAACCGGTAGAAAGGATTGGGCATTTTCGATGACTTCTCGCTGCCTGGCAGGCAAGCGCGCCCGGACCCCCTTTGCCCATGACGGCCGCAGTCCAAAAATTTGGGGATTGGTCAAAACAAAAATACTGATGAAGAAATCGTAGGCAGCGCCTATATCGAATTGAAGCTGTTGTTGCATCGCGGTTGATTGATTATTAGATAATGATCTAATCAATTAGATCATGGTCTAATATATTCGTCAAGAGCAATCCATCCATATTTTTAAGCTTGGCTGGTCATAAAACAGGCGTTTTTACTCATTTTAAGGCCAGTAAAATGACTAAAATCGGACGAATGATGATCTTTGCCACTACAATGCTCACAAATCATTCTGTACGATAGGAAAAATGTTTAGACAGGTTATCGAAAAGACGTCTCTCTTCAAAGGCTTGAGTAAGCAGGATGTTGACCTGTTGTATTCGGCATTCGAGCCATGCTGGTTCGCTCGCGATACGACGATTATCGAGCAGGGACACCCGACCGATTATTTATACATTCTGACATCGGGCAAGGTCAGCATCCGCTATACTCCTTATGACGGCCCGCCATTTACCTTTGCCACCGTCGAGCCCGGTGACGTGTTCGGCTGGTCGATGGCCCTTGGGCGACCTGTTTATACCTCAGCTTCTATCGCGGAAGAAGATTGCCAGGCTTATCGCCTATCTAAGGAACGTTTGATACAATTGTGTGAGCACCATCCTGAGCTGGCTTCGATCTTAATGGAGCGGCTGGTCGATCGAATCATTCAAAGAGCGCAATCCGCCCAGGGAAGGATACTGAGCATTCTTATGGAAGGTATCGACCGCAACGGTAAATGTATAAGGAGTCTTCCTAGAAATGGCAAACGAAAATCCTAACTATAGCCTGGAAGAACAACTGCGCGGTTTGATCGAGCAGTTAAGCGCATACATCGAAACCTACCACGGGGGCGAGGTCGAATTGATCAGTTTCGACGGCAAGGTGGTCAAGGTCAGACTTGGCGGCGCATGTCTCAATTGTCCACTCTCACCTGTGACGCTTAAAGGCTGGGTCGAGGGCACCGTAAAGCAATTCTTTCCGGAGATCGAGAGGGTTGAAGCAGCCGATTAGCGCGATACCTTTCGGGGGAATAGAAGGGTTCTGCTTATGGATAGCGACGGCTAAGATCGTTTTTGCGTTCCCACTTTTTAACCGCCATCTGTATTAGTTCTTTAACGGTTGGATCGGGAACTGCTTCGATGCCGGTGTATTTGATCCCATCTACCCAGACGACAACGCCCATCGAAGGCTCCTGCATCAAGGAGATTTTCCGGTCAGGAGTGCTTGATTCCTCCAATACTTCCTGGAGGATTTCATTGATCTGACCGACGATAGAGGTAGCAGTTGGCGCCTCGCTCTTTGGCTGGGCAGGAATTGGCGCGATTGGCGGCGGCAAAGTCTCGTTCTTGATCGGCCCCATAACGGGTGCAGCGGTTTTTCCAAGCCAGTTTATCAACCCCTCGTTTATGCCGTCCAGTTCCTGTAGCACGTGCCGCGGGGCAGTATCGCGGGAATAGTACACTTTTTTATCCACTTCCACCACAAGCCGTCCTGAGGAGCGTTCGCGAAAGAGCTGCGCAACATTCTCGAAGCGGTCTGTGGGCAAGCCCGGTGTTTCCTCTTCATCATCTGCCATCAAGGGAGTTGCCAACTTTTCACGGTTTTTTCCACGACTGTGATCGACAATGATCAGGACGACGATCACTCCGATGACGATTCCAATCACGGTAAACAGGAGAGCTGGCAAAAGAAGATTTTCCGTCAATAACATGTGAACCTCGCTTTCTAACGCTTGGCGGGGGAGGCTGGCGCTGGCTGGCAAACCGGGCAGAAATGAGTGCCGCGTTGTCCGACCAGGATGCGCTGGATAGGAGTCTGGCAAATTGGGCAAGGTTCACCCGTGCGGGCGTAAACGCGGAATTGATTTTGAAAACTGCCGCCGCGGTAAACCCAGTCAATGCTGGCTCCGTTGCGCTGAATTCCTTCGTTCAATGTGTTGCGAATTGCGTGCCACAATTGGATGCAATTTTCACCCGTTAGCTCATTCGACAATTGCAATGGATGCAGCCGGGCAACGTGTAAGGCTTCGTCAGCATATATATTTCCCAAACCGGCGATAAATGTTTGGTCGAGCAGCAGCGGTTTAAGCTGGCGGCTGCGCGCCTGCAATTGACGGGTGAATTCATCCGCGCTGAAATCAGGATCGAGCGGTTCAGGTCCCAAATTCCCAAGGACAGTTCGCGGATTACGCACCAGCCAGACTCGCCCAAACTTGCGCGTGTCATTGAAGACCAGGCGCAGCCCGTCTTCAAAGAAGAGCGCCAGGCGGTCGTGTTTCGATAGCGGCGCGTTTGAGCCGTCAGTGGTGCAGGCTGGCTCGACGCGCAGGTCGCCGCTCATCCGTAAATGAACCAGCAGGGTATCCTGACTCAGGCGCAGGCAAATAAATTTCCCGCGCCGGTAGATCTCTTCAATACGCTGACCCTTTATACGGAGCGCGAACTCACTAACGGGTGGTTCGACCAACGTGCGCTGCCAGAATATAATCCCATCCGTCAGCGTTCGTCCGAGGATTGGCGGGCTGCCATCGAAACCCCCGCACCGTAGCGAGCGCACGATTGTTTCGACTTCAGGAAGCTCGGGCATTACTGGATGAACTGGTCAAAACGACCCACTTACGGATAGTTGCAAATTATTCGTTGAAGAGTTCGCCGACACTGCGACCCTCGTTGGCGCGGTGAATTACTTCGCCAAGAAGCCGGGAAATCGAGAGGATTTTAAGTCGTTCGCCAAACAGGATGGCCTTCTCAGATGGAATGGGAATTGTATCTGTGGTGACGAATTGGGTAACTGGCAGCGCAGCCAGGCGTTGGGCTGCGTCCGCTGAAAAGACCGAATGAACATAGGATACATAGATATTCCGCGCGCCATTTTCCTTGACCAGATTGACCGCCTGAATGATCGATCCACCTGTATCGATCTCGTCATCGACCAGGATGACATCGCGGTCGAAAACATCGCCGATCAGAGTCAAGGCTTCGGCATTGGCGTCGTTGGATAAGCGCCGCTTCTCGATGAAAGCCAATGGGAGGCGCAGCGCAGCCGCGTAATTACGCGCTTTTTTCGCAAAGCCAAGGTCGGCGGTGACGACAACCGGCTCATACATACGACCGACGATCGTCTTGAAATGATCGATCAGCAGGGAGAAAGCAGTCAAAACATCACCCGGGATCGAGAAAAAGCCCTGGATCTGCCCCGCGTGCAAATCCATGGTGATGTAGCGGTCAGCGCCGGCTGCTTCGATCATATCCGCCACCAACCGGGCGGTGATGGGCACGCGCGGCTGGTCTTTTTTGTCCGAGCGGGCGTAGCACAAGTAGGGGACCACTGCCGTGATGCGTGCGGCGGAATCCAGGCGCAGGGTCTGGATCAGGATCAACAGCTCCATCAAATTACGGTGTACCGGCGCCGAGGTGGTCTGTATCACGTAGCAGTCCTGTCCGCGAACGCTGCTGCGCAGTTTGACAAATAGATTCTCATTAGGGAAGCTGATGATATCCCGTTCGCATAGAGGTATGTTCAGATAGCTGGCAATGGCATTGGCCAGGTCCGGGCAGGCTGTGCCCGCGTACAACTTGATGTCGCCGTATGTCATTCGCTCGTGACGGATATGCGTATGGATAGGCATATTTCGGTTACCTCTTTCCTGAACCTTCGTCCATCATTGATGATAATTATAACCCTAGGGATGCAGTCGGTTTGGGCCGCGGAACAAGAATACTGCTTCGCGGATGTTTGGCAGGTTAAGCAACACCATCAACAGGCGCGAGAGACCCATGCCGAAGCCGCCGTGCGGCGGGCAGCCGTAGCGGAAGAAATCCAGGTAGAATTGGATGCTCTCGGGCGTCAAGCCTTTTTCCAGCGCTTGCTTGAGAAGAATATCGTAACGATGCTCGCGCTGGGCGCCGGTGACGATCTCGGTTCCACAGGCTATCAGGTCGAAACTCTTGGTCAATTGCTGGTTGTCGGCGTGGCACATATGGTAGAACGGTCGGACGGTGAACGGCCAGTCGATCAGGTAGAAAAAATCGTGATTATGGTTGCGTTTGATCCAATCGGCGAGAGTCCGCTCACCGCCCGGATCGATATCGCCTTTCTTTTCTGGCGGCAAGCTGTAGCCCTCTGCTTTGAGGATCTCCAACGCCTGAGCCATGGTCAACCTCGGGAACGGAACTGTCGGAATGACAACGTTCACGCCGAGTTGTTCTTTGATTTGCGCCCCGTGCACTTCCTTGACTCGCTGGTAAACGTACTGCAACATGTCCTCCAGGAAGCTCATCACATCCTCGTGTGAGTCGATGTAAGAGATCTCCATATCGATGCCAGTGAATTCGGTCATGTGCCGTGAAGTGAAGGACGGATCAGCGCGGAAGACCGGGCCAAACTCGAACACCCGCTCGAAGCCAGCTGCCATGGCCATCTGTTTGTAGAATTGCGGCGATTGAGCCAGATAGGCCTTGGTCTCGAAATATTGCACTTCGAACAGGTCAGCGCCGCTTTCAGAAGGCGATCCCATCAGTTTGGGGGTATGAATTTCGATGAATTTCCGTTCGTACCAGTATTCGCGGAAGGCTTGCTCGAGGGTGGTCTGCACCTTGAAAATCAGCGCAACTTGCGGTCGGCGCATATCCAGATAGCGCCAATCCATGCGGAAATCGATGGATGACAGGGCTTCGGCAAAGGGATCCAGAGGCAGCGGCGATTCAGCGGATCCGTTGATCTCCAGGCTCTCCAGTTGGATCTCCAGCCCGCCCAACTTGACGATTGGATTATCAACAACCGTGCCGATGATCGTCAACACGGCTTCCGTGCCGATGGCGGAGATTTTCTCAGCCAGTTCAGCGTCGTTCGCCTTCCAGAATGCGATCTGGACCAATCCGGTTAGATCGCGCAGGATGATAAATTGCATTTTTTTCTGATCACGCAGGGTTTGCATGAATCCCTGAACGCATACTTTTTCACCAATATGCTTGCGTAAATCGCCAATGAAGGTGCGTTCCATTTTTCTTCGTTCTCCTTGCCTTAAAGAATGGCTTCAGCACGTGCCGGTGTGTTGCTGGAAATCAGGCAGGGTTGGTAGGATGCGTATCAACCGGAGTGAAGAGTAATCTGGCCGCTGCCTGGGCGGGGGAAAGACGCCGTTCGACCAGCTCTGTGAGTATATTTTGGTAAACCTGGGTTGAGAGATTCTCGCGCCATTGTGTCACCAACAAATCCTGGATATGCCTATCCAATTCAGCCTGCAGCCGGATGCGTTCGCGTTCCTGGCGTTCACCGCTCTCCCGCAGGTAAACACTATGCTGGTTAATGGCCTGCATCAACTCGCGAATGCCCTCGCCCTGGGTGGCTATTGTCAACAGCAGCGGCGGCTTCCAGCCTTCCTTGGGTTCTTCGACCGCGGGGAGCGGGAAGTGACCAACCGGCACATGTTTGAGATGCGGGCGGCTAAATTCGAGCATCGCGCGCAATGCCCGTTCAGTGTTTTCTACGCCTGGACGGTCGGCCTTATTGATCACGATGATGTCGGCGATTTCGAGGATGCCGGCTTTGATGGCTTGAATGTCGTCGCCCATGCCGGGCGCTTCGACCACCAGGGTGGTGTGAGCCAGGCGAACGATGTCCACTTCAGCCTGTCCTGCGCCAACTGTTTCGATCAGGATCATCTCGAAGCCTGCTGCGTCGAGCGCCTGGACAAAGCTGGCGGTCATGCGAGCCAATCCGCCGAGCGCTCCGCGCGAAGCCATCGAGCGGATGAAGACGCCCGGGTCGCCGGCCAGGTCGCGCATGCGCACCCGGTCGCCGAGCACCGCCCCTCCGGTGAATGGTGAGGTTGGATCCACTGCAACAATCGCCACGCTGCGCGCCGGGCTGCCGTCTTGCGGCGCCCTCAGCATGCGCGCGATTTGATTGACCAGCGAGGATTTTCCGGCGCCTGGCGAGCCGGTCACGCCAATCAGATGGGCGCGGCCGGTGTGGGGGAAGAGTTGATCGAGCACGGCTTGCCCCTGCGGCGATCCGTTCTCGATCCAGGTCAGCAGACGCGCCAGGGCCAGGCGTTTACCGGCGAGAATATCATCGACCAGATCCATGACGTCTGTCACACTAATTATGCTTCCATTTGCGTGGCAATGATCCGCTTCAGATCTTCCACAACAGTGGCGGTTGAGGCGCCCGGTCCGTAGATGCCTTTGACGCCCATCTCGCGCAGCCGGAGCACATCCGCCTCGGGAATAATACCGCCAACAAAAACGTGCACATTCTCCTGGTGATTTGCGCGCAACAATTCGAGCACGCGCGGGACGAGTACCATGTGAGCGCCCGATAATATGGATAGACCAACCGCGTCAACATCTTCCTGTAGGGCAGCTTCCGCAATCATTTCAGGGGTCTGACGCAGGCCGGTATAGATAACCTCCATTCCGGCGTCGCGTAATGCGCGCGCAATTACTTTGGCGCCGCGGTCATGCCCGTCCAAACCAGGTTTTGCAATCAACACGCGAATAGGCATAAAATACTCCGTAAATAGATATGAGGGAGACGCTGAGTGAATTATACCGCGACTGTTGAAATTACAGCCCGGTGCATTCGTCACCTCTCCCCGTGACAGGTTTCCACTATTCATCTCAGCCGCAGGTATTTGAAAGGCGGTCTTAGAATTTTTTTGAGTAGAGGCCATGTGTGGGGATGGTTGCAAGTTTATGCCACATCTGGCATTGAATAATTTTTGAAGCCTCGTTATAATGTCTGATATGCGTCGAACCATACGCTATTATTCGCTCTTATTAACGCTATTTTTGGTCGCAGGATTGGCTGCCCCGGTTTATGCTCAAACCGGAAACAGCCCCCTGGTTTTCGAAACCGGGCATAGCGTGACCGGGCTCTTCCTGGAGCAATATAACAGTGTTTCAGATCCCTTGCAAATTTACGGCTTGCCCATCACAGATGAATTCCAGGGCATGTCGGCCAACGGTATTACTACGGTGCAGTATTTCACCAAGGCTCGCTTCGACCTGATTGTAGGACCTGACGGCAAACAATCCATCTCGGTGGCGAACCTTGGCGAGCTTCTATACCCTGGCCCCGGTCCGTTGGCGCCTGTACCGACCGATGGACCGAACTGCCAGCGTTTCTCTAAGACTGGTAAGAGCGTCTGCTACGCTTTTCTGCAATACTATCAGAGCATGGGCGGTAAAGAAGTCTTTGGCGAACCAATTTCCGACCTGGAAATTCGCGAGGGGCGCTATGTGCAGTACTTCGAAAAGGTGCGCATGGAATGGCAGCCCGAGCTGGATGCGGATGTGCATGTAGTCTTGACCGACCTTGGCAAACGCTATTTCGATCTGGTCGTTGGAGACAGCGGATTGACCAAGCCGAGCGGCAGCGCCATCCCGGGTAAACCGCGCCAACCGCGCGCGTTGGCTTTCGTAGCAAATGCGCTCATCACCCCCAACAGCCATCAAAAAATCTATGTGATCGTAGTAGATATATTCGATCGCCCAGTGGAAGATGCGCAGGTGTGGGTGTACATCAAGACTCCTGACGGACTCAGCGAACCATACCGCGCGCCGGATACCAACGCCGACGGCATCTCTATCCTGCCTTACCCGGTCGGCAAGCTCAATCCACGCCAGGTGGTCGAGCTGGAAATTAAAGTGACCACCGGCGGCGAGGAAGCCACCACCCAAACCTGGTTCAGGATTTGGTACTAAGAATAGCTGCCCCCGCGTAAGCGGGGTTTTTTGTGATTTGATATCGGTATGCCTTATGGCATCGCTCGCGCCGGGATTGTTACCTGCTGATACAAGCGCCCCGCCCCTACACATTGTTATCTTAACAAAAGCCATATTTTAAGGGGAATTCACCTCTGACCTATGGACTGTGATGCTATAATTTAATCAGAGATAGGGAAGAGGGATTGTCATTGCTTTGCTCTTAAGGATGAGCCTGGCGATGATAATACAGGCTATTAGCAAGCCTATTTTTAATTATTGGCAGCATTCAATTATGTCTTTTGCGCACCTGCACGTTCATACCCAATACTCGCTTTTAGACGGCTTCTCGCACATCAAGAAGCTGGTCCAGCGGGTGTCTGAGATGGGCATGCCCGCCGTGGCGATCACCGACCACGGCACCATGTTCGGCGTCATCGATTTCTTTAATGAAGCCAGGGCGGTTGGCGTCAAGCCGATCATCGGTCTGGAGGCCTACATGGCAACGCACAGCATGCAGGATCGCGATCCCAAGCTCGATAAGAATGCCATGCATCTGCTCCTGCTGGCTGAGAATAACACCGGATACAAGAATCTGTTGAAAATTGCCAGCACCGCGCAGCTGGAAGGCTTTTACTACTATCCACGCATAGACCATGAATATCTTGCCGAGCATTCCGAAGGATTGATAGCGACCACTGGCTGTATGGCGGCTGAAATCCCGCGCCTGATCATCGATAAGGGCGTGGACGCTGCCCAACAGAGTTTAGATTGGTATTATGAAGTCTTTGGCCCGGAGCGTTTTTTCTTCGAGCTGCAAAAACACGATATCAAAGAATTGGATACGATCAATCAGACCTTGCTCGAGGTGGGTCCTCGTTACAACGCCCGCTATATAGCGACCAACGATGTCCACTACATCGAACCGGAAGACGCCCGCTATCAGGATATCCTGCTGGCGATTCAGACTGGCTCGCTGCTCTCCGATCAAAACCGCATGCGCATGACCGATGGCTCCTATTACCTGCGCTCTCCGCAGGAAATGGCATCGCTCTTCGCTGAGATTCCAGAAGCTCTAAGCAATACTCTGTTGATCGCTGAACGCGCGGACGTTGATTTATCTTCCGAGGGGTATCACCTGCCGCTTTTTGAGGTGCCCGAAGGTCACACGCCGCACAGTTACCTGAGTCAGCTCTGCGAGGAGGGCTTGCAGCGCCGGTACGGAGCGCGCGCTTCTGATCCATCCATCCGGCAGCGCCTGGAACACGAACTTGCTGTCATTCAGGAAATGGGCTTCGACGCCTACTTCTTGATCGTCTGGGACTTGTGCCGCCATGCGCAAGAGGAGGGGATTTGGTATAACGCACGCGGATCGGCAGCCGGCTCGATCGTAGCCTATACCCTGGAAATCACCAATGTCGAGCCGATCGACCATGGGCTGATCTTCGAACGCTTTTTAAACCCTGCTCGCGTATCGATGCCAGATATTGATCTGGACTTTCAGGACGATAAACGTTCCAAAATGATGGAATACTGCGCCCAAAAATACGGGAACGATAAGGTCGCCCAGATTATCACTTTTGGCACTCTCGGCGCGCGGGCAGCCATCCGTGATGTCGGGCGGGTGATGGATATTCCACTCAATGAGGTTGACCGGGTTAGCAAGTTGATCCCAAACATCCCCGGCAAACCAATTTCCATCAGCGAGGCGTTGGAGCAAATACCGGAATTGAATGCGCTCTACAATGAAGCGCCTTACCTGAAGGAGTTGATCGATACCGCAGCCCATATGGAAGGCTCAGTACGCAACGCTGGCACGCACGCGGCGGGTGTGATCATCACCGACAAGCCAATCATCGAGTATATTCCACTGCACCGGCCAACCAGCGGCTCAGAAGAATCGCCGATCAAGACAGTCACCCAATTTGAAATGTCGGTGATCGAATCCCTCGGTTTGCTTAAGGTTGATTTCCTCGGGCTGGCAACCTTGACGATCATGCAGCGTGCCTGTGACCTGATCGAACAGCGCTGCGGCAAGCATTACAACCTCGAGAATATCCCTGTGGATGATCCCGCGACGTTCGAATTCCTTGGCAAAGGGCATACCGCGGGTGTGTTCCAGCTGGAAGGCTCGGGGATGACCCGCTATCTGGTGCAGATGAAACCGCGTACCGTAGAAAATGTGATTGCCATGGTGGCGTTGTTTCGTCCGGGACCGATTCAGTTTATTCCGTCTTACATCCAACGCATGCATGGCGAGGAGAAAGTTACCTATCGCCATTCGATGATGGAGCCAATCTTCACAGAAACCTATGGCATTGCCATCTATCAAGAGCAGATCATGCGAGCAGCTGTCGAGCTTGGCGGTTACACCCTGTCTGAAGCAGACGAATTGCGTAAGGTGATTGCGAAGAAACAGAAAGACAAAGTGGAAAAACACCGCAAGAAATTCATCCGCGGCGCGCAAGAACGGGGCATCCACAAGGAGATTGGCGAAGCAATATTTGCTGACTGGGAGCAATTTGCCCACTACGGCTTCAATAAATCCCACGCGGCTGATTACGGCATTATCGCGGTGCAGACCGCCTACTTGAAAACGCATTACCCGGTCGAATACATGACCGCGCTGCTGTCAGCCTGGAAAAACGAGAACGAAAAAGTCGCCTTCTACGTGGCAGATTGCCGGTCGATGGACATTGAGGTGCTTCCACCAGACATCAATACCAGCGGCTATGATTTCACCATCGAAGATTGCCCCGGTCAGCCCGCGGCTATCCGTTTTGGAATGGGGGCGGTTAAGAATGTTGGTCAGGCGCCCATCGATTTGATCCTCGAGGCGCGCAAGGCGGGTCCTTTTACGGATTTGAACGATCTTGCCCGCCGGGCGGATTTACAAAAGGTGGGTAAACGCGCGTTGGAGTGCCTGGTGCGCGTCGGCGCGTTGGACAGCCTGGGACCTCGCAAAGCGATCCTGCAGGGGCTGGATCAAATTATTTCGATCAGCGCAAGCCATTTCCGCGCGCTAAATTGCGGACAGATGAGCTTTTTTGGCACGATCGCAGGCGTCGAGGAGAATATCAGCCTGCCAAATGTCCCTTCGCTGGACCGGCGCGAGCAACTGGAATGGGAGCGCGAGTTGATTGGCCTGTATGTCTCCGATCACCCGTTGACGCCTTACCTGCCGGCGTTGCAGCAAAAGGTGACTCACTTTGCCGGTCAACTCGAAAGCGCCCAACATGACGAAAAAGTGATTGTCGCCGGCATCATCACCCGCTTCCGCAGTCACCAGACCAAAAAGGGCGCCTTGATGGGCTTTGTCACCCTGGAGGATATCCAGGGCAGCATCGATCTGGTGGTCTTTCCTAAGAGTTGGGAAAAGTATTCCTTCCTGATTGGCATGGACCATGTGCTGATTGCAAATGGGCGGGTAGACAACCAGAATGGCGAGCCAAAGATACTGGTGGATAAGCTGGAACATGTGACTGATGTGCCAGACGAGATCCAGCCGGGTGGGCAAACGGTCGGATCTTCCTACCCAACCCTGCCGCCTGCAGAAAACAGCTTTACGAAAGACATCGATGAGGAAGGCGGCGACTATTTAATGCCATCGCCCGCGCCGGTAAAGGGCGCCCGCGAGCCAGGCTTTGGGCCCGAGGATTGGCACATGCTTGAGCCGCCCGCTGAACTTGGCGCCAGGCAGAGCACCCCTTCTAAAGCAATAAATGGGCAGTCCGTCGAAAACAGCTCACCCGCGCCAGCCGAGAGCGATGCTTCAACGGCAACGGCTGATGCTGAAATGGACAACTCAACTGGACCCTCGCTGGAAGATGATCCTGATACAACAGTAGAGTTGGATTTACCGTTGAGCGGTTCTGCTGAGCCGCTGCACCCTGAAGCGTTGCTGCCTCCTGTGGCAAACTATATCATCCCGCCGCGCGCGCCGCTAAGCCTTAGCGATGGGGAATACTCGGAAATTTCCATGCTCAAGGTTGTGCTGCGCAGCAGCGGCAACAAGCAGCGCGACGTGCGCCGGCTGCGCCGCATCCATGGTTTGCTGCGCTCCTGCCCAGGCAAGGATAAATTTGCTATGCTGGTGTTCGAAGGCTCGAACCGCTTCCTGCTCGAATTCCCAAATGATACGACCGGCATCACCAGTGAACTGCTCGCCGAGTTGACCCGTCTGCTTGGGGAAGGGAATGTGCTGGTCGAGAAAATCCCTTTGCATTAGCTGCTTGAAGAGTGAACCTATTGTTAATTCCTCGCCGCCTGGCGAGTTTTTTGTACTCGCTTTGCTGGTATGATTAGGGAGGTCAAGAAATCTTTCTTGGAGGGAATCCATTGGCGGGTCAGATCATCTATCAAGTTGATTCGTTTACAACGCAGATTTTCCGCGGTAATCCGGCTGGAGTTTGCTTGCTCGATTCTCCGCGCCCGGAAGAATGGATGCAAAACCTGGCGCGCGAGATGAACCTTTCTGAGACAGCATTTTTAATACCAGAGGGGGCGGTGTATCGTCTGCGCTGGTTTACTCCAAAGGCCGAAGTAAGTCTCTGTGGTCATGCCACGCTGGCGAGCGCGCACATCTTGTGGGAGCAGGGCGCGCTGCCGGCGGAGCGTCGGGCGCAATTCGAGACGCTGAGCGGCAGGTTGACTGCGGATAAGCGCGGCGATTGGATCGAATTGAATTTTCCTGCCCGGCCAGTCAGACCAATCGAGCCGCCGCCAGGGCTGCTCGAGGCGCTGGGTGTCGAGCAGCCGGTTTTCGTCGGGCGCTACCGCGAGGATTATCTGGTCGAGGCGGCGGATGAGAAGATTGTCCGCGAACTGCGCCCGGATTTTTCCGCGCTGCTTAAGGTAGAAACGCGCGGGGCGGTCGTGACTGCCCGCGCCGAGAGCGCCGAGTTTGATTTCATATCGCGCTTCTTTGCGCCGGCGGTCGGAGTCAACGAGGATCCGGTCACCGGCTCAGCGCATGCAGCGCTGACGCCCTATTGGTGCGAAAAGCTCGGAAAGGATGAACTGACCGCCTATCAGGCTTCCGAGCGCGGCGGGGTGCTGCGTCTGCGGCTGGAAGGTGAGCGGGTGGTGATCGCCGGCCAGGCAGTGACGGTTTTCAAAGCTGAGATGAGAGAATAATTCGGCGGCAGGTAGGAACCCGCTCCGATTTACTGTTTTGCCATAAATTAACTAAGGCCAGGGGATGCTCTCTGGTTGGGAATAGCCGTGCTTTTCGACCGTGTAGATCACCCCGCCGGAGGGAGCTGAGCAGCCGGGCTCGTCCTCGACGGTGTAGCTGGTAGTGTACTGGTCAGGGAAGGAGACCGGCCACCACAGGTAAGCGCCGTTTTGGCAAACGAACATATCGATGAAATAGCCGCGGTCCTTGTCCTCGGTCATCTCCATGCGGGTCCATGAGATGGTCACCTGATCGCCGTCGCGCGAGGTTTGCAGTCCTTGCGGCGGGCCGTACTGATTGGTGCCAATGCGGGTCAGGTCGATTGAGTTGTAAACAATGACCGTATTTAAATCACCGCTTACCTCGATCACGCTGGGAGCGACCCAGCACTGGTAGCTGAGTTTATCGAAGAGCACGCGTACCCAGCCGTTGAGGTACCAGCGCCCGCGCACCTCGCCGCGGTCGCCTTTGTACAGGTCAGCCGCGTGCAGATAGGCCTTGTTTGGCCCGTAGCGGCAGTGAGCCGCCTCGGCGGTGACCACCACCTTGGGGAAATTAAAGGTCGGCGAAAGCGTTGGCGATGGAGTGGGGGAGATGGTCGGCGTCAGGGTCTGCGTCGCGGTGCGGGTGATAGTGGGCGTGAGCGTAATGGTTGCGGTGGTAGTGAGGGTCGGAGTTGCAGTATCCGCAACAGCCGTGGGGCTGGGCAGCAGGGTGGCGGTTGCGGACGGCAGTACGGGCGCGGGGGCGCAGGCAGTCAGCGCGAGGACGAGCAGGAAGGGCAGGATTTTTTTCATTGAGACCGATTTTAACATATTGAATGTTAAACGATGTAGCAACTGTGATAAAAGTCAAACAGCCAAAATAGATTTAGAAAAATGGCGGGCAAGGATGCCCGTCCTACGGAATATCTCCCGGGAATTTTGTAGCGCGCCCATCCCTTGGCGCGAACAACTGTCATTTCGAGCGAAGCGAGAAATCTTTCTCATCACAACATGAAGATTTCTCCTCACTGCGTTCGTCAAAATGACATCATCCTGCCCTTATCCCAAACTTCGTCGCGCCTTTGTCATTTCGAGCCGTTATTGTCATTTCGAGCGAAGCGAGAAATCTTTCTCACCATGACTTGAAGATTTTTCCTATTTAGGACAACCCCTACTCACATATTCAGTTTGTCTGCTTGCTCGAACTGCGCCGTTTGGGCTGCGGGGAGGCCATATAGGCTGGCGCGGTGATCGCGTAGATCGTGCACAGGCGCTTGTCGAGCATGCGGCTGCGTACCCGCTCGTCGATTTCCTTGAGCGACTGCGCCGTGGTGATCACGGTCGGCAGGTGGGCGTTGTAGCGGTAATTAAGGATCTGGTAGAGCTTCTCGCGCGCCCAGGGCGTGGCGCTCTGCGTGCCAAGATCGTCGAGGATCAGCAGCGGGGCGGTGCGCACCGCCTCGAAGCGCCGGTCGTAGGAGACCGGGCTGTTTGGATTGAATGCTGCGCGCAGGTGGTCGAGTAAATCTGGCACGACCACGAAAATGGGTTCTTCGCCGAGCGCCTTCCGGTAGTTGCCGATGGCCGCTGCCAGGTGGGTCTTGCCGCTGCCATAACCGCCCATCAGCACCAGCCAGCCGGATGGATCCTCGCTGAACTGCGTGGCGGCTTTGAAAGCTTTCTGCAGGCTTTGCTTGTCCTCCGGGTTGAGTTTCTCATATTCGCGCAGGCTGAAAGAGCCAAAGGTACGGTCACTGAGCAGCACCAGCGAGGAAATGGGCGAATGGCCCTCGTCGTTGATCGGCGAGCGGTAATCCGGCGCGGAGATTTCGACCTGAGTGACCAGATCCGGGTCCTGCAGGCGCGAGGAGATGCGCCCGTCGATATCGTTGAGACTTAAATTGGTGGTCAGAACGGTTGACAGGCGGTGGGTATAGCGGTGATTGATGATCTGGTATAGTTTTTCCGCTGCCCAGGGGGTGGTGTTCTGCGTGCCGAGGTCGTCGAGCACCAGCAGCTGGATGGAGCGGATTTCCTCCAGGCGCTCCTCCAGCCCGTAATCGCTGCTGCCAAACGAAAAGCGCAGCCAATCGAGCAGATCGGGGACGGTCAGAAAGAGGGTAGGGACGCCAACGGCCACGGCGAAGTTGGCGATGGCAGCCGCCAGGTGAGTCTTGCCGCAGCCGTAGGGACCAAGGAAGAACATCCAACCCTGAAGATTTTTAGCGAAGTGTTGAGCCTGGTTATAAGCAAAGTTTAGCGACTTGATCTGCGCTTCGCCCAACCCAAGGCGCCCTTGAACTTTGAATGTGTCGAAGGTCATCCCCTGGAAGGCTTCCAGGTTGCTCAGGCGGTAGAGCCGCTGCGTTTCACTCCTGGCCACTTCGCGCTGGCGGCAGGTGCATATCTCCAGCCGGCCAAAATCGGGGTGACCCACGGGCAGATCGCGGCGGATAAAGCCCACCCCGCCGCAGATCGGGCAATTGGGGTCACCAATGAAACCCCTTGATATTTCCTCGGGTTCAGTGCTCGATGAGGTCGCCATATTCTCCTTTGACATACTTTCGGCGATCTTCTTCAAATTTCGCTCGATTGGCTCCATCGTCTCCTCTTTCCAGACGTGATTTTAAAATTGCTTCCACGTAGCGCCATTTGCGCACGTTGGCTTCGACCGCGCCGCGGATGGCGCTCTCGATCCAATCCATAGGATAGGTATTCTCGGCCTCGCGCAGGGTTTCAGCAATCATCGGGGTGAGCGGACCGATGTTCTGCTCATACAGGCGGAAAATGTTCGGCCGCTCGGCGTCCAGGCGGATTTCAGGGTGGGTTACTTCCGCCGGCGACCACGCGCCCTCCTGCAGGGCAGCGACGGCCGCCCTGCCGCGCGGCGAGTTGAGGAAGTAAAGCGCCTGACTCTCTTCGCCCGCCGGAGGCGCGACCTTCAACAGCGTGCCGCGGATGACCGCCCGCTCTAGTGCGTCGCTCACCGCAGCCAGCGCGGCTTCATCGTTTGCTCCCATGCCCGACATGAAAATCTCATCCGCGGATAAGTCTTCGAGGGTCAGGTAGCGGAATTCACCCTCCAACCGGTCGAGGAACCAAAAGGCGTATAGGCTTAGTTTCAACTCGCCCAGGTGATCGATCTTGGGCAGCAACTCGGCAAAAAAGGGAGCAGGGATCGGGGTGAGGTGCACCTTGCCAGCCGGGAATCCACTGAATGGCATGCTGCCCCTCCTCACCTGCGCGGGGCAGTGGCGGCATTGTCGAAGCGCGCCAGGTTATTCAAGAAGACCAGCTCGATGCCAGGATGGGTCGGCCCGTTGCGGTGTTTGGCGACAATGATCTCAGCAATATTCTGGCGCGGGCTGTCTTTTTCCAGCGCATCCGGCCGGTGGATGAACATCACGATGTCCGAATCCTGTTCGAGCGAGCCAGACTCCCGCAGATCGGAGAGCTGCGGGCGCTTATCCTGGCGCTGCTCCACCGCGCGAGAAAGTTGGGCCGCCGCCAGAACGGGCACGTTCAATTCACGGGCCAGCTGTTTAAGGTTTCGCGATATATACGAGACCTCCTGGACGCGGTTATCGGTGCGCGTATCCCCGGACATGAGCTGGATATAGTCGAGCAGGATCAAATCGAGGTGATGCTCGAGATGCATGCGGCGGCATTTGGTGCGCAGTTGCAAGGGTGTGATGCCGGGTGTATCGTCCAGCCAGATGTGGGTTTGGCTGAGCACATCGATGGCCTGGACGAACAAGGGCCATTCATCGTCAGCCAGCTTGCCGCTGCGCATGCGCTGCGTGTCGATGCCGGTTTCCTGGGCAATCAGGCGCTGAACGAGTTGCTCGGAAGACATCTCTAGCGAGAACACTGCGACATGTTTTTTATGCTTCTGGGCAGCGTTTTTCGCCACCGAAAGCAGGAAGCCGGTCTTGCCCATGCCCGGGCGCCCGGCGATGATCAGTAGGTCAGATTTTTGCAATCCGCCGAGCAGGTGGTCGAGGTCGATCAGACCAGTCGGCACGCCGAAAATTTCGTCCGTGCGCTGCGAAAGCGAGCCGACCTGATCATAGACCGTGCCCAAGACTTTGGAGATGGGCTGCAAATCATGCTGCAGGCGGTGCTCGCTAAGCCCGAAGACTAACTTCTCGGACTCGTCGATGATCGTATCCACGTTGCGGCGCTGATCGAAGGCCATGCGCGCCATCTCATTGGCAGCGGTCAGCATCCTGCGCCGAATGGCGTGGTCTTCGACAATGTGCGCGTAGGCCACGGCGTGCAAGGATGTTGGCGTTTGCGAGAGCAGCGAGGTGATATATGCCGGCCCGCCTGCCTCAATGATCTGCCCTTGATTTTCCAACTCCTGGATGACCAGCATGTAATCGATGTCCGCTCGGCGTTCGGTCAAGCGCATGAAGGCTTCCCAAATCCAGCGGTTGCGGACGATGTAGAAATCTTCCGGGCTGAGGATTTGGGCGACCTCATAATACACTTCAGGGTGGATCAGAACAGCGCCAAGCACAGCCTCTTCTGCCTCGCGGCTGTGGGGCTGAGCCTGTTCTGGAAGTGACGCCATATTATCGTCGGGAGGTGGAAAATCGCTCATCTTATTCCTGGATTATTATCAAGTATACGTTTGGTGATGAATAAATGCAACAATCCCCCTCGTCTTCTCCTGGATTGGTAATCCGGGCAAGGTTAAGGAATATCGGGATGACTTTAATTTTTGGTCGGCGGTTTCCCCTTACCCTTGCCTTTGGGTTTATCCGGTTCCTGATCGTCCTGGTCGCCTGAGTCTGCATCCTCAGAGAGATCATCGATTTCCAGATTTTGCAAAAAATCTTCGAACACTGACAGACGCTCTTCTGTGGCGGGCTCGTGCGACGGTTCTTCCGGTGATTGCGAAGTTTCCGGTTTGGTCTGGATATCACGCTCAGGGATGATGCCAGCGATATCCATGACTTCTTTTGCCACCATGATGGGCACGTTATAGCGCACTGCCAATGCCAGGGCGTCGGATGGGCGCGAGTCTACTTCAATGGTCTGCCCATCGGATTCAATGACCAGGCTGCCAAAGAATACGTCATCTTTTAGCGCAACCACTTCCACCCGCACCAGGCGTGCATTCATTGTATTCAGGATGTTCTTCATCAGGTCGTGGGTTTGTGGGCGGGCGACCTCAATTTCCTGAAGGGCGATTGTGATTGCCTCGGCTTCATAGGGACCAATCCAGATAGGCAGGTAACGTTCAGCGTTGACCTCACGCAAGACCACGATGCGTTGTTGGTTGGTCAAGCTAACACGCACGCTGTCAATCACAACTTCGAGCATTCTTGGCATCGCCTATTCCTTAATTATTCCGCGAGTGTTGGAATACCTTTCATCGTTAAGAGTAGATCGCACTAGCGTGAAGCGAAGATTTACCAGGTGAAAAGGCGTTAACTTGATATATTCTATCACGGGCAATTGAGTGACGCAACTACAGCAGTATCAACAGACAGGCTGCCAAGAAATGTTAACAATCTTAATCGCGCATAATTCGTTAAGTTTTAAGGTATAATGACAAAACCTATAATAATCCGTTCGCTTTTTATTCACTGCTTTTTTATCGTTGCTTACCATAGGGAGAAGTTGTTTCTTTTCTAGCGCTATCATCGCGCGTGCTAGACCTCTGTATAACCTGCATTTTTTTAAAGGTATGGTTAAAATCTCATATAGCAATCTGCAGGACGCCTTTATCCATCGATGATTTAGTAGTGTCAATTAGGCCGGGCGGTTTCAATTTCCAGTCGGTTATTTTTGTATCCTGTCAATAATCGATACAATCCATCCAGTATGGAGATAACATCAAAACCTGAAAACAATGATATTTTGAACCAAAAAAACCTCAAAGGAATCATCAACATTGAACGAAGTACAAACAGGTATTAAAATTCTTCTGGTGGAAGGGAAACGAACGGCGCGTCCTTCCTTTATTGTTGGTTTGACGAAAAAGAAATATAATGTCGACCCCGTGTTGAGTGGAAGCGCAGCCCTTACTTACCTGATGAAGGAAACCCCCGACATCATCATCGTCGATGCTGCTTCGATGCGCTCGAGCGGAAAACGGATTTGCGCTTCTCTGAAAAGTATAGCGCCAACAATCCCATTAATACTGATCATCGGTGAGAATGTTAATGCCTCCGAGTCTTCTGATTTGGATGTTGTCCTGCAAATGCCGTTCACAACTCAAAAATTGTTGAACCGTATTAAACCCTACTTGCCGCAAGAGTCTAAACATGTCATTAAGGTGGGACCCATCCACCTGGATTCGGTGAATCGGTCTGTTCATTGCGGGGACCGCCAGGGGATGCTGACCCCGCGGTTGGTAGAATTGTTGAAGGCTTTAATGGCTCAACCAGGCGAGGTGATCGATCGCACGGTTTTGTTTAGCAAGGTATGGGAAACCGAATACACCGACGACACCCGCACGTTGGACGTTCATATCAGTTGGCTGCGCCAGATCCTTGAAGACGATCCACGCCACCCGCGCTATATCAAGACTTTGCGCGGGGTGGGCTACCGCCTGGATGTAGATGAGCTCAAACCGCGAATTAATCCACGCGGCATCCGGCGTAAATCCTGAATGCCATTCACATGGTAATCGATGCTGACGCCTTACGGATACAAGGCTGGTCAAAATTAAACCTCTCCAAAAATCGTGGAGAGGTTTCTTATTGATTGGGCATGGCGTGAGCTTCCGAGAAGTATGGTTACCCAGTCGATTCAATAGTCAGCGCCAGAAGTACTCGCCAGATTTTCGGTCGTCTATGCAAGAAGCCGCATAAATTCGATTTCAAAACGCGAGAGCCTTGGGGTTTTCCTGGAAAATCGGAAGGAAAGACCATTTATCCGGCCACGCCAAGTGTCAGCGCTAACAGCAATCCGCCGGCAATGACCGAGCCAAGCTGCCCGGCGGTGTTGGAG
>JAXDCA010000076.1:0-9885 GCA_034678305.1 Bellilinea sp.
GTATTGCAGGCAATATCTGCTACCCGCTGACCCTTGCTGACATAATGACTGACCTTATCTCGGGCAACCTTTGGGGAATCAAAAAAACGGATAATTGGGTTGATATTGAAATAACTACGTACCCGACCTTTAGAGACACTTTCACTAGGGCTCGACATATTGCATCTCCCATTGAATCCAAATGCATTTTTCTCGAATACGAGGACACGTGTCAGTTCTCATGACAAAGTGTCGAGGATGAAATTCACTATAATTTTTAAATCTTATCCAAAAGATACCTATCCTTATATAACGGAGGCTACTCCTCTTGAAGGGCAGTTGTAATTAACGACACTACCTTGATAATCCCAAAAAGAACACGTACATCCTCCTCGTAATCAACTAAGTGATATCCAAGCATACTCGCAAAAGCCCGCATGCCTCTTGGATTGCGTTGACTGTAGTCCAGCAGGATTTCTGTGGCCTGGGAAGGTGGTAAGCATTCTGCATGAGCTGCCATGCGATTGCGGCCCACTTGGATTGTTACATCAGGGTGAGCCATGAGGTTTTGAAACCAATCAGATTTTTCACCAAAGCCCGATGCCACCAGGTACACGTTTGTACCTTTTTCATGCTTAATTACCTCTACTGTCGCTTGGCGAGGTTTACCGGACCTTCGTCCGATGTGATTTATTAGGACCTTGTTCTCGCCCATTACACCGCCAAGCCCGAGCCGATATAACCATATCGGGGCTCGATAGATCAGGCGGGTAAGACGTCCTGGTTTTTTTATTTCTCTCATTAATTCATCCATAATATTTCCTTAAAGGTGGGGGGATACAATCGCCCACATTTCTTTGAAGCTACCTCCCCGCTCAACTGTAAATCCGTGCATAATGTTTTCCCATTCTGTTTGACCTACATACCCAAAAGGAGGAGCCATTCCTAGACTCAGGTATGCCTTCCCAGATAGTTTGAGAATACGTTTAATTTCTTTTAGGGCTAACTGCCTACCATAAGCCATAGAACACAATAAACCATTGGCAAAAATAAAATCAATAGACCTGTCCCCAATGAAATCCAATTCGGCGGCAGACGTAGCATAAGCTTTAATGTTGCCCCGACCCTCTTTGGAGATCTTTTTCTGGATGGAGTCAATACATTTCTTCCCCAAGTCGACAGCATACACCATTCCTTCTGCACCGACCAGATCAGCCAGCGCAAAGGAATATTGGCCCCACCCACAACCTAAGTCCACTACATTTTGTCCCTTCTGGATATATGGTTCAATCAGGTTAATGGGGTGTTCGAACATGTGGGCTAGTTTGTCAAGAAACACGGGTCCTCTCCGTGAGAATAGCCAATGGGATGTCCGCGCCACTTCTTTTCGTCTTATCTCCTCACTTAACTCATCTTGTCCTACATTTGGATTCATTGATTAATCCTTTCGGATTGACTATCCAAGAACTAACAACCATCCTCTCCCATTGATGATGGAAAGGAAACTTGTGAGCTCCGAAGATTGGAACGATTGGTGTTACTTCTTATCAGTGAAGTGCTCTCTGAGCTGAGTAACTTCAGTGCAGATAACGATCAAAATTGCTAAGGCACCAATCAAGAACCACACCACTGGGGTAAATCCACGGAAACTCAGGTTGAAGAACGCAGTGACTATACCAACGATGAACACAATCACGAATATCCATTGCATGATATTCCGCACTGTTTTATATGTCATCGATGTACCTCCTATCCTTTGCGTCCTGTTGTGTTTTCCATTTTTGGATTTATCGGGTTAAGACGATCAACCTGCTCCAATGAAATAGAAATCACTAGTTGGAGTAAAAAACAATAAACAATAGGTTTCGATGTGTGTATGAGGAAATTCACTTTCATTATACCTACATAGAATCTATCCAGTATCCCCCCATTTTTGGAGAGCTCATTTTTACCCTCATTACCATGAATTATTCACAACAATTTTTTACTACGGGTATTTATTTTTTTTGGTGTCGTTAGTAGTCCTCTTATTTACCTGAGTAAGAAAACCGAAAGTGTTTTTATTTCATCCGTCAGGCTTGCTGCCCGTTCATAGTCATCCGGCATATCGTGCGCGAAAAAAATGTATTTTATCGACTCCTTGAGCCGCCTGGAATTCTCATACGAATTATGTAGCAAATCGATTGAATTGATATAGATATGGATAATTTGTTATCGAACTATTGGCATCAAATAATATAAAATTATCCATTATTATTTAGGCTATAATAGCTTTATATAGCTATGGTATACAGGTATAAAAAACCAGAATAAGGAGAAAATAATGGCAGAAAAGAAAGAAGAAAACAAAAGTATATTTGATAAGCTGGTAGATGCTGTCTCCGACCGCGATGAAAAGGAAGCTGCCGCCAAAGCAGCTGCCGATAAAGCTGCCGCTGAGAAAGCAGCCGCCACAAAGGCTGCAGCTGAGAAGGCTGCAGCTGAGAAGGCTGCCGCTGATAAAGCCGCCGCAGCCGCGAGAACGACCGCCGCAAAAGTTGCCGCTGATAAAGCCGCTGCGGCGAAAGTTGCCGCTAAAAAGAAAGCCGACACTGAAACAGCAGGAAAGAAACTCGTCGCGGATATGGCTGCCAAAAAAACCGCTGCTGAGAAAGCGGTCGCAGAAGGCGCAAAAATTAAAAAGGGCGTTGTCCAGGTGCGCAGTTTATACATCCGCAAGGATCACACCCGCAATTCGGAAGCCGTTGGAGGCCTGGTCAGAGGTAACGTGGTGACCATCCTGGATACCTGGACGGACGGGAAAGATGTCTGGGTAAAAATTGGCCCTGATCAGTGGTCTGCGATGGTTTATCAAGGCGAGACCTATATTAAAGAGGAATAAGATTAATAAAATCGGGTAATTGATTTACTCCCATCAAAAATTCAACTATTATTGGTTCACATCTTGCGCATGGTCGCGATGTGCTTTAGAGGTAGATCAATTCGACTTCCCAAAATACTATAAATAAAAAGCCGACCTGCTAAAGTTGCCCCATAGGGTCTTAGCAGGTCGGTCTCGTTATTTGCTACGTAGCCCGCAATAAAGATATAGGTAAATTAATTAAGGATCATTCAGGAACTTTAGTAATCTAAGTTGAGCTCTAGGAGTGAATCCTCGACTTGGTCGAATGCTATTTTATAATCCTTCCAGCAAGTTACCAAGCGCAAGCAAAACAAAGGCTGCCAACATAATCCAGGGGGCGAACGCGCTCATGGCTCCGACAAAAAAACCAATTAAAGCGATTAGTGCCAATAAAACCGCAATGTAGAACGTGACGTTTTTCGGTGCACTTAATTTCATGATATCCTCCATCAAAAAAAATGATATATGAACCTGATGTTCATATATCAAATTATATATCTTAACTTTTGTTAAAATCCTATTTTAATGTTATATTTTTCATGTTTGCGTAATGCTAGGCGTTAATGATTGTGATGAGGTACAATTGGCACGGTTAAAATCCTTGATAAGTCTAGCTAGCATCTTTATCCGCCCTGATTTTTTCGATAGACAACACTGAGGTTAAAGCTGCCTTGCCCTTAAAACTATACTTCATTACGCAAAAAGGAATCTTACCTTGAAAATTGAAGTTCTGCCTCAAGAGGATCATCAGGTAAAAATTATTGCCGAGTTCGAAACCTCACAATTGGAAGAGTATAAAATCCGTGCCGCGAAAAAACTCGGACGGAACACTCGCATCCCTGGTTTCCGGCCTGGAAAGGCGCCGATCGATATCCTTCGCAGGGTGATTGGCGAAGAAACCATCCACCAGCAGGCAATCGAGGATCTAATCGACGAACAATATCCTAATATTCTCGATGAAGCTGAGATAAAACCCGGAAGTTCGGGATCGCTTGATGAGATTATCAGTACAGATCCACCTAAATTTTCCTTCCTGGTTCCCCTCGAACCGGAGGTCGAGCTTGGAAATTACAAAGACTTGCGCCTGGACTATAACCTCGAAGCAGTGACCGAACAGGAAATCACTGACTTTTTGAATAATATGCGAACAAGTTATGCAACCGCCGAACCGGTCGAGCGGGCGGCAGTAGAAGGCGACCTGGTCTACGTCAAACTCAGCGGATCGCTAACTCACCCAACCGAGGATGAAGATGCTCAGGTTTATCCAGAAAGACCCGCGCAATTTATTATTGGGACAGATATCATTCAAAATCGTGATTGGCCCTTCCCGGGTTTCAATGATCAATTGATTGGATTATCCACCGGCGACGAGAAAACGATTGTCCACACTTTCCCTGAGGACGATTCTGACGAAACATTGCGCGGAAAAGAAGTCGAATTCAAAGTTAATGTTCAAAGCGTCAAGGCGTTGCATATGCCTGAGTTGAACGACGATTTTGCCCAGACGGTCGGGGAATTCGAAAATATGGACGCCCTGCGAACAGCAGTCATCAATCAGCTCGAGAATTCCAAGAAAGACGCTGCGGATGACAAGTTCTTTGT
Organism: Bellilinea sp.; assembly: GCA_034678305.1. Lineage (GTDB taxonomy): Bacteria > Chloroflexota > Anaerolineae > Anaerolineales > Anaerolineaceae > Bellilinea. Next base: position 4,484 of record JAXDCA010000076.1, read on the forward strand.
CGAGTTGTTGGATAAGTTAGTAGAAAGCTCGGTGATAAAATACCCGTCCAACATCCTTGATCATGAAGTCGAGCATATGATGGAGCATCTGAAAGAAGACCTCACCCGCCAGGGATTAGAGATGGACGCATACTTCAAAATGCTCGAAATGGACCGGGAGAAATACATCGAAGAAAAAGCGCGCCCTGCTGCGCGTAAACGTCTCGAACGCGCCCTGGTTATTGAAGAAGTTGGAAAACGCGAGAATATTCAGCTTGGCAAAGATGACTATGAAGAAGCCATATCCACAACAGTCGATCAGTTAAAATCGCTGCCAGGCGCGCAAAAACGCAAGGAACGAGTAAGCCAGGAAGTGTTCAATTCAGTAGCAGCCAGCGCGCTCTCACGAAAATATAACCAACTCATCCTCGATCGGCTCAAGTTAATTGCCACCGGTCAGGCTGAGAGTATCGATAGCCAATCTGCTGAGGAAACCACAGATGAAGCGGTCGATGAAAACCCGGCTCGAGTGGGCGAGTCAGATACGCCTGGAGAAGCGGCTGAAAACGATTAATACAGGTTCGAAGATAAAGGAGGATCTGTGAGTATCGCTAATTTTCAAAATGTAATCCCAATGGTCATTGAGACGACTGGCCGCGGGGAACGAGCCTATGATATTTATTCCCTGCTGCTTAAGGAACGCATCGTTTTTGTAGGAACCCCTATCGATGACCAGATTGCCAATTTAATCGTTGCCCAATTATTGTACTTAAGCAAAGAAGATCCCGAAAAAGGGATACAGATGTATATCAATTCACCCGGCGGGATTATCTATGCCGGCATGGCAATCTACGACACCATGAGAATGATCCCAAACAAAATCAGCACGGTTGCTGTGGGCGTAACCGCTTCCTTCGGAACCGTTTTATTGGCAGCCGGTGCAAAAGGGCAGCGTTATGCACTGCCGCATGCGACCATCCACATGCACCAGCCACTCGGCGGCGCGCAAGGACAGGCATCCGATATCGAGATCCAGGCGAAGGAAATCCTGCGTCTGAAATCAAAATTAAATATTATCCTCTCAGAGGCGACCGGACAATCATTGGATGTCATTGAGCGGGACACCGAGCGGGATTTCTACATGGACGCTGAAGCAGCTGTTGCCTACGGAATCGTCGACAAGGTATTGATCGCGCCTGATAAGTAATCAGGTCTCGCAAAGGACTAATCCAGCGATTCGCAAGCCGGAAAACGAAAGCCGACCGGCTTGCTTTTAATCAAAATGAGCATGATTTCAACCATAAGTCCTAGAATTAAAGCTCTGATAATCGACTTTGACGGCGTTCTCTGGCGAGATCAAGAAGCTATCGGCTGCCTGCCAGATATTTTTGCAGCCATTCAAGCAAACGGCTGGCGTTTTGCATTCGCCACTAATAACTCGATGCACACTCCTGAGCATTATCAAGAAAAGCTCGAGAAATTTGGTGTATCGATCGACAATCCCATCATCATTACCTCCTCCATGGCAGTTGCCAATGTTTTGAAACGTGAAATGCCCGATGGCGGCGCTGTTCATGCTGTTGGAGAAACCGGATTACGGACGGTTTTGCAAAATGCAGGGTTTACGTTGCGAGATGAAGAGGTTCTAGCCGTTGTAGCCGGGCTTGACCGAAATTTCACATTCGAAAAGCTAAATCGTGCAGCCCGGTTGATTCGTAATGGAGCAATTTTCTACGGTACCAATCCCGATAAAACCTTTCCCACCCCCAACGGATTAACTCCGGGCGCCGGTTCGATTCTTGCTGCGCTTGAGGCTGCTTCTGGAGTGGCGCCAATCATTATCGGCAAGCCCCTGCCCGCGCTCTTCCAATTTGCCCTGGAAATGTTACACACACTGCCGCAGGAAACACTGGTGATCGGTGACCGGCTCGATACCGACATCCTTGGCGGTCAACGCGCCGGCATGCGCACAGCGTTGGTGCTTTCCGGCGTATCCAAACCGGAAGAATTGCAACACTGGCAGCCAAAGCCGGACCTGGTGGCAGTCGATCTGGCCGAGATAGTTACGCCGCCGTGATAGAAAAACAACTTATTTACGATCTGGATTTTTCTATGCTCCAACAGAAGCTGCAAAGTTGGGGAGAACCCGTTTTTCGGGTAAATCAAATCTGGCGAGGGCTTTATAATAACCTTTGGTCGACTCCCGCGCAATTCACCAACCTGCCTAAATCGCTGCGCGGCAAAATTGACACAGAATTGAGCCTGAGCGGCTTACAACCTTCGACCGTCTTGACCAGCCGCGACGGTGAAACATTGAAGACGCTTTTCACTCTTCCGGATAACAACGCCATCGAAGCGGTGCTCATGCATTATCACCGGCGAAATACGCTGTGCATCTCCTCGCAGGCTGGTTGTGCTCTGGGTTGTGTTTTTTGCGCGACCGGGCAAATGGGATTCAAGCGCCAACTGACCAGTGGAGAAATCATCGAACAGGTTATTTACTATGCCCGTCAACTGGCGACGAAAAGCGAACAGGCGACCAATATTGTTTTGATGGGTATGGGCGAACCTTTCCTCAACTACGACACGGTTATGGATGCCATCGACCGGCTTAATCATCCCACCGGGATGAATCTGGGTGCCCGCCGGTTCACCATATCCACGGTGGGGATTGTTCCCATGATCCAGCGCTTTGCCAAAGAAAAACGCCAGGTTAACCTGGCCATTAGCCTGCACGCCGCTACTGACCAACAACGGTCTGAGTTGATGCCAATCAACAACAAATACCCGATTGCAGAAATTATGGGAGCAGTCAGGGAGTATGCAACCCTGACTAGCAGGAGAGTAACCTTCGAATGGGCGCTCATACGGGGCGTCAACGATTCAACAGCCAATGCCCGGGAGTTGGGTCAGCTGCTCAAGGGATTGCTTTGTCATGTCAATGCCATTCCACTCAATCCAACCCGTAATTTCAAAGGCCGGGGAAGCAGCCACGAGCGCGCGGCTGCTTTTAAAGCTGAGCTAGAGCGCAATGGAGTCCCCTGCACGATACGCATCCGCCGCGGGATCGACATCCAGGCAGGTTGTGGGCAGTTGGCTACTCAAGCTCCAACGGATAAAAATTCCTCTGTGTTATAATTTCACGCGGTATGGCAGAGATTTTCACCAAATGGAAAACTGCTCTAAACCGCACCAGCAAGGCTGCATTTGGCCGGCTGGCGACGGTCTTTGGGGCTTCTGAAATCAACGAAGAAACCTGGGAAGAGCTTGAGGCGCTGCTGATTCAAGCGGATGTGGGCATCGAAACCACCCAATCGATCATCCATGCGCTGCGTGCGCGGATAAGCCAGGAGGGCATCACCCGGGCGCAGGATTTACGCGTCATCTTGCGCGAAGAGCTGATCCAACGGTTGGATGTGGCGAAAACACCCAATCTCGACGGACACACGCCTGCTGTGATCTTGATCGTCGGCGTAAACGGCTCGGGCAAGACCACCACGATTGCCAAACTCGGTATGCACCTCACTCAGTCAGGTAAAAGAGTCTTGCTTGCAGCAGGAGATACCTTCCGTGCAGCAGCAGTGGATCAACTCCAAGTCTGGGCTGATCGCCTAAACCTCCCCATCGTCGCCGGTCAGCCAGACGGCGACCCTGGCGCAGTCGCTTATGACGCTATCCAGGCATCGATCGCCAGGAAGATGGACATCGTGTTGGTCGATACTGCCGGGCGCCTGCACACTCGCTACAACCTGATGGAGGAATTGAAAAAAGTGTATCGCGTTGCAGGAAAAGCCCTGCCTGGAGCGCCTCACGAGGTTTGGCTGGTCCTGGATGCTACCACTGGTCAAAATGCCTTGCTTCAGGCGCGCGCCTTCAAAGAGGCGGTTCAGGTGACCGCAGTCATCCTGGCCAAATTAGACTCATCAGCGCGCGGCGGGATGGCATTTGCCATTCAAAAAGAGCTTGGGCTGCCGATTTTGTATGCGGGTTTGGGAGAGAAACCGGGCGACCTTGAATTGTTTAACCGCGAATCATTTGTGGATGGAATTCTATCTTAGCCAAATGCGGTTATGAGGAGTTAAGACATGCAAGAGTTAATTGACCGCTTGAATCAATATCAAGCAACAATCCACGACCTTATGGTGCATCTTTGACTACGATCGACGCAAACAGGAATTAGAACAACTTCAAAAGCAGTCTGAGGATGCCTCTTTCTGGGAAAATCCAACACAAGCTCAACAATTAATGAAAAAAATCTCAGCCTTGAGAGATGAGTTAAGTGCATGGGAGAAATTAAACGAAAAAACGACCTCCTTATTGGAGTTGGCTGAATTACACGACGAATCTCTGCGCGCTGAAATCGAAAGTGAAACCGAGAAGATCGGCCAGGAGCTCGACCAGCGCGAGCTGAGTACCCTCCTCGCTGGACAATATGATCGCGGAGATGCCATCCTGGCAATCCACGCAGGCGCCGGTGGAACGGATTCACAGGATTGGGCAGAGATGCTTGAGCGCATGTACTTGCGCTGGGCAGAAAAAAATGGCTATGAAACCGAAGTAATCGACATGACCGAGGGCGAGGAGGCGGGCATTAAAAGTGTGACCATCACGGTCAAAGGAAGCTATGCTTACGGCTACCTGCGGGCAGAAAAAGGAGTGCACCGCCTGGTGCGGCTTTCTCCTTTCGATTCCGCTCACCGGCGGCACACCTCCTTTGCGATGGTGGAGGTACTTCCCGTGATCGAAGATGATGAGGATATTTACATCGATCCGAACGATGTACGCATTGATATCTATAAATCGTCAGGCGCGGGAGGCCAAAATGTGCAAAAGAATGCCACTGCCATTCGCCTGACATACCTGCCAACCGGAATGATCGTCACTTGCCAGAATGAGCGCTCGCAAATGCAGAACCGAGAAAATGCCTTTCGCGTGCTTCGCGGACGCCTGGCGGCTATTCGTGAAGAAGAACAGGAAAAACAGTTGGCAGAGTTACGCGGGGAGTATAAGAAAGCCGAATGGGGCAACCAGATCCGCTCGTATGTTCTGCATCCCTACCAGATGGTTAAGGATCACCGCACGGATCACGAGGTAGGCAACACCCAGGCTGTTTTGGATGGTGAGATCAATGAATTTATCGAGAGCTACCTGCGCTCGAGTATAAATCGATAACGAAGCCGGTCCGCTTGCGCTCGTCTCCAGACCAAGCGCATCGACCGGCCGCCGGTCTCCCTTTGCCTGCTTCATTCCTCAGACCGATGATCGATCCCGTGACCAGGCAAGCTCAAATAGACCCACTCGTGTCGATCTTCAGATTCCTGATCAATCCAATACCTTGGCTAACTCGAATAGGCTTAAATCAACCTTCTTCTTATTATGAATCACTTCTTCAAGCGGCGTTGTTCGCGTTTCACTTTGCAACA
>JAXDCA010000077.1:0-3272 GCA_034678305.1 Bellilinea sp.
ATGTTGAACGCTCCCACCGTACCGATGACGAGGAGTTTTACATCCCCAGATTGCTTTCCATTCATTCCCAAAAGGACTTCTTCCTTGAAGCGATGCATTATCTCTATTACTACAATGCTGTCAGAAAACATTCATCTCTACAAAGACGTTCCCCCTGGGAGCATCTGGTCGCTAACTCTCCTGATTTAGATGCTAAAATCAGGTTTGTTCCACCCATCCTTCTGGACAATATCGCTGTCCAGCTCGGTGACTGGGGTGGATACCATCTGCTGGCTCAGTACCGAATTTTTACTATAAGGTCATTTAAAGATATAATCTCATCCGGGGGCAGGAGGGGATAGCCATACACAGAGATTGAATGTTGAGATGCCAAAAACTGCTCCAAAAAAAGTTTGACACATCCCTGATATTGCTTTATAATGATCGGTCGTTGCCCCAGCGAAAGTTGGCTGGGGTTCATTATGTACACCAACTTTCCCGTCCCTGCGCGGTGACACGCTCAGCAAGCGGAAAAGTAAAGATTGGAGAAACTATGAAGTATGCAATTATCGAAGCGGGCGGTAAGCAATACCGCGCCGAAGAAGGTAAGACGATTACCGTTGACCTTCTGACCGCCAATGTCGGCGATACAGTCACCCTTGATAAAGTGCTGATGCTTGTGGATGGCGACGCGGTAACTGTGGGTAAGCCCTACATTACCGGCGCAAGCCTCGACACAACCGTAAAAGAGCATTTCAAGGGCAAGAAGATTTTGATCTTCAAATATAAACCCAAGATCGATTACCGCCGCAAGGCAGGTCATCGCCAACAATACACCAGATTACTGGTTCAATCAATCGTAACGGAGTAGAGAAATGGCCCATAAAAAAGGTGGCGGGTCATCCCGCAATGGTCGTGACAGCCAGGGGCAGCGCCTCGGTATTAAGAAATTCGGCGGAGAATATGTCATCAGCGGCAATATCATCGTTCGTCAGCACGGCACCAAAGTGCATCCGGGCTGGAATGTTGGGCAAGGTCGTGATTACACACTCTTTGCGACTAAAGAAGGCTACGTAAAATTCGAAACTCTCGCTGGCGGACGCAAGCGCGTTCATGTAGTCGATCAGCGTGAGGAGCCTGTGAAAGGCAGCAAATAAGCATGAAAACTAAGATTCAACCAAAATATTATCCTAATGCCAAGGTCTCCTGTGCGTCTTGCGGCGCTGAGTGGACCACTGGTTCAACTGTGCCGGAAATTCGAACTGAAGTTTGTTCGAATTGCCATCCCTTCTACACCGGTCAACAGGCACGCATCCTCGACCGCGAAGGTCAGGTGGATCGCTTTTATAAGCGTCTTCAGGTTCGCCAGGATTATGTTGCCGAGCAGAAATCTGCCGCCCAGGCAAAAACATCCCCGGATCGCCTGATCTCCGAGCTCAACCTCGGTGCAAAAGCCGTAGCCGCACTCAACCGCGCGGAACTTGTCACTGTTGGTGATGTCCTCACCAAACTCGAGGGTGGAGAGAAAGCGCTGCTGGATATCGAAGGTTTTGGTCGCAAATCCCTGATCGACCTCAAGAAATCACTGCGCCAACTCGGTTATCAGCTCCCGGCTGCGGCGCAGGAAATCGAGATTTAGTCAGTTTTTTGGCAAAAACAAATCAGGCAGGTTGCGAAACCTGCCTTTTTTATTATCTGCGTTGCCAGCACACCATTAAAGCTTTATACTTTTGATCATTGTAATTATCACCACCAGGAGGCTTTATGTCACAACCAGCCGGAATCCTTGAAGTTATCACCGGATCCATGTTTTGCGGAAAAACTGAAGAGCTCATCCGCCGCCTCAGGCGCGCCACCATTGCCAGGCAAAAAGTGCAGGTATTTAAACCTGTGATCGATGATCGTTATGCCTATTACAAGGTCAAATCCCATTCGGGCATGGATTATGAGGCAGTTCCCATCACAAGTTCAGCAGAACTGCTTGAAAAGCTCGACCCCTCAGCGACTGTTGTTGGCGTGGATGAAGCCCAATTCTTTGATGATGGCATCATCGATGTGGTAAATCGTCTGGCAGACAAGGGCCTGAGAGTGATCGTTACCGGCCTGGATACGGATTTTCGCGGTGAGCCTTTTGGATGCATGCCCTTAATTACCGCCAAAGCGGATAAAGTTGATAAATTAACAGCTATTTGCGTGGTCTGTGGTGAAGCTGCCACCCGTACACAGCGACTGGTGGGAGGGAAGCCAGCGCGTTATGATGAACCGATCGTGGTTGTGGGTGCCGCGGAGATGTATGAAGCCCGCTGCCGCCATTGCCATTGTGTCCCAAGAGAGTAGGTGCTTATGCCTCAACCATACCAGGAATACCTGGATAAAATTCTCATTCCGGAAGATCAGCTCCAGGCGCGGATTCGCGAACTGGCAGCAGAAATCAACCGCGACTATCTTGGCAAGGAACTGCTGGTGATTTGCATACTCCGCGGTGGGGTCATGTTTCTTACCGACCTGATCCGTCACATTGATATTCCCCTGGCGATTGAATTCATGGCGGTTTCTTCTTATGGTACCGGCGCGCGATCTTCCCAGGGCGATGTGCGCATTACGCTGGACCTGAACACAACGATTTATGGCAGGCATGTCATCATCGTTGAGGACATTATTGATAGTGGTCACACCCTTTCCTCGGTTATTGACCTGCTAAAAACACGTGACCCGGCTTCGATATATGTCTGTACACTACTTGACAAATACGAACGCAGAGAAGTGGAAGTGCCCATCCGCTATTGCGGTTTCAAAATCCCTAACGAGTTTGTCTTTGGCTACGGACTGGATATGGACGAATACTTCCGCAACCTGCCATTCATCGCGACAGTTGATTTGGATAAGTATGAACCTCCAGCTGGATAGGGATTTACTGCAGCTCCTGGAATTGATCCGGGAGTTTGCTGGCGATACAAGCGTTTATCTCGTTGGCGGGGCGATCCGTGATTTGCTGCTTGGGCGATCGGCTAAGGATCTCGATTTTGTTCAGGCTTTTGGTTCAATCCGCCTAGCGAGGGCGGTCAGCCGCAGATTGAATGGAGCGATGTATACACTCGATGATGTCCGTCATTCGGCGCGCGTGATCCTGCGGCAGGGCGAACAAGACGAGCAGATCCTTGACTTCACCTCCTTCATAGGAGGGAACCTCGAAGAAGATTTAAGGCAGCGTGATTTCACCATCAATGCCATGGCGCTCGATCTGGATATGCCTGAGCATTTGATTGATCCTCTGAATGGGGCGGCGGACCTTG
>JAXDCA010000078.1:0-70627 GCA_034678305.1 Bellilinea sp.
AAGCATCACATCACTGACGATGCCCCCTTCGGCGGAGGGGGCGGCATGGTGATGAAACCCGAGCCGATCTTTGCCTGCCTGGAAGAAGTGCTTGGCAGCCCGCCAGCTTGTCCAGTGATTCTGCTCACCCCGCAGGGGCGTACATATACTCAGAAAATTACCGCGGAATTGTCAACCCACCCACGTCTGGCGTTATTATGCGGACGCTACGAGGGCGTCGATGAGCGCGTCAGGCAGCATCTTATCACGGATGAAATCTCGATCGGAGATTATGTGCTCACAGGCGGAGAAATCCCTGCGTTGATCCTGATCGACAGTATTACCCGCTTGCTGCCCGGCGTGCTTGGAGATCCCGACGGCGCACAGGACGACTCCTTCGCCAGCGGTTTATTAGAGTATCCGCACTACACTCGCCCGGTTGAATTCCGCGGTTGGCGTGTACCGGAAGTACTCTTATCTGGCAATCATGCGGAAATTGCCCGTTGGAGGCGTGAGCAGTCGCTGCTGCGAACATTAAAACGCCGGCCGGATTTGCTCGATCAGATCGACTTATTACCCGCAGACAAGAAATACCTTGCTAAGTTAAAAGAAAACACAAATCCAGAGGAATTAAACCCGAACGACCCTGAAAATGCAACCTAAGATCATCATAATTCATACACGATCATAAGGAGGATAAACAATGAGCAGCAGGTTTAATTTCGGCAAGACATTTTTACTTGGTTTTGGTTTTTTTGGTGTAAGTGTGATATGGAGCGTTTACAACGCCTATGTGCCAATTTTTCTGGCAAACAAGTTCAACCTTGCCCCAGCTCTGATCGGTTTCTTCATGACGCTGGACAACATCGCCGCCTTATTGATTCAACCGCCAATCGGCGCCTGGTCAGATAAACTGCGTACGCCAATCGGGCGACGCATGCCGTTCATATTGATAGGCGCGCCAATCGGCGCCCTGGCCTTTGGCTTGATCCCGCTCCAATCGGTCCTGCCACTGTTTGTGGCCTGCACCAGCACGCTGCTTTTGAGCATGGCGCTTTGGCGCACACCCGTCGTTGCCCTGATGCCGGATATCACCCCGTCACATTACCGCTCGCAGGCAAACGGGATCATCAATTTCATGGGCGGGATTGGCGCGATCATCGCTTTCCTTTACGGCGCCGACCTATACGACATGAACCCGGCCTATCCCTTTTGGCTTGGCAGCGTGCTGGTCATTCTCTCCGCGTTGCTGGTTTTCGCCTTCATCCGTGAGCCTAAGGAATACGAAACCAGCGACACGACACCACCGAATTTGTGGATCAGCCTCAAGAAGGTCATCCAGGAGCAGGAGAAATCACCGTTGCGTATCCTGCTGGCGATCTTCTTCTGGTTCGTCGCATACAATGCCATCGAAGCCTTCTTCACCCTGTATGCGGTCAACCATCTCGGAATGCAGGAATCCGACGGCGCCAGACTGCTTGGACAATTGTCGCTGCTTTTCGTCGTCATGGCGCTGCCGGCAGGATTCATTGGCGCGCGTATCGGCCGCAGGATTACGATCACGATCGGCATTATCCTGCTGGCTGCTTGCATGCTGGCTATGTATGTTGTCCCGGTCGATACGCTGACTTTACTGCTTGGCAAAGCGCCGATTTTGGGCAACATCCCCGCTGTCGGCGTTATTCTAATGGTGGCTGGGATTGCCTGGGCGTTGATCAACATCAATTCGCTGCCAATGGTGGTCGATATGACTGATGATCTGCATATTGGCACCTACACCGGGCTTTATTATCTATTCTCGACTTTGGCAGCCATCGTAGGGCCTAACTTGAACGGATTGATCGTTCAATTTAGCGGGAGGAACTACGCCCTGATCATGGTCGTCGGGCCGATCTTTATGCTGATCGCGCTAGCGATGATGATCGGAGTACGACGTGGTGAAGCGAAGGAGCGTTATTGACTAAAAAAGGAGAAGAAATACAATTAACCACTTGCTAGCAAGGAAATTCAGTTGTATACTTGGGACATGTGTAAGCGGCGGTCTATTTTCGCCAGATGAAAAAATTTTCAGCTTTCACCATATTTCACCACTTAATAGGAGGAGAAATCAGTATGACTAAGAAGTTGTATCTCGTTTTGGGTGTCATTCTTGTGGCATCCTTGGTCCTGTCGGCTTGTCAGCAAAAGGCCGCGCCGACCGAAGCCCCTGTTGTCGAACCCACCGCGGTTCCTGCAACTAAAGTTCCGCCAACTGCAGTTCCGCCCACTGAGCCACCTGCCAAAGTATATAAAGTTTGCCAGGTAACCGATACCGGCGGTATCGATGACAAATCCTTCAACGCTACCGCCTGGAAGGGTGTCGAGGAAGCCAAAGCTGAATTTGGCGTCGAAGGCAAATACCTGGAATCACAGCAGCAGACCGATTACGATAAGAATATCAACGCCTTCATCGAAGATGGCTGCGATCTTATCATCACCGTCGGCTTCCTGCTTGGCGATGCCACCAAGGCAAGCGCTGAGGCCAATCCTGATGTCAATTACTCCATTGTTGACTACGGATATGATCCCGTTATCCCGAATGTCCTTGCTCAGGTCTTCAATACAGATGAAGCTGCTTTCCTGGCTGGCTACGTCGCGGCTGCAACGACCAAGACCGGTAAAGTCGCCACCTTTGGCGGTATCCAGATCCCGACCGTGACCGTATTCATGGACGGCTTCTGGTACGGCGTTCAGTACTACAATGAGAAGAAGGGCGCAAACGTGGAAGTCCTTGGATGGGATCCTGCCACGCAAACTGGCCAATTCACCGGCAACTTCGAATCCCTGGATGACGGCCGCACCCTTGGCCAGACCTTCATGGACGAAGACGCTGACATCATTATGCCCGTCGCTGGCCCAGTTGGACAGGGCACCGCGGCTGCTGTACTCGAGCGTGGTAATGCATGGGTAGTTGGTGTCGATGATGACTGGACCCAGACCGTTCCTCAATTCGCTGATGTTATCCTGACCTCCGTTCTCAAGAAGATGAACGCAACTACGATGGAAGCGATCAAGATGGTCATGGACGGTACATTCGCGGGCGGTTTTGTTGTTGGTACATTGGAAAATACTGGCGTTGATATTTCGCCGATCGCTGCCGCCGCTGCGAACGACGCTCTCACCGCCGAGCTCGATGAAATCCGCGCCGGAATTGTCGCGGGCACGATTCAGACCAAACCTTAATAATAGCTGCTATGTGAGCAGGGCTGGAAAATTCCAGCCCTGTTTTTATTACTCATAACTGCGCCAGCGCATGGGAATCTGATTCATTTTTATGTTATGCAGGAATGGCTCTAGTTGTAATATCGCTCCCTGGCAACAATACCAACCAGGATCATTACGAATAATGTGAACCAATCTCCTCACCTGGCTATCGATCACCATCCCCCTTATGCATTGATCATGAAGCGGCATAAATATTTAAGATATTAATTTAATCCATTATGGTACAATATTTTCATAAATTTTCCCCCTGGAGAATAATTCATGACCCCGGTATTAGAGCTTCGCGGCATAACGAAACGATTCCCAGGCGTGTTGGCAAATGACCATATCGATTTGACCCTTGAAAAAGGGTCAATTCTCGCTCTCCTGGGTGAGAACGGGGCCGGAAAAACGACCTTGATGAATATCCTCTATGGTCTGTACCGTCCAGATGAGGGTGAAATCTATGTCAACGGCCAAAAAACCGATATTCATTCTCCTTCTGATGCCATCAGCCAAGGAATAGGTATGGTACATCAGCATTTTATGCTGGTGCCTGTATTTACGGTGACTGAGAATGTGATGCTTGGCGCCGAGGTCACCAAAAGTGGTGGTTTTCTCGACCGAAACACAGCCGCACAACGCGTCCGCCAAATTTCTGAACAATATGGATTACGGGTAGATCCTGATAGTTATGTCAAAGATTTGCCGGTTGGCGTCCAACAGCGGGTGGAGATCATCAAATTATTGTACCGCCAGGCAGACATACTAATCTTTGACGAACCGACTGCCGTCCTGACGCCGCAGGAAGCCGACGAATTGTTCAGCATTATGCGTTCGCTGACCGATCAAGGTAAATCCATTATTTTTATCACACATAAGTTGCGCGAAGTATTGGATGTATCGGATGTAATTACCGTAATTCGTCGCGGTAAGGTTGTTGGAACGACTGTGCCATCGGAAGCTGACCAAACCACTCTGGCTTCGATGATGGTCGGGCGGGCGGTTGAGCTCGAATTGGAGAAAAATCCTGCCAAGATTGGGGACATCATTTTACAAGTTGAAGATTTGATGGTCGCCGACGATGTCGATCAGATCGCTGTTGAGGGCGTCAGTTTCGATGTCAAGGCGGGGGAAATACTGGGTGTCGCGGGGGTGCAGGGAAACGGTCAAACTGAGCTGGTCGAAGCGCTGACGGGCTTACGGAAGAAAGAAGGCGGCAAGGTTAGCATGCTTGGCAAGGATATCACAGCCTGCCCAGTACGGACGATCACTGAAACTGGAGCCGCACATGTGCCTGAAGACCGCCAGCGAGATGGTTTAATGCTGACATTCCCGGTAATGGATAATCTCGTCCTGTGTACATACTATCAGAAACCATTTGCTAAAGGGACGCTGATTCAATGGAATGTAGTTTTGGAGAATGCGGAGGAACTCATCGATGAATTTGATATCCGTACTCCCAGCGCCTTAACGTCAGTTGGAGCGCTTTCTGGTGGCAACCAACAAAAAGTAATCGTTGCTCGCGAGCTTTCACGACCAATTCATTTGTTAATTGCAGCACAACCTACCCGCGGCCTGGATGTCGGCTCGATCGAATATATCCATACCCAAATCTTGAAAAAGCGAGACGACGGCGTGGCAGTCTTGCTGGTTTCCACCGAGTTGGACGAGATTCTACAATTATCCGACCGGATCGCGGTCATGTTCCAGGGGCATATCACTGCTATCATTCCAGCTGAAGAAGCCACCAAAGAATATATCGGATTGTTGATGGCGGGCATCCCTCAGGAAGAAGCCAAAAAACAAATTCATTCGCAACCAACCGATGTTCAATAGCGGGGGTGACCTTTGAATAAACAAGACGAATCCAAAAAACAAGATGCCGGGAAGATTCTGCTGCAGGAAATAAACTCTCTCGGGGAAGGCAACAAGAACAAGCGGAAACCCCGCCGAAGGGGACAGACTTTTCTGATCCCGGTATTGGCGGTAGTAACCGGTTTAATCTTTGGCGCGCTCTTTATTATCTTTACCTCAGAAACCGTCTATACAGCGTTCGGGCAATCGTTCGGGGCTGGATTAAAAGCCAGCTGGGATGTGGTATCTATCGCTTACAGATCTCTCTTCGAAGGGTCCATAGGCAGCCCGGCGAAGATGATCGCTGCCTTACAAGGTGACGATCCGGTAGCAGTTCGCCGCGCGTTCAATCCTTTCCTGGAAAGCCTGGTGGCTTCCACTCCCTATATCTTTGGCGGTCTGGCGGTAGCATTAGGCTTTCGCGCTGGCGTGTTCAACATCGGCGTCGAGGGTCAGTTGTTCATGGGTGCAATTTTTTCGACCTACGCTGGATATGCGATAAAAGGATTGCCCGCAATTATTCATATCCCGCTTGCTCTTCTAGCTGGCGCTTTAGGAGGCGCTATTTGGGGCTTTATCCCGGGTTGGTTGAAGGCAAAAACCGGCGGACATGAGGTGATTAACACCATTATGATGAACTATATTGCCTTCCGTGTCAGCGATTACCTGCTAACTGGCCCGATGAAACGTCCTGACTCATTCAACCCCGTCAGCCCCACCATCGAGCAGAGCGCCTGGCTGCCGCAATTCTTCCAATCACCGATCCGTTTCCACCTGGGATTCTTCATCGCGCTTGGCGTTGCTTATCTGGTGTATTTGTACCTCTTTAAAACCACCTGGGGATTCGACTTGCGGTCAGTGGGTACCAACCCGAATGCGGCCAAATATGCAGGCATGAACGTGACCCGCAACATCGTCCTGGCGATGACGCTCTCAGGCGCGCTGGCTGGCCTGGCAGGCGCAAACGAAGTACTCGGCGTCAACCACAACCTGGCAATGGCCTTCTCATCTGGATACGGTTTTGACAGCATCGCGCTTTCGTTGCTAGGCAATAATCATCCGGTGGGTGTCGTTCTGGCCTCGTTATTATTCGGCACATTGCGTAACGGCGCAACGCGGATGCAATTGAACGCCGGCATTCCAATTGATATCATATCCATTTTACAAGCAGTAATTTTAGCGTTTATCGCAGCTCCTGCGATCATCCGCACGATATACAGACTTAAGAAACCAGCCGTGGAAGAAGGCGGCGTCACCATCCGTAGTTGGGGAGGGCAGTAAACTATGGCAGCAATCACAGACACCTTCCACAAAAAAGTTGAACGTATTTCACCGATCCGCCAGCGTGTAATGGGTATCATCTTCCTGCTGCTAGGTTTAATCACCTGGTTCTTCTTTACACGCAGCGTATCGCCAGACGCGGTCACTTCTTTTGGATTAAGCACCGCCAGCGCAAAAATCCAATTGCCGCCCTGGATCATCCCGACTCAGGCAGCTTTGTATATCCTGGCTGTTGTGTGCGCGATTATGGGTGGTTATCAACTGGCGCGCGGTTTCCACCGCTTTACCAATGGAGCATTAGGGATCGTTGTCGGTTTATTTATATTCGGTTTTCTAATATGGGCGGCGGGTGGAAAAACGATGAATTTAGTCGGGTTGTTCAACTCGACTTTGAGTAAAGCAATCCCGATCACGCTTGGAGCATTATCTGGTGTTCTTTGTGAACGGGCTGGCGTTGTCAACATCGCCATCGAAGGCATGATGTTGACAGCTGCGATGGTTTCTGCCCTGATTGGTTCCATTGCCCATAGTGTTTGGGTAGGGTTACTTTCGGGCATTGCAGTAGGCGCTTTTATGGCCTTAATTCACGGCGTGCTGTCGATCAAATATAAAACCAATCAAATCATCTCAGGTACGGTGATTAACATTTTGGCAACCGGCCTCACCTCATATATTTCCGCGAAATTCTTGCAGGTATATGAAGAACTAAATAATCCCGGGATTTTCAAGCCCTGGCCAATCCCAGGTCTTTCAGATATCCCCATCATCGGTGAAATCTTCTTCAACAACAACATCTTCGTTTATGGGATGTTCGTTTTCCTGATTGTTTTGCAAATCGCGCTCTTTCAAACCAAATGGGGATTGCGCGTACGTTCAGTAGGTGAACATCCCAAGGCCGCGGATACACTTGGCATCAATGTTTTCAAGACTCGGTACATGTCTGTCCTTTTGGGTGGCATGATGGCTGGTTTTGCTGGCGCATATTTCACGGTTGGCTCATCCGGGCGTTTTGATGAAGTCATGACCGCCGGTCGTGGTTTTATCGGCCTGGCAGCCATGATCTTCGGCAACTGGACGCCGTTTGGCTCTTTTGGCGCGGGTTTGATCTTCGGCTTTGCAGATTCCATTGCTACGCGCGTGGCCATCCTGGGCATACCCATCCCTTCCGAATTTCTGCTTATGGCGCCATATGTTGCCACAATGATTGTCCTGGCTGGAGTCATTGGCAAGGGGCAGGTGCCTGCAGCAGACGGCATACCATACGAAAAAGAATAAGCAAGTTTCCGCCAACCACACAAACAGGCTCCCGATAAGGCAGCCTGTTTTTGGTACAATATAGAACAGGACCGGGAAGTCCCCTTTTTCATGATCTAACCTATACCCCTGCGAGGGCAGGGTTTTGCTCGAATATCTCATAAGACCTGTTAGCATTTCGAAACCAACACATATTGGAGCACGCCGATTATGTCCATGATCAATGTAGAAAAGATCAGTAAACAATTTGGGCAGCAGATAGCCGTCGATCAGGTTTCCTTTGTAGTGGAACCGGGTGAAATCTTCGGATTGCTGGGTCCAAACGGTGCCGGGAAAACCACTACCCTGCGCATCATTCTCGATATCTTCAAACCCGATTCTGGCATTGTAGAGGTCATGGCAGGGCCAATGACCGAAAGCAAGAAAAACCGAATCGGTTACCTTCCCGAGGAACGGGGGCTTTATCAGGACATTCCCCTAGAGGGCTGCCTGGTCTATCTGGCGACGCTCAAAGGATTATCCTCTGAGGAAAGCCTCAAGCGGGTACGCGCATGGTTGGAGCGATTCGACTTGCTCGAACACCGCAAGAAAAAAGTCAAGGAGTTGAGTAAAGGCATGCAGCAAAAAGCTCAATTAATATCGACCCTTGTGCACGATCCAGAGCTGATTATCATCGACGAGCCTTTTGCTTCGCTTGATCCGGTCAACACTCAAATGGTCAAAGACCTGCTGCAGGAGGAACGTGACCGTAGTAAGGCAATCGTCATGTGCACGCATCAGATGCATCATGCCGAAGAATTATGCGACCGTCTGGTATTAATTAACCGTGGTCAAGTGGTGTTGTACGGCAGATTAGATGAAATCCGAAAAAAATATACGGGCAGTGACGTTATTATCCACGCGCTTGACAGCCTCCCGGCTTCAATTCCCGGCGTGATCGATGTCAAGACCGAAAATTCCTCGACGCGCTTGCACCTCAGCAACGATCTATCACCGCAAGAATTGTTGCGATATTTAGTATCCGCCAATATAAATATCGACAAATTTGAATTGGCATTTCCCACACTGGATGAAATTTTCATTCAGATCGTTACAGAAAATGAACCCCTATTATGAAAAAATTCTGGCTGATTTTTAAGCACGAATATCTCCGCCACTTTCTGCGAAAACGATTTATTTTGACTATTTTATCCATCCCTTTAATGATCTTCTTTGTACTGGGTATAGGGATCATCTCCGCAGCGTTTACCATGGATAAGCGCCCGGTGGGTTATGTTGATCTTTCAGGTGTATTTATCAATGCACAGCCTCTGGAGAAAAAGAAAACACTCTTTAGCATTAATATCGAAATTAATAAATTCGACTCTGAAAAGCAGGCTGCTCAGGCTGTCCAAAATGAGGAAATCCAGGCTGCCTTCATCATCTCTGCAGACTATATAAAATCTGGGGCAGTGACTGTGGTGGTAATGGATACCCTGAGCGATGACGCCGATACCGCTTTCCGCCGCTTCTTATTGGCAAATCTGGTTACTGGAAAGCCGGAAGCTTTACAAGAACGCTTATTGAATGGTCCTGAATTGGTTTTTCACTCGCTGACAGAAGATCGTGAATTTCACCAAAGTAACTTCCTGGGAATCATCGTACCCCTCCTGTCGGGCATTATCCTGGTGATTGCAATTAACGTCAGCGGCGGCTACTTACTCCAGGCAGTCACTGAGGAAAAAGAGAATCGCACGATCGAAATAATTGTCACCTCAGTATCGCCCAACCAGTTGATGGCCGGGAAGATAATGGGCAATCTGTCCGTTGGACTAACCCAATTGGTTGCCTGGGCGCTTACTGGCGCTGGCGGTGTTATGCTCGCAATGCGCCTTTTCCCAGAGGCAAGTGGCTCTGGGCTAGATCTTTCCTTCCTTGGTCTGATGCTAATTACCTTTTTACCGGCTTTTGTGATGATCGCTGCGTTGATGGCAATGCTCGGCGCTACTGCTGCTGAGGCTCGTGACGCTCAGCAGTTCTCCACTCTGCTCTCCATCCCTGTTGTCGTTCCGTTATGGTTCCTGGCAGTGATCATCGAAACGCCAAACAGTCCAATAGCGATCATATTGAGCTTAATTCCATTCACCGCCCCCGCTACACTACCAATACGCGCGGTTCTGACCAACATTCCTGTATGGCAGATTATCCTGTCGGTTTCACTGCTCTTTGCCAGCGCGATTATAGCTGTCTGGTTGGCAAGCCGAGCTTTTCGTCTTGGTTTGCTTCGCTACGGAAAATCACTCGCTTTACGTGAGATCATTCGGCGCACAAAAGCGTAATCAAAATCCATGAAAACAACGAATATTCCATGAAAACCCTCACCGTATTCAAGCATGAATTCATAAAAACATTCCTCAGCCGCTCTTTTCTGATTGGCTTGTTTTTAATCCCCGTGGTTTCTTTTATTGTGATGTTAATCATCACCAACGTGCAGAGCAGAAATCAATCCTCCACTTCACCTGGCAAACCTTCTGAAAAAGTTGAAATCCAGGGATTCATAGACCAAAGCGGGTTTATTCAAACCATCCCGGTTGAAATCAAGGATGAGTTAATGCAATATCCCGATTTTCAAAGCGCAGTGGCAGCAGTTGAGCGCAGCGAAATCTCTTCATTCTACATCATCCCGATGGATTACATCGCTGGCGGCGTGGTTGACGTCTATCGATTGGATTTCAATCCGATTGGCGGCATCAGCGCCTCGGGAAATTTTACACAGCTGCTCAATGCCAATCTGTTGAAGGATGATCCTGACTTGCTCGACCGCATTAAAAAACCTTTTGAACTCACGTTTCATTACATTTCTCAAAAACCTCGAGGTGACAGCGAATCAAGTTTGGCCTTTTTTGTGCCGTATGCTGTCACGATCCTTTTTTACATTTTTGTACTCGGATCAGCCAGCATGCTTCTCAACAGTATCACGAAAGAAAAAGAAAATCGAGTCATGGAGATCTTGTTGACTTCCGTCAACCCAACCGAAATGCTCGCCGGAAAAATCCTCGCCCTGGGATTGATCGGCTTGTTGCAAACAATTACATGGTTGGGGGCAGGCTGGCTGATGCTTCAATATTTAGGTCGGACAGCGCTCATATCCGTGGCATTCCAATTACCTGCTACGATCCTGGCATGGGGTGTGATCTTTTTCCTGCTCGGATATACAATTTATGCTAGCATAATGGCTGGGATTGGCGTGCTGGTAAATAACCTGCGCGAATCTTCACAGGCTACCTTGTTAGTGATGGTGCCCTTGCTTATCCCAATGATGCTCATATACGCGCTAATTGAGAAAACCAACTCTTTACTTTCCATCGGATTAAGTCTATTCCCACTCACCGCGCCTGTCGCCATGATGGCCCGCCTTGCAGCTGCTGAGATTCCAATTTGGCAGCCCATCGTTGCAGTTACCCTTCTAGTGTTAACTGCTATCGTTATCGTCCGTGCGGTGGCAGGTATGTTTCGCGCTCAAAACTTACTCACTGGTCAGGGGTTTAATCTCAGAGTCTTTATTCAGGCATTGTTAGGGAGAATGTAAACATCCATGCAAAGATCACCTGCTAAATGTGATCTTATTCATGATTAATCTATATGGATGGACATTCGCTTGCTTGCCATTTTTTAGCATGTTATAATCTCTTCGCGGAAATCAATACCGCCAATACAATGAAGCCGGATTTGCTAAAAGGCCACGAGCCTATATCCTCCCAATTACTGATAAAACTATAAACCGCTTAAATTCACGCACCTGGTGAAAATTGGTGTGGCAATTTCACTCGAGATAACATTTTTACGAGAGAATTAATGATGAATATATATGAAATGGAAAACACTCCATTAAATGAGCTGCGCGAAAAGGCAAGCGAGCTCGGTTTGCCAAACGCCCACCGCTATAAAAAGGAAAACCTGATCATCCGTATCCGCCAACTGGAAGCTGAGCGCGAAGATCAGGAAGTTCGCGGGGGTGTACTGGAAATTATGCAAGAGGGTATCGGTTTCTTGCGTACAAACTACCAAATGGGGCCTGAAGATGTCTATGTATCTCAAGCCCAGTTACGCCGTTATGAACTGCGCACCGGCGATCTGGTGATAGGCGCGGTTCGACCGCCGCGTGAATCAGAACGGCATTATGGGCTGCTTAAAGTCGAGTCAATCAATGGGCAAACGCCGGATGAGGCCCGCCTCAGACCACATTTCGACCGGTTGACGCCGATTTTCCCAGATAAACGCTATGATCTCGAAACGAACCGTACCATCATCTCAACACGCATGATCAATCTCGTATCTCCTATCGGACGGGGACAGCGTGGAATGATCGTTTCACCGCCAAAGGCCGGCAAAACCACCATTTTGAAGCAAATTGCCAACGCAATCTCAGCGCAAAATCCCGAACACCATCTCATCATCGTACTGGTCGGCGAAAGACCAGAGGAAGTAACCGACATGGACCGCTCAGTGGAAGCCGAAGTAGTGGCTTCCACTTTTGACGAACCGGTAACCTCCCATGTACGCACCGCAGAAATAACCCTCGAGCGCGCCAAGCGGTTGGTGGAAATTGGACGAGACGTGGTAATATTAATGGACTCGCTGACCCGATTGGCCCGGGCCTACAACCTGGTGGTCAATCCGTCGGGGCGTACTTTATCAGGCGGTATGGATCCTTCTGCGTTATACCCGCCAAAAAGGTTTTTCGGCGCAGCGCGTAACATCGAAGAAGGCGGTTCACTTACGATCATCGCCACTGCTCTTGTCGATACCGGATCCCGCCTGGATGATGTTGTATATGAAGAATTTAAAGGTACAGGCAACATGGAACTCCACCTTTCCCGCCGCTTGCAGGAAAGGCGCATATTCCCGGCAATCGACATTGAGCGTTCCTCCACCCGCCGTGAAGAGCTTCTTTTGGGTCCAGATATGCTCCAACGCGTCTGGTTGATGCGACGGATGTATCTGCAGATGATCAGCTCGCCCCCGCAGGGCGCCGGAATGGATTCCGCGGTGGCGACTGAAGCGATCATTCAGCGCCTGATGAAGGCCAAAACCAACATGGAGTTCCTGGAAGGCCTGACGGAGGCTATGTGACGGAATCTGAATCCACTCATCCAGAGCCAGCCCAGCAGAAAAAAACAGGCTGGCTGTCATGGCTTGCCTGGATACTGGCTGCCGCGATGGTGACATGGATGGCCTATTTGATCTTCTTGAAAGTCGGCATTGTTTCCTCAGCGCCAAGCAGTGTTAGTTCAGCTCAAACCGTTGGTCTATCCCCGGTAGGGCTAAATGTTGACCTGCCGGTCTTTTTACCCGAACCCCATGTGGAAGCGTTGATCCGCGAGCCGGTATTGCAAACCATCATCCCCACCCGCGACCGCGAGGACGCGCTCGATTACAAAGTGGAAAAAGGCGATTCCATCTTCGGAATTGCCCAGAAATTCAATCTCAAGCCAGAATCTATTCTTTGGGCCAATTACGAAGTCCTCTACGATGACCCGCACATGATTTCGATCGGGCTGGACTTGAAAATTCCACCAGTGAACGGTGTGTATTACAAATGGAAAGAGGGCGACACCATCGAAAAAGTTGCCGCCAATCTGAAAGCCACCGCTGAAGATATTCTGCTCTGGCCAGGCAACAAGCTGGACATGCTCGATCCCACCATCGAGGTGGATCAGTATGTGATGGTGCCGAATGGACAGCGCGAGTTTCGCACCTGGGTCGTGCCGACCATCCCTCGCGGGGCTGCGGGAGTGAAAACGAGCATTTATGGTCCGGGCGCTTGCGATACCAGCGCCGGCGGTGCTTTTGGCACAGGCACATTCATCTGGCCTGCCCCCAACCATACGCTTTCCGGGAATGACTACTGGTCAGGCCATCTGGCTATCGATATTGCCGCCTATACCGGCGACCCGATTTATGCCACCGACAGCGGGCTGGTCGTCTATGCAGGTCCGGTCGGCGGCGGTTACGGCAATATGGTTATGATCGATCACGGCAACGGTTACCAGTCTCTCTACGCCCACCTCAGCTCCTGGAACGTGAGCTGCGGTTCCAGCGTCTATCAAGGCGCTGTAATTGGCGCCGCCGGCAGCACCGGCAACTCGACCGGGCCGCACCTCCATTTCGAAATTCGTTATTTTGGCGGTTTTGTCAATCCCTGGTATGTGCTGCCTTAAAATTCGATAGGTTTTACAGCAAGCTAGCCGGATCGACCTCGACACGCCATTCCCCCAAGCTGCGCCCTGCCAACAGTGCGGCGGGATTTGTTCCGCGAAGCACTATTTGCCAGCGGTAAAGACTATTCTGGCGGGGAAAAAAGCAAGGCGCTGGCCCAATGATATCCACAACAGACCCGTCTTCACTGATCCAGCTTTCGAGTTTTTCTGCCATTTTCCCGGCTTCTGCTTCAGCTTCGTCCGGTTTCGCTTTTCGAATTTCCATTCTAACCAGCCTGGAGAACGGCGGGTAGCCTATCATGCGGCGCATTTCGAGTTCTTTTCGGTAAAAACCCTCATAATCATGCAACGCAGCCGCTTGGATGGCGTAATGCTCGGGTTGAAAGGTCTGTAAAATGACTTTACCACCCAACGGGCTGCGCCCTGCTCTACCCGCGACCTGTGTTAGCAATTGGAATGTGCGCTCTCCAGCGCGGTAATCTTCCAACGATAACCCAACGTCCGCTAAAACCACTCCGACTAGCGTGACCAGGGGTAGATCCAGCCCTTTCGCCAGCATCTGGGTGCCAACCAGGATGTCCGCGCGGTGCTGGCTGAAATGAGAAAGGATCAAATCGTGCGAACCCTTCTTTTGCGCCGATATTGAATCCCAGCGTAAGGTGTGCGCCTGTGGGAAAAGGGTGTTGACCTCCTGTTCAACGCGCTCGGTGCCTGTACCATATTGACGGATATGGAGGCTGCCACACTGCGGGCAACGCTGCGGCATTTTTCGACGGTAGTTACAGGAATGGCAGATCAACATTTGCGCGTTGCTGTGCCAGGTAAGAATCCGCTCGCAACGCGGACAACGCAATACATAGCCACAATCTCTGCAAAAGACATACGTCGCGCTGCCGAGACGGTTGATGTATAAAATGGCTTGCTGATGCGAGTCCAGCACGCTCGTCAGTTCCGCCTGCAGAGTCCGGCTGAAAATGGAACGGTTTCCCGCTTTAAGTTCCTGACGCATATCGACGACCTCGACGGGCGGAAGCGGCAGGAATTGAGCTTCGCCATTGCCTTCTCCCACGCTGATCTGCTTTCCAGCTTTTGCCAATTGGGCTGCGACGGTTTTTTGATGCGCCAGGATACGCAGCGGCAGGGAGAGGATGCGCCATTTTTCCCGCTGCGCCTGGTAAAACATCGCTACTTCCGGGGTGGCTGAACCAAAAATGACCAGGCTGCCCGTAAGTTTGCCAAGTTGGATCGAAGCATCGATGCTGTGATATGCCGGCACTGGCTCGCTTTGATAATACGAGGGATCGTGACATTCATCGACAACGATCAGACCAAGCCCAGGCAGCGGCGTCAACAGCGCGCTGCGCGGACCAACGATCACATCCAGCAGCCCTGCCCGCGCCCTGCGCCAGGTATCGTATCGCTCCCCAGGGGATAGTTTGGAATGGATCAGACCTACCCGCCCAGGGAAGCGGGCCAGAAAACGACGTACTGTTTGCGGGGTTAACGATATTTCTGGAACGAGGATAATCGCTTTGCGTTTTAGTTGTAATACAGCATCGACTGCACGCAGATAGATCTCGGTTTTACCCGAGCCGGTCACGCCATGTAGTAACGCGGGCGGTTGCGGCTGGTTCAACGACTGGATGCTGGCCTGTATTTCTTTCCAAACAGCGGATTGGTCTCTGGTTAAAATGGGCGGTGTTTGCTCTGCTGGACCTATTTCACTCAAGGGATCGCGCCATACTTCGGATTCGAATAATTGCACCAGCCCAAGCTCCTCCAAGCGGCGCAAATCAGCCAGGCTGCCCCCGCTGGCGGCATACAGCCAGGCAGCCTCGACTGGCCATGGCTCCTTGACCAGGAAATCCAGCATGGCTTTACGGCGTTGCTGAGCCGGCGTTCCCTCCCGCCCGATTTGCTTGAACGAACCTTCGAGTTGATCAGGGTCAATCGTTAACCGTACCATGCGGATGGTCTTGGCTTTGACGCCCGGCTCGGGCAGCACGGGTTGGCGCAGCACAATCCCCTGCCTGACCAGCGATTGTATCGATTCCCTCCAACGTACACGGCGAAATGCAGCCTCGAGCTGCCGTCCACGCAGCGCTCCACGCTTACGCAGCAGCAGGATGATCCGCCGCTGCATTGAGGTCAATTGATCTTCGGCTATACGAAGAGGTTCAATAAGGCTAAATATCTGGTCAGCCTGCTGGCTAAAACCCGGCGGCAGCATCAAATCCAGGCAGGCGGAGAGCGGCGCAAGGTAGTTTTTTGCCAGCCACTGCGCCAGCTCCATTTGCTCTGCGCGCAATACCGGCGCCTCATCCAAGAGAGACTCAACCGCTTTAGTCTGCGGCACAGACGGTTGTTCCAATTGCCGCAGTACGATTCCCTGCACGCGTTGTACCCCAAAAGGAACAACGACCAGGCACCCGGCGACAGCCTTGCCTACCAGTTCATCCGGCAGATGATAGTCGAACGTGCCGACGTGCCCAGGTACATTGACCGCAACCTCAACGTATGTGGCCAAAGTTCACTCTTTTTTCAGCACAACCGCGGCGCCGTAGCCAACCACTGAGCTATTATCACCGGTTGTATCTCCGGAGGTGCTGTGATGCAGGATTTTTACTTCGTTTGCTCCCAGTTTGCGGGCAGCGACAAGCACCGTTGCAATCGCAGCCGCGCCGCAGGCAAATCCCGTGCCGGCCAATTCAGCGCCAATAACGCCAGAAGGCGAAAATGCGGCTACTTGAGAGAGCATTTCACTGTCCAATTGCTCAGCATAGCGCTGTGGATAAAAGTGAGAGAGATCACTGCTGGCTACCAGCAACGCTGACTTCCCAGCCAGGCAGTTGGCGATCACGCCTCCCAACACCTCAGTCAGGCGCTGATCCCGGCTGCGCAGCATTAAGGGCAGCAAGTCAAAGGGTTTTGCCAAAGCGCACTGCAAGAAGGGCAGCTCGATTTCGAGTGAATGCTCGTCGTCGTTGCGGACGAATTCGATCTCGATGCTCGATTCGTTCTTGAAGTCTTCGCAAACCTTCTGAAGGGTTTTCTGGTCGATTGGAATTTCACCCAAAGGTGTGGCGTAATGCGAATGGGCGCTGGTCAATACTTGTGTAGGATGATAACCATGGAAAGGAGAAATGACCACAACCAGGTCGAATGAGGCGCCCCGCACGGTTTGAAAGGCGTGTCCGGCGGTTTGGCCAGAATAACGATGACCGGCGTGCGGCGCGAGCACCGCCACTACCTGGCCTTTAAATTCGGGATTTTTAGCCTCATCGAGATACATATCGATTTCACGGGCTAAATGTTGCGAATTGCTGCTATACCATGTACCTGCTATGGGAGAAGGACGTACTCCAGCGGTCGTATTCATTGGGATACTCCTGAATAATCTTCTTACCTCATTATACCCAGCCAGTATGTGAAATCAATCCAGGCTGCCGGGCGGCCAGCCACGCCAAAGCGCAAAATCAAGCTGAACTGCCGCTGCGCCGGCTGCAACCAGTGAATCGATCTCTGACCGCCTGGCGACGCCACAGCCGGCAATGACAGGCAGTCCAGTTTCTTTCAGGTATTCCACTGCTTCCCTTGACTGCGGCAGCAAAGCCGGTCCGTATAGCCTTCCGTGAATCACGGCTCCAGTTTCCGAAACGATCGATCCCCGCGGCGGCGCGATACTGACCGCGGCCAACCCCAACCGAAACGCCTGCGCCAGCCAGCTTTCGCGGATGCAGTCGAGCGGCACCGCCAGCACCAGCGGCAACTCGCCAATCACCGCGCGGATGCCATCCAGGATTTCAGCACCGCCCGCCAAATGGGAAAAACTCACCTCAATGGCTGCCACCCCTTCCATTTCCTCGAGCTGGCGCGCCATCCGTTCCAGATGCAGCGGAGTGTCGCCCAACAGATGCGCCCATACCGGCGTCGACGAACGCGCCCAACGCACCGCATACTTGTGAATCACCTCGCGGAAGCCTGGCGAAGGCAGGCCGGTGTGCAGCAAAAATCCGCCGCAAAAAGATTTGAGCGTGCGTCCCTGCGCCGGCTTGCGAGGCCGGTAACTGATTGGATTGGTCACAAACGCGGCTGGCGGCTCTGGCAAGGGCCACTGCGCCGGCGGAGCAAACCCCAGCGTTCCGGCGGCGTTCATCCAATGGGAAGAAAATTCCAATGTCTGCCTGTTCTGAGTCAGTTCTTGATTGTCTATCATTTCATTGAATCGATCTATCCGTTCATTTTCTTATCTAGAACTCGAGCGCATGCAGGTCGAAAACCGGACCATCCTTGCAGCACAAGCGGTATCGCCCGTCGGTTTTGACCGCGCACACGCCGCAATCCGCGGCGCCCGCGCATGCAAAAGAAGATAGGATCAGAATCTCGGCCAGAAATGGCGGGCGGGAAGTACCTTTCAAGGCCAACAACCGACCTATTTGGTCAATCTGCTCGATCTTAGCCTCGAAGGCAGCATAATCCGCCCAACTCCAGGCATCTGCCAACGCCTCCAACGGCAGCGCCTCAACTTCCGAAGGCAGAATCTGCGGCATACGCTCGCAGAACAAGCTCACCGCAGCACTTTGGTCAATTGCCTGCTGTGCAACCGGTAATAGGGGCGAAAACTGACCTGAAAGCGACCCCAGCGCGACTTTCCGTGCCTGCGCAGGCAAACGGAAGCCCTTTCCGGCTGGACCGCGCAACCATACTTTTACGCCAGGCGTCCATTGTTGGGGAATATCACCATAAAAGACGCTCCCATCCTCCCCTGCCTGAGTTAGATAGAGCACAACCGGCAGGATTTCGCTCCCATCCACGCCGCAGCCAAGCAGGTATTCTCCGGCAGCGGGGATCATCCCCGGCGGCAGGTCGAAGCGGACGGTTGATCCACTTTCGCAAAGTCTGATTTCAACAATTTCACAAACGGCTTCGGCCATTGGTCCTCATTGTGGCAGCTGCATGGATGATACACATGGATGAATCTTAGTATAATACATCAGTCGTGACAGCTTCAAAAAGGAATGAAAAAATCAAAGAACTGGAGAAGATGACAAGTAAACCCGCTAAACCACAATCCGGAAAGACAATCCGCCTGACCACCTTGTCCAAATGCGCTGGTTGAGCTTCCAAGCTGAGCGCTGAAGCGCTGGCGCAGGTCCTGCGCCCGATCAAGCAGGTCTTCGACGGCGGGGAGTATCCTGATCTGTTGGTTGGCATGGATTCACCCGACGATGCCGCCGTCTGGAAGCTGGACGAAAAACGCGCGATTGTCGTCACCACCGACTTTTTCACCCCGGTGGTGGATATTCCCTATGACTACGGGGCAATCGCGGCTGCCAACTCGCTTTCAGATGTATATGCCATGGGTGGAAAGCCTTTTCTGGCGCTAAATATCGCTGCATTCCCGCCCAAGCTGCCTGCAGAAATTACGTGTGAAATCGTCCGCGGCGGAGCGGAGAAAGCACGCGAAGCGGGAGTGGTCATCGCGGGTGGGCACACAGTGCAGGATGAAGAGCCAAAATACGGACTAATTGTGGTTGGTTTCGTGGATGTGCAAAGGTTATTGACGAAGAAAGGCGCCAGCGCAGGCGATCAACTCGTTCTGACCAAACCACTGGGTTTTGGCGTTACCACTACCGCCCTCAAGCGCCAGATCGCTGACCCGGTCGACATAGAAGAGATCACAATATGGATGAAACGTCTGAACGCTGCAGCCGGCCAACTTGCGCTTGAATTTCAATCGAAATCTGCAACGGATGTCACCGGTTACAGCCTGCTCGGTCACGGGCTGGAAATGGCCAATGCCAGCCAGGTTGGTTTTCGCATCCACTTCGACCGGCTGCCATTTGTCAAAAGCGCATATCATTACGCCGCGCGCGGCGCTTTTCCAGGCGGGGCGTTCGATAATTACCAATATTTCAAAGACCAGGTCACCTTTACGGCTGTTCTGGATGAGCCCAACCAGATGTTGCTATTCGATCCGCAAACCAGCGGTGGCTTGCTGATATCCGTCCCAGTGGAACGCCTGGAAGGGATGCTGAAACGCGCCGCTGAGTTGAACCAGCCTGCCTGGGTGATCGGTGAAGTCATCGAGGGATGTGGGATTGAAGTGGTCTGATCTCGACCCAATCTGGCAGGCATGCCTGGAAGAAGCCTGGCAGGCGTTCCAACACTGTTCGGTACCCATCGGCGCTATCATCACGGACGCCAACGGGATGATCATTTCGCGCGGGCGAAATCACATTTATGACGATAGTCAACTCCCCGGGCAGGTTAGCCGCAATCAACTGGCTCACGCGGAGCTTAACGCCTTGCTGCACTTCGACCGGAACGAACACGACCATCATAGCTGCTCAATTTACACCAGCATGGAACCCTGCCCGCTGTGCATGGGCGCGATCTATATGATGGGCATCCGCCAGGTCCATTACGCATCGCGAGACGCCTATGCGGGCAGCACAAACATGTTGGGCGCCACGCCCTACTTGAGCAGAAAAGAAATTCGCGTTTACAGCCCGCCCTACCCCGAGCTGGAAAATGCCCTGATCGCATTGCTCGTCCTCTTCAGCCTCAAACGCCCAAATCCGCCATTTTCAGCGCGAACAGGCGAGGTCATCGAAGCCTGGCAAGAGACCTGTCCATTGGGTGTTACGCTTGGCAAGCAGCTCAGCGAAGCCCGGT
This sequence comes from Bellilinea sp., assembly GCA_034678305.1. Lineage (GTDB taxonomy): Bacteria > Chloroflexota > Anaerolineae > Anaerolineales > Anaerolineaceae > Bellilinea. Next base: position 20,493 of record JAXDCA010000078.1, read on the forward strand.
CGTTATCTACCCTTACCAGTGGAAATATGCAAGTTGATGAGGGGTTTAATTTTCTATTTGCTGAACTCCAAGTTTTAGGCGCCGGTAAAAAAGGCCAGCTTTAAACGCTTGCCCCACCCTTGAGTACACGCATCAAGCCAGTGATAAAATTAAACCATGATGGAATTGAGCGATCATCTGCAAGGTATTCTGGATACCCTGCCCGCTAAGACTGGCTGCTATATCTACAAGAATGATGCTGGCCAGGTAATTTACGTCGGCAAGGCGGTTAACCTGCGCAGCCGAGTGCGCTCATATTTCCACAACCCGCTCGAGCAGGATTTCAAAACCCGCAAACTGGTCGAAAACATCACAGATATCGAATGGATCGTGGTCGGATCGGAGCTCGAGGCGCTCATCCTTGAGATGAACCTTATCAAGAAGCACCGGCCGCGCTTCAATATACGCTTGAAGGACGATAAGCGGTACCCGTATATCAAAGTCCATTGGGACGATCCTTTCCCGAAGGTAACTGTCACCCGCCAGATGATCAAGGACGGCGCGCGCTATTTTGGCCCTTACACCTCGGTTTGGGCTGTACACCAAACCCTGGATGTTCTCCGGCGGATCTTCCCTTACCTGACCTGCGACCGCGCCATCACCGGTCATGACGAGCGTCCTTGCCTGTATTACGATATCAAATTATGCAGCGGACCATGCATCGGCGCCATCGATCAAGCCGCTTACCGCCAGATGATCGAGGATCTGTGCCTGTTTTTAGAGGGACGCACAGACCCGATCGTTTCACGCCTCCAGGCGGAGATGGAACGGGCTTCAGAAGGCTTGCAATTCGAACGCGCCGGCGCTTTTCGCGATCAAATCCAGGCCATCGAACGGGTAGTCGAAAAACAAAAAGTAATATCCAGCGAGCAGATGGACTCGGATGTGATTGCCATCGCGCGTGCTGACGGCGAGGCTTGCGTGCAAATCTTTTTCATTCGCAGCGGCAAAATGATTGGGCGTGAATATTTCATCCTGGAAGGCACCGAGGAAGAGCCTGACGCGGAAGTGATCGGCGAATTTATCAAGCAGTTTTATTCCGAAGCCGCCTCTGTCCCCAGCGAAGTATTGCTCCCCCAGGAAGTGGAAGAGGCGATCATCATCCAGCAATGGCTGCGTTCGACCCGCAGCGGATCCAAGGTCGAGTTGGTGGTTCCGCGCGAGGGAACCCAGCAGGAGCTGATCGAGCTGGCGACCGAGAACGCCGTCGAGACGCTGCGTTCGCTCAAGGCGCAGTGGAACGCAGACACCAACCGGCAGAGTGAAGCGCTGGCGGAATTGCAACAGGCGCTCGACTTGCCTGAGCCGCCTAACCGCATCGAATGCTATGACATTTCCAATACGCAAGGCACCGCCGCCGTTGGCAGCATGGTGGTTTTCGAACAGGGCGTTCCGCACAAATCTCTCTACCGGCGATTCAATATTCAGACTGTCGAAGGACCAGATGACTTCGCCAGCATGGAAGAAGTCCTCTCCCGGCGTTTTCGCCGTTACCAATCTGCTCAGGAACAGCGCAGTCCAGGCGCGAAATCCGATCCGTCATTCGTCCTCTTGCCGGACTTGTTGATCGTGGACGGCGGCAAAGGACAGCTTGGACGGGCAGTCGAAGTATTGAAGAAATACGATTTACTGCATAAAGTACCGGTGGTTGGCCTTGCTAAACAAAACGAGGAACTGTTCCTGCCGGCCAGAAAGGATCCGCTATTGCTGCCGCGCCATTCGCAAGGACTGTACCTGATCCAACGCATCCGCGATGAGGCGCACCGTTTTGCCATCACCGCCCACCGCAACCGGCGCGGTAAAACCGGCCTGGCATCCCGCCTGGATGCCATCCCCGGAATCGGTCCGGCACGGCGTAAAGCGCTGCTGATGAAATTTGGCAGCATCGAGGCCATCCGTGAGGCCAGCCTGGAAGAGTTAACCAGCCTGCAGGGCATTACCGATGAGATTGCGCAGGCACTACGCTCGCAGCTAGATTAGTCACGCTTCTCGGTGAACGGCAGGCTGGATGAAGACGTCGACCGCAACCCGAGTAGATCCAGGGAGAAAACCCAGGCGATCAGTCCAAGCAGCAGGCCAAACCAGAGCGTCGCCAGACGGATAAGCAAGGTCGCAGCCGAGGCAACGCCGGTATCGACGCCAGCCACCAGCACCAACATGCCTGCAATCGACGCCTCAGCCGCGCCCAGCCCGCCTGGCAAGGCGGTTACCGCGCCAACGACGGTCGAAAAAGCCAGGATGAAAATGGCATTGGCGGTGGTCTCAGCCGTCGGCGGCAACCCCAATCCGCGCAGGATAAACGAGAAGCCAATACCCTCCCCCAGCCAGGAGACTGTCCCCAGCCCGACCGCCAGCAGGGTGACGCCTGGTTTGAACAGCGTAAAGCTGCCCTCGTAGAATTCGCGTAAAGCTGGCACAGTCTTCTTGATCAGCGGAATCCGCTGCATAACACCCAACAGCCATAAAGCCAGCGGTCGAATTTGTGAAACCACGATCAGACCCAGCAACAACGCCAGCACCAGCGCAAAAGCCGGCCAGTAGCGCGGATTGGCAACCACGCCGAGGGTAGAGAGCGCCAGCACCGCCAACCCGTCGCTGATGCGCTCCGCGACGACCACCGAGACGCCGCGCGCAGCCGCGACGCCGCTGCGCTGGTTGATCCATACGCCTTTAAGCACCTCGCCTACTTTTCCGGGCGTCATCGCCAGCGGGAAGCCAGCCACGAACAGGCGCAGGCTCTCGCGCCAGGGGATGCGCGCGCCAATCTGGCGTAAATAGTAATGCCACTTGAGAAACCGCAGGGTATAGTTGAACAAAGTGAAGCACAAGACCAGCGGGAAAATGCGCCAATCGAAATGGATCAACAACTGGCTTATTTCGCGGATATCCCCCACCAAGGCCAGCCCGACCAGCACGAAAAATCCCAACAACAAACCGGGGATCATTTTACGCAGCAGATTTTTCGCCGTTTCCTGAGCCACCCCGCAGATTATACTCGAACTGCTCAACAGAAAAGGGAAGGTTCTCCATGCTTGGGTATGTCTATAATCACTTTTTCGACAATTACTGCATGGTATAATGATTCATCAAGCGACGCTCTTTAAGGTAAAGAGTGTTTTTTCCATGTCCCAACATCCAATTGCTTTTGTTACAAAAGGAGGAGTATCCTGTGAAACGCAATACCTACATTCTGCTGGTGGTTGTCATTGCCCTCGCGTTTGTACTTGGCGCTTGCCAAAAACAGACCACCGAATCTCCCGAGTATCCCGCCCCTGCCGAGGTCGAGCAGCCGCAGGAAGGCTATCCCGCCGGGGGGACTATCCAGGTCGCAACGGATGCTGCTTTCTGGCCGTTCGAAACCGTGGACGAGACGACCAAGGAGATAGTCGGTTTCGATATCGATTTGATGAACGCCATCGCAGAAAATCAAGGACTCACGGTTGAATGGGTTAACACCCCCTTCGACTCAGTCACCGCTGGTGTCAGCACCTGCCAGTATGATGCGGCCGTTGCCGCGATCACCATCACGGATGAGCGTAAAGAAGTCATGCTCTTCAGCCAGCCATACATCAACGCTGGTCAGATCGTGGTGGTTGCAATCGATAACACCGATGTGAATGGCGTTGCTGATCTAGAAGGTAAAACAGTCGCTGCTCAGCTTGGCACAACCGGCGAGATCGAAGCTAACAAAATCGCTGATGTGACCTATAAGCCCTACGACACCTATGATCTTGCATTCCTAGATCTGGTAAACGGTCAGGTGGATGCCGTGATCGCCGATTATCCGACTGCCTACGGTTTTATCGGGAAAAACGCTGATAAACTCAAAGCCGTCGGTGATGTCTTCACGGAAGAATCCTATGGCATCGCTGTTTGCAAGGATAAGCCTGAATTATTAGCAAAGATCGACGCCGGGCTGCAAGCAATAGTTGCTGCAGGAAAAGTAAAAGAACTAGAAGATAAGTGGTTAGTCGGCCAATAAATCAGTTTTTACCCATGCCTGCGAGGTTAACAACCTCGCAGGCTGATTATAAGGTTGCCAATGAGCGCAAATTCCCTCTCAACCCCTCCCTTGAAAACTGCTATCCCGGCTCCTGCTGTCCGAAAACGTGAATTCGACCGCTGGTGGATCATGGTGGTGATCGTCGTCGCACTGATTATTTTGCTATTATTTGTCTCGCCAGATCCATATCAGCGCTTGCTGCGTTTCGTGAGTGACGGTATATGGCGCACGATTTATCTGACCATAATCTCATTCATCCTGGTTCTTATTTTTGGTTTGATCGTTGGCCTGGCTCGTCTCTCAAAAACTAAAATTATTCGCGGGATTGCGACAGTATATGTTGAAGTCATTCGTGGAATCCCTATGATGGTGCAAATCATTTATTGGTATTTCGCGGCTCCGGCCATCATCAAGGAGATTGGGGCGTCATTAAATATCGCTGCGATGGCAAACTACCGCGCAAATGGCATCGTCATGGCAATCTTTGGACTCACCTTTGGCTACTCAGCCTATATGTCGGAGGTATACCGCGCTGGCATACAGAGTATCTCCAGGGGGCAGATGGAAGCCGCGCGCAGCCTTGGCATGACCTACTTCCAGGCGATGCGTTACGTGATCATCCCACAGGCTGTACGCGTCATTCTGCCGCCGGTTGGCAACGAATTTATCACCTTGCTAAAAGATACCGCCCTGGTTTCCGCTGTATCCATCGCAGAACTTACCCGCCGCGGCAGGGAATTTGCCGCGACAAATTTCAATCCCATCGAAACTTATACCATGGTCGCATTGGTCTACCTGACCATGACCCTGTTAGCGACTCGCGCGGTCACCTGGCTGGAAAAAATCAGCAAGTACGAGAGGTAAACGATGGCGCCAATCATCCAAATCAAAGACATTCACAAAAGTTTTGGTCATGTTCAGGCGCTGAGAGGCGTCAGCCTGGATGTCAACAAGGGCGAAGTGATCGTCATCGTCGGCCCTTCAGGCTCAGGGAAATCCACTCTCTTACGCTGCATCAACCGGCTGGAGGAGTTCGAAAAGGGCAGCATCATCGTCGACGGCATCCCATTGGATACTGCTGAGAACATTAACGCGGTACGCACCGAGGTCGGCATGGTTTTTCAGCAGTTCAACCTCTTCCCGCATTTGACCGTCTTGGAAAACATCAAGCTTGCGCAGGTTATCGTCCGCAAACGCAGCAAGGGAGACGCTGCTCAGGTCGCCATGGATCTGTTAAAAAAGGTCGGCATACCTGACAAAGCCACGAATTTCCCCGGGCAGCTTTCCGGCGGGCAGCAGCAACGCGTGGCGATCGCCCGCGCGCTGGCGATGAATCCAAAAATCATGCTTTTCGACGAGCCAACCAGCGCGCTCGACCCCGAGATGATTCAAGAGGTGCTGGACGTCATGCTGGCTTTAGCGCGGGAAGGCATGACCATGGTCGTCGTATCGCATGAAATGGGCTTCGCGCGCGCCGCGGCTCACCGCGCCATATTGATGGACGATGGGCTGATCATCGAAGAAGCGCCCCCGGCGGTTCTCTTTACAAACCCGTCTCACGAACGAACCAAACAATTTTTAAGCAAAGTGCTGCATTAAGATTAACTTTTTTAGCGGTATTCCTCATTTCCTGTTTGTTTTTGTTACAGGTATAATCTAGATATGGTGGGTGTGCTGTTTCCTGAGTTGTTACGCTGCTGGATGATCCGGGCCTTCTCCGCTGATTATGACTCATGAACGCTGATTAGATGAAGTACCTGGAGAGCAAATTAATGAGAAAGCTCCTTGGACGGTTGGCAACAGGTGTTTTTATTCTGTTGACGTTTATTGGCATAAAGGCTTCACAAGCGCAAACCATCCAGGTTGCCTCGCTAACCATGGTTAGCCCAGGCGCCTGCCCTGTTGCTGGCTGCGCCGCCGGTCAACGCTTGAATATGCGTGGAACTTTCACAATTGGCGATTACGATCCGACGATTTCTCCCCACGTGCAAATATGCATCTACACGCCAGCCAGTTGGGCCGCCACGGATTTACAAATCGGCGCAAATGGTTTGATCACCGGCGCGGCGTACCAGCCCGGTACCGCTGGGTGCACCTCCGCCCTTCCAGGCGGGTACACACTGCTTGGCGGCGCTGCGGCAACGTTCACCGATGCGTTCTTTGGTGATTCGCTGGACTTCGCCTTCCGTATCAGATCGACCGCGAGCACAACCCCCAATGGAACAGCGCTCATCCGTATCCACGAGCACACCGCCCAGGACGTCTGGACGCAAACGGACCAGGCGTTTGTGCTATTGCCGGTCATCGCGACCGGCAACCCCATCTACGTGGCGAATGACGCTGCTGCCTGCGGCAGCAATTCACCTTGTTACATCAACAGCGGTGACGACCTTGTGGATGGAATCGGCACCGGACTCAAGGACGCCATCGATTCCCATCCAGCCGATTCAAAGGCAACGATCTCTATCCTCGGTAATTACCAGATCAAAAGTAATCCTGTCCTGTTGGACAAACCCCATACCCTGCAGGGTATAGGCGACGCCAGGATCACCTATTCAGGATCGCTGTGCACGCAACCAATCTTGAAGATCACCGCCGGCGCAACCATTCGCGACCTGACCATCAGCGACGGCGCTTGTGCCGCGACCAGCCGCGATTTGCTGCAGATCAACAGCCCGGCTGACGTGCTTATCGTATCGAACGATCTGATCGACGGCAAGGATGCCGTTTCCATGGCAGACAACACAGGCAACCTGATTCTTCAATTCAACCAGATCCAAAACAATACCGGCTACGGCGTCTTCCGCGCTCAAGGATCTTCCACTGGCAGTATCACGGCAATCGCCAATAATATCTACAACAACCGCAGCGGCGCTCAGGTGGATTGCGCCTCGAAAGGAAAAGCCGAGCATAATTTCTGGGGCTTTGGCGCCAACCTGTCGACGGCCGTTAACCTGTGTACGGTCACAGAGGGCAAACAGCTTGGCGCGCCTGGCCTGCCACAAGTCGGCGCGGCCGGCATCGACGGGCAACGGGTGACCGTCGGCGAGAGCATGGCATACAGCTTTAACGACCGCGTCGGTTACCAGCGGTCGAGCAATGGGAACGATTTTGAGATGTATATCGTCAATCACGGCGCTGGCTCTCCCGAAAATGTGCCCTTTATTGGTGGATTGCCAGGCAGTTTGATTCCTTGCTCCAGTTATTGGGATGTTTTCCTGGGAGAAGGCGCTGCTCCCTCCCCTTCGCAGAGCTTGACGCTCGCCTTTCGTTACGACCAGAACGCGTATTGCACGAATACAATCCAAACGGCGAGCTACTGCGGCGGCAATGACCCGGCCCTTTACCCGCTCTGGTGGTATGATCCGAAATACAACGTCACCAGCGGTTGGGATACAACCGGGGAAAATCCAAAAGGCAGCGGCGCCAATGGAGCAAGCGGGCAGGAAACGAGTTGCAACATCCCTCAAAAAGAAATTCGGGTGATTATCGATACTTCCGGACGACCGGGGCTCTCTACCGATTTGAATTTCACGCCGTTCGTGGTCGGGCTGCCGCCTACATCCTCTTCGGTTGTTATTACCCGCTTTACAGCAATCTCCGGCGATGCCAGCGCGTCAGTGCAGTGGACAACAGCCAGCGAAGTCAATACCCGCGGATTTTATGTATTGCGCAGTCTGCAAAGTGATAGCGGCTTTACTCGTGTAAGCGGTGAAATCCCCCGCCTTGGCACAGGCGTTGGCGGCGCTAACTACGAGTACAACGACAGCGGGCTGACAAACGGCACAACCTATTACTATCGGCTTGAGATTGTCTCCAGCAGCGGAGAATCGTCGTTCTCGAATGTGATCAGCGTGATCCCCGGTACACCTACGATAACGCCTACTGCCACATTTACGGGTACGATCACGATTACACCTACAGGACCAACTCCGACACATACACTCACCCGAACCATTACACCGACCCGGACGCCTACCGCGACGCGAATTCCGACCCGCACGCACACTCCCGTTCGCCAATCTACCTATTTTACTTATCGGTCACCCACTCCGGTTCCATCGCGAACAGCCTTTCCGACCCGCACAAAACCATTCCAAACAGCATCCGCCACGCCCTCTTCCACTTTACACGACTACCCCGTTGCGCCTGGCGGCGGTTCTATGGATTTATCTGCCACCCCCCTCGAGCCGGAAACAGGGTATCCAGGCGAGGGCACACAAATCGAGACAACCATATCTGTCACGACCACCTCTGTCGTTGCAGCTTCCCCCACTTTGAGTAAACCCATTGCGCCGAATTCGGGAAAAGGAATCGCGCGATTGATTAATTTCAGTAGAAAATACTGGCCATATTTCCTGGGGTTCCTTGCGCTTGAAATTGTTGGTCTGGTTGTCGCCGGATTTGTCTTGCGCCGCAAAGGGTGGTTAACTTTCCCACTTCTGAAGAAAAAATAGTCATTTTTTGACTTTTTATATTATTTGTGCTATTCTAAGAACTTAACAACCCCTGAAGTCTGGCTGCCATGGCGAGCTTTGTAATTTTGAGACAGGGCGGGGCAAACAAAATCGCACAGGAGTTCGTATGCAGCGCGAACGCGTATCTGAGAATGTTTTTTGGTTTCAAAGTGAAATTTATGCCCAGGTGACCGCTGGGGCAATCACGGGTCCACAATGGGCTGTTGTAATCGATACACTCGCCACCCCTGAGGAAACCCTCAGCATGCGCTCATTTATTGAGGAGCAATTGGGCGTGCCTGTTCGCTATGTAATCAACACCCACAATCACGCTGACCACACCTGGGGCAATTGTTTTTTCCCTGGCGCGACTGTCGTCGCGCATAAACTTTGCCGCGAGTTGATGGAAACTCGCGGGCAGGCGTCGCTTGAATCGGCGCGGCGATCTAATTCCTCTTTTCGCCAGATAAAACTCGTCCTTCCGCATCTCACATTTGAATCAGGCGCAATCTCATTGAAAATTGGCAAGAAAAACCTGGTACTGATGTCCACCCCAGGGCACAGTCCAGATGGAATCTCCGTTCTGGTTGAAGAGGATCGGGTTCTTTTCGCCGGGGATGTGTTTATGCCGCTGCCTTACATGATCGATGGCGATGCAGACATAATGAGTGAAACGTTAAAATCATTCAGTAAAATGGGGCTTGAGAATATTGTCCAGGGACATGGTGATATCATCCTGCGCGGTGAGATCGACGAGGCAATCAATAATAATCTTGCCTACATCGCGGCTGTGCGCAAATCGGTTAAAGCGGTCGCCAGGCGTCGAAATTCGCTAGAGTTGCTTACGACCATTGATATCGAAAGTTGCGGCAAGAGCCGCGTGCTGCTGGGAGGATTGGCTGAAGAACTGCATCGTCGCAATGTAGGATTTTTTTACAAGCAAGTAACAGCCGAAGAAGAAATACCGCAGCCTTAAAGATACCCGCTGCATTTGAGAGATTTGTTTTCCAATTTACTGATGCGCGTGAGGAGATCCAGTTTGCTGACCTTTGCGCTCCTCTTTCCTTTTCAAATAGCAAGCGCGTAATCCGACCACTCTTTCGTTACCCTGCCGTAAACGCTCAAGATTTGGCCGCAATGCCAATATTACGATGATCAACGCGCCTACCCCATAAACAATCTCTATCCAGGGACTCAAGCCAATGATAGCCCGAATCCCAAATATCAGGATGGAGAAAAAAGCAATACTCATGGTCGTGACCGAGGCGTAGCCCACCAATAGATACACCAGACCCGCCAGAGGGAAAATGATCAGGCCAGCCGGCGGCCAGAGCGCAATCGCTCCACCAAGCGCAGGCGCGCCTCCCGCCCCGCCGCGCAGACGGATACCGCCATGCGTACGTTTTTCGATCAAAAAGACTGAATAATTATGACCGATGATCGCCAGCAGGGCAGCTACAACACGCACCCACGGATATTCAGGCGCAAGCCAGCCGGCTATCCAACCAGTGGCGACGCCTTTCAGCGCATCTCCCAGACCTGTTAATGCTCCCGCGATAAATCCGGCAGCCCGCATGGCGTTCGTCCCGCCTGTACGGCCGCTCTCGATTCGGCGGACATCCTTTCCACTAAAAATCCAAACAATCAACAAACCAAAAGGGATCGATCCTGCAAGGTATGACAATAGGAATGTTAGAGAGATATCAACCATCTTGCTTCCTTGTTTATGTATTCCTGTTAAGCAACACCCTGAAATCGGCTCGGTTACGAGTCCGGTTCGAAAATGAGATTAATCTCTTCTGTATAATTCTTTCTGATGAAAAATCCCTTAACATCCCAACGATCCAACACAGGAAACCAAATCAACTGGGCGCAGCCGGGATACCATAATAATTCTAAATCAGTGGCTGACGGCTGATCAGGACCTTTTGGATGAGAATGGTAAATAGCGAGGAGAGCCAACCGATTTTTGTCCAGCCATTGGAAGCTCTCGAGCAACTCAACGGGTTCCATAAAAAAACGCACCGGACTGTGCATTTGATTTGTCACCGGCAGCACAGCCTCAACGAATTCACCGCAACCGCCAAGCAAGCCACATGCCTCCTCGGGCAAAGCTTTCAACACGTGCTCGAGCATTATTCCACGCAGTTTTTGAGATAAACGCAGATCTTCCAATTTCAAGATCCCAGCAGCAGCGCAAGCCCCCAAATCAACACGACCATCACAGTTGGTTCCTGCCATACTCGCCTTAAGGTTCGTCCTTGCTCGATATTAGCTGCCAGAGTAGTCAATCCCAAAGCCAGACCGACCAGGATGAGACCAAATGGCAATGGGGTAAGCGCCCAGTAATGCAAACCCGTTGCCGCCTGTCCAACAACGATAGCGATACCAAATGCCCAGGGAGCATGCCATTGACCTCCGCAGCGTAAATAGAGCGCCCGAGTGGAAACAAGGAACACAGTTGGCACCAGAACCAGCAGCAGCATGTATAGGCGTAAACCTGCTGCACGCACTGAAATTGCTAGAATGAGATATAAAGCAAAGGCAACCGCCGTCAGCCCAACGCTGGCAGGCGCATGGCGCAGATCATTGGCATCGACCACGATATATTCAGCCACAAGCACTAAAACGAACAACAATCCGCCGAGCGCAAACACGACCCACCACTGTGGACTATTTTCTAATGTCGTTAATGGAATTCCAATTGCCCAGGCTGTCAGGGCTGGCAAAAGCCAGTGCGGCAGACGGGTTTTCCCTTCTTTATGTGGATGATCCTGAATCACCCAATCCGTCCCGGCTGCCGCAAGGATCGCGACTAAAATCGAAACGATTGTGTTGAAATTAAGTTGCAGCTCGAAAAGAAAACCAGGCAATTGCAGGCTAATCACCCGACCAGGAATGCGAATATAGGGTGTAGCGGCATATGCGATGAGGATCGTGGCCGTAACAATGCTCAACCTGTCCACATTTGGGATGTGACGATGAATTTCCATATATCGATTTTACCCCGTCCATTGTGTTGGCGCAAAGGAAATCGCATCTACAACCGTGGCGCAGAATCCACGCCATGAAGGGAGAAAGCTGTATGTGGTAAAATTAACTACTATATGAATCAATCTCAGACAATCAACAGCGCACCACCGAAATTAATCCAGGCATTTGCCGCTGGTTTCAACACAGTCGCAAACCATGCTTATTTGCTGATTCTGCCAATCGGTATCGATTTGCTAATGTGGTTCGGTCCGCGCTTGCGCCTGCAGGGATTGCTCTCACCATTCATCGATAACACCACTCGATATCTCTCGGGGATCGACTCCTACGACATGGCATCCAGACTGGATGCGGTATCGCAAATTTGGGGTGAGTTCCTCGAGCGTTTCAACATGATCAGCTTCCTGCGGACTTACCCGATAGGCGTGCCAAGCCTTATCGCATCGCAATCACCGTTGGAGACCCCATTTGGGGTGGCGCCCGTGATCGAAATCAATTCGATCCTTGCAGCCTTTGGTTTGATCGTCGCAATCCTGTTGATCGGTTTTGTACTCGGCTGCTTATATTTTAACTTGTTGGCGCGCTCTACTGCAGAAAGGAATGCCAGCTTCGAGTTTAGATCTTTCGTGCACCAAATTGGACAAACCCTGCTAATGACCTTAGGATTGATCCTCCTGCTGGTTTTTCTCAGCTTGCCAGGATTGCTGCTGTTATCGGTTTTTGCGGCTATCAACCCAAACCTGGCAGATATCGTCCTGCTCGTGGCTTTTTTCGTCGTGATCTGGTTGCTGGTTCCGCTGGTGTTTACACCTCACGGCATCTTCTCAGGTCAGCGTAACCTGCTGGTGTCCATCGCTACAAGTGTCCGCCTGGTGCGTTTCTTCCTGCCTGGCACAGGCATTTTTCTATTGATTGCCATCGTCATCTCGCAAGGATTGGATATTCTCTGGCGAGTGCCCCCTGCGACCTCGTGGCTGACCGCGGTGGGGATATTTGGGCACGCGTTTATCTATACAGGGCTTTTAGCTGCCAGTTTTGTCTATTTTCGCGGCGGCATGCGTTGGATGATACAAAATATCACCAGGCAAAGTTCGCGGGAAGTTAAAATATAAAGATACAGTTCTGAGATCAAGGGCTGCGCTATTGCAATTGTTAGGAGGTTTCATTGGTACCCGGTAATGGTTCGTCTTATGCTGCCAAGGATATTCACGTGCTCGAAGGTCTCGAAGCCGTACGCCGCAGACCAGGTATGTATGTGGGCGGAACGGATTACAAGGCTTTACACCACCTTGTGTATGAGGTTGTTGACAACTCGATCGATGAAGCGCTTGCGGGCGCCTGTGACCGGATCACGATCACCATACACCCCGACAGCTCCGTTACAGTCGCAGATAACGGGCGCGGCATCCCGGTCGATATCCACCCTGAAAAGCAGAAATCCGCGTTGGAAGTGGTCATGACCATCCTCCATGCTGGCGGGAAATTCGATCATACCAGCTATAAAGTATCCGGCGGTCTGCATGGCGTTGGCGTTTCAGCTGTGAATGCGCTTTCCGAATGGTGCGAGGTGCGCGTCTGCCGTGAGGGGAAAGAATATTTCCAGCGCTATATCCGCGGCGTGCCGCAGGACGCGGTCAAGCCTATTGGCAAGTGCGATCCCAAGTCGAGCGGCACGACCACCACCTTCAAATTCGACCGTGAGATCTTTAAAGGGGATGTCGATTATAAATTTGAGACTCTCTCTCAACGTTTGCGTGAAATGGCCTTTGTGACCCGCAAGGTTCAATTGCGCCTGGAGGATGAGCGCACTAACAAAGAGATGACCTTTTTCTTCGAAGGGGGGATTACCTCTTTCGTGCGCTATCTCAACCGCAACCGCGGTGTGCTCCATCCGGTTTTTTACGCTGAGAAGGATATCGATGCCATTGGCATCGAAGTCGCGGTCCAATATACCGATGCATACGCTGAATCGGTTTACTCCTTTGCCAATACCATTAATACAATAGACGGCGGCACACACATGACCGGGCTGCGCTCAGCGATTACACGTGTGATCAACGACTATGCCCGCCGCACGAATTTACTTAAAGACGCCGATCCTAATTTCTCCGGAGATGATACCCGCGAGGGCATGACCGCCATTGTCAGCGTCAAGCATCCCGATCCGCAGTTCGAGAGCCAGACGAAGGTCAAGCTGATGAATCCGGAGGTGCAGACTTATGTCCAGCAGGTAGTGGGGGAATCATTCTACACTTTTCTTGAAGAAAATCCCTCGGCTGCCAAAGCAATCGTTCAGAAATGCCTGACTTCCGCTCGGGCGCGCGATGCAGCCCGCAAAGCTCGCGATCTGGTCATTCGTAAATCTGCGCTGGAAAGCCTGACTCTGCCGGGTAAACTCGCTGACTGCTCCGAACGAGACCCAAACAAGACTGAGCTGTACATTGTCGAGGGTGACAGCGCCGGCGGATCAGCCAAACAAGGACGCGACCGCCATTTTCAAGCGATCCTGCCGCTGCGCGGAAAAATCTTGAATACCGAGCGCGCTCGGCTGGATAAAATCCTCTCCAATAACGAAGTCAAAGCGTTGATTTCCGCGCTTGGCACGGGCATTGGTGAATCGTTCGACCTGAACGGGCTGCGCTACGGGCGGGTGATCATCATGACCGATGCGGACGTCGACGGGAGTCACATCCGCACCCTGCTGCTGACTTTCTTCTTCCGCTACATGCAGCCGTTGATCGAGAGCGGGCACTTGTTCATTGCGCAGCCTCCGCTTTTCCGCATCGCCTACCGCAATAATGTGCAGTACGTGTACTCCGAAGCGGAAAAAGATAAGATCCTCAAATCACTTGGCAGCGCAGCGGACAAAGCCAACATCCAACGGTATAAAGGTCTTGGCGAGATGAACGCCGAGCAGCTGTGGGAAACTACCATGGATCCCAATAAACGCACGCTGCTTTCGGTGACGATCGAGGATGCTACTGTCGCTGATCGCACCTTCGATATGTTGATGGGCGAAGCTGTCCCGCCGCGCACGCGTTTCATTACCACTCACGCGCGCAACGTGAGGAATTTAGATATCTAATCGATCTGATCTCACAGATGAATCACAATCAATGGATCGCTATGCTGGCGGCTGAAAGCAGGCCAGCATATCTTTCACCCTATCCGTGCCCGCCAGAATGGATGCTGGTACTGTATCTAAATACCTTAGCGTTGCAAGAGGATGATAACTTCCTCGCCTTCCAGCGGGATAAGCTGTTGACCCCGAATTAGACCGCCTGATTCGCGCTTATTCGACAGCAACAGTTCCCACTCCGATTGGCGCACCGAGCCGCCGGTAGCGAAACGCACTGGCCGCTTACCAAAATTTAGAGCCACCAGTATGGTCTGATCGCTGGTTTGTCGTAAATATGCCAACAAACGTTGCGGCTTAAATGTTAGCGGTTGGAACATGCCCTGGCGCAGTGCCGGGTACTCTTTGCGCAGCGCCAGTAGTCGCCGGTAGAAATGAAACAGCGAGTTCGGATCAGCTCGCTGCGCAGCAACATTTCGCCGAGGATAATTTTCATGGACAGGCAGCCAGGGCTCAGTCTGGCTGAAACCAGCGTTATCGCTGCCGTCCCACTGCATCGGCGCCCGGCAGCCATCTCTTCCCGGGAAAATTGGCCAGTAACGCTTCCCAACCGGATCTTTGATTTGACTGCGCGAAAGGCTAATATCCCGCATGCCGATTTCTTCACCATAATAAATGAAAGGAGTGCCTCTCACTGTCAGCAATAAGGCAGCTGCTACCTTGAGACGCTCATCGTCATCCCCCCTGCCGTAGCGGGTGGCAATCCGGCGGGTGTCATGGTTTCCGAGCACATAGGTTGGCCAGGATTCTTCATGCAGCGCTTCTTCCCACCGTTGAATCGTGGATAAAAATCTGGCTGGCTTCCAGGGGCATTCCAGGAAACTGAAATCAAATGCAGCGTGCAGCAAACCAGGCGCGCAGTACATGGCTGCTTTTCTCGGGGAATGTTGAAAAGTTTCCCCAATTGCGTATCTATCGGAGTAGGAATCCAACACCTGGCGAATATCATACAACAGCGGGATCATCTCGGGACGATCGCAATCATAGATATGGTGTTGACGCTCGAAACCACGGATTCCCAATGCGGGCGGATTGTCGCGGAATTGATCATCTTTATAATACATATTGAACACATCCAAACGAAAACCATCCGCGCCGCGTTCCAACCAGAAGCGGAAAACGTTAAGCATGGCGTCCTTCACAACCGGATTATGCCAGTTTATATCCGGTTGGCCGGGATAAAACATGTGATAGTAGTATTCGTCGGTTTGAGGATCGAATTGCCAGGCGCTGCCGCCAAAAACAGATTGCCAGTTGTTAGGGCGCTGTCCTCCTTTGCACGGCTCGCGCCAGATATAAAAATCGCGGAATGGATTTTCCCTGCTGCTGCGCGATTGTTGGAACCATGGATGCTGATCAGATGTATGATTCAGTACCAAATCGAGAATTACGCGAATTCCACGCGCGTGTGCAGACTCGACCAGGCGATCAAAATCAGCTAACCTGCCGTGTTTTGGGTCGATCTCGCAATAATCACTCACATCATAACCATAATCAGCATCCGGTGACGGGTAGATTGGCGAGAGCCAGATAGCATCGATGCCAAGCTCTTGGAGGTAATCCAGACGGGCAGTAATGCCGTTCAAATCCCCAATTCCGTCAGCGTTATTGTCCGCAAAAGAGCGCGGATAGATCTGGTAGATGACCCCATCACGCCACCACAACGATTTTTTTGTCATTCTCATTCCCCGGGTATCAAGTTATTCGTGCAGCTAAGTATATATGATTTACGAAATCCTTGCATCCCGACTGGTTGTATGTTAGAATCCAGATGCTAATTGAATGGACCGCATCGAAAAGTGGGCGCCCCCCACTTTTCTGCTTATGTAGATGATTGCGAATATTGGAGTATGAAAGCATGAAGAACGAATTTGCTCTGGCATTCAACGAAGTCCTCGAAGAAAAACAACTACCAAAAGAAATTATCCTGAAGGCGCTCGAATCAGCCATGATCTCCGCCTATCGCAGGGCAGTCAACGCTTCCAATGCGCAGCTTGTTGAAGCCCAGGTGGATACAGAGACAGGGAAAGTTACTATCCTGGCTGAAAAGGAAGTTGTAGAAGAGGTTCAGGACGAGCGGACGGAAGTGACGCTCGAAGATGCCAGAAAAGTCAATCCTGAGGCAGAATTAGGCAGCATGGTGGTGGTGGATAGCACGCCGAGTGATTTCGGACGCGTAGCCGCCCAGACCGCACGTCAGGTCATCCAACAGCGTATCCGCGACGCTGAACGCGCCGCGCAGATGAACTATTACCAAAAACAGATCGGCGAAATCGTCAGCGGTATTGTGCAGGCTGTTGGCGCCCAAGGTTTAACGATCGGACTAGAAATGAAAGCCGAAGGCACCATGCCGCGCAAGGAGCTTATCCCTGGCGAACGCTTCCGCATTCACGACCGCGTCCGCGCGCTGGTGGCAGAGGTTAAAGACAATCCCCGCGGTCCGCAGATCATTCTCTCGCGCACTCATCGGAATTTCCTTCGCCGCCTGCTCGAAAATGAAGTCCCGGAAATCTACCATGGCGTGGTTGAAATCCGCTCCATAGCGCGTGAACCGGGCGAGCGCGCTAAAGTGGCCGTATCAGCGACACAATCGGGCATCGACCCGGTCGGCGCCTGTGTCGGCATTCGCGGCGTGCGCATCCAGGCGATTGTACGCGAACTGCACGATGAGAAGATCGATGTAATCGAATGGAACCAGGATCCGTCCATTTTCATCGCCAAGGCAATCAGCCCCGCGCGGGTAAACGGCGTGTACTTGAACGAACACTCTACAGGTGGTAAAACCGCGACGGTTGTCGTCCCTGAAGATCAACTCAGCCTCGCCATTGGGCGTGATGGGCAGAATGCCCGTCTGGCTGCCAAGCTTACCGGTTGGCGTATCGACATCAAAAGCTTACCTGAAGCAGTGTCGGATGTCCTTTACCGCTTGCAGCAGGATGAATCCCTGCTCGAGTTGGCTGCTTTGGAAAGCGAGAACATGGCAAAAATCGAGGCAATGCTGGCTCGGAAAACCGAAGGGCGCCCGCTGGCTCCTGAAGAATACGAACAGATGGCCCGCTTTGTCGATCGGATTGAAAAACGCACAATGGTCAAACCCGAGCCCGAGAAGATGGATGTCGACCAGATGGCGGAAATCCGCGCGCAGATCCCCGCAGATGCATTCGAGACCAATATCCTTGACAGCGGGCTTCCGGAACACATCGCCTATATATTGCAGGAAGCTGGGTATAGCACTACCGCCGAGTTGGCGATCCAGATGAAGCTTCAACCGGACGATATCCTGCGCCTGAATGGAATTGGTCCGCGCGCCATGCAAGAAATCACCAACCTGATGTCCGCGCTCGACGAGCGCGCGGCTGCTGAACGAGAGGCTCTGCTGGCTGAACAGGCTGAGCAAATCGAAGAGGTTGGCGAGGCAGAGCCGCAAGAGGTTACCGCCGAGATCAGCGAACCTGCAGAGGAAATGGTCGAGGCAGCCCCAGCAGCTGAACCGCAAGAGCCTATCACTGAAATAGTGGAAGAAGCCCCTGAAATCGCTGTTGAATTCATGCCAGAGGAAGCAGAAGCACCTTTGGCTGAGGCTGCCATAGAAGAGGAAGAGGAAACCGTTGAGGAGGAGGAACCTTCCTTCGATAAACTGTTCGCATTAAAGCCTGAAGCGCTGGAGCCAGCTATCTTCGCTGAAGAAGACGAAGAAGAAGAGCTCATCGGTACAGGCAAAGACAAGAAAAAGGGCAAGAAAAAGAAGAAGAAACACGTCCAGGTTGAGTATGATCCCGACCGCGATGAGGTCATCGTCCACCGCAAGCACCGCCGCGACGGAGAAGGCTGGGATTGGGAATAGATGTAGTATTCATGGACAAGTGAGGTGGCTAAGAAAGTCAGCAAACGCATTAAACATGTTCCGCAGCGTACCTGTGTTGGCTGCCGACAGGTGCTGCCAAAGCGAACCTTTATACGGATCGTGCGTACAACCGATGGGGTCAAGATCGACCCGACCGGAAAAGCCGCCGGAAGAGGCGCTTATCTGCATCAAAAACGCTCCTGCTGGGAGCAAGCTATGAAAGGCATGCTCGCCAGCGCCTTAAAAATTGAGTTGACCGACCAAGATCGAGTTGTTCTACTCGAATTCATGCAAAACCTTCCAGAAGAAGACATGAACACCGCAGAATAACTCAATCAAAAACATATTACGCTTGGAGGGCAGATCCGATTGAAAAGCCCCCTCTGATGAACTCATCCGCGAAGCGTATCCCTGGTCAATCCAACATGCAGGTGCTGCAAAGATCAATCTGGGAAGCAGGGGAACAATATGAAAAGAGGTGAGATATGAGTGATAACGGATCAATAACGATCGAACTGCCCACCAGTCTAACCGTACGTGATCTAGCGCAACGGATGAACGCCAGCCCGATTCAGGTCATCAAAATCCTGATGTCGAACGGCGTCATGGCTAACATCAATCAACTTGTCGATTTCGACACTGCCGCGATTGTCGCCTCTGAACTTGGCTTCGAAGCCAAACCTGAGGTATATGAGGTCGAAGAAGAAACAGAAGCCGGTGAAGTGCCGCTTTGGCGGCAGCTCATCGCCAAGGAAGACCCAAAATTACTGGTCGACCGCCCGCCAGTTGTCACCATCCTGGGGCATGTCGATCATGGTAAAACCACCCTGCTGGATGCGATCCGCCACACCAATGTCGCCTCTGGTGAAGCCGGCGGCATTACCCAGCATATCGGCGCTTACCAAGTCGAGCATAAGGGCAAGCTGATCTCATTCCTGGACACTCCCGGACACGCTGCCTTTACAGCCATGCGCTCGCGAGGTGCCCAGGGCGCTGATATCGTCATCCTGGTCGTTTCGGCTGCCGATGGGGTTATGCCACAGACTAAAGAAGCCATCGCTCACGCCCGTGCTGCCCGGGTACCAATTATTGTCGCGATGAATAAGATAGACCGCGCCGATGCCAATCCTGAGTTCACTAAAAACCAGCTGGCTGAAGTAGGTCTGGTACCTGATGATTGGGATGGCGACACAATGGTTGTGCCCGTTTCCGCCAAACTAAAGAAAGGCATCGACGACCTGCTCGAAGCAATCCTGTTGGTATCCGACAATCTCGATATCAAGGCCAATCCACGCGGAGAGGTTTTCGGCACAGTGATCGAAGCCGAGGTTGACCGCGCAAAAGGCGTATTGACCACCCTGTTGGTGTATAACGGTACGCTTGGTTTGGGCGATATCGTCGTGGCGGGCAAAGCTGCTGGGCGAATCCGCGCAATGTTCGATTACCGCGGAAAGCGAGTACAGAAAGCTGGCCCTTCCATGCCGGTGCAAATTATGGGATTGAACGAGGTCCCTTCGGCTGGCGACTTGTTCCGCACCTATACAAATGAAAGAGAAGCACGGCTGATTGCCGAACAACGCGCAGCTCAAATCCAACAGCACGAGAAAGCCGTTCCAAAAGCCACCCTCGAAGAGCTTTTCCAAAAAGTTCAGACGGGAGAGGATCAGGAATTGCGTTTGATTGTCAAGGCTGACGTCCAGGGTTCTTTGGAACCAATCATCTCCTCGCTCGAGGAATTGGGTAAAGAAGATATTAAAATCAACATCCTACACGCAGAAACAGGGAACATCAGCGAGAGCGATATCATGCTGGCAACCGCCTCGCGCGCAATTGTAGTTGGATTTAATGTTCAGGCTGATGGAGCTGCGCGTCGACTGGCGGATACTGAAGGCGTGTCGATACGGTTGTACAATATCATCTACCGGCTCATCGAGGACATCGAAAAAGCAATGAAAGGCATGCTGGAACCGGAAATTATAGAAACCGTCATTGGACAGGGACAGGTTCTGGCAACTTTCCGAATTTCCAGGATTGGCGTTATCGCAGGCTGCAAGGTGCTCTCAGGTGAGTTCAGGAGGAATGCCAAAGCACGGATATACCGCGACAACACCTTGATCTACGAAGGAGAGTTTTCTTCGCTGAAACACGAAAAAGATGATGTCCGCGAGGTACGGACAGGGTTCGAATGCGGCGCAGGTTTTAGGAATTTCAACGATATAGAAGTTGGAGACCGCATCGAGTGTTATATTCTAGAAAAAATATAGCCCTCAATCCGGATGACCAGAAAGGCAGTAAATCAATATGCCGTCGAAACTACGAATGCAACGCATTGGCGACCGCCTTCGCCAGGACTTGTCAGAGATGATTGTGATGGGTGAAATCCGCGATCCGCGGATTTCCGGCGTGACAATTACCGAAGTTAAAGTTGACCGCGAACTTACGTATGCTGACATCTATGTTTCGGCATTGGAGGGCAGCCAGCGCGCAGATGAAATCCTGCAAGGTCTGGAGAGTGCCAGCGGTTACATTCGCCATGCTCTGGCCGCGAATATCGGGCTGCGCGCGTTCCCGCGCCTGCGTTTCCATTGGGATCCTACCCCTGAGCGTGCTGACCGCATCGAGCGCCTTCTGGCATCATTGCATAAGGATGAGAAAACCGGGCCTGCCGATGAGGAGAATCATGACGGATAGCGCCATTCATACAGCCATCCGCACAGCGCTTCAAGCCGCGAAGAAGATCATGATCATCTCGCACATCCGTCCGGATGGCGACGCGATCGGATCGCTGCTGGCTCTGGGGCTAGCCCTGCAAGACGCAGGAAAACAAGTGCAAATGGTATCGCAAGATGGCGTACCCGCGGAGTTCTGCTTTCTTAATGGCAGCAAATACATCTTGCGCGCCCCCACCGGTCCAGTCGATCTGGTCATTGTTGTAGATATTTCCGATTTTAACCGCATCGGCATAGGATTTGACATCGAGCAACCTGACATCCAGATCGATCACCATATCACCAACCTGAATTTTGCTAAAATCAACCTGGTTAAAGCTGATGCCGTCGCGACAGCTGCCATCCTGGCTGAAAGCATGGCACTTTGGGATTTGACCATAACCTTGCAAATTGCGGAAGCGCTGCTGACCGGCATCGTGACCGACACGATCGGCTTTCGCACTTCGAACATGAATCCCCAGGCGCTGCGTATCGCGGCAGATTTGATGGAATACGGCGCTAACTTGCCTGATATTTACGAACGCTCGCTCGCCCAACGCTCCTTCGAAGCTGCCCGCTATTGGGGAAAAGGATTGAGCAGCCTGCAACGAGAAGGCAGATTAATTTGGGCTACTTTATCGCGTGCAGACAGGCGTGCAGTCGGGTATAATGGTAATGACGACGCGGATTTAAACCACATCCTTTCCACCATTGTCCAAGGGGATATATCGGTTCTTTTTATTGAGCAGAATAAGCATCATGTCAAGGTTAGCTGGCGTGCCCGTCCCGGTTGGGATGTTTCACAACTCGCATTAAAATTTGGGGGCGGGGGCCACCCGGCTGCAGCTGGAGCCGAAATCTTTGGTACGATGGAAGAGGTACAAGATCTGGTGTTAGAAGCCACAAAACAATTGCTCTCAGATCACTCACAGGGGAAATGATCATATAAATTTTAAGGTTGAATTTATGGGGCCAGGAGAATAAGATGGATAACCAAGAGGATTTAACTAACACGATTTCAGGCGTCCTGGTTGTGGATAAGCCGGTTGGACTGACTTCACATGAGGTGGTGCAAATTATCCGGCGTGGCACGAATATCCGCCGCGCCGGGCATACCGGTACGTTAGATCCACGCGCCTCAGGGGTGCTGGTGATATTAATCGGCCCGGCGGTGCGTTTGAGTGAATATGTATCTGCGTCCGATAAACGCTACCAGGCAGTGGTCCAATTAGGCACATCAACCGACACTTACGATTCTGACGGTCAAATCCTCTCGACCAGGCTGGTTAACATCTCTGAGGATGAATTCGAAGAAGCCCTGCAATCCTTTGTTGGAGAAATCGAGCAAGTGCCGCCCCCCTATTCAGCGGTGAAAGTCAAAGGCCGCAAAGCGTATGATATGGCACGCAAGGGAGAAGATGTTGACCTGGCTCCGCGCAAAATTACTGTGTACAGCCTTGAACTGCTCGAATGGGCGCCGCCAGAGGTCGTCATCGACGTGTATTGCTCCTCAGGCACCTATATCCGCTCTCTGGCAAATGATTTGGGCAAAATGCTTGGCTGCGGCGCTCATCTGGTCGGGCTGCGTCGCACAAAAAGCGGTCGTTTTACGTTACGAGATGCCGCGCCGCTGCGCAAATTGCGGGAAGCCTTTGAAAACGGAAACTGGTACCAATACTTGATCCCAGCGGCTGAAGCGCTCTCGGATTGGCCCGCGATCGAGCTTAATCAGGAAAAAATCGAGGCGGTCCGGCACGGTCATCGTATCCCGGCTGAAGCAGGCGTCGGGAAGATGGCACGCGGGATTAGCGAGCAGGGTGAGTTGGTGGCTTTGATGGAGTTTGACCCCAACACAACCGAATGGCAGCCCAAGAAAGTGTTTTATCAGTAAGCTAATAGTTCCGGATAAGGGGCTGGCACAGGATGCCAGCCTTTTTTGTTTGCCGGGCTGGAATCGGGTAAAATCAAGCAGATTAATCTTGGCAGAGAAATCAATAATCATAGGATTTTACACCATCGATGCAGCATTATGATGATTTAAATTCAATTCAAATTGAAAAATCCTGGTGTGCTATTGGCACATTCGATGGAGTCCACATCGGTCATCAAATGGTCTTTCGTCGACTCGTCGCGGGCGCACAAAATTCTCATGCAGCCTCCGTGGTGATCACCTTTCATCCCCATCCAGCGATTGTGTTGGGGAAGATCAGCCAGACAAGCTACCTGACCACTCCTGAGGAGCGCGCGGATTTGATAGGTCAATTGGGCGTGGATGTTGTCATCTCTCTGACCTTCACCCGGCAGACCGCGCTAATGACCGCAGCAGATTTCATGCAGATGCTCACCGAACGGCTGGGCATCCGACACATGATCGCTGGACAAGATTTTGCTCTGGGGCGCGGTCGCGAAGGGGATGTTTCTCGCTTAAAAGAATTGGGCAAGCAAATGCGTTTCGATATAGAGATCATCGATCCGGTTAATAATGGCAGCGGAAAGCCCATTTCCTCCAGCCTGATTCGCCAATTGATCGTTGAAGGGCAGTTGCAAGAGGCTGCAAGCTTGCTTGGCAGGTATTACCGGACGGACGGCAAGGTCATCCATGGCGACAATCGCGGCAAGCTGCTCGGCTTTCCCACTGCCAACCTCGAGCATTGGGCCGAACGCCTGATGCCCCCAGCCGGCGTTTACGCTACCTGGATTTGGATCGATGGCGTTCGCTATCCTTCCGTATCCAATTTGGGCGTGCGCCCCACTTTCGAAAACCAGGCTATTTCTCCCCAGTTGGAGGTTCATATCCTGGATTGGCGCCAGGACCTCTATGGACAGGTGGTTCAGCTCGATTTTGTCGAGCGGCTGCGCCAGGAAATTCGGTTTCCATCCAGTGATGCGTTGATTGATCAGATCAAAATGGATATCCAAACCGCCCGGGAGGTGCTTACTCGTGTCGCCTGACCATAAAATATACTTACTCGATCCAAAAAAACTCACCCCGGAGACGATCGCTGTCACCTTCGCCAAGACATCGCGTTCTCCGCAGAGTTTCCAGGAAATCGCCTCTGAACTAACCGAGGAAAAAAGCGCTGAATTTCATGAAAAGTGGGTGGTCGGTTACGGACACGCCTCGGTAGCGGAGCATGCGGTGCTGCACTTCGCCGTCGAAAACGTTTCTCGGCTGGCAGTAGAAACGCTCGAATCTTGCCGCCTGGCCTCCTACACCGAAAAATCGACCCGCTACCAAAAATGGTCACCAACCGATTTCCACATGCCGCAAGAGTTGATCGGGCATCAGTTGGAAAGCCTCTATCGAGAAACAATCGAAGGATTGTTTTCAAGCTATCATGAATCGCTTGCCCCGCTTCAGCGATTGATCCAATCTGAAAATCCTAAAAAGATGGATGAAAGCGCCGACGCCTGGGAACGCCGCATTCGCTCGCAGTATGTGGATGTCTGCCGTTTTTATCTGCCAGCAGCTGCGCTGGCTAACGTTGGCATGACCATTAACGCCCGCGCGCTCGAGCATTCGATCAGTAAGATGCTTTCTCACCCGTTAATCGAAGTCCAGAAACTGGGCATGGAGTTGAAGCGGATTGGGCAAGAAGCCGTGCCGACCCTGGTTAAATACGCTGATCCGAACCCCTATCTGCAACGGATCGCAAGCGCATTGAGCGACAAGACGCGCAATCTGGCAGTGGAGCAGCCACTCGCAGATTGGTGCGTGCTGGTCGATTATGATCGCTGCGCAGAAAACCGCATCCTGGCAGCCGCTTTATACCGTTACGGATATATTGGCTATGCGCAAGCTTTGCGGATTGTCGATAACCTCTCCCCTGACGAGCGGAATCAGATGGCGAAAATTATTCTTGGCGATCTTGACAAATATACCATCCCCTTGCGCGAGTTGGAGTACGCTAACTTCATCTTTGATGTCACCATCGATCAGGGCGCCTATTTTGAATTAAAACGCCACCGCATCATGACTCAGACCCCGCAGCAATTAACCACCCATCTGGGCTATGCGATCCCCCAAGGCATCGTTAAGGCCGGATTGGAATCGCATTTCCGCGCGGCGATGGAAAAGGCTCAACAGGCGTTTTTAACCATTGAGCGATGGAATCCCGCGGCAGCCGCCTATGTTGTGCCAAATGCGTTCAACCGCCGCGTACTGCTGCAGTTCAACCTGCGCTCAGGTGAACACCTGGTTGCCCTGCGCAGCGCGCCTAACGCACATTTTTCATTACGCCGCCTGGCGCAGCGCATAAGCGATCAAATCAAAGCTGCGGCGCCTCTTCTTGGCGCTTACCTGCGCACAAACCCCGCTGAAACCTTGCAGCAGGTCGAGCGCGAGCATTTTGCGCAGGTTTGATTTACAACTTTACTCCGAGCAAATCTGCCACTTCCCCAATCGTTTCACTCTGCAGCCCGTTGTCATACCAGGATTCCATTTCCACAAGCAGGCGCTCATTAATCTCCTTCAGCAGCAACTTTTTCTCCTCCGAGGTCAAATCAGAGCGCCGGCGGATCTCTTCGACCTCCGGATGAGCAGCTTTCCAAGCCTGTAAACGTCTGTGAGCCGCCTGCGGGCGCTCTATCCAGGTCGAAAGAACTTCGAAATTCTCATCAAGAAAAGTTGCTACCGGAATGCTGGGGATATTCTGCTCAGTGTAATACGCGCGCAGATCTGGCCAATCCTTGCGGATAAATATTTTTAATTCCATTTGCGAAGCCGCATCCGCGATTCTGGCTATAACAGGCAGGTTCATCAGGCAATCCGTGCACCATTCTTCGGTCATCACCGCGATAGAAATCCTCTTCTTCAGCCTGGTGAATCCTTCGCATTCTACTGGCGAAAGACGTATCCGGCTGTAGCGGCTGCGCATGGCTTGCTGATGCTGACCCATGCTCTCGATGAATTCTGGCATACTCAAGCCGTATCGCCAGTTGGTAGAATCAATTGGATAAGAAGACAATTTTCACCTCGGGGGGCATTATTCTTATTTGCGTCCTCAAGTGGGATCGATTTTCAAGACGTAACAACATTATCTTCAGGCAGCTGCCTGCCGACCGGAGTATTTTGCTCATTTCAGGCAAATTTATGCGCCAAAGGTCTCGCTGTAATCTTCGATGGCTGCCTGAACAACTTTCATGGCATGCGCCGCATCGTAGACTGATTCGATATAGGTGAGCGATTCCTTACCAGGCACCAATTTGTACGTTCCAAAGTAATGACGCAGCCGTTCCACCAGCACAGGCGGCAAGTCGGCGACATCGTTAGCTTTTTCCCAGAACTTGTCGTTGGCAAGCACCGCGATAATCTTGTCATCGGCTTCGCCGTTGTCGATCATCAATAAACCCCCGACAACCCGGGCATTCAAAATGACCTCAGACTTGGTGATAGGTCGCTCGCTTATGACGCAGATATCAAGCGGATCACCATCTCCCCGAATCGTGTTCGATGATAAACTTCCCACATGGTTGCCGCAATAGGTACGCGGGATAAATCCATACAAAGTCGGCGGCTGCGACGAACTGCGCTGCGGACGATCGACCTTTAAATAGCCGGTGGTTTTATCGACCTCATACTTGACCAGATCAAAGGGCGTGATCTCGATATAGGCGTTAACAATCTGCGGCGGATTAGGGCCAATCTCAAGCCCGTGCCAGGGGTGAGGTCTCCAACGATAAAATGGTTTTGGGAAGGTCAAATCAGTCTCCTGACGGTGATTTTTTAGGTGGATGTTCTAATTATAAGCGAAAAGATGGGGGTGGAAGGGCTAATTGTCGTCGCACGTAAAGCGATGCAAACTCCCAGCCAACGGGATTGCTCGTCGAAAAATAGATAGAACTCACTATGACGCCTTCCATCAGGGGTGGAAAATTCACTGAACAATAAGAACCGAGACATCATCTTGACTTAATTTCCAAAAGCACTATAATCAGGCAAATCAAATCGATAAAGACGTCGAAGAGGACGAGTAAACCCCACCACGGCGGCACAGAGAGCAGGACCAGGTGAAAGCCTGCCCGTACAGCGGAGTTGAATGGACCTCGGAGTTGCAGGGTGAACACAATTGCCAGTAGCCCTCGCCGGAGCTGCCGCCGTTATCCAGGCAAAGGGTATCAAGCGCCGACGCGCAGCGTACCCGCAAGAGTGAGGCTGGCTTTTTCCCCTGCGTGCAATCACCAGGGGTGTTTTTTTCAAAAGCCGCCTAACCGGGGTGGCACCACGGACCTGTTATTCGTCCCCGCGAGCAGCAGGTCTGTTTTGTTTAAGGAGGATCATCATGAAAACTATATCCACCCGCATTTTAACCGGTCACCGGCCCACAGGTCCGCGTCACCTCGGTCACCTGGTTGGCACGCTCAATACCTGGATTCCAGCCCAGGATGAGCATGAGTGCTTCTTCCTGATCGCTGACCTGCACGTATTAACAACCGATTACCAGCATCAGAACAAAATCAAGACCAATATCATGGAGATCCTAGCTGATTGGCTGGCAACCGGCATCGATCCAGAACGCTCGACGATTATTTTGCAATCGGCCGTACCCGAACATAGCCAACTGACGCTTCTATTGGGCATGCTGGTTAATGAGTCTCGCCTGCACCGCGTGCCTGCCTTCAAAGAAATGGCTCAACAACTACAGCTGCAGCCGTCTCTCGGATTGCTCACCTACCCGGTCTTGCAGGCCGCCGATATTTTGATCTACAAGGCCTCTTTGGTGCCAGTTGGCGAGGATCAACTGCCCCACCTTGAGCTGACACGCGAGATTGCCCGGCGCTTCAACCAACTTTACGGTGAAACCTTTCCCGAGCCGGAAGCCTTGCTATCATCCATGCCGCGTCTGCCTGGTACCGATAACCGTAGTATGCATTCTTCCTATGGCAACACTATCCTGATTGGTGACAGCCCCGAAGAGACGACCCGCAAGGTGATGGGCATGTACACCGATCCGACTCGCATCCACGCCACTGATCCAGGTCATGTCGAGGGTAATCCGGTTTTCATTTACCTGGATCAATTCGATCCACATACAGATGAAGTATCTGAATTAAAGGAGCTCTACCGCGCAGGCAGAGTAGGCGATGTAGAGGTCAAAAAGCGCCTGGCTGGCGTGTTGAATGCTTATCTCGCGCCGATTCGCGAGCGGAGGGCCTATTTTATCGGACAGGGCGCCTATATGCAGGAAATCCTGTATCACGGCAGCCGTAAAGCCCGACAAATTGCACGCCAAACCATGACCGAGGTGGAAGATGCGATGGGATTGACCCTAGCCAATGAAATGGAAATTCATTCAAGAAGGGGGAAGAATAAAATGACCTGAATATCCAATGAATTTACTTGCCGATTACTATTCTTTTTGGATGGAGGTTCACCATGAATGAAAACACCCGCTACTTATTAAATGAAACAGATATCCCTCGCACGTGGTATAACATCCTGGCTGACTGTCCGGTACCAATGCCCCAGGTGCTGCATCCGGTCAGCAAGGAACCCGTCACGCCAGATTTCCTGAGCGCCCTGTTCCCTATGGAGTTGATCCTTCAGGAAGTGAGCACCGACCGTTACATCGACATCCCGGATGAAGTGCGCGAAGTTTACAAGCTTTACCGCCCCACCCCGCTAATCCGCGCGCGGCGCCTTGAAAAAGCGCTGGACACTCCCGCGCATATCTACTACAAAAACGAGAGCGTATCGCCTGTCGGCAGTCATAAACCCAACACAGCCATTGCCCAAGCTTACTTCAATAAAGTTGCAGGAGTAAGAGCCCTAACCACCGAAACCGGCGCTGGACAGTGGGGCTCTGCACTGGCGATGGCTTGCCGGTTCTTCGCTATGGATCTCGAAGTGTATATGGTCAAAGTGTCTTACCAGCAGAAGCCCTACCGCCGCTTTTTGATGGAAACCTTCGGCGCGCAGGTTTTTTCCAGCCCTACTGAGCGCACTAACGCTGGGCGCAACATCCTGGCTGAGGATCCAAACAATCCCGGTTCGCTGGGAATTGCCATATCTGAAGCAGTGGAGGTTGCCGCGGCATCGAACGGCCGGAAGAAATATTCACTTGGTTCGGTTCTCAATCATGTATTGCTGCACCAGACCATCATAGGCGAGGAATCGCTCAAACAAATGGATCTGGCTGGCGAATATCCGGACGTTGTCATAGGTTGCGTGGGCGGCGGCTCGAACTTCGCTGGGATCGCCTATCCGTTCCTGCGAGAAAATTTGCGCGGCGGTAAAAATACGCGATTATTAGCGGCCGAACCGGATGCCACCCCTTCGCTAACCCGCGGCATCTATGCCTTCGACTACGGCGACACCGCAAAAACAGCGCCTATCGTCAAGATGTACACACTCGGTCATTCCTTCATCCCTGCCTCTATCCATGCCGGCGGATTGCGCTATCATGGCATGGCGCCGTCCCTCTCGGCATTGTTCGATGCAGGAATGATCGAGGCCGTTTCCGTGCCGCAAATAGCCACTTTCGAAGCTGCAGTGCTGTTTACCCGCAGCGAAGGGATCATCCCAGCGCCAGAATCGGCGCACGCCATCCGTGTGGCAATAGACGAAGCCCTTCAAGCAAAACAAACCGGCGAAAAGAAGGTCATCCTGTTTAATTTATCCGGTCACGGGCATTTCGACCTGACAGCTTACAGCGCTTACTTGAATGGAGAATTGCAGGATTATTCACTGCCCGAGGAGATGATTCGATCCATCCGCGAGCGGCTGCCGCTAGTGCCTGAGATAGTATAGAAACGGACCATATTGCTGACCACCCTGGTAACAATCAAAATTGTAAATGGCATGGACTCAGCACGATCGCGATAAAAACCGTTCGGACTGCGCCGCTACACGGATTCACCGTCCGAACGGTTTATTCCTCTTTTTTCTCAAGCAATACCAAGTTACGCTCTTCTTCGCGTAAATTCCGCCAGCGCACAATCAGACTTACCAGGTAGATTAACATAATTCCAAAGATAACTGCATATCCAGCAGCAAAGTAAGAAACAGTGTTGGCGGGTTGTTCCATTCCTATTCTCCTCTATCGTCGCCGATCGTTCATGATAGCATTTTCAGCTTTAGCTGCTCGACTCTCTGCCCAAGACTTCCCAGCCGGATGCGATGCCATAACAAGGATGCAAATACGAAAGTGAAGGCTACCAAGCTGACCATGAAGGTTTGCGTCATTTTCGGGGTCATATCGAAGGAACCCAATGCGCTCGGATCGCTGCTGCCAATCACCACCGGGTGGATGGTGCGCACCAGCCGGATCGAGAAAAAGGTCAGCGGAACGCTAAGGAAGCCAACAATGGCATAAACTGCGCCAAAACGCGCCCTTCGCTCAGGCTCTTCGATACCCGTGCGCAGCATCAGGTATGCCGCATAGACCAGCTCCATGATCGTTGCGGTGGTCAGGCGCGGATCCCAGGTCCACCAGGTGTTCCAGATTGGGCGCGCCCAGATTGCGCCAGTAATCACGTTGATCAAGGTAAAAGCGATGCCAATTTCGACCGCGCTAATCCCGACCAAATCCCAGCGGCTCTCTTTGCGGACTAAATAGACGATGCCGGCCGCCGCCGCTACCAGGAAACTGAGCATTCCAATCCAACCAGCAGCGACATGAAAATAAAACACTTTTTGAACAGCGCCCATGACGCGCTCAAGGGGGGCATAAAAAAACACCATGGCGGCCGCTGTAAAGAACAAAACCGAGCTCACAATATCCAACGCGACAAGCCATTTCAATTTTGGCTGCATCTGCCACCTCCTTGATTTCATTCCTCGACGATACTGTCGAAGACCATAAAAGCTACCGATGTAAAAATGACATCGAAAACGATCATCAAAGTCAGCCAGGGCTGGATTTCGACCACCTCCAAGCCCTGCAAATAGCCGCCTGTTGCCTTAACAGCCGCCACGATCAACGGGATAGCAATTGGGAAAAGTAAGATCGGCAGGAGAATATCGCGGGTGCGCGCCTGAACCGCCATGCTGGAAAGCAGCGTCCCAACCGCGGCATACCCTTCGGTGCCGAGCAACACGGTCAACAATAAGCCAGGGATAAAGAGATTGGTATTGTAGAG
The DNA here is from genome assembly GCA_034678305.1 of Bellilinea sp. Classification (GTDB taxonomy): domain Bacteria; phylum Chloroflexota; class Anaerolineae; order Anaerolineales; family Anaerolineaceae; genus Bellilinea. The sequence continues at coordinate 51,751 of JAXDCA010000078.1, forward strand.
CACCGAGTAGATCGGGAAGACGATCAACGCAATCAGCAACATGAAAATCCAATTTGCCAGCGCTTTCCCAAGGTAGATCGCGGCGCGGTCTACCGGCGCCAGCAGCAAGCCGTCTAAGCAGCCGCGGTCTTTTTCGACTGCCATCGAGCGGTTCAGGCCGAGCGTTCCGGCAAAAGTAAAGGTGACCCATAAGATACCTGCGGACAGGTTGGCGCGCAGACTGGTTTGCAGTTCCAATGCAAAATTAAAAATCACAATTACCAGGAGAGCAAAGACCAGCATGGCTGAGATCAATTCACGGCTGCGCAACTCTGCCCGCAAGTCCTTCCACACCACTGCGCCAAGCGCTCTCAGGAAAGGAGTCAAGCCGCTCATTGGTTTTGCACCTTTGCGTTTCGAGCATCATTCACGTTACTGCTGTTCTCCAATGACTGGCGGTAAAAGGCAAGCAATCCGTCACGTTCCAGATCGCTGCGTTGCGCGCTTGCGACCACTTTACCACGGGCGAGCACATCAAAGCGGCTGGCCAAATCTTCTGCCCGCGCCAGGTCGTGTGAGGTCATCACCACCGTCCTGCCGCGCGTAGCGACCTGACCCAGTACCGCATCCAGCATATCGCAGGCGTCTTGATCCAGACCGGTGTGCGGCTCATCCAGCAAAAGCAGCTCAGGATCATGCAATATTGCCCTGCCAATAGCCAGACGCTGCTGCATGCCGCGTGAATAAGTGCGCACAAGGTCTTTACGGCGTGCAGCCAGACCGACAATATCCAACACTTCGCCAATTCGCCGATCCAGCGAATTTATTGCATACATAAGCCCATAGAAACGCAGATTCTCCTCTGCGCTCAAATCCCCGTAGAGCAGCGGCAAGTGGCTGACCACCCCCAAGCGGCGGCGCACATGAGCAGCCTGCTGAGGCAGTTGGTATCCACCGATTTGCACCATGCCCAAAGTCGGTCGCGAGAGTGACGATAGAATGCGCAGGAAGGTTGTCTTGCCGGCTCCGTTTGGCCCTAACAATGCCACAAACTCTCCCTGTCCGACGCTAAAGTCCATTTGGCGTAAAACAACCTTTGGACCAAATCGTTTGACAAGCTGGCGGACAGAGATGATATCATTCATAATTTACTGCATCCTGGTCCTCAAGCGTTCTTTCAACTCATCTCTACGGCTCAGGTAAGCTTCCTCTGGGAGATCCCCGGCCTTATAACGATCATCCAGGGCAATGATCGCATCCATCAAATCCTCAACCGTTTCCTGAGAGGCAAGGTCTTTATCGTCCGCGATCGCGAATTTAGGTTTTCGCTTGCGGAGCAGCCAGTAGCCCGCGCCAATCAGCACCACAACCAGAGCCGCCCCGCCGATCACCAGGCCGCTGGTTGTTCCCGCCGGCAAGGATAATCTGCTGCTCCCGCGACTGGAGAGCTGCATCTCCAGGCTGGAACCAGCCGCCAGGGCTGAAGCAGTATATAGATCAAGGTTAACCCCTTGCACATCTCTTTGTCCTGTCGAACTGAGCTGATCCGACTGCAAGGTGATAGCGCCCTGTGGAACCATCACTACAGCCGCGAACACATTCATCGGAATCGGGATCGTCAATGTCATTTTGTTCTCGTACGGCACTTCATAAGCAAAAAGAATTTGTTGTCCCGATCCCGGCTCGATGGCAGCAGTGTCCGCAAATCCTTTATCAGTCAGGATGTAGCGGTCGCCAAGGGCACCTTCCTCGAATTGCAGATTGGCAGCTCCTTCTGGCAGGTCATACTGTACCACGCCCATACCAGCTTCCTCAGCGATTATGACCCGATCGCCGGAATTATTCAGGATAAACAATTCGACAACCTGGACGACCTCAGGATTTGCGAAGTCAAAGAAGATATGCATACGGTCTGCGCTCAGCACAGAGGTGTCGGTGGTCGTTTCGTAAAAATCGACCGGCAGCTCGATCACTTGCTCAGCGGGTGATTCGATTGCATGATATGCGTCTGAACTAAATGTCATCTCCTGATAATCGATGGTCACCAGGTAAATCTGACCGGGGGTGATTTCAATCGAATCGAAGCGGTATAAGCCATCTTCCACCGGTACATTCTGCTGCAAAACTTGATTCATGCCCTCGAAGCCATTCAGCACAGCTTGCAGGCCTTGCGGCAACTCACCGCCAGAAACATTGGTCACCCTGCCCTGGAAGGTAACCAGGCTGGCAGCGGCTGCTTCAGGCGCCACATCCGGCTCGGGCGTGACTTGAGTAGTTGCTTTTATGGTAACGCGCGGCTCAACAAAATTTCCGAAGCTCAAAGCGCGCGTGTATATCGATGCCGCTCTGATCTCTGCCTGGCTGAGATCGCCTGCAAAGCCAGGCATTGCATTGACGCCCTCAGCAGTCATCGCAATCATCTCGTCGATGGAATATGAAGCCAGCCGGGCAGCATCTTGCATCCAATTAGGCGCTTCTATGCTCCCCTGCCCGCTCTCGCCATGACACATCTGGCATCTTTGCTCATACACTAGACTGCCTTGCTCGATTTCATCTGCATCCATCGAGAGAGTCAATGCATAAGCGACCACATCCCAGCGCTGGCGGTCATCCAGACTGCTGAATCCAGGCATGTACCTCTCAAGATTCCCGTTCGTGACCATAAGAAACCAATCCATCGGCCTGGCGGCATCAGCGAGGTTTGCATCGCCAAGCGGCGAGACGGGCACCGGCAGTTCATCCGCTTGAGCCCCATCCCCCAGGCCCGTTGCTCCATGACAAGATGCACATTTTTCATTAAAGATGAGGTTCCCTTCGCCCGGATCCGGAGGTACCAATGGGAAAACTGCTTCGACGGCTTCGGGCGTATCCAGAGCTGTATAAGACTCGGCGCCAGGCGGCGGGGTAATATCCTGCGCCAGTGTTAAGCCGCAACCAGCAAGGAAAACGGCAACGAATAATCCAGCAACCAGTAGAAAGAGGGTTTTTTTATTCATAAGAGATAGCTGCCGCTTCAAGAGAATCATTTTAGCGTCGCGCCACAGCGCGAACAATGAACATCTGATTTTTGCACGGGGCTGCCGCATTTCGGGCAAAATCCAGCTGATTTTTCTTGCTTTTGACGCCGGCGGGCGTTGATCGCCTGATCCAGCTCGTCCAATCCTCTTCCGGCATTCGTGATCCTGCGGGCATCAGCACGCCGCGCTGTGACCGCTGCTTCGACCCGGTCCTCAGCAGACAGCTCTTTCGAATTCTGCCCCGGCTCGATGCCATCCAATTGTTTCAGAATATTCGCCCCGGCTTTGAGCATCTCCACCCGCTGCAAGGGGTAATCCTCCTCAGGTATTTTTCCAAGCGCGTGGTCGAAATCCAATTCATGCAAGGCAGTCAGTATGCGGTCTCGTTCCGCCAACAGCACGGACCGCTCATGATCCGAACTTGCCGCCCGGCTAGCTTTAGGAACCAGCCGCTCAGCCTTGGAATGCTTCATAAAAGGTTGAGCAACATAAATCCCAACCAGGATGGCTAACGCAACTACTAAAAATAATGAACCCAGATCCATGCTAATAATTCTCCCTGATTGGATTTAATGCAGGATTGCATCCACCACCGATTGGATCTCCGCCATGGAGGCAAATGGTCCCTTCTTGACATAAGCCAGCTTACCCTCGCGGTCGATGATGTATGTTTCGGGAACGCCTTGAATGCGAAACATTTGTGAGATTTTTGTGCGGAGATCGGGGCCGTTGGGATAGGTAATGCCAAACCTCGTCAGGAAATCCAATGCCTCTGGTTCAGTATCTACATAATCAACGCCTAGAAAGACAACCTCCCCGCCGGGCTTGTAATACTGCCAGGCTGCTTCCATCTCGAAGGCTTCTTGCTCGCACGGTTTGCACCAAGAAGCCCAGAAATTCACCACAATCACTTTACCCGCCAGGTCAGCTGTGTTGTGACTGTTGCCTTCAAAGGTGGTCAATGTAAAAGCAGGCACCCGCTGGCCAATCGTGATGGGACCCGATTGCGACCGGCGCAGTCCCAATCCAATCAATACAAGGAAAGCAACCAGGAGCATAAAAGCAAGCCCTACCAGCCATGCGGGTAGCCGGCGCTTTTCATTCGGTTGGCTTCGTTCAATTTGCATTCCTTGATTCTCCTCTTCGTCCAGCAGTGGTCACGAATCACCCCGCTCGATGCGGCGTAATTCTTCCTCGAATTTCTTCAGATATGGATCTTGATCCTGGACAACCGCTGGCGGCGGCGTTTCCATGAGAGCCTGCCTGGATTTGCGCATGTTTGCAAATAAGCGGTACACCAAATAAATTCCAACCAGTAAAATGACCGGCGGCAGAATGTAAACCAGCCAATTCAAACCGCTGCGCGGCGGTTCAGCCAGCACGCGGTCGCCGTATTGGGCCACAAAATAGTCCTTGATCTGCTTCTCGCTCCAGCCTTCGCTGAGCTTCAGGCGGATCAATTCACGCCATTGAGCACAAGCAGTGGTTGGACAGACATCCAGCGGGATATTCTCGCACACCGGGCAAAACATTTCTTTAGCAATGGCGTTGACATCGTTGTCCGATGGCGTGGATTGCTGAGCGTTTACTGGTTGAGTATTGATCCCGAGCATTATCACCACCAGGATCAGCAGCGCCTTCACCAGAGTCGATGCCGCTCCTGAGATTCGATTATCGATCTGCTTCTTCATAATGATCCCTTGATGAACGATGAAAAGAGGACATGCCTAACTGAAAAGACCTTTATTCTTTGTTGATTGCAACAATCCTGGAAAAAATCAATCTCAGACATGCTTCTGGTTCCTAATCTCTAATCGCGCCTGATCTGGCTGCCCGGCGGGTAGCGCGGCGCCTGACAACCTCGGGGTCTTTGTCTGGCCAGGCTGCCACCAGCGTACCCAGGATGAACACCAATCCACCAACCCACAGCCAGTTCACCAATGGATTGTGATAGATCTTGAAGGTAACGCCAGCAGAAGAGATTGGCTGCCAATCCACCAGCAGCACATACAGATCATCCTGCATCGTGCTGCGCAGCCCGGGTATGGTCATTTGCTGCTGGGCATCATAATAATAATCCCGGCGTGGATACAGGCTGCCAAGATATTCCCCATTCCGGGTAACGCTGACCACTGCTCGGGCAATATTCCGCCCGTCTGCCGTATCGAACAAATCCAGCTTGTCGAAAGTCACCTTGTACACGTCAAGGGTCAGACTGCCGCCCGGAGGGATGGTACCTTGAGTATCGGTCTGGAATATTTCTATGCCGATGATACCCAGGGTCATCAATACGATGCCTAAATGAATGATATAACCGCCGTAACGCCGGCGGTTACGCCCCGCCAGATTCCACAACGCAACGAAAACATTTTCTCCGCTGCGTTTATGGCGGGCAACCGCGCCTCGATAAAACTCATACAGGGTAACCAGAGAGACCAACGCTACCAGCCAAAATGCCAGTAATGCTGCCCAACTCCGCACGCCAGCCGCGATCAAGCCTACAAGCAGCACCAGTGAAACCGCCAGTGGTTTCCAGACAGCTCTACCAAGGGTTTTCACGGTCGAATGCCCCCAGGCTGACAGTGGAGCAACTCCCATCAGCAACAGCAAGCCAGCAAGTAACGGGCCGTTCGTCCTTTCATAGAAAGGCGGGCCAACAGTCACTTTTTGCCCGGTCAGCAGCTCAGAGATCAATGGATAGATCACGCCAAGAAAGCATACAAAAAGAATCAGCATGAAAAGCAGGTTGTTGAGCAAGAACAAAGCTTCACGGGAGAGCAAGGAGTGCATCTCGCCTTCAGAATGCAGGCTGTTCCAGCGCGTGAGCAGCAATGCAAGCGAAGCAATAAAGGTGAAACCGATGAAACCAAAGAAGAGTGGACCGATGGCGCTCTGCGCAAAGGCATGCACCGACGAAAGCACGCCCGAACGGGTCAGGAATGTACCAAATATGACCAATGAGTAAGTCAGGATGATCAGAATCATATTCCAGCGCTTGAATAATCCGCGTTTTTCCTGGATCATCACGGAATGCAGGAAGGCAGTGCCGCTCAACCAGGGCATTAACGCAGCAATTTCAACTGGATCCCACCCCCAGTATCCGCCCCAGCCGAGCACGTCATACGCCCAGCGCATGCCAAGGATGAGACCGAGTGATAAAAACAGCCATGCGACCAGCGTCCAGCGCCGGGTCAGGCGAATCCAACGGTCATCCGTGCGTCCGGTAATGAGCGATGCAATCGCAAAAGCGAACGGGATTACGAACGAAACGAATCCCAGATACAGCATAGGCGGGTGAATGATCATCCCTGGGTGGCGCAGCAATGGATTCAGTCCTTGCCCGTCGAATGGAGTGATCAATGTTGCGCCGGCCGGTTTAAACATGGCGGACATTTGCATGCCAGTGGCAGATTCCCAGAAGCGCAGGAAAGGATTCTCGATAAATATGCTTAACAAGAGGAAAAACGCCAGCGTGATCAACGAAACAGCGATCACCCAGGGGAGAAATTCCCGATCGCGGTCCCACTTATGTAAAGTCACCGCGGAGGCAAATGCGGACATCAACCAGGACCAAAAAACCAGCGATCCCGCCTGACCGCCCCACAAGGCGGTGATTTTCAAATACAGCGGCATGTTATTGCTGGTTACGCTGTAAACATATTGGAATTCATAATGCCTACCAACCAGAAGAACAATAATTGCCAGTACCACCAGCGATGTCAGGGGGAAAGTCAACAACATCGCTTTTCGCGCGCTTTCGACCCATGCCAGTGAATTGGTTCTAGCGCCATGGATGGCGGCATAGATGCCATAAATAGAAACGATCAGAGCAACAACTAGAGCACCGAATCCGAAGTTCGCAATCATAAGCTCTCCACAATATCAGGGGAAGCAGGCTGCCAGGAATTGATCAGGCACACCCATTGATCCATGATTCGTTATTATTAAGTACCGGATGATTGCTCAGGAAGAGCATCTTCATATTTGGTCGGGCACTTTAACAGCAGCTCCTCAGCATGAAAGACTCCATCCTCGCCGAGTTTACCCGTCATAATCGCCTGAGCTTCGTTACGCAGCAGGTCCGGCATCACGCCGTTATACTCGACGCGTAAGCGTCTGGAAGAAGGGTTGCTTGCTGCCTCATGCAGCACAACCGCCAATCCGCCTTGCGCCTCGATCTCCTTGTTATCTCCGGGCACATGCGCAACTTCGAAACTCAGCTTTAGATTTTGAGCGTCGTATTGGATCGTATCGCCAATCACTGCGCCGGAAATTCGCAGTTCCCGCCCTGATACCTGGCTGCCTTTCTCTGCCAGCTCATCGATGGTCATGAAATACTGAGCGCTTGCCCTGGTCGATGAGATGATCAGATATAAAGTAGCTGCGATGATTAATAATCCTCCAACGATAAATTTAGCCTTTCCGCCAGCGGCTGGCTTGCGGTTTGTACCCTCAACACTCATTCTGCCTCCAGTTGCAACCCATGGGAAAATACGGCATGCTATACGCAAACCTTATCTCACTAATTTTTCCACACATAGATTAATTGCAGATTAGAAAATGGAATCGAGAATTGATTACAAATCAGCCTTATTCGATGCAATTTCTCGGGCATTATTGTACCACTGCACATAACTTAGGTGGAAAAATCGTACAGTGACTTTGGAGTTTCCTCACTCAGCTTTAGCAGCCATATTAAGCCAGGCAGGCAGGCTTTTCAAAAGAATTGTAATAACCTCTGGAGTTCGCTGCCAGAACAATTCGATGTTGCCATAAGCCTCTCCGCCATTTTCATCGACCAGGTCGCTTACCCCACGCAGGATCAAACAGCAGACACCGTTTTTAGCCGCTACCCAGGCGATCGCCCCACTCTCCCAGTCGGCTGCGCCGGCTTCGAACTGATCCTGTAAAGCGGTAACCTCCTCAGGATCAATGTCTCGGTCTGCCGAAATCAAGCGCATGCGGCGTACTTCCAATGGATAAGGCTCTTTAAGAAAATCCAGGTTTATATGCGTGGAGTAGAAATCCAAAGCCTCTTGAGCCCCTCCCATGCGCTCGTAGATATCATATACGATCGTCTCGTCCGCCAGGACGATATCACCCACCTCTAGGCGACCCGCAAATCCACCGCAAGTGCCTATATTGATCACCAAATCTGGCTGCCAACGATCGATCGCATATTGGGCGGTGGCTGCCGCAGAAATTTTCCCCCAGCCGCCGTGGAAAAAGATGGTTTGAATACCGTTTATCTCCGTTTCAAACCATTGGTTGTAGGGCGAATCACATAATTGACAATCTGCGTAGTATTTGGTTGCTATGCGCCACTCGACGCCCGCAGAAATGATGACCAGTACTGTTTCTAATTTCATTTGGCATCCTTGTCAGTGAGTAGATCCTCATCGCGCCATGGGATATGATATTTGGAAAGCAAATCGACTAACGGCATGCGCCGGCTGGTTTCTTTGTGGATCAGGCCCTGTTGTGCCGCCGCCCAGATCAAATCAGCCGCCTCCACAGCCGCATGCGGTCGTCCTAACCCGCGAGCATTCTGGCTGCATTCATTCAGGAGCGTACAGTCGTCGTCAAACAAATGGGCAAGCGCTACGAGCGCATCCATCGGCGAACCCGCATATATCCCAGCCTTATGAGAAACGACATATTCCTGATTGCCCTCTTCTTGCCCAGGGATAACATCGATCAACATCATCGGTAAACCGCTGGCAAGAGATTCAGTTACAATCAGCCCGCCTGCCTTGGAAATAATCAAATCAGCTGCGCGCATCATCTCTGGCATATTCGTAACAAAATTATACAGGTGGATTGGTATATGCCATACCATGTTCTGCAAATCAGTGTACATGTCGGCATCTTTTCCTGTCACTACCGCCAACTGCAGCGGCGCGCCGAAATGGTTAACCACATTCAATATTTCCATCAAGTCGTTAACTCGCCGGCTGCCGACTGCAAGAATGGTCTTCAGATCGGTTCTCCACCCAAGGGTCGCGCGTACCTCATCTTTGCTGCGTTTCTCTTGCGCAATCGCTGGATGAACCGGGATGCCGGTGATGCGAATATTTTTTTGCGGGACACCGTAGCTCACGCCGAGATCACTCACCAGCTCATTAGGGACCAATAGCTTATCGACATGCGCATTGAACCATAACCGGTGAACAGTCGCCAGATCAGTAATCGCAGTTAGCAGGGGAACAAAGGTGCGAAAAACCGAAAAAATAGCGGTCAGGGGCGCCTGATACATGGGATATGTAGAGAAAATCGCATCCGGACGGTATTTGCGCAATAGATCTCGCATGATCTCCCAGAACATGATGGTCAACACGGTTTCCATCATGACACTCGCCACCGTTGCGTCCGAAACATCGTAGCCAAATTTATACAACTCGGGCGCATTGCGGACGATTTTATCGTAGTCGCTCTGGCTTTCACGCAGCAAGAACGGCGTACGTTTATCATTCAATGGATTGACAACATCGATATGCACCTGGTTTTCGTATTTCATCTTCAAGGCAGCTTCTACCGCGATAGCTGCGCTTCTGTGACCAAAACCGGCATCAGCCGTCAGGATTAAGATCCGTTTTCGCTTTTCCACGCGCATATCCTCTCACAGGCTGTTAAAATTTCAAACTACTTAACCATAACCTAGATTACCATGTTAATCAGGATTCTGGCAGGATATAACCGTTCAAATAGCCCCACAGTAGTTGCAGCGCCTGTTCAGAGAAATTCTGCTTATTCTCCAGGCGCGTGCCATTATTGTTAAATTTCCACGCCCATTCCCCATCTGCGGCGCACATCCCAATCCAAACCTGCCCGACTGGTTTCTCTTCGCTTCCGCCACCCGGACCAGCAACACCGCTGATCGATATGGCGATAATCTCCTCTTGAGGATAGCCCTGCAAGGAAAACAACTTGCGCACTCCCCGCGCCATTTCGAGCACGGTCTCCCGGCTGACTGCGCCGTACTGCGATAGGGTTTCTTCTTTTACGCCAAGGATCGCCTGTTTGGCGCTGTCGGCGTAACTGATAATCCCTCCAAGGAAATATTCGGATGAGCCGGGAATGTTCGTAATGCGGTGGCTGATCAGCCCCCCAGTGCATGATTCTGCCAATACCAGTTTCAAGTCACGACGGCGCATCAGGGGCGCGACTTTTCTTTCCAGACTTGTGATCACTGTTATCCTCTATAAGACAATTTTGTACAAGAAACTTATCACCATGATTATACCTGTTGGCCCATTCTGCGTGGATGATCTTACATTGGAATCAGCGCTCCTGCATCAGACCCGACCTCTGCCAATGTCATGTATAATAACCGCCGGGACTTACATATTTCATTTTTTTCCACCAAGCACTAGGAGAACCATGCCAAAAGCCAGCTATCATTTTCCCCAGGGATTTTTATGGGGTACTGCGACAGCTGCCCACCAGGTCGAGGGCAGCAACACCAATAATAACTGGTCCGCCTGGGAAAAAGAACCCGGACGCATCCAACTCGGGCATCAAGCCGGAATGGCTTGCGATTGGTGGGGCGGGCGCTGGAGAGAAGATCTCGACCGGGCTGTGGAGAGCGGGCAAAATGCGCATCGCCTGTCTGTCGAGTGGAGCCGCATCCAACCCAAACCAGATGTTTGGGATGAGGATGCCATGGAGTTCTACCGGCAAATGCTGCGCGGCATGCTCGAGCGTAAACTGACGCCAATGGTAACTCTGCACCATTTCTCAGACCCTTTATGGCTGACAGAGCGCGGAGGTTGGGAGAACGAAGACACGCCAATCATCTTTCAGGCATTCGTAAGAAAAGTGGTCAATGCGCTGAAGGAATATACCTCACTCTGGGTGACCATCAACGAGCCAAATGTATACATGCTCTGCGGTTATATTGATGGCGTATTTCCGCCAGGAAAGAAAGACTTAAACAGCGCCTATTTGGTGATGCGTAATATGGTGCGCGGTCATGCCGCTGCCTATCATGCTTTACACGAGTTGCAGCCGCAGGCGCAGGTCGGTACGGCTTTGCATTACCAGAGCATCCATCCTGCTCGACAGTGGCTGCCCTTCGATCGTTGGCTGGCTAACTTTATCCGTAAGAACATGTTCTATTCGTTCCCCGACGCGCTGGTGGATGGTAAATTCCGCTTTCTTAATAAGAAAGAAAGTATCCCGGCAGCGGCAAATACCCTCGACTACTTCGGTTTGAATTACTACACCCGCACACTGGTTAATTTCCAACTGACCGCTTATAAAAATCTATTCTATCGGCTAAGCTTCCCCCCAGGAGCTGAGGTCAGTGAAACCAATCATATGGCTAACGCGCCAGATGGTTTCTTTGAAGCATTGCACTGGGCAAAATCCTATCAGCAGCCCGTCATCGTAACTGAAAATGGCATCGAGGATAAAAGCGATAAACTCCGCCCCAGTTACCTGTTCGAGCACATTCATCAAATGTGGCGCGCGGTAAATTTCAACTGGCCGGTCAAAGGCTACTTCCACTGGACGTTAGTCGACAACTTCGAGTGGGAACGCGGTTGGACGCAACGATTTGGCTTGTGGGAATTGGACGTGGACACACAAGCGCGCATCCGCCGCGACAGCGTCGACGCTTATGCCGCCATCTGCAATGAAAATGGCATCACCTCCGACATGGTTCAAACCTACGCACCGCAAGCCTTTGAGCGCTTGTTTCCTTCCTGATCGCAGTTGGAGCACATGACAGAGATTCTCCTCGTCCGCCACGGACAAACGGACTGGAATTTGGAAGGACGCATTCAGGGTCATTCCGATATCCCATTGAATTCAACAGGGATATCCCAATCCGAGGTCCTTGCTGAGAGCATAAAGGACGATCCATTCGATGCCGTCTTTTCCAGCGACTTGAGCCGCGCCATGCAAACCGCGCAAATTATCGCTGCCAGGCTGAGGGTGCCGTTGTATTGCGACTCGCGATTACGCGAGGTTAACCATGGCGCATGGGAAGGGATGTTGATCAAAGTCGTTCGTGATACCCACCAAGATGCATATGCGGCATTCCGTAATGACCAACCCGGCGCCTGCCCACCCGGTGGAGAAACCCTCCAGGAAGCAATCCTTCGCATGGAAACCGCGGTCGCCAGGGCTGCAGCCAGCTATCCCGAAGGCAGGATCGTCCTTGTTTCCCACGGTTTGTCGCTGGCATTGTTGAGATGTCGCCTGAACGACGCGCCGCTTAGTCTATCGCACCAATATGGACTAGATAATTGCACTGGGGAGATGATTCACTGGCAGACCAGGCGTTAGCTGGGACAGATTCCGCTCCAACGATAATTGCATAGATTTTTGTTATCCAATAAATTTAACGGATAAATGCGCGTAAACTCAAGGTTTATATCAACTTCAGTGATTATTATCGTTTGGCCATTGGCATCGAATCGTTAATATACTCTTGTAACGGGGGAAAGAATTCTGTTTTCCATACCTTTTGGCAAATAAATTGCACCAAAGGGCATTGAAAAATGCCTATTGACAAAATAGAATTATTGTTCTATAATATTGAAAATTTGTTCTATATTTTAATAACTGCTATGTTAAAGGAGTAAGTCATGAACCTCTCAGCTGCTCACCCGCAAAGAAAACCCTTCTCACAGTTGTTTAAAAATATTCGGATGCGGCCTGGCTTTATGTTCGCGGTGATTCTTCTAGTAGCTCTGGTTGCTTTCGAAATCTTTAATTACTCAACAACAGATTACGCTCTGAGCGACCTGCTTGGTGATCTACGTTTTGCGGGTGTAGGCTGGGCGACCATTCTAGCCGTCGCCTTCTGTGGTATCGATTTCGCAGGCATTGCCCGCCTGTTCACCCCTGAGGAACGTACGAGCGAGCCGAAAGAAGTGTGGTATTTATTCGGCGCCTGGTTGTTGGCTGCAACAATGAACGCCATGCTCACCTGGTGGGGCGTTTCCCTGGCGATCGCCAACCATACCGTTATCTCTACTTCTGTCATCGACTCAAAAACGCTTGTTTCCGTTGTGCCAGTTTTTGTTGCCTTGATGGTCTGGGTAATTCGCATTCTGATCATCGGCTCGGTCTCAGTCGCCAGCGACCGCTTATTTGGCAGCGCAGGTCAAAGAACGCCTATGGTGCGCGCCAGCCGCCCCTCCTCATCAACCCTGCGGACTGGGATGGGCAGCGTTACCATGGCGCCGCGCCCGGCTGCCCCGCGCTCCAGCTTGAAGTCTGATGCCCTCACTGCCCGACCTGAGCCGACTTATCACAGTGTTAAAGCCCGCCCCACGCCCCGTCCAGGCGCTGCTGACAGCAACAACTCGTCCACCCACTCCTACCGCCTGTAACATTCAAAGTAGATCAAAAAATCAAAAGAACCGGGTGCAGTCTGGTGATCTTGCCAGCTCACCCGGATTTTTATTTTGGCTGCTCCAACGGCATTATTACAGTAAAAGATGCGCCTTTCCCTTCCTCTGATAAAACATCGATGACGCCATGATGCCCGCGCACAATCCAATAGGCAATGGACAGCCCCAGGCCGTATCCTCCGTCACGGCTGCGCTTGCGCGAAGGCTCGGCACGATAAAAACGTTCGAAAATGTGTGGAAGATCCTCAGCTGGAATGCCGGCGCCAGTATCGCGGACGGTAAATCGAGTCTGGGTATCCTCTTTCTTCAAGGTCAAATGGATCGTTCCGCCTTTTGGTGAATATTGTATGGCATTAGCTACCAGATTAACGATTACTTGCTTAAGCCTGTCTCGATCGCCCATCATCGGCGTCTCGTCGATTTCATCGATTTGGATTGATATATTGTTGCCTGCCAGGGTGCGCATTTGCTGAACAACTTCTAGTAGGATCGTATCCAATTCAACCGTTTCGAATGAGAGCGGCATCTGACCAGTTTCAGCTTGCGCTAGCAGCAGCAAATCCCCTACCAGGCGGGTCAACCGATCGACTTCCATCTCGATACTGCGCAATGATTCCTCTTCGATGCTGCCGGTTAGCCGCATTAATCCAACTTCGCCCTTGATTACGGTCAGCGGCGTACGAAGCTCGTGGCTTACATCCGCCATAAACCGCCGCTGGCTGCTGAAGAGATTTTCCAGGCGTTCAAGGGTGTCGTTAAACGCCCGGACCAGCTTCCCGATCTCATTCTGACTCGATCCATGGTAAGGGATGCGCCGGGAGAGATCATCCGCCTGGGTTATTTGCGTCGCTACGCTGGTGACCGTAGCTAGCGGAGCTAAAGCCTGCCCGGTCACCACCCAGGTGCCCAGCCCGACCAGCAGCATCAATGCTGCCGCCAGGATGATCAGCACGCTCGCCAGTGTTTGTTGGGTAATATCCAAAAAAGCCAGACTCAATCCAACCTGCAACACACCCACCGGTTCCCGTGCGGTTTGCAATGGACGGGTCAGCACCCTGATGCGCTGATGATCAAGGGATTGAATGGAAAAATAGGTTTGACCGCTGCGTAAGCCAACCTCATCCAGCGGTGTTAGTAAACCGGTTGGACGGGAAAGTTGCAGCTTCTGACCGGTATCCCAAACCTGAAAGAGCATATTCTCCGCAGGTTGGAAACTGGCGGCAATACGCGGATCGAACTGGTTGGCAACATTGACTTTCAAGAGATCGATAAGCTGGTCCGAGGCCTGTGTAAGCCGAGTATCGATTTGATCGAGCAGGACCATGCTGACCAGGCCGTACACAAGCGCGCCAAAAATGAATAATACCCCTCCTAAAAGGAGAGTGTACAGTACGGTTAAGCGTGAACGCAGGGACATTTATTCCGACTCGCGCATGACGTACCCCACTCCACGTTCGGTGTGTAGCAGACGCGCTTCCCCACCTGCTTCTAATTTCTGTCTCAAGTAGCGGATATACACATCGAGGACATTGCTTTCCCCTCCAAAATCATAGCCCCAGACGCGGTCGAAGATCAACTCGCGGGTCAACACCTGCCGCGGGTGGCGCAGGAAAAACTCGAGCAAATCATATTCTTTTGCGGTCAGAGAGATAATCCGCCCTTTACGCGTTGCCTGCCGCGTTGCAGTATCCAATTCAAGGTCAGAGTAGTTCAAAACAGGTACACGCTCGGGTTGTGTGCGGCGTAAAAGGGCTCGAATACGAGCCAGTAATTCTTCCAACTCAAACGGCTTGATCATATAGTCGTCTGCGCCTGCGTCCAAACCCTCCACTCGGTCGCTGAGAGAGTCTTTTGCGGTAAGCATCAGGATGGGGGTGGATCCGCTGCCTCGCAGCTGCTGGCAGACTTCCAGACCGTCCATGCCGGGCAGCATCCAGTCCAGAATGACCAGATCAGGGCAGGCGTTTTGCGCAAGAGCCAGACCAGTATCACCGTCGAAGGCTGCGTCAACCGTGTAACCTTCGTGAGACAGGCTACGCCGTAAAATCCGAACAATCGCTTCGTCATCTTCGATAATCAATATCCGCTCTTTCATAATCCCTCCTTAAAATACTATACCATAGAGAGAAAACCAATACCAGTCGTGTACGGTACTATTTGACAGCGTGTACATCGAGGATTGGATGAGAAAAGCACAATGCAAAAGCGCTTGTATATGAGCTATAATCGGTAACATGCATGCCTCTCCCTTGCCGCCGCCGATTTGGGTCGAGAATCATCAAGCAATGAAAACAATGCTCGTTGATTTACTCTCCCAGCCGCTGGTTGCGGTGGACACCGAATCAAACAGCCTGTATGCATATAAGGAGCAGGTATGTTTGATCCAATTCTCGACCCCTGACCGTGATTATCTTGTCGATCCACTCGCGTTGATTGATCTCTCAGCTCTTGGCGAGGTTTTTGCAGATGAAAAGATCGAAAAGATCTTTCACGCCGCCGAGTATGACATTATTTGCCTCAAGAGAGATTATCACTATTGTTTCCGTAATATTTTCGACACCATGCATGCCTCGCGCATTCTTGGACGATCTGAGATTGGTCTGGCTGATTTGCTAAGCACCCGATATGGTTTAATCGTCGAGAAACGCCTTCAACGCGCAAATTGGGGTATGCGTCCCCTTTCATCAGAAATGCTGTATTACGCCCGCCTGGACACGCATTATCTGATCGATTTACGTAACCAGCTGCGCAAAGAGCTTATCGATAACGGTCTGCTCGAGTTGGCAGAAGAAGATTTTTTTCGCCTGACACAGGCAAATATCCCCAATGGAGAAAATGACAACCTGAGTTGCTGGCGGATGATCGGACGAAACACCTTGCCCTCTGCGCAATGCGCGGTACTCCAAGCGCTGATCGAATACCGTGATGCCCAGGCGCGCAAGGCTAACCTGCCCCATTTCAAAATTATCAGCAACCAGGCATTGATCGAGATCGCCCAGGCCAGTCCTACCAATGTGGCGGACCTCGACAATATTGCCAGCCTATCAAAACGTCAGTCTAGCCGTCATGCTTACGGACTACTGCAGGCAGTCAATCAGGGATTAAACAACCGCCCTCCAGCGAGGCCTGCTAGTCGCCGTCCAGACGACGGTATTTTGGCAAGAATCGATACCTTAAAGAAATGGCGAAAAGTCACCGCGCGTGGGTTGCAGGTGGAATCCGACATTGTCTTACCAAGGGATATCGCCGAGCAGATTGCATACGCGAATCCCACCTCTTTGGATCAATTACAGGCATTGATGAAAACCACTCCCTGGAGATTTCAAAGATACGGGGAGCAGATTCTAGAAATATTAATGAACGGTCATTAGATGAAATTAACCTTTCTTGGGGCCGCGCAAACAGTTACTGGATCGGAATTCCTGCTCGAAGTGAACGGCAGCCGTCTGTTGTTGGATTGCGGTCTTTTCCAAGGCAAGCGGCAAGAATTTTATAAACGCAACCAAACCTTCGATTTCGATGTGCACACGCTGGATTCCGTATTGCTTTCACATGCGCACATCGACCATAGCGGCAACCTGCCAAATTTAGTTAAGAACGGCTACTCAGGCCCTATCTATACTACCCGGGCTACTGCTGACCTGTCCGATGTGATGCTGCGCGATTCTGGTCACATCCAAGAGGCGGACATCCAATACGTTAACCGCAAGCGCGATCGTCGTGGAGAACCCCCGCTGGAACCGCTGTATACTATCGCCGACGCAGCGGCAGTCAATGATTATTTTTCCACGAAGGATTACGGGCAAGTTTTCGAGCCGGTCCCTGGCGTGCAGGCTCGTTTTGTCGATGCAGGTCATATTCTCGGGTCAGCTTCTATCGTTCTCGATATCGAAGAAAATCGCAAAAAAATCAGGTTGTGGTATTCAGGAGATATCGGCAGGAATGGTCTTCCTCTGATGCGGGATCCTACCCTGCCTGAAAATGCTGATTTTTTAATGATGGAATGCACTTACGGCGACAAATTACATGAAGACCCAGAAGCAGCCTACGTTGAGCTGCGCGATTCGGTCAAAAGGACATTCGACCGCGGCGGAAAAGTGATCATCCCCTCCTTCGCGGTCGGGCGTACCCAGGAGCTTGTCTATAATTTCAACCGGTTGATCGCGGAAGGCGAAATTCAACCATTTCCGATCTATGTAGACAGCCCGCTGGCGGTTAACGTTACCGAGATATTCCAAAAGCATCAAACCCTTTTTGACGCGGAAACTCAGGCATTCATTCGTGAAAAAAGACATCCAGCTTTAGATTTTCCCCAGCTCACGTACATCCGCTCGGTGGAGGACTCTAAAGCACTCAACGACCGGAAAGACCCGATGGTAATTATCTCAGCCTCTGGCATGGCAGAGACGGGTCGCATTCTTCACCATTTGAAAAATAATATCCAAAATCCGCGCAATACAGTGTTGATTGTTTCCTGGCAGGCGCCAAATACCCTTGGACGCCGCCTGGCGGACCGAGAACCCACCGTGCGTATCTTTGGCGAATTGTTCGACCGCAACGCCGAAGTCGTCACTATTGGCGGATTTTCAGCTCACGCTGGCCAGAACATGCTTTTGCATTACGCTCAGGTCACATCAGCCAGCCTGAAGGGAATATTTCTGGTGCACGGCGAACCAAATCCTGCCAGGATCTTGATGGAAAAGATGAGTGAACACGGCTTGAATCAGCTCAAATATCCTGCATACCAGCAAAAAGTCGATTTATGACCTGTTTTTGGTCAAAATTTCCGAAAATTCCCCATATATTACCTAAAAACATGCGTTTTAACCTATAGAAACCTTGACAAAGGTGTTAGAATATGTCTATACGCCATATTTTGTAACAAGGAGGATATTCGATGGATTTTGAAGCCTATTGCGTCAAATGTCGCGCAAAACGATCGATCAAGAACGGTACTGTTGAAGTGGCGAAAAGCGGCCGGAGGATGGCGAAGGGCAAATGCCCTGTGTGCGGAACGAAAGTAACCCGCTTCCTTCCAAGCAAATAGCCGAAACCGACAAGGGTATAAAAGATCTCGAATTATTCTCATAAAACGGGATCTACGGAACCCTAAACCAGTAAAAGCAGAAACCTCGCCGTAATTATTGGCGGGGTTTTCTAATTAAATAATCGCCTCTTGGTAATTCCATCAGCTCTTTGTTATAATGTACGGCATCGGAGAGGTGCCAGAGCGGCCGATCGGGGCGGTCTCGAAAACCGTTGTGGAGGTTCCCTCCACCGTGGGTTCGAATCCCACCCTCTCCGCCTCACAACGACCGTTTGGCTCCGAGGGTGCATACATCGCGACCCTCTCCGCCTCACAACGACCGTTTGGCTCCGAGGGTGCATACATCGCGACCCTCTCCCCCTCACAACGACCGTTTGGCTCCGAGGGTGCATACATCGCGACCCTCTCCCCCTCACAACGACCGTTTGTCTCCGAGTGTGCATACATCGCGACCCTCTCCGACTCACAAC
>JAXDCA010000079.1:0-3338 GCA_034678305.1 Bellilinea sp.
AAGCCGTATTGGACGGCGGTTTTGATCACCTCGATCTCTCTGGTCTCTTCTGCCGCCCGGCTAAGGCTGAACCCTTCCGAGCGCCAGGTCATCCATGCGAGTGAAGCCAGCGCGAACAGCCCGCCGATCAGCAGCGAATCGGTTATATGGCTATGCGCAAAGCCTTGGCTCAGCGGATACAGCACCATCCCCGCGATGCGCCCCCACCTGGAAGCAGCCAATGAACCTGCGCCCGTCGTAAACATGAGCAGGAAAGCAAAAAACACCGCCGCCGCGACGGCTGCCAGCCGAACGCGCCCGCGCCTCTCCACGTCCTTATGCAGGCGGGAGATGCCAGCCGCCCACTGCAGCGCATACAGCGCCAGGTGGACCGGTATGACGGCCATCCAGGCGCGAAAGCCGTACGCCGCGTACTCGCCGATGCGGCTTGCGCTCATCGCGCCCGGCATGCTGGTTTCCGCCACGGAAAACCCGAGCGTGACGGCTGCCAGCCAGAACGGAACTGCGCTCCTCAACCACGGCAACGGCAGCCAGCGCAGGGTCACATGCCAGCGGTTGACCGGCGTCTGGCAGATCAGATAGCTGTCCTGGTCGGAAAAGACCACCGGGCTGCGCTTCGCCGCCTGCCAGAAGCCGCAAGCGCTCCACAGGCCCAGCAGCAGCACCTCCACGAAGAGCGAGGCGCGGGCCGGATCACCCGGCGCCAGTTGGCCCAAAATAAACGCTCCCCCGCTGGCAAAGAAGGTCAGCGTGATGAACGTCCAGATACTGAAGAACAGGATGAGATAGATCAGGTAAATGCGGTTATTCAGCGAGCGGTCGCGCGGATCATAGAATGCCAGCGCCAGCCAATAGGCCAGCTCGCGCTCTTCCTGACGGGAACGCACCCAGTGCGCCGCGCGCATCTAGCCCGCCTCGACCACGCCGTGACGGATGACCAGGCTGCGCCCGCCGATCCGCTCGATCAGGCCGGGGTCATGCGTGGACAGCAGCACCGCCGCGCCCTGTCCGCGCAGCTCTTTCAACTCGTCGATCAGCATGCCGGCGCCCTCCACGTCCAGCGCCGAGGTCGGCTCGTCGAGCAGCAGCACCTCGAACGGGCGGATCAGCGCCAGCGCCAGCCCGAGTTTCAGGCGCATGCCGCGCGAATAATGATGGGGAAACAGGTCTCTCGCCTCCCAAAGACCGAACTGGCGCAGCAGGCGTTCCGCGCGTCGATCGAAATCCTGCCCGGCGTTGTTCGCCAGGGCAATGAACTTGAGATGCTCCCAGGCGGTCAATTCCAGGTAGAAGCGCGGCACGTCCGGGACAAAGATCATGCGCCGGCGTACTTCGACCTCGTCCCGGTACAGATCATAACCGGCGACCGCGACGCTCCCGCTGGTCGGGCGGATGAGCCCCGACAGGCAGGAGAGCAGCGTCGTCTTGCCCGATCCGTTCGGGCCGGTCAACGCGACGATTTCCCCCGCGCCCAATTCGAAGGAAACGGGCGCCAGCGCCAGATGCTGGCCGTATTTCTTGCTCAGATTCGAGACGGAAAGGCGAGCGGCGATTATATCCTCCCCGAACGGCATGGTGCAGGAAGATTATAACAGGCTACGCTGCCCTGAACCTTTCCGCCAGCCCGGCTGCCCAGGCGCGGATCTTCTCCCAATCGCGCAGGTCGCTGACCGGCTGGTTCTTCATGGCCGGGATGAGGTTATACGGGAAGCGCAGCCGGTTCGGGTCGAACCTGCCGCCGACGATCTCGATCGCCACCGGCTGGATCGAAGGAAACCTGGCCAGTTCCTTATCCAGGTGCCCGCGAACTTCCTGCCACACGTTTTCCGGGGAATCGCCAAAGGGACCGCCCGAAAAGACCGCCAGCGGCAAGCCCCCGCCGAACGCCGCCTGATGCCGCGCGAGGAAACGCTTGGCATCCCTGTGCAGCTTGAACATATACATCGGCGCGCCAAGCACTACCGCGCTGTAGCCTTCTAGCGAGCGTACGTTTTTGGCCAGCTGCACATCGACTGCCAATCCATGTTCGCGCAACGTCCCCGCCACCGCCTCGGCAATTTCTTCTGTTGCGCCGTGGGTGGTGGCGTAGGCAAGTAGAATTTTTATCTCCATATCGTTGATCCTCCTTTGACTAGAAAGCAGTTACCCTGCGCCTGACGGAAACGATCCAGGCGGTCACCCGGTTTCATTCCTGTTCAGCCGCGCTCGGACGAACGCAGCAATTTCCTGGCTGGCCCGCCGCGCTTCCGGCATGAAATCCATGTACATGTGGAAAACATGGAACATTTGCGGCCAAACAACGGTTCTAACATCCACGCCGTCGGCTGCGGCGCGCTCGCCAAAGCGGATGATGTCGTCCGCCAGGATCTCGTGCTCGCCGGCGTGCAGCAGCAGCGGCGGAAGCCCGCGCAGATCGGCATAGATCGGCGAGATCAGCGGATTGCACGGATCATTGCCGCCGAGATAGTCTGGCAGGATGTTGTTGTTGCCCATCTTGGAGAAATACGGATCACGGCGCTTGCGCTCCGGATCCATCTGCGAGGCAGGGGACAGGTCAGCCGCAGGCGAGAGGCCGGCAGCGCCCGCCGGCAGCGGTTTGCCGGCATCCTTCAGCGCGACCAGCAGCGCCAGGGTCAGGTTGCCGCCCGCGGAATCGCCCGCGACAACGATCTTCTCCGCCGGGATGCCGCTCCACAGCAGCCACTCATAGGCGGTGATGCAGTCCTCCAGCGCCGCCGGGAAGGGATGCTCAGGCGCCAGGCGGTAGTCGATCACCAGCATGCGCACGCCGCACAACAGCGCCAGCCCAGAGGCGAAGCGGCGGTAATTCCTTGGCGAGCAGATGCACCATGCGCCGCCGTGGAGGTAGAGCACGGCGCAATCCTCCGGCGCGCCTTTGGGGATGTGCATCTCAGCGGGCACCCCGCCGGCGTCCATCGGCAGCAGCCGCACGCCGCGGCGCGGTTTAGCATGCCGCGACACCTTCTCGATCCGCTCGCGCAGAGGCAGCGGATCGAAATGATCGCCGCGGAACAGATTCAGCCGCCGGATCCAAAATTTGATCATCCTGCTCTGGATGCTTGCCATACAAGCCCCTCCGCGGATTCACCTGGGGTGAACCCCCCTCTTAGATATCTGCATTTAGTATATCCGATCCTCGCAACAGGCATAAGCAGTTGCGTTCTCTTCTTTTCGCGGAAATGTCATTTCTACTCATAAAATACCCCCACCTGCTGAAGGGAATGTCAGCACGCTCGGTATACACACAGCTCTCTCCCAAGTGTCGCCAGAACGTGCGCTGACCTCTCTCAACCCCAACCCCTTCTCTCTCCGAAACG
>JAXDCA010000080.1:0-19375 GCA_034678305.1 Bellilinea sp.
TGGAAATTACGAGCCGCCCTGGTTGGAGTTCCGGCAATTCTATGGTAATCATGGTCAGCGGTACGGGCACTCGGATTGCGGAATCGTATAACGGCGAAAAACCAGCCGCGCCTAAACTTATTATCTCATATGAAACATACAACACGCCACTGCCGACCGCGACGCATACGCTAACCGCCACCCCGCTGCCGCCGACCGCGACGCACACGCCGACCGGCACGCCGCTGCCGCCGACCGCGACGCATACGCCGACCGCCACGCCGCTGCCGCCGACCGCGACGCATACGCCGACCGCCACGCCGCTGGCGCCGACCGCGACGCATACGCCAACCGCCACGCCGCTGCCGCCCACCGCGACGAACACGCCAACCGCCACGCCGCTGCCGCCGACCGCGACGAATACGCCGACTGACACACCGCTGCCGCCGACCGCGACGCATACGCTGACCGCCACGCCGCTGCCGCCGACCGCGACGAACACGCCGACTGACACGCCGCTGCCGCCGACCGCGACGCATACGCCAACCGCCACGCCGCTGCCGCCGACCGCGACGAACACGCCGACTGACACACCCACCGCTACACCGACTCCGACGATCACGGCAACTGCGACGATTTCCCCGACCGAAACACCGACAAGTGCGCCAACATCGATCACCATTACCCCTACACCGATAACATCATTCGAGTTTATCTCTTGGGGTGATGGTCAAGGATACGGGACTAATCTATCCATTACTTCCAATCAGGCGGCTATCCTTGATCCAGCTTTCACCATCTTTAACGGTGATTTTGAATATGACGGATTTCGACTGGAAGATATGGATCTCACGGTCAAGGCATTGGATGGTGATACAAGTGGAATTACGAGTAACGGTATGTATAATAAGACCTTCTTGGTGAGAGGCAACCATGATAACCACTACTCTAATCCAGCAGAGTGGCAAGACTACCTGGTTCAAGCCAATCGACCACCAATCCCTGGAGTTGCCAATTATACCGGGATGGAGGCAGACACCACGTATCTGACTTATGCCTTCGATTATGGGAATGCCCGCTTTATTGGGGTGGATGCTCCTGGAACGGTCGAGGGACTCTCGACTGATCAGATTGCGTGGGTTGACGAAATACTTACGGAGGCGGAGACCAATCATCCTGAATTGGTGCATGCCTTCATTTTCTTCCATGGACCAATCTATTGCGTTGGTTTTCATTGTTCCTGCACCATCGAGAATGATCCAACTTGCATACCCTCCGAAGCAGCCAGTCTGATCTCGGTGATTAATCGTCACCCGATCGTTTCAGCTACATTTCACGGTCATGAACATGATTTTGTGTGGACGCATATCGATGCTGAACGGATAACGGGGGTTACCCACGAATTTGAACAATTTGTCACCAGTCCTGCAGGTGGGTCCTCTACTGACGGCTATCTTTCTCCTCAACGAGTGGACTTTGCCGCAATGACTAATAGCCGGGGTTTTGCCGGAATCTTAGTTGATGGGACCGAGTTTACAGTGAGCTTTTACCAGAACGGTTATATGTCTCCAATTTGGACAAACACTTTTTCTAAATCCGGGATCTCTCCCACGCCATCCCCGACCTCTATGGTGACGCCGACCGACACCCCCACCTTCACGCCAACCTCGACAAATACAGCGACCGCGACCAATGCACCAACGGATACCCCGACACCTACTGCGACGCCGACTGACACGCCGCTGCCGCCGACCGCGACGAACACGCCGACTGACACGCCGCTGCCGCCGACCGCGACTCATACGCCGACTGACACGCCGCTGCCGCCGACCGCGACCTACACGCTGACTGACACGCCGCTGCCGCCGACCGCGACGCATACGCCGACTGACACGCCGCCGGCGCCGACCGCGACACACACGCCGACCGCCACGCCGCTGGCGACCCCGCTGCCGTATCCTATTTTTATTTCCCTCCAAAATATAGGTCCGACCACCGTGGGCGCGTTGACCGGGGTTACTAACAACGACATCATCTACTATAACGGCACTGATTGGTCGATGGTCTTCGACGGCTCGGACGTTGGCCTGACTGTCCCTGTTACCGCTTTCACGATTGTGGATCCGAATACGATCCTGCTTTCGTTTAGCAAAGCAACCAGTATTTCACCGATCGGCAAAGTTGCTGTCCAGGATATCATTCAATTCAATGGCGCCCTCGGGGCAAACACATCCGGCACGTTCAGCATGTATTTCGACGGAAGCGATGTCGGATTGGATAAGGCTCAGGAGAATATTACCGGAGTATTCAGACTGCCCGACGGCAGAATCATCATTGCGACAAAGGGCGCTGCGACGGTGCCGGGATTGACAACCGCTGCGGAAGATCTGATGGCCTTTACCCCCACTTCTCTAGGGTCTACAACTGGTGGAACGTGGGCGCTTTACTTCGATGGTTCGGACGTCGGCCTGACGGGACAGGCACGGATCGACGCCCTGGCGGTTGCAGCCAATGGCGATCTCTATCTGTCAACGATAGGATTGTTCTTGGTTGAGACTATCTCTGGCGACAACGAAGATGTCTTTATCTGTACGCAGTTCACGCCCGGCGCGAATACAGCCTGCGCCTTCTCACCCGCGCTGTACTTTGACGGCAGCCTGTGGGGATTGGCAGGCGATAACGTGGATGCGGTTAATTTACCGTAGATTTCGTGATCGAGAATATCACAGGGCGGGTTCGAACCCGCCCCTATGATGGCATACTTTAATGATCCCCATGTTCAATCACACCAAACTGCAAGCCTTTTTGATCCTCAATTGGGTAAAAATGGCGTCATTTAGAGATTATTGGGAGAAAAAGAAAACATTCCCACTCTTCAAACCCAATCACATCAACGGGCACCCATAGCTGTTTCCAGCCCAATTGACCATCTTCATTATTACCCCAGCATTTGACTCCGCCCGCAGTTGTTAGGGCGCAGGTGTGCTGATCTCCCGTACTGACCGAGGCTGTTCCATTGGACAGACCGACAACATCGTTCGGGGTGGATCGATCATCGGTAGTGTCGTCACCCAATTGTCCACGTTCATTCCTTCCCCAACACTTGACTCCACCAGCCAACGTGACAGCGCATGTGTGACCAAATCCCGCGCTGACCGAGTCGACCCCGCTGGATAACCCGATGACATCAACCGGATTGAGCCGATTGGTGGTGGTTCCATCGCCCAGTTGGCCATAAGCATTATGTCCCCAGCACTTTAGCTCACCTGCTGTAGTGACACCGCAGGTATACCAAACTCCGGCGCTGAGTGAAATCAACTCGCTGGACAAGTTGGAAACATCGACCGGGGAGTGTCTATCAGTGGTAGTCCCATCCCCTAATTGGCCAAAAGCGTTATATCCCCAGCACTTTACCTCACCCGCTGTCGTGGTGGCGCAGGTGTGGGAACTTCCTGCGCTAACCGAAATCCCCCAGCCGGTTAATCCATCGACATCCACCGGGGTAGATTGATCGATGGTCGTCCCATCACCCAATTGACCGTGATTATTATTTCCCCAACACTTTACTCCGCCCGAAGTCGTTACTGCACATGTGTGCCAATGTCCTGCGCTGATTGAAACCACCCCGTCGGATAAGATGACATCTACCGGGGTAGATTGATCAATGGTTGTCCCATCACCCAATTGACCGTATTGATTATTACCCCAGCACTTGACCCCGCCCTCTGTTGTTACTGCGCAGGTGTGCCATTGTCCTGCGCTGATTGAAACCACCCTGTCGGATAAGATGACATCTACAGGGGTAGATTGATCGATGGTTGTCCCATCACCCAATTGACCGTGACTATTTTTTCCCCAGCACTTGACACCGCCTGCCGCCGTGATCGCGCAGGTATGAGAATTTCCCGCGCTGACCGAGACCAATCCGCTGGATAACCCGACCACATCGACCGGGGAGTGTCTATCAATGG
Source organism: Bellilinea sp. (assembly GCA_034678305.1). GTDB lineage: Bacteria > Chloroflexota > Anaerolineae > Anaerolineales > Anaerolineaceae > Bellilinea. The sequence continues at coordinate 3,951 of JAXDCA010000080.1, forward strand.
TAATCCCATCACCCAGTTGGCCGAAATAATTATTCCCCCAACACTTGACCTGTCCCTTCGCCGTTAGGACACAGGTGTGCGCGCCTCCCGCGCTGACCGAGACCGCCCCGCTGGTTAAACCATCGACATCAACCGGTGTTACATGATAGGTTGTAGTCCCATCACCCAATCTACCATAACTATTATTTCCCCAGCACATGACACTACCTACTGCGGTTACCGCGCAGGTGTGCGCGCCTCCCGCGCTGACCGAGACCGCCTCGCTGGACAATCCTTTTACATCAACCGGTATTTTTTGATTATCGGTAGTCTCATCACCCAGTTGACCTGAATTATTGTGTCCCCAGCACTTTACCCCGCCTGCATCCGAGACGGCGCAGGTATGGTCATATCCAGCGCTGACCGAGACCGCTCCACTTGATAGTCCTTTAACATCGACTGGTTTGTTTTGAAAGGTGGTTGTGTCATCCCCTATTTGACCGTATTGATTATTTCCCCAGCATTTGACGCCACCGGCTGTCGTTACGGCGCAGGCGTGATTTTCGCCCGCGCTTACCACGACCACCCGGTTGGACAAACCGTCAACATCAACAGGGGTGGGACTATTTGTGTTGGTTCCATCACCCAGTTGACCGTAATCATTCCGACCCCAGCACTTGACCCCGCCCGCCGACATGACCGCGCAGGTGTACATACCCCCTGCGCTGACCGAAGCCACCCCGCTGGATAATCCGACGACATCAACCGGGTCCGATCGATAGAGGTAGATAGACCCATCACCAAGTTGACCAAAATAATTATCTCCCCAGCACTTGACCCCACCCGAAGCCGTGACGATGCAGGTATGAGACATTCCCGCGCCGACAGAGACCACTCCGCTGGACAACCCGACAACATTCGCCGGGGTGGATCGATTAGTAGTAGTCCCATTACCCAGTTGGCCATACTCATTATTTCCCCAACATAGAACTTTTCCTGTCGCTATGACTGCGCAGGTGTGCATTAATCCAGAACTGGTCATTATAGCTGGTACCAGGATTTGATTATCATCAATTCCCACTAGGTCTAGTTCTGAATGATCGATCTGATCCTGTGGTCCATTTTGGGTATGATCAGTATGCCTCGCTTCAGCATTACCAACCAACGCGAATATCAAAACCGTCATAAACAACAACCAGGTTAATGTAAAATATTTACCCTTCATTTCACCTCTCCCTGATCATGAAATACTGCTGCAGAGCTTGCTCCTTTGAATAACAATTCCAGGGTATTGATTCTGTTATCCACGCGATTGATAAACTTGATTTGTAAGGTGGGCATCCCTGCCCGCGTTGACCGCGCGCGATTTGTAGAGACATTGGTGGTATGGGCTCTATACCCGACCCTACGATGTTCTCTCATACACCCCTCTCAACCTTCCCACCTCTTCCTCCATCGCCTTCCTCATGCTCTCCGGGGCCAGCACCTCCACGTCCGCGCCCCAGCCGCGGATCCAGGGCATCATCTCCTGCGGCTCGGCGATCCATGCGCGCCAGAGCAGGCTGCCGTCCTCCAGGACCGTGACCTGCTCTGAGCGGTGCCAGCGGGTTTCCCCTACTCTGCGTGCCACACGCTGACCAAATTTGAGAATGACTTCGACCGGCGCTTCTTCGGTGAACCAGATGCCCCAGGCGTCTTTAAGCAGCTCGTCAGGGCTGAAATCCCCGGGAATTTCGTACGGGTCGCGCAGCAGCTCCACTCGCTCGATGCGCTCCAGTTTGAGCGTTCGCAGCGCCCCGGGCGGCTCGCGCCAGCCGATGGTGTGCACTGCTAGCCCAACCGCATACGGTTCGATGAAATATGGGGCGAAGAGGTACTCGCTGAGGCTGCCGCCCTCCTTGCGGTGCCAGACCCTGACTTTTTGCTGCTGCGCCCAGGCCAGGCTGAGCATTTCCAACGTGCGCAGGAAGTTGGGGTCCTGGTGTTGGGAGGGGTCGTCGATCATGTCCGCCGACTGCTGCAAATGCCGGCTGATGTGCGGCGCCAGGCGCTTGATGGCGGCGCCGAGCTTGCGCAGGGCTGAAGCAGCGTGCGGGTTCTGCCGCTCCAGGCGGGTTGCCAGCAGGCGCGTTGCCAGGTGCAACGCCACGGCTTCGTGCAGGGTGAAGCGCACATTGATCAGGTATGCTTGCCGGTCGATTTTCCAACGGCCGTAATCCCAATCGTCGATGTACACGTGACCGGGCAGGTCGGCAGTGTAGCGGTTGATGGTGGAACGGTGGACATTCAACCGGCGGGCGATCTCCGCCTGGGTTAGTCCCTCGGGGTGAGCCAGTAACAGGGCTTCGATTTGCAATAAACGGTTGGCTTTGGTTTCAGCGCGTTTCATGCAACCACCTCGACGATTGAAATCATTTTAAGGCAGGCATGTTGCAAGTACAGCAACAAGCAAGCAATCAGACAAGAAATCGCTATCGGTAGACCGTTAATGGATTGCCGCTAATGGGCGTGGTTGCGCTGTACGAATAAAATACCGCCCTCGGAAGATGGCGCAAGCGCCTGCGCGCATGCCTGGGGTGCGCTTTACTCTTTTGTCCGCGCAGGCATGTTAATCATAGCACGTTTTTTAATATACTTGTCCATGATTCATTAGCCGTGGGATATTGCGCGCGAGAAATATTATGATTAAACTATTTCAAATGGTGAAATAATGGATGTACAAACAACCATTAATGCCTTCCTCTTAACCGGGTGTCATTTTCAACAGGTTGCGCTCAGCTGGCGTGATAGGCTTTTCGAATCGATGGAGGGAAGGGACCATCTCGATGTACTGGCACGTATATAGGTTCTGTGTTAGTTTATTATCGTTATTGGACAGGAGGCAGAATGAACGTCGCGATCCTCGGTGACTTGTTTATTAACAATGAAATCCTGCAAACGGAGCTCATGAGAGCATTCGCAGGCGCCGGCGTAAAGTTTGAATACACCTTTTTGAGCGATAGCTGGCCGCTGGCGCCAAGGAAGAAATCGGAAGAAATTAGTGGATTTGTTGGGGACGAGGAAGACACCAGAAAAGCTGTTCACGAGGCTGAGATCATTCTAACTCACACCGCGCCGATCACCCGGCGGGTGCTGGCTGCCGCATCGAATCTAAAAATAGTCGGCGCAGCCTGCAGCAGCCCCGTGAACATCGACTGGAAGGCTTGCACGGAGCGCGGCATCCCGGTGCTGTATGCCCCGGATCGGGACATCGTCGCGGTGGCGGAATTTACCGTAGGACTGATGCTGGCTCAATCTCGCAATATCTCCCGCTCGCACAAGTCGATGATGGCCGAAAAGCGCTGGCGCGAGGATCTGTACCTCAATGAAATCGTCGGAATGGAACTGGGCAGCTCGGTGATTGGGCTGATTGGTTTTGATGCGATCGGCAGCAAAGTAGCCGCCCTGCTGCAGGCTTTTGGCGCCAGGGTGCTCGTGTTTGACCCTTCTGTCCCTATTGAAAGGATCCAGGAAGCGGGCTGCGAAGCGGTCGATTTGGACACCCTGCTGAAAGAAGCGGATTTCATCTCGTTGCACTGCCGCCTGACCAAAGAAACGCGTGGATTGTTAGGGGAGCGTGAAATCAGGCTTATGAAACCCTACGCCTATCTTATCAACACTGCGCACGGCGAGTTGATCGATCACGACGCGCTCTATCGGGCATTGGCGGGCAAGCAAATTCTTGGCGCCGCCCTGGATGTTTTCGAAGCGGAACCTCCACCGCCCAACAGCCTGTTGTACACCTTGGAAAATGTTACGGCCACCTCGCGCCTGGCCGGCGCCTCGATCCAGGCGGCTGAGAATGGCGCGCGCGTGCTGTGCGCGGGCGTTTACGACTATATTGTTAATAAAAATCCACCCCGTTATTGCGCCAACCCGGATTACATCAAATATCTCTCCGGATAAACCGGAATTTCTCCGATCGACCGGTGAAATCTCTCGGATAAGGTCGATTGCGAGATCTCGCTTCTCCTGTGCCGCTGGCGGAACATATCTTACGCCGCAAAATCGAGAGGCGTAAACATTATCCCTGCGGTCTGGAACCGGTCGGAGCCAGACCGCAGTTGTCGTTATTGGTGTGATGGTTTAGTTCTTCATGCCGCCTGGCGGGGGCAGGATGCTCTCCAGGTCTTTGCGGTCGAGCCGGTTCTTGCTGAGCAGCTCACTCGAAAGGCGGTCGATCAATGCCTTATTATCGCGCAGAGCTTGCAAGCCGCGCTCGAGCTGGGCGCGGACGATGCGCTCGGCGGCCTCATTGACCTGCGCAGCCAGGGCGCCTTCGCGCATGGCACGCTCATCCAGGAAGATCTGACCAACCTCCTGGCTCATGCCAAATTCGGAGATCATCCGCTCCGCCAGGCTGGAGGCGTGGCGCAGGTCGCTGCTCACGCCGGTGGAAAGCCCATCGTAATCGCCGTAGTAGAGGATCTCCGCGGCGCGACCGCCCATGCTCTGGCAGATCATGTTTTGCAGCTCAGTGATGGTGTAGATGATCTTTTCTTCCTGCGCCTCTTTTTCGACGTAACCGCCTGCGGAGCCGCGCCCGACGACGGTCACCTGCACCGGGATATTGCCCGTCATCCAGCCGATCAGCGCATGGCCTGCCTCGTGGCGCGCAATCCGCTCGAGGGTTTTTGCATCCGGCGTGTGCGAAGCCTCGCCCATGCGGATCTTCTCGAATGCCTCGTTGACAATCTCGTCGGTCAGCGGGCTTTCGCGGCGGGCAGCCATGACGGCCGCCTCGTTGACAATCCGGCGCAGGTCAGCGATGGTCATGCCCGCTGAGCGGCCCGCCAGAACATCGATCGTTTCTTGAGTGACTTGCGAGGTTTCGCGCCCGAGCAGCTCGTGGCTGAGATAGGCGGCGCGCGCCTCGCGGTCCGGCGGCGGCACTTCGATTTCACGGTCGAAGCGGCGGCGCAGCGCCTCGTCCAGGTGTTCGGACAGGTTTGTGGCCGCCAGAACGATCACCGGACGCAGGGTCGGCGAGCCAAAGCCGTCCATCTCCGTCAGCAAAGCGTTGAGGGTGGTTTCCTCGGCCTGCCCGGCGGTGCCAAGCCCCATGCGTTTTTTACCGATGGCATCGATCTCATCGATGAAAACAATGGACGGGGCATAACGCCTGGCGCGGGCGAACAACTCGCGCACATTCTGCGGTCCTGATCCCTGCCAGATGGTCACGAAATCGGTGCCGGATGCGACCAGGAAAGCCACCTCCGATTCACCGGCAACCGAACGAGCCAGCATGGTTTTACCAGTGCCCGGCGAACCGGTCAGCAGGATGCCGCGCGGCGGATGTACTCCCAGGGCAGCATAGTGGCGTGGATTGCGCAGCCAATCGACGACGAATTGCAGCGCATCCTTGGCGGCTTGCGCGCCATACACGTCGGCGAAGCGCACGTTAGGACGCTCGACTTCGGACATCACCTCGCTGGCATCCTCCGCAGAGATAGCCCGCGAGAGGCGTAAATTGCGCAGGCGAATGTTGACTCGGCGTTGCGAACGGTCGAGAGTAGGCGCGGTGTCGAAAGCCAGTACTTTATGTTGCTGCCCAAGCTCGACCACTTTCTTTTCGCGGTACATGCGCAGGGCAATCGCGCGCAAGTCACGGGCGAAGGCGTCGCGCTTTTTCTGCCAGTCAGCGCTTTCGGTGGTGAGGAACTGATTGGTGATCACGCCTCGCGCGCCGCCGCTCCGTACGCAGGCGAGGAACAGATTGTCGTCGATAGCGGGTGCAGCGCTGTCGGGCCCGCTCATCGACAGCAGGTAGACCGGCAGGCCAGCCAGCCTTTCGTGGATGGCCTTGAGAGTGAGAGCGCCTTCCTCCAATGCGCGGGAGGCCAGCGGAGCGAAATCGAACATGCCGACCGTCCCCATGCGGGTGAGCGATTGTTTATCGCGCCCCAGCCAGATGTCGAGTAAAACCAGGTCAACTTCCGTCGAAGCAAGGACCTGCATGGCGTCCTGATGGGTGCTGGCAGTGATCCATTCCACATCGGGGAGATGGTCGCGGACGAGCTGACCGAGCGCTTCCGAAGCAATCAGCAGAATTTTAATTTTTTCGGGCGGATCGAATAATACGCGCGTGTCGGGGCTTTCCAGGTCCAACTCCAATCCAAAATGGATTTGATCCGACTCGCCCCAGACGCGCTCGAGGCGCTGGCGGGTGAACAAATCGGTAAATTTGAACAACTCAGTCTGTACGAACACGCCGGATTGCGAGCGAACCGTGCGCGCGTCGGTGTTGGCGCCTTCGCGCAGCACCAGCGCCAGGGGCAGAAAATCGTCGTAGGTGATCGATTTGAAATACTGCTCGCCCACCAGCGAGATGACCCGGTCGATCTCTGTGCGGGCGATGCGTTGCAATTCATTGACCCCCAGGTGGTTGAACATGACCGGATAGCCGGTAGCCAGGCGCGAGCAGATGGCGGGCGGGAAAAACGGCTCTCCGCTTGGGCCTTTCTCGGTGCGCAGCGCATCCAGGATGGTCTGGCGGTGGAAAGAAGAATTGGCCGACAGCACGCCGGATTCATTGGGCCGGTCATAGAGCGATTTACCCGCGTTGGTAGTAAAGATGATCACCGTATCGCGGAAGGATACATCCTCGGCGGTAAACTTGTCCTCCAGCCGGCCCGCATCGAGGATTTGCAGGAAGAGGTTGACGGTCGTCAGATGAGCTTTTTCGATTTCATCGAACAACAGAAATGCGGTTGGATTTTCTTTAACGAAGCCGGTCAGCACGCCCTCTTTGGCTGCCTGGAAACTCGGCGGAAAGCCGACCAAAGCCATATATGCCTGGTGGTCGGAATAGGAGCTCATATCAAAGCGCTTGAAAGGGCGCCCGAGAGCTTCGGCGCCAAGCTCGGCTAAATAGGTCTTACCCACTCCAGGCGGGCCGGCGAAGGCGAAAACCGCCTTGGGGCGTTTGCGGTTGACATCTGCGTAGGCGACGATTTCAGAGTTGAATAAGCCTTCAACGAAGGTGTGCACGGCGTGATCCTGCCCGAAAACTTTCTGCAGCAGCGAGGTGCGTAATTTACGCAGGTCGTCCGCCAGAACGGCCACGCCAGGGACGCTCGAATCCATTTCGGACCAGTTCTTCAAGCTCTCGGTAGCCGCGTCGCGGGTAATTGGGCTTGCGCCGAGGATTTTACAAGCCTGCGGCGACATAGCCAGGGCGCAGGCCAGATGGCGTAAATTTGCCCAGCCCGGATGCAGCCCGTCCGGTTCGAGCGAGGCCATTTCGATGGACTGTGCTATGATCTCCTGCGAAACACTATCCAGATTCATCGGGCTGTCGAAAAGCGTTCCGGAGAAATCCAGCGGCGGGAATGATTCACGGATTTTTGCAAGCGGTATAGCCAGGCAGCGTGAAAGCAACAGCGAGCATTCCGGGTTACGGGCCGCGGCGGCTAATAAGAATTCGACTTTTAGTTCTTCGCTGCCGGCGCCTATGGCATCTCGTTTGGCCGCGTCAAGGACATTTTGTAATTGGCTGGTATACATATGGATTCCTCCTGACTATATACGGCTCAGTTTCTTACTGGCTTCGAGATCGTGCAGCCAGATAGAACGGAAGCTGGCTTCAGCAGCTTCGTCTTTTCTGATCATGGAATGGTACATTTTTTCCGCGACGGCGAGGATTAGCCGCGGCTCCTTTTTCGCCAGGGGGAGGAGATGACTAAGGAATGAAGACTCATCCTCCGTTCCCTTGGTTAAATCGAAGAACAACCAGCTCTTTTCATCTTGAAGCGCCTCATCGACCCCTTTAGCGATTTCTCTGCCAATTACTTCTTGATCTTCTTTATCGGATGTTGCAGAAAGAATTTTGTTATGATTTGCCTTGAGCAAATTAATATCGCTCAGGTGGTCCATTTTGGTTTTCCCGACCAGGGCGAGCGGATCGATGGCCGGCTCGCAGATCAATAGCAGCGGAGACGGGTGAGGCGCCGAAAGCGCGGATGCAATGACCTTGATTTGCGGCTGACTGGATGAAGGGACAGAAAAACCTTTTTTCGGGGTAAGGTCCTGGATGAGCTGTATCCAGGAGGGGTACGGCTGAATCATAGACTTACCTTGGGCCTCTTCCGGCTCCAACTCTTGCAGCCAATCAGGAATATGCTCCTCAAGTTGGAGAACTTTCTTCATCGCGGGCGTGGGCGATTCCATCAATACCTGCAACAGATGGGTGGGATAGGTGGGCGAATCTTCTTTATTGGCCATTTCGATGGCTTTTTCGAAAATTTTTCGCGAGATATCCGAACGGTGGATCAGGTTGCCCTCGAGTTTATGCGTACCATGTTCAGCCTCTTTACGCACGGCATGGCGTATCTCAGTGGTTGAATTCGGCAAGTCTTTAAATTTTGGAGCCAGGTCGTCGCGCTCTTCGCAGACAGCTGGAGCTTCGCTGGAATTGGTTAGCAAGCGCGCAATGGTTTCATCGTTCAACTCGACAAATTTGAGCAGTGCGCAGTAAAGGTGGTCTGGTTCGATTTTGGGCATGCCGAGGTTGACCGCCTCGCTGCCAGACAGCGACCAGACTAATTGGGTTCCAGGGGATATTTGCATGGTTTCCCTCCAGAGAAGGATAGGATGAGCTTAGTTAGAATTTATTGGGGAGTTATATTTGACAATTTTAGTATAGAGATGAGTCTGGTTTCCGTCAACGATGTAAAGCGCGCAAACCAGGTTTGCGATCTGCTCCACGGTTTACTTGGGAAAGATGGTCACATTAATGTCTTCAGCGTGATTGAATAACTTGACTGATTTCCCGTCGGCCGAAACTTGCGCCAGCATACCGAATTTTGAGGTGTAATCTCCAGGCAGGTTGGCGACGATGTCCACCTCGATTCTAAATGACTCTCCAGGGGCTAATTCGGTCGGCTCTATCTTGAAGAACAAACCAGTATAACCGCCAATTTTTGTGTTACGATCTTTTAATTCGGGACGCGTGGGGTAGCTGATGATAAATCCATCGAAGAACTTGGATTGGCAATCAAAATCCAGGTCCTGGAGGATGAAAGGATCGTTACCATTGTTTTGGATCGATACGGTAATCATTCCGGTGTCCCCCGGCTTGTAGCTGGCTGGCTCGACTTTGATGTCCATCAACAGGTCCTTTTCCTGGATGCCACGCTGGTATATGTTAATGACTTTTTGAGAAATGCCAACATCCGGGGCAAACATAACCAGACTGCCAATGACCACGAAGGCCAGACCCACGATCAGAAATCCGTATGTGGTGCACCCGCCGATATCTTCCCCCCTGGCGGTGATGATCAAAAATGCGATGCCCCCTATGAGCAGTGGCGCGCCGAAGCTCATAAAAGCCAGACCAATCCAATGGTTTTGAGGCTGTTCTATGGCAAATTGCCAGACGCACAGGCCTGCTCCGCCGAATATGGCAACGACGGTTAAGATTGCCAGCAGGCGCTCCCAGCCTGCACCTCCAAAACGTTTTTTCTTGAAAGGGTTGTAGGTAGTAGATTGACGGTTGTACACTTCATCTCTCCTTCATAAACGCTTCAATTGTCCATGGCTTCGATTTGTGCAATCAATTCCTGCGCGCGGTCGCGGATGGCGCTATCTGTAACCTTTTTTAAAGCTGGCAGAGCGGCTTTCCCGATCATGCGCAGCGAGTCCGCGGCGCGGTCGCCAACAACGTCCACTTCGTCTCCCAGCAATAGGATCAGCCGCTCGCAGGAGGCTTCCTCTGGCAGTGATCCCAGCTTATGAGCGGCTACTGCGCGGATGCGGTAGTCCTCGTGCTTCAGGCATTTCCACAGCACAGATACCAGAGCATGGTCGCTGAACTGGATGACAAAGTCTGCGCCGATCCTCAGGAAAATAAAATTAAGGGGGCGTTCCAATTCATTGAGGACGCCCTCGACCGCGTCACGCCCGTACGGCTTGACCCAATCCCAGGGTTCGAAATCGAGCAATTGCATCCCCGGCAGAAGGCGAGGGCGCTCTTCGCCAAGGAATTGCATCATGATTTGGAAATCCCCCAGGCGGGCCAGCGCGCAAGCCGAGTGAAATTTAAGCAGATCGTCCGGTTCCTGCATTGCCTGGCGCAGCAAGGGGACGGCGCGCTTGTCACCCAGAACCCCTAATGCCCAGGCGGCAGCCCGGCGCATTTCGATGTCCGTCGAATTGCTCAGGACTCTGATGAGGCTGGGTATATCGTGAAAGGCTCGCATACTGTAGATCGTAAACCAGGCGGCGGACGGCTCAGAGCGGTAGGGTTCCTGGTCGCTGGGTTGGGGGACTTCGAGGTCATCGCGGAGCAGAATCACCGGTCCCTGGGTTACGTCTGGCTGATCGCTGGACGGGGTCGGCGCCTCTCCGGCGTGTTCCGGGCAAAGCGTGGCTTCCAGGTCGTCGGTTTGGAACTCTCTGCCGCATATGATGCAGAAATGGGTGAGACTCATGTTTGCTGCCTCTCCTGTGCCATCTCTTCCAGTTCACGGCGCGCGCCCTCGGGTCGCAGCCAGCCGAAACCGGCCTGCACCAGCGTTTCCCACAGCTTCGGCCAGCCGGCTTTCAGCCAGTCTGGCCTGGAGGTTTCCGGGCGCATGAGAAAAGTTTCCAGGTACGGCTGCGCCTCGGGGTGCCAATCCTGCGCAGGCGGATATTCATTGTTCCAATCCAGATGCCAAAGGCGCAGGACATTTTCTAATCCGCTGCCGGAGACCAGATGGCAGCCGTCCGGGGCAAAATGCAACGTACTGACGTTGCGTGCATGCCCGGCTAAAACCGCGACCGGCTCAGGCGCGGCATAACTGAGCATTTCGGGGGAAAGATCCCATATTCTCACCAGAGAATCGTAGCTGCCAGCAGCAACCCAGCGCCCGCCAGGGTGCAGCGCCAGAGAAATGATCGTGTCCGGCGGATCGATACGCAGCAGGCAAATCTCCTGTTCCAGATCCAACAGGCCAAGCATTTGTTTTCCGCAGGCGACAACTAAATAGCGTCCGTTTGGATCAGCTAGCAGCCTGTCAACTCCCACCACCCCTTCTATATTGAATTTTTGGAGCACCTTTCCGCTGGCGATCTCCCAGGCGAGGATGTCACCACCGATGATAGAGAATATTCTCCGTCCGTCCGCGCTAAAGATGGCGCGTCTGCCCTTATCGGCATGCTGACAGATGGGTTGTTCCAGGCTGCTCTCCAGATCCCACAAAAACAATCCATCCTTGCTGCAGCTAAGCCCCAGACGGCCGTCCGGGCTGATTTCAACCCCGAAGCAATTACCTCCCGCGTTGCCTTCAGCAACCCGTTCCTGTTCGTTCTCTAAATTCAAGAGGTGCAATCCCCCGTGGATATCGCCGAAAAAGACCTTATTTCCATCCGGCGTCACTGCGAGGTTGCATGTTGGCGCAGGCGTATCGGCCAGCCGAATCCGGTGAAGCGATTTTTTATCGTCCAATGACCACAAAGAGAGATTTCGTCCGGCGTAACCGCCTGCAATAACCCAACGGTTGCATGGATCAAATACAGCCGCCTCGCAGCGTGTTTCTGGGGCGTTGAAAGAATATTGCGCTACTTCCCAACAGCCAGCCAGGCTGGCGCGCCTCCCGTAGCGCCCAAGCCGGATCGAAAGCTGCAGGGCGCGCGGTTCGCGGGCAAAGCCCGGCACTGAGCGTGCCGCCTGTAAGGCTGTTGTGGCTTCGCTCAAAGCGCGGTCGCGATCAGAGTCATTTGCTTCGACATCGCGAGCAGCTTGTTCAGCCTGCGCCATATAGGCATCATACTCGATCGACGCCCGGGCTTGTTGTTCACTGGCTTGCGCGCGGGTCAGGGCAAACGGAGCAGCCGGTCCGGGCCATTCTTGCAGGGAGGATGGGGGAAACCTCCAAGAATAAATCTCACTGAAAGTACTGGAGGAAAGTGCGTGAATATACTCTGGCGTGAGCGCCAGCGCAGTCAGCCAATTCTTGCCTGTGCGCAGCGTAAAACAACACCGGCCGTTATCCATCTTCCATAGACGGCATGTGCCGTCGCGGCTGGCTGAGACCGCCCAGCCAGGTTTTGGTCCAAAGGCCACTCCACTGACGAGGCCTTGATGACCTTTCCAAATCGCCCGGCGAACACCGCCATATAGATCCCACAATTCCACATGATTCAGGGTCCCGGCCAATGCTGTACGACCATCCGGGCTGATGATCAGGCTGAAGTAACGGTTTGCTCCGGCCTGCAATCGCCGCACCTCGCTGCCGCGCGCCAAATCCCAAATGCGCAGGCTGCCGTCTTCACCGGCACTGAAGGCGATGGATGCCTGCGGTCCAAAGGCGACTGCGCGGACGACATCGGTATGACCGCTCAGTACCTGGCGCAATTGCATCGATTGCAGATCCCACAAAAACACGCGGCCGTCCTTGCTGCCGCTCAATGCCAGTTTACCGTCAGGGCTGGCAGCCAGGCAGGTCGTTTCATTCCCTGCCAGTACATCAGCCGGAGCCTGCAGGGCTGGACAGTCTGAACCTGAGGTTTGCACAAGATCCCAAATCCGAGGAGCGCCTTTGCGTGGCGTGAAAACAACCCGCTCATCTGGCAGCCAGGCTGCTCCGTTGTAGAATTCATTGACCTTATAGACGGATAACGCTGGCCCCCAGCTGTCATGTTCCAGGTTTAAAATGTTCAATGTGCTGCCGCTGCCCATCAGCAGGCGGCTATTATCTGGATGAAGCGCCAGGCAGTCGGCTGTGGAAGCCTGTTTCGGGGGGCGGTAGATGCGCAGTGAGTTCTCTCCATTGGGGGTCAGCTTCCTGGCCTGCTCTATCAGAGTGCGGCTTTCCGCCGCGGTCTCCTCTTTGCTGGAAAGCTCGGACAGGACCTGCAAGGTTGAAAAGCCGTCTCCCCGTTCCAGATGCACCTGCGCTAGCTGCAGGTGAGCGCGCCAGTTATTCGGCTGGGAGTCAATGACTCGCTGGAGGTTGAGGGTAAGCGCATCGTCGATCAGCCGGGCGGCGCGCCACTCGAACAATCCGTAGTTGTAAACGCTCTCGGCATGCAATGGATCCGCCTGGAGTGCAGCCTGCCAGGCTTCGCGGGCTTTCTCGGGTAACTTCAAGTCTAAAAAGCTGAGGGCTTTGTTGTTCAGGCTGTCAGCACGCAGCTCCTCGGCTTTCGGCTGCAGGCGCAGATATGGCTGACCGGTTTCATTGGCATAGATCTCGACCAGTTGCTGCGCCACAGCGTTCAATCCAAACGGGCGGCTCGCGAGATCTGTGCGAAAGCAATCCCTGAGGAGATCCGCAAGCCCGGGAGGCATATTGGGAATCGGCGCAGCCTCCAGGCTGCCAGAGAGGTAATGTTCCAGCGCCTGCGGGGCGACCTGCCCCCAGGCATAGTCAGGCAAGTCGGGGCGCGCCCAGAAGGCGCGTCCTGCGAACATTTCCAGTATGGATAATGCCCAGCTCCAAATATCGGATTTAGGGGTGAGCTCGACATCCTTGAGTTGCGCCTCTGCTTGTTCAGGCGAGGCATAAGCGGGGGTCATGCCCTTGCCGGCTTTGGCCAGGCCGAAATCGGTAACTTTAACCATGCCATCGGGTGTCATCAGCACATTGGCGGGTTTGACGTCACGGTGCACCAGCCCCTGTTCATGGGCATAAGCCAATCCCCAGGCGAACTGGATGGCGATATCCAGTGCCTGTTCGACGGTGGTGATCTTGCCCTGCTGGATCCACTCCTCCAACGAGCCGCCCTCGACCAGCTCGGCGAAGACGCGCGGAATGCCGCCAAGCGAGCGGACGTAGTAACAGCTGGCAATATGCGGATGCAGGCCAAGGTTGACCCAGGTCTCGGCTTCGGAGACGAACAGATCGCGCTGGGCTTTGGTTTGGAAGTATTGAGAGCGCGGTGACTTGACCGCCAGATCAATGTTCCAGGTCTTGTGGTGGACGCGGTAAACCTTGCCCATGCCGCCCTCGCCGAGAACGCCGGAGATGGTGTACGTGTCCAGCAGCGTGTCGCCAGGCTGCCACTCGGAGGGGATGTCAGATTCGTTGAAAGAGCGCGCCCGCGCAGGCTCTGACGGGATCCGGGCGGGCGAGGATGGAAGAGGTTCTGGCTCTAGCAAGGTCTGGGATGATTGGGCAGGCTGCGTTGAGGGCATCTCGGGCGGGCCGCCGCATTTTGGACAGAGTACCACATCGGGAGACGCGGGGTGGAATTTTCTTGCGCAATGGATACAGTAAGATACAGTGTTTTCGTTCATCTTTTTATTCCATTCCTAAGGCCGCCTTTCTCTTAAGACGCGCAAGCTTTTATGGCAGGATGGAAATCCCTATCATCGAAGGTAGTGTGTAATTCGTTTCTATGGGGGATTGGTGCTGGGATAATCAGATCGTACTGGGTTATGTAACGATTGTATAGAATTGTTATTAAAGTATATAACTAGCCTAAGGGTACAGCAACAGTCAGCTCTCGAGTCCCTGTGGAAACGGCCTTGGTAGCATCTTAAATCTCTACCATTCGACATCTTTACCCAGAATCCGTTTCTCCAGATGCTGGCGGTATTGATCCAGATCCAGTTGACGGCGGGCGACACCGGTATCCATCGCCGCTTTTGCCACCGCGGTGGCTTCCCACGTGCAAACCCGATTGTCCAATGGTTTCGGCACAACGTAATCCGGCCCGAACTCCAGGTGATCCAGGTGATAGGCCTTTAGAACTCCGTCGGGAACTGTCTCTTTCGCCAGCTTGGCCAGCGCCATACTGGCGGCAATCTTCATCTCATCATTGATCGCTTTCGCGCGCGCGTCTAACGCCCCGCGGAAGATGAAGGGGAATCCGAGCAGGTTATTAATCTGGTTGGGATAATCCGTTCTGCCGGTGCCGACGATCGCATCTGGGCGGGCTGCCTTTGCGAGCTCATATTTGATCTCCGGATCAGGATTTGCCATGGCAAATATGATCGGATGTGAGCGCATGCGCCGCAGCATGTCCTCGGTGACGATGTTGCCCGTTGACAGACCGATCAATATGTCCGCGCCTTCTATCGTCTCTGCCAGGGTGGCGGGCTTATCACCCTGGGCGAAAATTTCTTTCTCAGGGAACATGTCTTCTTTTCGACCTTTGTAAACCATTCCATGAATATCGCACATCCAGATATGTTCCTTTGGAACGCCCACCTTTACCAGGTGATTGGCCGAGGCTATCGCAGCAGCTCCTGCTCCGCAAAACACGATCTTGATCTCCGCGATCTTTTTATTGGATATTTCCAGCGCATTAAGCAAGGCAGCGCTGAGGATAATCGCAGTTCCATGCTGGTCATCGTGGAAAACCGGGATATCCAACATGGAAATCAATTGTTTTTCGATATAGAAACACTCGGGGGATTTGATATCCTCCAGGTTTATACCGCCAAACGAACAGGCAATGGCGGCTGTGACCTTGATTAC
>JAXDCA010000081.1:0-3300 GCA_034678305.1 Bellilinea sp.
AGGAGGATGAAAAGGACTTGGGCGCAGGGGGATGCTGCGCCCGTTATCCTGGTGAGCTATTGCAGCTCGCCCAGCGTAACTTCCAGTTCCATAGTTTTGCCTTCACGGATGATTGTCAGGTCGATCTGTTGCCCGGCATTGTAATTGACCAGCTCGTCGCGCAGCTCTTGCACAGTGGTGATGGATCGACCTTCCACCGCGGTGATCACATCGCCGCCGATCTCGATTTGTTCGTCGTCGATAGCGACGGTCTTCGTCCCGCCGAGCAAACCGGCCTCATCGGCTGCCGAGCCGTTCAGCACCCTGATCACCAGCACGCCGCGGGTGCTGCGCGGCAGATCCATCTCGCTGGCGATTGCCGGGGTGAGCGCCGCGGCGGTGATGCCAAGGGAACCTCCCTTGCTGCTCGAGCGGGCAGTCTGCACCTGCGGAGCCTGCGAGGAGGGCCGGCTGGCCAGGCTGACCTCGAGGGTCTGCTGCTTGCTGCCGCGCAGAATGGTCAGCGAGATCGTCTGCCCAACCTCGGTCTTGGTCGCCAGGTAGCTGACCAGGTCGTCCATGCCGTTGATTGGCTCGCCGTTCACAGCGGTGATCACGTCGCCGCCGATTTGAACCTGTATGCCGTTTATCTCGCTCGTCTGGTCGCCGCCTTGCAGTCCGCCTTTATCGGCAGGCGAGCCGGCAGTGACTGACAGCACCAACGCGCCGCGCGTCCCCTCGGGCAGGTTCATTTCCTGGATCAGGTCATTCGTCAGGCTGGCGCCGCTAATGCCCATGTAAGGATGGGCATAGCTGCCGTCCACGATCAAGGCAGGCACAACCATTTTGACGATGTTGGATGGGATCACAAAGCCGATGCCCGCATTGGAACCGCTGTTCGATTCGATCGCAGCGGTGACGCCAACCACCTGTCCCTGGTCATTGAGCAGAACGCCGCCCGAGTTGCCCGGGTTGATCGACGCGTCGGTCTGGATAACATCCGGGATGGAATAGGACAGGCCGCTGGTGGAGGAGCTGTTATCGACTGGCAGCGAGCGCTCGAGCGCGCTGATGATGCCGAGAGTCATGGTCTGCTCCAGGCCATACGGCGAGCCGATGGCAATTGCCAATTGGCCGACCTTCACCAGGCTGGAATCAGCCAGAGAAACCGGTTGGAGTTCGCCAGCAGCCACGTCGACCTTGATCACGGCCAGGTCCGAGTCAGCGTCACTGCCTACCAGGGTAGCCTTGGCAGTTGTTCCGTCGAAGAACACAACCGTGATATCGGTCGCGCCGTCCACCACGTGGTTATTGGTGACAATGTTCCCGCTTTTATCCCAGACGAAACCGGAACCCAGGCCATTCTGAGAGGGGGTGTCCTGAGAACCTCCCTGCCCCGGGAAGGTGAAGGGGAAATTATAAGACTGCGTCATCGGCACCGTAACCTGAATGCTGACGACGGAAGGACTGACCGCCTCATAGATCTGGGTCAATACGCCCTGCATGGCAGCCAGATCGCCGCCGGAAACAACCACCGGGGCCTGGGACGGAAGAGTTACGACCGGCGCCGCGGTCGCCTCGACCTGCGCTTCGTCTACTGAAGGATTCACTTTGAGGAATGGCAAATCGAGGGTGAAGCCGGGCAGCGAGCAGGCGCTCAGCAACAGCGCAAAAATGACCAATAAACCAGTGGGTAAAAGCAGTTTTTTCATACAACTCTCCAATATTTTTCTTCCGGCTGTGTTGATCGAGCCAGTCAGCCGGCCGCGGGGCTGGGTCTGGGCGGGCGCTCATGCCCAGCCCTGCGGCCAAACTGCCTGGAGAGAGTTGGCTCTCTCTCAACCTCGGGATCAAAAGGGAACCGGTCTTTGATCCGTTCCCATATTAGGACAAACAATGAATTTTGTCTTTATGACAGGCTAAAGGCAACCTTAAGGAAGGATTAAGGATAAGTGTCAGGGGTTAAGTGTCAGGGGTCAGGGGTTAAGTGTCAGGTGTCAGGTGTCAAGTGTCAGGGGTCAGGTGTCAGGGGTCAGGTGTCAGGGGTCGGGTGTCAGGGGTTAAGTGTCAAGTGTCAAGGGTCATGTGTCAAGGGTCAGGGGTCAGGATGAATGGAGTGACTGCGATGATTCACGGCGTGGTAATGGGGCTAATTTTATAAATATCGGCAGGTATCAATCCTCATGATTAGTGCAATAATAGACTTATCCATCCAATGTAGGTCTGGAAAAGCGAGGACCAGATGACGGCTCAAGGGACTGAATCAATCAAGTCATTCAACTGCCCGAAGTGCGGCGCAAGTCTGCCGGCGCAAATCATGGAGCATTTCATCATCTGCCAGTATTGCGGCTCGAGCCTGATTTGGCAGCCAGGCACGGAAAAAAGCAAGGAGGAGCAGCCCGTCGTGACGCGCGGCATGCGCATGAAGCAGTTCGCCTGTACGGACACCCAGGGCACCGGTCTGGAGATATTCCGCATGCTGGTGCCGGTCGGCTGGCAGGCGAATGGGGGCTGCCGCTGGCTGCTCGACAATCCCTCCATGCCTGCGGCGGTTGATTTTCAGATCTTCAATCCGCACGGCGCGGAGATGTTCGCTATCTTTCCCAACCTGAATTTTGTTTGGAACGACAATCCCATGGCGCGCATGTTCAATCCGGTCGGATCGAAGTATTTCGGCGCGGAGGTGCGCCAGCCAGTCAACATCCGCGAAGCGTTTCATAACCTGATCCTGCCGCGCTACCGGGGCAGCGTTCAATCGTTGCAGGTATTGAACGAGCAGCCTGTCCCGGAGCTGCCACAGATCGCCCGCTGCGAGGCGCCGCTCACCGGCGGCTCGGCCGAGGGAGGAAAAATTCGCATCCGGTATAGCCTGCAAGGGCAGCAGTACGATGAAGAGTTGTATGGGATTGTCGAGATTTACCCGCTGCCGGGAGGCCTTTCACTCTGGTACACCAATTTTCTGTTCAGCTTTCGGGCAGGCGCCGGCTTGCTGGACGCGACGGCTGATCTCTTCAAGGTGATGATCTTTTCTTTCAAGCCAAATCCGCAATGGCTGGCAGCCGTGAAATCGATCGCCCAGTGGCTGGCGCAGCAGCAGATCCAGCGTATCCATCACATCGGGCAAATTGGCGAGATCTATGCCCGCACGGGCCGGGAGATGCGCGAGCAGAACCTGAACGACTGGTATGCAAAGCAAGCGGTGTACGACCGCCTTTCGACGGACTGGAGCCGCACCATCCGCGGCGTGGACGCGTTCTACGACCCGCACCGCGAAGAGGTGGTGGAGCTGCCTGGCGGTTACGGGCAGGCCTGGGCAAACAA
>JAXDCA010000082.1:0-7735 GCA_034678305.1 Bellilinea sp.
CGCTTTGCGCGCGCGCAGCACCGGCCAGCGTAGCCCCTCCGCGCTCAGAATGCCGCTGTCGGGCGGCTGCCCGCCCCCGCCGGGATAGAATGCGGTGCGGTCGAGCATCACAGCGCGGTTTTCAACGTCAACCGCGGTCACCCCGGCCTCGAATTCTTTGCAGTAGCTGTCGGTCTGGAAGAGCATCTCGGTCATGGTCACCTCACGCGGAAAGGGGATTAAAGGATCAGCCGCAGGATAGGACGGTTCGGCGACGGGCGCATCATCTCGACGAAGCCCGTCTCGGCAAAGACTTTGGCCAGCCCGGTAAACAGACTGTTCGAGGAAACCTTGCCGGACGGATCAACTGGATATGCTTCGATGATCTTGGCGCCGTGCGCGCGGGCATAATCCACCGCGGCGCGGATCAAGGGCAGCATCAGGCCGTGGAGGCGGTAAGCCCTGCCGATGAAAAAACAGACAATCGACCATACCGGCTGGTCGTCCAGGCGTTTTAAGGTGCGCGAGCGTTCCAGCGCGCCGTAATCCTCGCGCGGACCGACCGAGATCCAGCCGGCGGGGGCGCCGTCCAGATAGGCCAGCAGCCCTGGCACAGCGCCTTGATGGATCAGTTTTTCCATCGCCTGGCGGTTGCTCTCGCCGCCCTTGCCGAACTCGCTGCGCGGGATTCGCCACCACATGCACCAGCAGCCGCCGGTGGCGCCGTGCACGCTAAAGAGTTGCTGCATGTCCGCCCAGCGCTCGGGCGTGACCGGGTGGATCTCGAGTGTTTCCTTCCTGACTGAATTGTAGCTATTCATAGCAGCCTCCGCACATGAAAGCAGTGAAAACAGCACTTTCTAATTGTAAGCCCAATTACTGGCAACACAAAATCCTCTCGATTCCTGCAAATACACCCCTTTTTGATGCAGGTAACTGCAGGTTGTCCTGCACCTGTGGAATATGGCATACTGGCGCTGAATGTAGAACAATTTTTCTATACTGTAAGTCAAAAGATGCCATGGATTCCGAAAACTGCCCTTCTCCCGCCCCCCAGAAAGCCTCTCGACCCAGGCAAACGGTTGTCAAAAACCCGCTCAGCCAGGAAATCCGCCTGGTGCGCCTGTTGATCCGCGAGGCAAAAAGCCGGGTCGATCAGGCCGACTCGCTCGACGAGCTGCTCAAGACGCTCAAAGCCGTTTCTGAGGCGAGCGACCGCCTGGCGCGTATCCTCAAGACCAACCGCGAGCTCAGCGAGAGCGACTCGTCCGAGGGCGACACCCGCGACGCGATTCGCGAGCTCACTGCGGAGCTGAAGGAGAAAGGCATCCAGTCCATCCTGACCAACGGGCTGAGTTAATCGCTGCGCTCCGCTCGGGCGGGCGGCGGCACGGCAAATTTCAACTGCCCTGCGCGCCAAAAGCACCCTCCAAAGGTGCAACCTTCAGCGCCCCGGCGCCGCCCGCCCCCCGCGCCCAACTGAAGAAGATGAAAAAGATCCCGCGCGACATCCAAAAATCCCTGCTTGCCGATCCGGTTGCCTTCGTCCAATTTGGGTCCGGACTCAAGCTGCGCAGCTACCAGGCCAATGTGATGCGCGCGCTGGCCCGCTCGGTGCTGCTCAAGCGCGGATTGACCTTTGTGGTCATGTTTCCGCGCCAATCGGGCAAGAACGAGCTGCAGGCGCAGCTCGAAACCTACCTGCTGGCTGTCAGCCAGGAGCTGGACGCCGAGATGGTTCAAATATCGCCGACCTGGAAGCCGCAATCGTTGAACGCCATGCGCCGCCTGCAGCGCGTCCTCGAAGGCAACCTGCTTACGCGCGGCATCTGGCAGAAGGAGTCAGGCTACATCTACCGGGTCGGCAAAGCGCGGATATTCTTCCTGAGCGGTTCGCCGGAGGCCAACATCGTCGGCGCGACCGCCAACCTGCTGCTCTCGGTCGACGAGGCCCAGGACATCCAGATATCTAAATTCGAGAAAGAGATCGCGCCGATGGCCGCCTCGACCAACGCCACGCGCGTTTTCTGGGGCACCGCCTGGACCAGCCAGACTCTACTGGCGCTTGAGCTGCGCGCTGCCCGCGAGGCTCAAAACCGGGACGGCATTCAACGCCTTTTTATCGCTGACGCCGACGCGGTTGCGGCTGAAGTGCCCGCGTACGGGCGTTTCGTCGCTGCGCAGGTTGCCCGCCTGGGTCGCAGCCATCCCATGGTGCGCACCCAGTTCTACAGCGAGGAGATCGACGGCGACGGCGGGATGTTCCCGCCCGAGCGGCGGGCGTTGATGCGCGGCAATCACTCCGCACTGGACGCCCCTCAGCCGGACCGCATCTACGCCATGCTGCTGGACGTGGCAGGCCAGGATGAGGCCATCCTGGAGGAATATTCAGGTGAATTCTCAGCGTTGCGCAATCCCAGCCGTGACGCCACCGCGCTGACCGTTGTCGAGGTGGACGCATCCACGCTGAGCGACCTGATCTTGCGCGCGCCGACTTATCGCTGCGTGCTGCGCCGTCAATGGGTTGGAGAGAAGCACGACCGGTTGTACGCCGAGCTGCTCGCGCTGGCAGAAACCTGGCGGGCGCGCTGCCTGGTGGTTGACGCCACCGGCGTTGGCGCCGGACTGGCGGCTTTCCTCAGCCGCGCGCTGCCCGGGCGGGTAATTTCCTTCCAATTCAACGCTTCCAGCAAGAGCAAGCTCGGATGGGATTTCCTGGCCATCGTCGATAGCGGGCGCTGGAAGGAGCCAGCCGGAGAAGCGGTTCCGCTGGCGGACTGCTTTCAAGCCCAGTTGCAATTCTGCCAGTACCATATTTTACCCGGGCCGGAGAAGCGCATGCGCTGGGGCGTGCCAGACGGCACGCGCAACCCTGCCAGCGGCGAGCTGGTGCACGATGATCTGCTGCTCTCCACAGCGCTGTGCGCTGTTTTGGAGAATCAAAACTGGACGCAGGGAACTCCGGCCCTGATTGTGCCGGGGCGTGATCCCCTGCAAGAGTTAGACAGCGGTTTTTGACCGCGGTGTTGGAATCCATCTCAAGGAGGCAACATGCAATCTACCATCTGGTCCAGCCTGGTGAAACGCCTGTTCGCGGCGGAAATCCGCCGGCAAGTGCGCGCCGGGCTGGCCGAGGAAAGCGACGCGACCTTTCTGCTCGGCAGCCACGCGCTGGATGGCAACCCGCGCGACCGGCTTACGCCCGACCGGCAGACGCTTCTGAAGCAATCGCTGGAGGCCTGGCGATTGAATCCACTGGCGCGGCGGTTGATCGAGTTGACCACCCAGTACGTGGTCGGAAGCGGGGTCAGCCTGCATTGCAAACATCCGCCGACCGCCCGATTCCTCGAATCATTTTGGAATCACCCGCTCAACCGCATGGCGGTGCGCGTCTGCGAGTGGTGCAACGAGCTTTCGCTCAGCGGAAACTTGTTCGTGCTGCTCTCGACCGACCCGTCCGGGATGAGTTACGTCCGCGCAGTTCCGGCCAGCGACATCGCCGAGATCCAGCACCGCCCAAACGACGTGGAGCAGGCGCTGGCTTTCCTGCCGCGCGCCACGCTGGAACAACTCCAGCCGCAGCCGTGGCCGGCATACGACGTCAACAACGATTTTTGTAATTCGGACGGCAGTCTCCCGGCGGTGATGCTGCACTATACGGTCAACCGCCCGACCGGGGCGCTGTGGGGCGAACCGGATTTGGGACCAGTGCTGCGCTGGTTAAGCCGTTACGCCAACTGGCTGGAGGACCGCGCCCGCCTGAACCGTTTCCGCACAGCTTTTCTATACGTGGTCAAGGCGCGCTTTACCAGCGAAAGCGAGCGCCTGGCGCGCCAGCAAAAACTCAACGCCGCCCCGCCCTCGCCCGGCTCGATCCTGGTGACGGACGAGAGCGAAAGCTGGGAGGTGATTAACCCGCGCCTGGAGTCGGACGAGGCCAATGCCGACGGCCTGGCGTTGAAGAAAATGATCGCTGCCGGCGCCGGGCTGCCGCTGCACTTTCTGGCTGAGCCTGAATCAGCCACGCGCACCACTGCAGAAGCCGCTGGCGGGCCGACCTACCGCCGCTTCGAGCAGCGCCAGGCGCATTTCCTCTGGCTGTTGACGGATGTGCTGCGGGTGGTTCTCAACCGCCGCGCATTGACCGAACGAGGACAGAATATACGGGGGCGGGTGGATCCCAAGGCTCAGATCGAAGTTCACGGCGCCGACCTGTCCTCGCGCGACAATTTGCAATTGGGACTGGCCGCCCGGCACATGATCGGCGTGCTGGCGCAGCTGCGCGACCGCGAGTTGATCGATGACGCTGAAATGCTGCGCCTGGCCTACCGCTTCTTTGGCGAGGTGGCGGATGTGAACGATCTGCTTGCCCGCGGAAAGAACGAACTTCAAACTCCGTTGTCAGCGCAAACCAATCCATCCGAAGGAGGCGGCCATGACCGGTGAAACCATCCAGGAACGCATACTCCTATCAGCGGCGCCGCGCGGCGGCAGGTTCGAAATCCTGGCAATCAGCGCCGGCAGCGGCAACGGCTGGGAGTTCCCCGACTGCGCGCTGCGCGAATCGCTCCCGCTGTGGGACGGGCGCGAATGCTATCTCGACCACTCTCTGTGGGGTCACAGCGTGCGCGACCTGGCCGGCGTGCTGCATTCTCCGGTCTGGGACGAGGCCAGGCAGGGCATCCGCCTGACGCTGAAGGCGGTCGGTCCAGGCGGGCCGGTGCTCGAGCAGCTCGCTCAGGCAGCTTTGACCAGTGAAGCGAAACCGGACGTCGGCTTCTCGGCTGATATCGTCTTCAGCGCCGACGGTCGCAGGATAAGGAAAATCCTGCGCGTGCTCTCGGTAGATGTCGTCATGAATCCCGCGCGCGGCGGGGCATTCCTGCGCGCGCTCAACCAACAAACCAAACAAGCATCCAAAGGAGGCAAAACAATCATGGACGAACAGACTCGCAATATCCAACCGCCGGCAGCGGAAACCGCACAGTCCGCCGCAGCCGAGCTGGAGAAGGCGCGCGATCTGCGCGCGGAGATGTGCTCCTGTCTGCTGGAGCAAAGCCTGAGCACGGCGCAATTGCCCGCGCCGCTCGCGGAACGCATCCGCGCACAATTTAGCGGCAAGACCTTCGAACCGGCTGAGTTGCAGGCGGCCATCCAGGACGGGCGCAGCCTGGCGGCGCAGCTTGGCGCTGGCGCAGTCGTGCAGGGACCCGGCCGGATCAGCGGCATGGTTTCCAGCGAGGATCAGTTGACCGCGGCAGCTTTCGACCTGCTCGGCGCCGATCGCCCGGATGGATTGAAAAGCGTGCATGCCGCGCGTTTGTCCGGCATCCGCGAGCTGTACACGCTGTTGACCGGCGATCACAGCTTTTACGGCGGCTATTACCCCGAGCGGTCGGCGCTAGCGACTACCGCCAGTCTGCCCGGTTTGTTGAAGAACGCGCTCAACAAGTTGATCGTGATGGGCTGGCAGGATCTTGGCCGCAGCGGTTACCGCTGGTGGGAGCCGGTTGTCTCAGTCGAGCACTTCACCAGCCTGCACGCCATCAGCGGCGTACTGGTTGGCGAGGTGACCGTGCTGCCAAGCGTGGCTGAGGGCGATCCATACACCGAGTTGGAGGTCAAAGATTCGTCCGAAACCGCAAGCTGGACCAAGTACGGCGGCTATATCGGCCTGACACTGGAGATGTTCGAGCGCGACGAGACCCATAAGCTGCGCCAATACCCATACAAGCTGGCATCCGCGGCGCTGCGGCGTATCTCAGCCCTGGTTGGATCGGTGTTCACCGCGAACAGCGGCGCGGGCCCGCAGATGGCGGATGGATTCAATGTGTTCGATGCCAGCAATCACGGCAATTTGGGCAGCGCAGCGCTCTCATCCGAGGGCTGGGAAGCCGCCAGCCAGGCAATCTACGAGCAGCCGATGCTGCTGGCCAGCGGCGGGACGGCGCCCAAACTGGCGCTGGATGCGCGTTACTGCCTGGTGCCGCGCTCGCTGCGCCTGACCGCCATGCGCATCCTCTACCCGGCCTTCGAGCGCGAGGCCACCATCTTCTCCGAGAACATGCAGCGCGGCGAGATGGGCGATGTGATCACCTGCCCGGAATTCAGCGACGCCGAGGATTGGGCCGCCGTCGCTGATCCGCGTCTGGCGCCGGCCATCATCGTAGCTGAGCGCTTCGGCTTGCTGCCCGAAATCTTCATCTCTGACGCGGAGACCAGCGGGGCGCTGTTCACCAACGACGAAGTGCGCATGAAGGTGCGCCACTGGCTGAGCGTCTTTGTCGCCGATTACCGCCCGCTCTATAAGGCGAATGTGGTCTAGTCGGCATCCATTGTCATTGCGACGAGCGAAACGACGAAGCAATCTCCACGCGCGTTGGGAGTTTGCTTCACCACAAAGAATACTCTCTCTCAGAAGGATATTGTCATTTAGACGAACGAAGCGAGGAGAAATCTTAAATGAAAATGGAAAAGATTCCTCGCTTCGCTCGGAATGACAAAGAAGGTAAAAGGACAACAGGGACAGCACAACCATGACTTACACCCTTGGAATCGACGCCAGCCGCTGGGATTTGCATCCCGACTGGCAGCAGCTGAAAGCCGGCGGGATCGAGTTTGCCATCCTCAAAGCCTCCCAGGGTCGATCGACGCGCGACTTGCGCTTCGAGCAGCACCTGCAAGGCGCCTCGGCGGCTGGATTGATCTGCGCGGCATATCACTGGTGTGATCCGCTTCATGACGACCAGCCGCAAGCCGAGAACTTCCTGACTGCCATAGCCGGCAAGCCGCTGGCCTTTGCCGCGGTCGACGTAGAACAATACTGGCAGGATTGGACAGAATGGCAGAACAAGCGCGTTACCCGCCTCATCCCGGGCAGCCGCATCAGCCAGAACGCGCTGACCACCGCGGCTGAGATCAAAGCGCGCAGCGGTCTGCCGGTATTGATCTATACCCGCGCCAGTTTCGTGCGCGAATACGCCCCGCAGATGCTCGCCTGGCTGCCCCAATGGGACCTGTGGCTGGCTCACTACCCTTACGGCAGCGGGCGAGTGACATGCAGCTGGGAACAGCTGCGCGGGCACTTCCCGCGCATCAACGGGCCGTCACTGCCGGCTGGCTGCCGGCAATGGCGTTTCTGGCAATTCAGCGCGGACAAGTTTATGCTGCCCGGAGCCCATTCGCCGCTTGATTTGAATTTTTTTAACGGCGACCTGTCTCAACTCAAAGCCTGGTGCCGCATGGATTCTCAGGAAAAATCCACAATCAACATCCAGCCTGAAGAAATGCTCGAGCGGCTCTGGCTGGCTCACCCCGAAATTCACCCAAAAAATGGAGGATCAATTAAATGAATGCAACTCTGACTTTCTGGCAGCAGATTAAGTTAATGCTGCGCTCACGCAAGTTCTGGGTACTTCTGGCAGCCCTGGTTGCCATCGCTGCCGGCTATTCCAGCGGGCAGATGGACGGCTGGCAGGCTGTGCAGGCGCTGATCGCTGCGCTGGCTGTTTACAGCACCGGCGTCGCCATCGAGGATGCCGGCCGCAAGGGGGGTTGAATCCCTGCGCGGACTGCATCCTGACCATCGATAACAAGGAATCAAATCCATGCCTGAACCACGTCAAAAAACAACCCGAAAAGCCGGCTCAGCAAAAAAAGACAGCGAATACTCCCGGTTGATCGACGCCTGCGCAGACCTTGGCATGCCGGTCTCGCAGGTACTGGCCTGGAAAGCCTGCCCCGACTGCATCGTGAT
>JAXDCA010000083.1:0-27265 GCA_034678305.1 Bellilinea sp.
GACATCTTTGATCAGTTTATCCATTCCGCCTGATATTATAGCGGAGAAGGGCAGACAGGAACAGCAAGAACAGAGGAATCGGTAAAAGAGTGATTGACCGTATCATTAATTCTAGATTCGATTAAAACTGCTTGACATTCAAACTCGATTGATATACATTAAAACTCAACCTTGTAACAGAATCAATAATTTCCGAGGAGGCGCCTGTAAGAAATTTGACATATATGACCTTTTTAATATAGCCGGATAACTATCCCCAAAGGAGGAGAAATGAAAAACCGTTTGTTTTACGCGCTTTTTGCGCTCGTTGTGGTTTCCAGCATGATCCTGGCTGGCTGCGTTACAAAAACTGAAACCCCTGCCCCAGGGGTTGTACCAACTGAAGTACCGCAACCGACCGAACCCCCGGTGGCAGTGTTTGAGCCAATGAAGGTCGAGGCGCCTAACTGCGATTACGGCGGCGAGTTCAAATCCATCGAAGCGGTAGATCAGTACACAGTCAAATTCAGCCTGTGCTACCCGGATCCAGACTTTCTCGCCAAAGTAGCGTTTTCTGTGTTCTCGATCACCAGTAAGGAGAACATGGATACGAATAATGGCGATGCGGTCAAGATGAGCGATGTCCCGGTCGGGACCGGACCCTACAAACTCAAGGAATGGGTTCGCGGTGATCGGATCATCTATGAGGCCAATCCGGATTACTGGGGAGAAAAAGCCTTTGCACAGAACCTGATCTTCCGCTGGTCCGAACAGGCTGCACAACGCCTGCTCGAGCTGCAATCCGGTCAGGCAGATGGCATCGATAATCCATTGCCTGAAGATTTTGAGACGATAGAAGGCGACTCAAATCTGGCGCTTTACCCGCGCATGCCGATAACAATCTTCTATCTCGGATTCCAGGTTGCATTACCGCCATTCGATAATCCGCTTGTCCGCAAAGCAATCGCTTATGCGATCGACCGCCAGCGAATCGTCGACCAATACCAGCCGATTGGCTCGTTATTGGCCAAGGATTTCGTGCCGCCTTCCATTGTCCCTGGCCATAACGAGAAGGACGAATGGTATCCCTACGACCCAGAGAAGGCTAAAGAGTTGTTAGCTGAAGCAGGCTATGCGGATGGGCTTGAAATCACCTTGTCCTTCCGTAATGTCGTACGGCCTTACCTGGCCACGCCTGACAAGATCGCGCAAGAAATTCAGGCTCAATTGGCAGAGGTTGGCATCACCGTCAAACTCAACCAGATGGAATCGACAGCTTTCATCGACTCAACTTCTGATGGGCTTGAAGGATTCTATATGCTGGGCTGGACTGCCGATTATCCCGGCGCGACCAACTTCTACGACTATCACTTTGCGGCTGACACGAACCTGCAATTTGGCCCGCTCTTCCCAGACATCGTTGAAAACATCCGCGCTGCAGGACAGATTGGCGATCCGGTGGAACGCCAGGTTCTGTATGATAAGGTCAACGCACTGTTGAAAGAGTATGTACCCATGATCCCTGTCTCTCACGCTACCTCGGCGACGGCCTTCAAGGCATCTGTCAAGGGTGCCCATTCCAGCCCGTTGAGCAACGAGCTCTTTTCGGTCATGGATCCAGGCACGGATACGATTGTCTGGATGCAGAACGGCGAGCCGGCTGCACTGTGGTGCTCGGATGAAACCGACGGTGAGTCGCTGCGCGCTTGCGAGCAAATCTATGAACCACTCCTGGGTATCAAGGTTGGCGGCACTGAGGTCGAACCAGGGCTTGCCACCGAATGGTCAGCCAACGTGGATGGAACGGAATGGACATTCACCCTGCGCGAAGGGGTCAAGTTCCATGACGGCAGTTTGTTAGACGCCAACGACGTGGTAGCAACCTACGTTGCATTATGGGATGCCGCGAGCCCCAACCATGTCGGCCGCACTGGTTCCTTTGAGTACTTCACTGCGTTCTTCAATAAGTTCCTTAACGCACCCGCCGAGTAAATCGGATTGTTAATGAAATGGGCAGGCAGGCAATCAGCCCGACCTGCCCATTTTTGTAAATCGTTTATGAAGATATGCAAAAACTGTAAACAACCAAGTAAAATATGTTTGCATATATAGCTTTCACCGTCAGGTGATTGGCTCAAGCCAGATTATTGTATGATTCTGAAATTCCCATTGGACTAAAGAGAGAAATCCCATGCTGCGGTTTCTGGCTCGAAGATTTATTTTACTGCTGCCGGTAGCCATCGGCATCTTGTTGATCACCTTCATCATCGTGCGTGCTATCCCGGGTGATCCTTGCAAGGCCATGCTCGGCGAGCGCGCCACTGAGGAGAAATGCAATGCATTTCGCGAGCGCTACGGGCTTAACGATAACGTCTTCGTGCAATTTTTCCGATACATGGTCAATATCGGCTCGGGCGATTTTGGCGATTCGATTCGTTTCAGTCGCCCGGTCACGGATGTCATCGCCGAGCGGCTGCCGATGACCATTGAATTGACCCTGTTTGCCATGCTGTTTTCAACAACGGTCGGTATCGGGCTTGGGATTCTGTCAGCGCTCAGACCAAACAGCATCGCCGACACATTCACCATGGTCATCGCCAATATTGGCGTATCCATGCCTGTTTTTTGGCTGGGTCTGCTGCTTGCCTATCTATTCGCTCTGACGTTGAAAGGGACATTCCTCGAGTTGCCCCCTTCCGGGCGTCTTTCTGCGACTGTCGTGTTGCAGCAATTATCAGCATATTGGGGCATGGAAAATCTCACCGGCTTCAAAAGGTGGCTGATTTATTTTCTCTCCAATTCAGCCATTTTTAATAGCATCGTCATCGGAGAATGGGCGCAGTTAAAAGACGCCCTGCGGCATTTGATTTTGCCCTCCGTAGCGGTTGGCACGATCCCGCTGGCGATCATCGCGCGCATGACCCGCTCTACATTGGTGGAGATCATGCAGCAGGATTACATTCGCACCGCTCGCGCCAAAGGCGCTCGCGAAAGCCGCGTCGTGCGCCGGCACGCCATGCGCAATGTCATGATCCCGGTCATAACCATCATAGGCATCGAAACTGGCGCGATGCTCTCAGGAGCTGTGCTGACCGAAACAGTCTTTTTGCTGCCGGGGGTCGGCACCATGCTGGTGCAATCCATCCTCGGGCGAGATTACCCGGTGGTGCAGGGCTTCACATTGGTCATCGCCATCATTTTTGTCATGGTCAATCTGCTTGTGGACGTCTCCTACGCATATCTCGATCCGCGGGTCAGGCTGGAGTAATCGACTATGGACGCCAACATCGCTAGAATTACTCGAGAGATCGAAGTCATCCACGAATCGCCAGCCCGCGAGTCGCTGTACCGGTTGTTGCATCACCGCTCTGCGCAGGTTGGGATGGTTATTCTTGGCATCCTGGTTATTTGCGCAATCTTTGCCAAGCAAATTGCGCCGTATGATCCAATCCAGGTGCTGAGGGACGTGCAGCGCCGCGAATCGCCTTGCATTCATCTATTTGGCTGCCCTGATGACCGCCCGGAGCATATTTTCGGCATCGACGGTAACAGCCGTGATCTATTCTCGCGGGTGATTTACGGCTCCAGGCTGTCGCTGCAGGTCGGTCTGGCGACGATTTCCTTCGCAATCATTATCGGCGGATTGATCGGTGCCTTTGCCGGATTTATCGGCGGTTGGATCGACGATCTCTTGATGCGGGCAATGGATATCTTGATGGCTTTCCCCAGTCTGCTGTTGGCGATCGCCATCGTCAGTGCGTTAGGAATTGGGCTGATCAATGCGTTGCTGGCAATTGGCATTGTATCCATCCCTCGATTCGCGCGCCTGGTACGCTCGACCGTGATTTCAATTAAAGAACAGGACTTTATCATTGCCGCCCGTTCGATTGGCGCTAAGCAGACGTGGATGCTGTTCCGCCATATCATGCCCAATTCCTGGACGCCGCTGATCGTGCAGGGCACGCTCGGCATTGCCACAGCCATCCTGGATGCTGCTGCGCTGTCTTTCCTGGGATTGGGCGCCGAGCCGCCGCGCCCGGAATGGGGACTGATGCTAGGCGAAGAGCGCAACAGTATTTTTAACGCTCCCCACCTGGTGTTCTTCCCGGGCGTAGCGATCATGATGACTGTGCTTGGATTTAACCTGCTGGGCGACGGCCTGCGCGATGCGCTGGATCCACGCCTGCGCGGGACGGGCGCTGGATAATCACAGCCCCTTATTCATGAACCGTTTTTTTCTTCCACCGGAGGTAATCCAGGCTGGAGAGGTGATCTTTCCGGGGGAATTTTCACACCAGATCGCGCGAGTTCTGCGTCTGAAACCAGGCGAGATGGTCATTGTGCTGGACAATCTTGGCAGCGAATATTGCGTCGAGCTGGTTTCGGTTGCCGCTAAAGATGTCAGGGGTATTATCCGCGAGAGCCGGACAGCGGAAGGAGAGCCGCCAGTCCGGTTGAGCCTGTATCTGTGTTTAACCCAACGTGAAAAGCTCGAATGGATCCTGCAAAAATGCACCGAGACGGGCGTGGCGGAGTTTGTGCCGGTCATCTCCAGCCGCAGCTTGGTACGCGACCAGGCTGGCCTGGAAAAGAAGATGGAACGCTGGAGGCGCATCGTGCGTGAAGCCGCGGAGCAATCCGGGCGCGGGCGGGTACCCGGGATAATGCCGGTTATGACGCTCGAACAGGCGCTTAAGCATGGAATCGCCGGGCATCAAGCCTGTTTTCAGGCCTGGGAAAATGAGAACAAGCGGGGATTGACTACAGCGTTGTTGGATTGCATGGGGATGGAACGCATCGCGCTGCTAATCGGCCCGGAGGGCGGGTTATCAACGGACGAGGTTCAGACGGCTGAAACACTCGGCTGGCTGACCTTCAGCCTCGGCAAGCGCACGCTGCGGATGGAAACCGCGGCAGTGGTGGCTGCTGCGCGCATCCTGGCGGCATTCGAAGACCGGCTGAATTGACCTGGTCTGGTTGAACCATCTCCGATTATTCAGTAAAATCAGATATACTATTTGATCGCAATATTTTCCGGCAAAAGGAATTGGTAAATGGGAAAGTCTTGGGTACCTCTATGCATGATTATGGTTGTCCTGGGACTGGCAGCATGCCAGCAGTCCGCCGCACCCACCGTCGTGCTCACTCCCGCAGCGGAAATAATCGTCCAGGCGCCTGTCGCAACCGGCGCTCGCGCCCTTGAGGTGCTTACCCCTACCCCTGCTGATGCGCAACAGACGGCGATCTCAGCGACCCGCCTGCCGCCGATCGATTTGACTCAAATGACCGGCGATTCCTGGTTTTCGATCTCGCCAGATGGCAATTGGACAGCTCAGGTTCAGGTGGCTTATCCCTTCGATAAGAATGGAGTAACCACAGGCGATCAGTATTACGTCCGCCTGGAAGTAATGAAATACGACGGTTCGCTGAACTGGACAGTGCTGGACAAGTGGTCTGATTGGGGATTGGGGTATACCATCCCCGCCAACCTGCACTGGCGGCAGGATTCGCGCCGTTTGTATTTCAGCGAGCAAGCGGTTGCCGAGGGCTGCTTAATTTTCGGCAACGAAAATGGATTATATGAGGTCAATCTGGAAGACGGCTATGTGCGCGAAATCTCCGGTCAGACCTACGGAGAACTGCAAGCCTCGCCGGATGGTCAGCGGATCGCTATCCTGAGTGATAAGGTCATTGCTCTGCGCGACTTTTCGGGCGCGCAAATTGCGCAGAGCAAGCTGGATTTCATCGAGGGTGATTGGCAGGCGGGGAAGCTGATCTGGTCGCCGGATGGAAAGATGCTGGCGTTTACGGTTATGTTCAATCCCTGCGGACCACCTGACAGCAGCTCGGTCTATCGCATGAATGTCGATACTGGAAATCTGGTGGCGCTGGTGGAACAGGACGAGCGGGTGTTCGTCGCCAGCAAATGGCTGCCGGATGGGAAGGTCGAGCTGGTCGATGCTGCCGGCGGAATCTGGCACATTGATGCGGCCACGCGGACGCTGAAAAAGGAAGAGTAATCGACTCAAATGAGCCGGCGCGGGAGCAGATTCTTCAACAATCCGTGGAGAATCCGCCCGCGGCCTATAAATCGCCCATCCGTGTCGAAGACAACGACCACTTCTCCGGTAGCAGGATCGTCTGAGCGCCAGGGGATGTCTTCGCCGCGCAGCCAGGCTTCAAGATTGTCCGTCGGCAGTTTGATTCTGCCGGCTGAAAAATACCGCTCAAAACGCGCTGACCATTCGTGCGCAAGCGCCCAGTTTTCTAACCCGCCTTCGGCGATTTTCAACCCGAGCAATTGACAGGGCAGAGTGGCAAAGCGCTCGAGGAAGGTCTGCGGCACAGCGTAGATCGCCCGCGGACTGCGCCATAGAACCAGCCGCTGGGTTTCG
Source organism: Bellilinea sp. (assembly GCA_034678305.1). Lineage (GTDB taxonomy): Bacteria > Chloroflexota > Anaerolineae > Anaerolineales > Anaerolineaceae > Bellilinea. The sequence goes on from JAXDCA010000083.1 coordinate 6,375, forward strand.
AGAACTTCTGCCGGATGATGGCCGTATCTTGCGGTGAAGTCGTGCAAGAAGCGTTTGGTCTGGTTTGCGGAGAGCGGCTCCTGCCCGGTATCGCGCAGAGGACGCGCAGGCGGGAATTCCGCAGGGAACGCCAGTGGCGCTGTTTTACAGATCAGCGCGGCGAAAAAACCCGCGGTGTGATAGATATGCGGCCACAGGCGCGCAGCTCGCTGCACCTCGGGGAAAAATTCATGTCCATAGGCGCGCGGGAGCGCCGGGGCGGGCGCAGGCAGCCGGGCGGACAAATCCTCGATTGAAAATACGCCGGGAAAACGGCGCAACAGCTCATCGAGGACGGCTTCATTCTCTTCCGGGGTAAGGGTGCAGGTCGAGTAAACCACCTGCCCGCCAATTTTCACCGCGGACAGGGCCGACGCGAGCAGATTAACCTGGCGGCGTGCCAGCGCGGACTGTTCGCGGGTCGAGATGGTGCGCATCGGATGGGTATCGGTCGAGCGCAGCGCCTGCATCGAACAAGGCGCATCCAGCAGCACGCGGTCGAAGGTCTCCGCAAACCAGCGCCCGAATTTTTCACCTGGGAAACGCGTAACAGCCGCATTGGCTGCGCCCCAGGTCTGCAAAACCAGCCGCAATGCGGTGATGCGCTCAAGCCCGGAGTCGTTGGCGATTACCAATCCGCGGTCGAGGGTGCGGCTGACCAGGTGGGTAGACTTTCCGCCGGGCGAAGCTGCCATGTCCAGGATCAGCGCGGGCTTATCGGGCGAGAGCTCGAACAGCTCGACCGGCAGCATCGAGGCGGCTTCCTGGATGTAGTAATGCCCCATGCGGTGCTCAAGCGTCTGGCTGATGGGCGCAGCGCTGGCAGTGACCCACCAGCCGGTAGGGCAAAAGGGGATAGGCGTTAGATTCCAGCCATAGCGTTCCGCCGTGTGAAGAAATTCCTCGGTGTTGGTCTTGAGGGGATTGATGCGCAGCGCCGGGTAGAGCGGTTGCTGTATCTCATTCAGCAAAGCAGCAAAGCTGCGCTCATCGAGCAGGCAGCGGAAGCGCTCGAGCGCTTCAGCTTGAGCCTGGCGGGCGGTTATGACGGGTTGGGCGCGTTTTTTCTTAGCCATCTTTTCGGATGCAGAAGACCAATTCGTTGTCGAATGGGATTTCGGTCACAGGCCAATCCGTTTCGCGCAGGATGTTATAAATCATCCGGCGCTGCCGTTCGAGAATGTCGCGGCTCCCGCGCAGGCTGGCGGTTGGCAAAGATATGATCAGCCAGCGCACCTGCAGCGCCTGCCAGAAAGGCAGGTTGCAGCCGCGTTGGCGCTTTTCGAACCGGTAAGGTTCCTTGAGAAATAAGGCTACATCCGCCTGGAGCTGCGGCGGTTGCACGAGGATATCCTGGTTGAATGCAGCGCCTGTTTGGGCAGCCAACTGGAAAAACTCGTTGATCAGCGCTATGCGCGGAGCGTGGATATCGTAGGCGTAATACTGGCTCTCTTTAGATAATCCCATCCAGGGCAGGCTGAAGGGATGCAGCCCGCAGGCCAGGTCGAGCAGCGAGGACGGCAGTTCGGTGACCTCCCAAAGGCGCGGGTAGAAGGAATCGAGCAGAGGGATGCGCTCGCGGGTCGAGGCGTGCGCCTGGAGCAGTTTCAGGCAGGCGGCGCGTACGCTCTCAGACTGTTCGGAGGCAAAGGCGGCCGCCATGTCGCGAGATGCCTGAGGGTAATCCGGGTCGCCAAGATAAGGCGCGACGATGTTGTGCAACTTCTCGCGCACGACTTTTAAGGCAGCTTTAGAGTTGGGCTGGCGTTCGAGCGCCTGGGTCAGCAGGTCACGCAGGGTCTCTTCGGGAATATCCAAGTCCCGGTATTTACGCGAGGAGCGCACCTCGCGCAGCAGCTCTTGCAGCAGGGCTTCGGGCGGTTCGAGCAAGGTTTTCACCCGCATATTTTCCTTGGTCATGAAATTTTTAAGTTCTCTGCATTCATTTTACCGCAATCAAATGGAGGCGGATTGTTCCACCGTTCAATGTTAAGCGGTAGAAGCAATGGTTCGCCCTTACGCATTTGTGAATGCTTGGTGCATGCTTCTGTAAGAAGGTTCAGCCGCGTTCCAGACGAAAGACGAGCTCGCTGGCGAACTCAAAGCGGGTAATTCGCCAGGGTAAATCAGCGGCGAGCTGCCTGAAATTATTTTCGTAGAATTGCAGCATGCCCTTGCTGCGCCCGCCCAGGCTGTGGACGGGAAAGGATACCAGCAGAACCTCCGCCTGGATTTGTTCAAGCAGGCGTCGTCCAATGGTTTTATCGACCTGTTCCAGGCAGGGGATTGTCTTGAGCAGCAGCGCCAATTGGACGGGTTGTTGCGGGACGGCGTGAATCAGGTCGCAGGTTTCGGCGCGGGCGTTCAGCCCAAAGTGCGCGAAAAAGCACTCGAGGAAGGCGAGCATGTCAGTGTAGATGTCGCAGGCGGTGATCTGCGCGTCAGGGCTCAGCGGCAGCCAGGGCAGGCTGAGCGGATTCAAACCGCAGGCAAGATCGATGATCGAGCGGGCGTGCGGCAGATCAGTCAGGATTTCCTGGTAGAAACGGTCGATGAATGGCAGGCGCTCGTCAGTGGAGGCGTGCAGGGGCATCATCTCGCGGCAAAATTGGAGGGTGAGCGGGTGGTGCAGGTCGTTCGGCAGGCGGTCAAGGCGTTCTGCCCATTGCGTATAGTCAATAAGCTGTCCCTGATACGCGCCGCCAATTTGGTGCAACTTGCTGCGCACGGCTTTGAGCGCTTCCTTCGGCGAGCGCCCCTTGGCCAGTTCTTTTTCAGCCAGCCTGTAAATCAGATCATGATCGATGGCAGCATATTTTGAGTGGCTGCAAACTGCGCTAACCAGGGCAGCGACCGCATCAGACGGGTTCATCATGCCTCCCTGGCGAGTCGTTCGGTCAGGCGGGTCATGAAGCGCAGGTTGTGCAGGCTGGCCAGACGCAGGTACAAGCTGTCGTTGAGCTTGAAGAGGTGGTGCAGGTAACCCAGCGAGTACTGGCTGCAGAGCGGGCAGTCGCAGCCCTCGTCGGCCGGGCGGCTGGATTTGACGTGTCGCTCATCGTTAATATACAGGTATTTCAACCAGTCACCGCTCAAGGAGTTGTTATCTTCGGTATATGCGTACAGCCGTCCGTGACGCGCGTCACGGGTTGGCATGGCGCAGTCGAAAAGGCCGTAACCGAGGCGGTAGCCGGCGACCAGGTTGTGGGGATGGCCGATGCCGAGCGCATGGAATGGGTATCGAGCGGGTACCAGCGATCGAGTAAATTCCAGGATATCGGTCAGCAGGGCGCCCTGGCTGTCGAGCGGCCAGCCGCCGAAGCCGTAGCCGTCGAAGCCAAGCTCGAGCAGACTCTCTGCGCAGCGCCGGCGAAGATCGAGCTCGCCGCCGCCCTGGATCACCGCGAACAACAGCGGCGTTTGCTCAGGCGCCAACTTTTTCTGGCTGACCAGCTTGTTAAATTCAGTCTTGCCGCGTTTAGCCCAGGCGACGGTGCGCGCCACCGAGATTTCCTGCTCCGAACGGGGAGCATCTACATGAGTGCAGTCGTCCAGGCAGATGACCACGTCAGCGCCATAGCTTAGCTGCAATTGTACGCTTTTTTCCGGGGAGAGCAGGTACTTGCGGGCGCCCGACTCTGGCAGGTAGGTAATCCCGCGCTCGTCCATTTTGCCAAACCTGGGATTTTGCCGGATGAGCGAGTAAGCCTGAAAACCGCCTGAATCTGTGATGATCGGGCGCGGCCAGGCGCTCATTTTGTGCAAGCCGCCAAGCGCCTGGATGGTGCTCGAGCCGGGACGCTGCATCAAGTGGAATGTGTTCATCACCACCCCCTGAATGCCAATGCCGATCAGGTCGGTTGAATCGACTGTGCGCACCGCGCCGAAGGTCGCATCCGGCAAGAAGACCGGAAAATCGAACCTGCCGTGGATCAGAGAGAGGGATCGAGGAAATTGCGTCATCATCTAAACCTAGAAATAACTGATGAGATCATTTTACCCGTGAAATGAGGATTTTAAATGATTTTCTGCGAGATCAAACCTGAAAGGTTTTTGGTTAATGACAAATCCGGCGCCATCGGCTATACTAATTCTAGGGTTACAATCGAGCGTCAGGGGAGATTGTTCAAAACGCGAATCATCCTGGAGGGTTAGATGAACTTAGAGTCAATTCATAGCGGTAATTTTGATGAGGAGGTGCTCAATTCGCAGCAGCCCATTCTGGTAGAATTTGGGGCGGTCTGGTGCGCTCCGTGCAAGCGTCTCGAGCCGGAAATGGAAAAACTGAACCAGGCGTTTGGAAACCGTGTGCGTTTGGCGAAAGTTGATGTGGATGAGAGCTCAGACCTGGCGATCAGCTACAACGTGATGAGTGTGCCTACTTTGATTATGTTCATCGGCGGCGAGGAACGCCAACGGGTGACAGGTTTCATCCCGCTGCCGAAATTAATCGAGAAATTCGAACCGCATCTTTAAACCATTGCAATCGTAACGGGGTTTAGACGATTCAAAACGTTTGAACCTCGTGTTATTTAAGGAGCAAGAATGGAGAAATCCAAGCAAATCGATCGTTTTGGAACCTGGCCCAGCCAGATCTCCGCGGAGTGGCTGGGGCAGCGCCTTCGGTTCGAGGATGTGCAATGGACGCCGGATGGGCAGGCGCTGGTATGGGTCGAGGGCCGTTCCGGGCAGGGGATGCTGGTGCAGCAGCCTCTGGGAGGGATAAAACAGGACCTGTTGGAGGAACAATCCGCCCGGGGCGGGGTGCTCTACGGCGGCGGAGAATTCACCCTTGACCGCGAGTGGGTAACCTACGTCGATCGCGGGCGGCAGCTCTTCCGACGCAGCCTGCTCGAAGGCGTTCCACAGCCGCTTGCCCCGCTATTTGGATCACTGGCTGCTCCAGCAGTTTCTCCGGACGGCAAATGGGTTGTATATGTCTACTCCGATGGCCAGCAGGATCTGCTGGCGTTGGTTGATGCGGCAGCGGAGCAATGGCCGCGCAAACTCGTTCAAGGAGCGGATTTCTATATGCAGCCAGCCTGGTCGCCAGACGGCGGCGCGCTGGCCTGGGTGGAATGGGATCATCCCAACATGCCCTGGGATGCGACGCGCATTATGCTGGCAAGATTAGCGGGAGAGCCGCCCGAAGTGATGGAGAAATTCCAAGTTGCTGGCGGCGAGGAAAATGTTACCCAACCTTGCTTTTCGCCAGATGGACGCTGGCTGAGTACCATCGCCAGCCGCGGAGAATGGGAAGCGCTAATGCTCTATGATCGAATCAGCGGTGAAAAGCGCGTGCTGCTGGAGGGTGATCGGCTGCTATTAAGCACTCCTGCCTGGGTGCAGGGTGTGCGCACCATAGCCTGGAGCTGCTCAGGCGAGCGTATTTTTGCCATCCAGAATTATGCTGGACGGGCATCGCTGCTGGCGATAGAAATTAACGGGGGCAAGGTAAGATCCATCGATATCGCGCCATGCACCTGGCTGAAACAGATCAGCGCTTCGCCGGTTAGCGACGAACTGGCGGTCATTGCTTCCTCGCCGCAGATTCCTGAACGAATTATGCGCTGGGATGGGCAACGCTGGCATATTGTAGCGCGCGCCGATGCGCAGCCGCTGCCAGCCAGTCATTTTTCGATGCCTGAGGAGGTATGCTGGCAGAGCCTTGATGGATCAGAGTTGCACGGCTTCTATTTCCCGCCGGCTAACCCGTTATACAAGGGGCAGGGCACGCCGCCGATGATCGTCAACATCCACGGGGGTCCGACGCACCAGATCAGGCTGGATTTCCCGCGGGAAGCGCCGTATTTCACCTCGCGCGGCTATGCCTGGCTGGAAGTCAGCTATCGCGGCAGCATCGGATTGGGCAGATCCTATCAAGACGCACTCAACGGGCGCTGGGGCGAGCTGGATGTGGAGGATGTGGTCTCCGGCGCGATGGAGATGGTCAGGCGCGGATTGGCGGACAGCTCGCGATTGGTGTTGTTTGGCGGAAGCGCCGGCGGTTTTACCGTGCTGAACGCGCTGATAAGATACCCCGGCAGGTTCAGAGCGGGGATTTGCCTTTACCCGGTGACGGATTTGCTGGATCCCGGCCTGGTAGCCGACAAATTCGAATCGCATTTCATGGACCGGGCTGTCGGCCTGCTGCCGCAAGCGGAAGAACGCTACCGGCAGCGCTCGCCGCTCTACCACTCGGATCAGATAAAAGACCCGGTGGCTCTATTTCACGGCAGCCTGGATACCGCCGTGCCTGTCGGGCAATCGCGGCAAATCGCGGCTACCCTGCGCGCGCAGGGAGTGCCGGTATTATTCCAAATCTATGAAGGAGAGGGCCACGGCTTCCGCCAGGCAGAGAACCTGGCGAATTGTTACCAGCAAATCGAGCGATTCCTGCAGGAGCATCTGAACAGGGCAGAGTAGATACCCACCGCCCGTTTGACTGCATTACTCGCGGTATTCGACCGGTATGACCGCTTGCTCGAGATCGGCGCGTAATTCCGTCAGGATCTCTTTCACGCGGGCGACAGCCTGCTCGAGCGGCACCAGCTCACGCCCGGCCTGGTCGCGGCGTTTGAACTCGCAGCCGCCGGCTTGCAGCGAGCGCGGCGCAACAGTGATGCGCAGCGGCAGGCCGATCAGGTCGGCGTCGTTGAATTTAACCCCCGGGCTTTCGTCGCGGTCGTCGAAGAGCACCTCGATCCCGGCGGCTTGCAGGTCGGTATACAACTTTTCAGCTGCCAGCTCGGGATGATTGTCCTCCTTGCCGCGCAGCAGCACCAGGTGAGCATCATATGGAGCAATCGAAACCGGCCAGATCAAGCCCTGGTCATCGTGGTACTGCTCAGCCACGCAGCCGAGCAGCCGCCCCAGGCCGATGCCGTAGGAACCCATGATGACCGGTTTCATTTCGCCGTTCTGGTCCTGGAACAGGCAGCCCATCGCTTCCGAGTACCAGGTGCCCAGCTTGAAGATATTGCCAACCTCGACGCCGCGTTCAGCGCGCAGCTCAGCGCCGCAATTTGGGCAGGGATCGCCCTGACGGGCAGCGCTCAAGTCGGTGATGATCTGCGCCTGGTAGTCGCGCCCGTAATTTACATTGCGCAGATGGTAGTCGGCGCGGTTGGCGCCTGCCACCAGGTTGGTCGAGAGCGGAATGAGATCATCGACCGCGACGATCAGGTCGCGCAGCCCAATCGGCGAGGCAAACCCTGCCACCGCTCCGCAAGCTGAAATTTCCTCCTCGGTGGCGGGGCGCATGTCCTTGGCGTGGATGGCATTCGCCAGTTTGGTTTCATTCAGCTCCATGTCGCCGCGCAGAATCGCCATGATCAATTGCTCGCGCTCTACATTCCCCTCGCTTAATACAGCGGTCATGAAGACCGCTTTGGCAGTTTTCGCGGCAGGGATGTTGAGGAATTTCGCCAAATCCTCGATCGTTTTGGTGTTTGGCGTGTGTACCGGCTCGCTGGGGAGCGGCTCCCCGGCTGGCAGGGCAGTCTTGCGGAAACGGGCAATCTGCCGGTTGGCGGCGTATCCGCAATGGTCGCAAAGCAGCAGGGTGTCCTCGCCAATCGGATGCAGGTACATGTATTCGTGAGCAAGCTTGCCGCCCATCATGCCGGTGTCGGATTTCACCGCGATGACCGGCAGCCCGCAGCGGTGGAAGATGTTGAAGTACGCCTGGTAATGAGCGCGGTACTGCCTGTCCAGGCCGTCCCAATCAGTGTCCAGGCTGTAACTATCTTTCATGATGAATTCGCGCACGCGGATCAACCCGGCGCGTGGGCGCGGGTCGTCTCGAAATTTGGTCTGGATATGGTAAATCAGCGCCGGCATCTGCTTATACGAGCGGATTTCCTGGCGGACCAGATCGCAGACCGCTTCCTCGTGGGTCATCGCGAGGGCCAGGTCGCGGTCGTTGCGGTCTTTCAGGCGGCCCATTTCCGCGCCAATGCTGTACCAGCGTCCGGTTTCTTTCCATAGATCGGCAGGCAGCACGACCGGCATGCTCAACTCCTGCCCGCCGATGGCTTTCATCTCTTCGCGCAGGATGGTCTCGATTTTTTGCAAGGCGCGCTTCGCCAGCGGAAGCAAGGTAAAAATACCGGCAGCCATCTGGCGGACGAAGCCAGCCCTCACCAGCAGGGCGTAACCTTCTGATTGTGCATCTGCCGGGGCCTCGCGCAGTGTTTGTGAAAATAGCAGCGACATTCGCATGGCAGCCTCCTAATCCGGCATATCGTCCGGCTCGATGTGTACATACGCGCGGTCGATCTCCGGGAGTGCTTCCAGGCGGTGGATGACCTCGTTTTCGATTTTGTGCGTGGTGCGCAACGGCGTATCGGCATTCACGTTGAGATGCAAATCGACGAGCAGCCGCGGCCCGGAATAATCGGTCATCAGCCGGTGCACCCGTAAAACGCCCGGGACGCTTCGGGCAGTTTCGACGATCTTATGGCGTAATTCTTCATCTGCGCCGCCGCCGGTCAGAAAGTACAGGTTTTCTTTGGCTGCCATAAAGGCTGCTCGAAAGATCCACAGTGACACCGCGAATCCGGCGACCGGATCGAGCAGCGGGTGAATAAGGCTGGAGCCAAATGCACCGATAAAAGCGGCTGACGAAGTCAGTACGTCGCTAAAATTATCTTTTGCAGTGGTCTTCAGGGTCGGGCTGAACAGGAGGCTGCCAATTTTACTGATCGAGTAGAACATTGCCAGCTTAATTGCCACGCTGACGATCAGAACAATGGTAGGTAAGCCTGGTTCGACAACCGTGCCGCCTGCCAGGAAGCGCTCCAGCGAAGCGCGGCCGGCCTCGTAGCCGGCAAAGGCCATGGAAAAGGAAACCATCAGCCCAACCAGCGGCTCGAATCGGCTGTGACCCTGCGGGTGGGAGATGTCAGGCGGGCGCTGCGCCATCCACAGGCCAAGAATCATTAAGAGCGAGTAGAAGACATCGGAGATAGAGTTGGCGGTGTCTGAATAAAGCGCGACACTGCCGCTCAAGTAAGCGGCGACGCCCTTCAGCACGGCCAGAAATACATTTCCCCCGACAGTGATCCACAGCGCCAGTCTATAGAGGCGACTTGCTTCTTGCTGCGGTTTATAATCACGGACCCAACGCATACTTCTATACTCCGTCCAACAACTTCAGGGTAACCTTCCACGGATTCAGAATACGTGGATGCACCTTTGAGGCGTGGAATCGGACTCCGGCGCGCCGGCAGCGGGCTGCGTGCTCCGCCCGTTAAAATGTGCTGCTTAGTTTACCACAAGTAAGATAGTATATCGTCCGGGCGGCGGTTGACGTTTATCCTGTTTCGATTTGTTCGGTGGAACCAACGCTACCTGGTCTGGGCGGCTCGCAGGATTTCATTTGTAAAGGCTTGCTGTACATCCAGGGCGGGGAGCGCGTCATATTTCTGCAACATATCCGCCAGCGCTTGCCACTGCTCGAGCGTTTGCCAGCCTAATCCGTATTGCTCCGTAACCGGACTGACCGCATCGACCAGCTCACTTTCGAGCATAAAAAGCATGTGATCGGCGTCTGTCTCAGGCCCGGTATATTGGAGCACAGCTTGCACAGCTTCATCCGGATGCTCACGCGCGTAATCGATCCCTCGCAGGGCAGCCCGCAGAAAACGGATGAGCAACTCCGGGTCGTTTTTCAGGATTTCCTCGCTGGTTACATACGTTAGTCCAAGATTAGGCACGCCGAAATCAGCGGCTTCCCATAGCGTCAGGTCATAACCCCATGAGTGGATCAAATACGGCTCATTGGATTTGTAAACCGGATAGACATCTACTTTACCTTCGGTCAGCAGGCGCGGATCGAAGCCGACATTGACCGATGCCACTTTGTCGATGTCAACTCCAGCGGCTTCCATAATCGCTTGCAAGTCGGGCGGCTGGGTACCCTTATAACCCACTGTGCGACCTTCCCAGTCCTTTGGCGACTTGATCCCCGAGCTGGTCAGGGCCGCGTAAGCCTGCTGACCGCGTTGACCGATCAGTGCGATGGATACCAACGGCAGGCCGGGGTCTCCCCGACGCTTGAGCAGCACCGCAGCATCTTGGGTGGTTACCTGGACCTTGCCGGCAGCCAGCAGCTGCAGGTGCTGTCCTTGCCCGGCAGAATGCTCAATGGTGACAGTCAGATTTTCTTCTAGAAAAAACCCCTGATCTTGCGCAACATAGACCCCAACGAAGGGCAGGTTAGCTTGCGGTTTGTAACCGGCCATGAAGGTCATCGTCATTGACTCGGGCGAAGGCGCTGGTTGGGTAGGAGTGGCGATCGTACACGCGGCGAGCAATACAGTTAGCAGAAGCAACAAGATGCGGCGCATAGAAACCTCATGGATTAGATTAAGGTTCGCGGGAGGCAGGCTGCCAGAATACAGCCCGAACTTCCGCCCAGGCCAGCAAGCGGTAGAGGATCATGCCCGCCGCGGCCAGGATGAAAATAGCAGCAAACAAGTAGGGTAAGTTGAGATTGGTGTAAGCCAGCCACATGGTGCGGCCAAGCCCGCCCGATGCGCCGGTCCATTCGGCGACCACCGCGCCGATCAACGCCAGCGGCGCGCTGATCTTCAGCGCGGCGAACAGGTAGGGCAGGCAGCCCGGCAGGCGCAGATAACGAAAAACCTCCCAGCGGGAAGCCCGCCATGAATGGAATAAATCCAATAAAGGCTGATCGACCCGCTGCAGCCCGCTCAACACGTTGACCAGCACCGGGAAAAAGGTCAGCAAGGCGGTGATGATGATTTTTGGCAGCACACCGAAGCCTAACCACAAAGTCAACAGCGGGGCGATGGCGACCAGCGGCGTGGATTTGATTAATATCGCCAGGGTCATCACACCATCCTCGATGCCGGGCAGCAGGGTGAGCAGCACAGCGATGGCTGCTCCGGCAAGCAACCCCAGTAACAAGCCAATCAACGCCTCGCCAAGCGTCATCAGTGAGGCGTCGGCGTACATGGCTGCGTTTTTCACTAGTGTGACTAGAACATGGCTGGGGGAAGGCAGCAGGTAAACGGGCAAATCCAGCAGGCGTACGCCTGCTTCCCACGAAAGCAGGAAAAAAAACACAATGCCCCAGGCGATCAAAGCGGTCCGGCGGTTACTTCGTTGCATACCTGGACTTCTTCCTGCGCCTGTGCGAGGCAGGCGCGCAATTGCGCCAATGCGGATTGAAACAGCGGATCGTTTTCGCTGCGCGGGCGTGGCAGCTCGAGTGTCAGGTCAGCAATGAGCCGTCCGGGTGAGGCGCTGAGTACCAGCACCCGGTCAGCCAGGCGCAGAGCCTCGTGGATGTGGTGCGTCACCCACAGGACGGTTGGGCGCAGCGGCTGCCACAAGTCAATTAATTCGCGCGCCAGGCGCTCTCGGGTGATCTCATCCAGAGCGGCGAAGGGCTCGTCCATCAACCACAGCCCCGCCGGCTGGATCAGCAAACGCGCCAGCGCCAGCCGCTGTTGCATGCCGCCTGAAAGGGTAAACGGATAAGCATCAGGCAGGCTGCCAAGCCCAACCCTTTGCAAAGCTTCATCGGCAGAAATACCGGATCCATTTTGGTTTTTCAAAAAACGCCTGGCAAGCGCTACATTCTCCCGGACGGTCAGCCAGGGCAACAAAGCCGGGCTTTGCGCCATCCAGGCTACCTGCCGGGCAGCGTTGATTTCCGCCGGCGCGCGGCCATCGATGCAGATGCTGCCCTGGGTCGGCGTCAGCAGGTTGGCTGCCAGGCGCAGCAGCGTCGATTTTCCGCAACCGCTGGGACCGATCAGGGCGGCGAACTGACCGGAGGGGATATCGATATCCAGGCCGGCAAGCGCTGGCCGCGGCGGTTTGCCTTTGTAAGTATGGCTGAGTGATGCAACCTGAACGCGCATATCCTGGAGCTTTCTATTTCTTTATTTCGCCAGGGAGGGATAATCCTTGCCAGCCGCGCAGGTAATCGACCTGGATGCGAAATGCCGTATTTACGTTTGCAGCGCCTTGTGCCTGATTTGGTTCTCCAAGGTAGCGGGTTGAGAAACGCTGGATCATCTGCTCCAACTGCGGGCTGCCAGCGGAGACGGGCAGCAACTCGGCCCGACCGCGTGCAATCACGCGGCGGAAGGGTGGCCAGGGCTCGTCGATGGTCAGCGAGATTGCAGGATCCGACAGGACGAACTCGGCCCACTGCGATCCTTGCCAGGCGATGATCGTGAAGGATTCACCGTCCCATTCCTGCCAGACAGGGATGACATGCGGTTTACCATCCGGGCGCAGACAGGCCAGGCGGGCAGTCCACGGCCCCAACAGGAAAGCGCTGATTTCTTTTTCGGAAAGGGGCGCAGCCGGCGGCAGGGACTCCTGAGCCTGGCGATTATAGGGCGAGTATGTCGGCGCTCCCAGGCGATAAGACAGGCGGGCAGCCATAGCGCGCAACTCGGTCAGCCAATCCGCCAGCATTTGACTGGCAGTCCAGCGGAAGGAAGGCGCTGAAAGCAGGATGGCAGCTTCGGGGCGCGATCCATTTGGGCAGACCGGCAGTGCTAATTCAAGTAATTCGGTGGATTGAACGAGGGCGTAACCGTTTTGGAATACATCTTCAACAGGGCGATGGTCGAGTACCAGGCGGGCGACCTTGAGGTCTGGCAGGACTTCGCCAATAGGATAAGCGCTGCGGACTTGTTTTTCGATTTCGACCTGGGCAAGGATCAGAATCCCGCTCTCAGCCGGCACGGACAGAACAAGCGTTTCCGGCCAACGGCGGCTGGAACACTCCTGGTAGAATGCTGATAACAAAACCTGTCGCGGGTCGCCAGGGGTTGACCGCCAGGATTGCAGCCGCGGACCGCTGCGATAGCGTCCGCGCCGCTCGGATTGTTCTACATAGCCAAGGTTTTTCAAGGTGCGCAGCAGCGGAAACAGCGAGGAGCGCGAGATGTCAACCTGCTCGAGGATCTCCTGCGGAGAGAGCCCGTCAGAGCGGGCAAGGATGCATTCGAGCACGCGCAGAATGCGCTCAGCGGTTGAAACAATTGGATTAGAATGATCATCGTCTATCATATTGGACTTGCGTCCAATATATCAGACGAAAAGTGATGAGTCAAGGATTGTTAATCGCCTGGCGCAATCAGAAGCTTCGAGAATTTTCTGCAATTCCCCAGCGAATAGCGGCATGATTTTTGGAACCGGCAAAGGCAGCCGCAAGTGCTGCCCTTGCAAGCAAAGTTAACCACCACAGGTAAAAAGAGACTGAGATCGGTGAGTAATTGCGGAAGATCAGCGCAGGATGAATGACAAGATGATCAGAATGATGAAGAACGATCCTGCCAGCAGGCCAATCCTTTTCAGGTCTTTTTTAACCGCGCTGTAATCGGGATTGAACTCAGCGCTGGAGGCGCGGCTGGAGGTCGTCCCGGTTGTTTTTGTATTGACCGTAGATTCGCTCTTCGTGCCGGCGGATGTCTTTCGTCTTGGTTTTTTTGCCATGTGTATATTCTCCTCGATAATATGAATTATTGCTTTAAATAGGCGGTCACTGCGATGCGTTGCGAATCGACCATGTATGGGTAGCATGAAATCAAAGTGACGATGGGTTCAGGTGTTTCGCCCATGATTTCTACCTGGGTTGGTTCTACGATTTGGGTTTGCTGCACAATATATACAAATGACTTCAGGTTGGTATAAAGAATCACTTCGTCGCCTTCCTGCAATTTATCCAGATCGCGGAAGATTTGCCCAAAGATGTCATTATGCGCCGAGAGGACAATATTCCCTGGTTGACCCGGATTGGGCGAGCCAAGGTATTGGCCAACACCTTTCTTTAATTGCTCCTCGCCGTCGCCCTGGACTACCGGGGCATCTACCTTAATAGCCGGGATCTGAATGCGAATGGCATGTTCCGGGCTTGGCGTGGGTATGGGTAAGCTGGCCATGGTCTGCACCATAGGGCGCAGATGCTCTGGAATTTCATCCCAATTAAACTGCGCGCCGCCGGGTGAACCTGGCGGGGTATGCCCTGAGGGGAGGATAACCGCGCTGATCACTGGCGTGGGTGTCAACGTTGGCTGTACGATCACTGCTGCGACCTCCTCATTCAGGCTGCGGAGCAGTGAAAAACCATTAAACACGACAAAGAACAGTCCGATTACGGCGATTGCCTCGAGCACCAGAAGCAAGCGGTCGAAGGTGCGGCGCCGGGAAGAACGGCGCGATGGTTCGGTTGGAATGTCGTCCTCTAAAGGGCTGCCAACTGCTTCGAAAGCTGAGTTGAGTGGTTGCGGCTCGACCAGTACGACACGCCCGCTGCGGCGAAAATAATCGAGCCGCCGGGTGCGTTCTGCGCGGCGTTTTTCGACCAGCAGATGGCGCAATTCTTCGGTGGTCAATTCTTCTACTGAGCGGCGGCGGGCCACAAGAACATCCTCTCCCAACACGGGCTTAAATCGTGCCTGGATTATAATCGATTTTCATTTCACTGGTCTGGCGTCCCTTTTGGGCTGGACGAAGCGAACCTCTGAGTGATCAATATGGTAAGATTATTTCAAGTTTGAATTTTGATCCGTGGAGGCGGTCGATATGAAGCGCATATCTGTTATCCTGGCGCTGATCTTTTTAACTCAGATCGTTACAGTGTCCGCGAGCGCTCAAAGCAGCATCGCGATCGATCAGATGATGATCGAAATATGGCCTGAATATGACCGCGCGGATGTGCTGGTTATCTACCGCATCAGCCTGGATGGATCTATTACGTTACCGGCGCAAATCAGCCTGCTCATTCCACGTGAAGCGGGAGAACCTTACAACATTGCCATGCAGGATGTGGATGGTCTGTTGTACAGTCTTCCATATACGACCGAGCTTCAGAGTAATGCCCTCAAAGTGGTGTTCACGACTCCATCCGCAGGGCTGCAAATCGAATACTATGACCCGCGGTTGAACCGCGACGGCGATTCCCGCCAGTTCCTTTTTTCCTGGGTCGCAGATTATGATATTAACAACCTGAGCATAGCCGTTCAGCAGCCGCTCACTGCCAGCAATATGCAAATCTTGCCAAGTTTTGGATCAGGCGAGACGAAAGCGGACGGTTTGATCTACTACACGGCCAATATTGGCAAGGTCAATGCGGGGCAAAAGATCGATATCGAGTTTAATTACACAAAACCAGACGATCAGCTCAGCATTGGATTGCAACAGGTTCAACCCTCTCAACCGCTTAGCGACAGCACGCCTGGCAAAACAAATCCCAGCGATCTGCTGCCGTACATACTCGGAGGAATTGGGGCGGCTTTGTTGGTTGGCGCTTTTGCCTGGTTTTGGTTAACAAAAATCAAAGGTGGTTCGGCGGTTGCGCCGCGCCGCCGGCACCGCGCGCCTGCTGGGCATCGCGTCGAAGAACCTGGAGATTCGATCAGCGCAGTCTATTGCCATCAATGCGGGCGGCGCGCAGCAGCGGGAGACATCTTCTGCCGAATTTGTGGCACAAGGCTGCGCGGGGAGTAAATTGTATGCAGCCTGTAAAGTTAAAATTCATAAGAATTTGTTATCTTTGTAGTATAAGTTGGTCGTATAATTTAAACAGGGCAGAGCAATGATGATGGAATTGCGGGGTTGTCCATCTCCGTTAGGCGCCCAGATTATTATTAATCAATTTTAAAAATTAAAGACGAGTTAACGGTTGAACGCTTATCAGGCTGAACCTATCGATCCACCTTCAGAAGACAGCAGCAAAACATCTCCGTTGTTTCACGCGCTGCTGGATGTTTTGCAGACGTTGATATTAGCAATTGTATTGTATTTTCTCATCGATACGGTCATCGCCCGTGTGAGGGTTGAGAATATCTCCATGCAGCCGACATTGCAGCCAGGTGAATTTCTTGTGGTTAACAAATGGGCATACCGTTTCAGCGATTTTCAGCGCGGAGATGTGATTGTCTTCCACTTCAGCCCGCAAGAGGACTACATCAAGCGCATCATTGGCATCCCCGGCGACCGGGTAGAAGTTGCCGGCGGCATTGTCAGGGTGAATGGCACTGCTCTGGAAGAACCGTACATCGCCGCCCCGCCGGCGTATACAGGCGCCTGGAATGTGCCTGAGGATATGCTTTTTGTGCTCGGCGACAACCGAAACCAATCTTCCGATTCGCATAAATGGGGATTTGTCGCTAGCGATCGTATTGTCGGGAAGGCTTTAGTGGTATACTGGCCTTTAACTGAAGTCAAGCTTTTAGATCAGGCGCTTGTGGTTAATGCAAAGAATTGACGGGATTTATTTCCTCACCTTTTCCTTGGCAGTGAAACACCATGGCAGTTGAGGCAGGATGAGACTTAAGGATAATCTCGACGGAACAAATAAAGCCAGCGACTACGTGCTTCCTTGCCACGAATGCCAGGCCGGTCAAATGCACCGTGAATACGTGGTGTATTACACCTGGATCGGTGATGACCTCATCACTGTTCCCGATTTCCCTGCCTGGGTGTGTGATTTTTGCGGGCGGCGGGAGTACGACATTCACGCGCTCAACCGCCTGACTTTAATTCTTAGCCCGAATGCGGGGAATTCACCAAACAAGCGCCGCGGGGTGCGAACAAGGGTCTCCCAAAAAACAAAAAAAGCCTGGCCGAGTCAACCCGAATAAAAAAGGTACAGCGCCTTCGGGCGCTTTTTTTATGGTGACGGCAATGGCTGCCAATCAGGCTGCATATCGACGCCGGGCGAATTGGTCAGGTTCACCTGGAATTGCCCATTGTTGCTCATGATATACACTTCCGGGTTGCCGTCGCGGTTGGAGGTGAATACAATCCAACGCGAATCGGGCGACCAGGCAGGTTCGCGGCTGGCATTATCCTCGGTCAGGCGGGCAACATCCCCGCCGCGCGAAGCAGTGCGCACCGAGTAGATTTGTTGGCGCGAACTTTGGTAACTTTCGGTGCGCGTGTAGGCGATCCAATTGCCATCTGGTGAGTAAGAGGGATGTTCCACGTAGCCAAGCCTGCCAAGCAGTTCGACGTTGTCGAAGCGCGAAAATTCCTCGAATTCTGTGCTGCTGCCGCGCAAGTAGAGCACCTCGTGGCTGGCAACATACATTACGAACGCCAGATTTTTTCCATCCGGCGAAAAGAATGGCATGAATTCTTCCTGGTCGAAGCTGATGCGTTTCAGATCCTTGCCGTCGGGTGCGACGGTATATACCTGGCGGATGCCGTCACTACGGCCGTTGTTTGTAAAAGCAATCAACTTGCCATCCGGCGACCAGGCCGGGTCGGTGTCGTCGCCTTTTTTGTTAGTGATGTTCAATGGCTCTGAGCCATCAGCATTGACAACCCAGATATCCAGGCCAAGGTTTGACCCACCCGGAGCAACGTAGGCCAGTTTTTTTCCGTCGGGTGACCAGGCTGGCTGAGTCTTGTGTCCAGCATCGAAGGTAAGCTGTACAGGTTCGCTGCTGTAGGTCTGTCCGGTGTTGTCCAGGTAAACGTTCATCGTCCAGATTTGCAGCGTGCCATCCCCGCCGCGGTCGCTGGAGAATGCTACCACTCCTCCCCCTCCGATGGGCATTTGCGTTGCGGTTGGAGTAGCGCTGGGTTCAGGCGTGCTGGACGGTTCCGGGGTTTCGGTAGAAGCGGGGGGAAGAGTCGCGGCAGTTGTGGCGCTGGCGGCTGGCTCGGTCGGCGTCGCGCTGGACAGCTCTGCAATGAGAGGCAAAGTCGGCGCGGCAGTCGGGCTGGCAGCTTTGTTGATCATGCCGCGCACGATAAAGAAGCCGCCGATCAATAGCGCCAATACCACGACCGCGCTGCCGGCAATCAAGGCAATGGATATACGCGGCTTCGCTTTAGGCGCCGCAGCGGGGGCTGCCGGGATGGCAGCCTGATCCAGCGGTACCTGGATCGTCGCGGCGGGCGGCGGCTGCGCCATGACCGTTTTGGCGGGCGCTCCTTCGGGGCGCGCGGCAATCCGCGTAGCGGCAGCAGGCCGAGCTTTTGCCGGGGCAGGAGCGGTGGCTTCGAGCGGGCTGGGAGGCTCTTCAGGCCGCGCTTTGGCGAGGGCATCTGGCGGCGCGGTTTGGGTGGCTTCCTCGGTTGGTTTATCGAGGTCGAGCGGAGCTTTATGTTCAGGAAGCGCTTCGCCGGTTAATGCGTTAAGTAACTCGCGCATGCTGGCAAAACGCTCATCTGGGCGCAAGGCCATGCCCTTTAGAATCGCCTGCTCGAACTCAGCAGGCACCTTGGGATTGTAGTCATGGATGGGGATCAGCGCGGTCTGGTTGAGGGTGCGCTCGATCGAATCAGCCGGGCGCTCACCGGTTAATAACATGTAAAGCGTGGCGGCGAACGAAAACTGGTCGGTATAGGGACCGGTGCGTGTCGCTCCGTACTGTTCGGGCGGAGCAAAACCAGGCGTGTAGCCGGAAGCGCCGGTCGAGGTAGATTGAGAAGCGTCGGTGGCTTTGGCAATGCCAAAATCGACCAGCACCAGGTCGCCTGAAGGGGTGATCTTAATGTTGGCAGGTTTGATGTCGCGGTGTACCACCGGCGGGTGCTGACCGTGCAGATAGACGAGCGCTTCACCGAGCTGTTTCGCCCAGGCTTTGACCCTTTCAACCGGCTGGCGTCCTTCGCGGGCGATAAGCGTGCCAAGATCCTCGCCCGGGATGTAATCCATGACTAAAAACTGGTTATTGGCGATGACGAAGTAATCGATGACACGCGGTAAGTGCAAGTGCCGCAGCGACGCGAGCAGCCGCGCCTCACGGTAAAACTGAGTGGAGGAATCCTCGCCAACGCGGAAATTAACTTTGACCGCCACCTGCTGATCGAGCGAGGTGTCATTAGCCAGGTAAACGCCGCCCATCCCGCCCTGTCCAAGGAGTCGGATGATGCGGTATCGATTGTGGAGCAGGGTATCGGGTGATAATTCCATAATAACTTATTATAGCGAGAAATGGTAAATTGTTGACGTTAAGTTTGCGGCGTGATAAAATCCAGGCAGTTTGGGCGTGTAGCTCAATGGTAGAGCAGTGGCCTTTTAAGCCATTGGTTCAGGGTTCGAGCCCCTGCACGCTCACTTTGTATTTAAGCGACTATCTTGCGCATTTCGGTCAGGTTGCAACATTCGCGCCCAGACACATGCGCAAGATCCTTTGCGCCCTGCCGCCTTAACTCTCTATCCTTGTGGCAGCGGATTGGGGACGGGGTCCGGTGAAATAGCGCAGTTACCGATTTACCATTGGCATGTAGATTGGATACGCCGGGTCAAACGCCACTGCCATCACTTGCGGGGGGCTCTTGGACTCATCCCATAAACCGCCCAGTGTCAGCCCGTCCACGCCGCCCTGGCTGCGCAGGAAATCTATGTACTCCTTCGAAGCTGTCTGGTAGTATAGAATAACCAACACACTGGCGGTTTCCAGGGGCAGGTTGTAGCTGGCGTCGTCCCAGTACTGCCCGCTCTCATAGACAGCATCGACTGGTTCAAGCCCGGGGCGGTTGAATTCTTGCTGTGTGACGCCGCGGGGCGGAATGCGGTTATCTTTGACCACTGTGTTGTTTAACACAAAATGGAACGATTCTCCCGAGGGAAGTTCCAGCTCACTGGCAAGCTCAGGAGTCAATCCCTGTTTGATTTCGTAAACCTTGGTATCCGCATCAATGGTCAACTCACCGCTGCCGGGATCGTACCCGCCTGACTCGTAGATGAGATTGCCGGCGCTGTCGTAGGCTTTCACGCTCAGCCACATGCGCCGGCCTTCAGCATAACCGGTTGGCAGCTTATGACCTGTCTGGTTGATCACTCGAATCACAGCAATTTTGTTGCTGCCCTCTTCCGTGACCGTCAGTTCCAGATCGGCCGCATTGGTTAACATCGACTTTGCTGCCAGCAGAGTAGTGTTCAAGTAACCGCTCTCGCTTTGGGCGTTCAAACGCCAATCAGGATTTTGCAGCAGTTGCGGCGTCCAGGTATTGGCGCCGACGAAGGTGTGCTCTGGCAGGCAGCCGTTTGTCTCGCAGTCGCGGAATACTGGATTGAAGGCCGAATCCACGGCTGTGCCGGTGATGCGGGGCATATGGCAATCCTGGCAGGCTTCGACAACGCCGCCAGGTTTGTTGCTGCGCACATACGGCACCACTGCGCCGCCGCTGGCAAAATCGCTAGCCAGCCATTCGTCGTAGGTTGTCTCAACCGGGAAAAGTTGATCCTTAGCGAATGAATCGGCTCTGGCGTTCATCGTGTTTGGCCAGAATTGCTGGCGGCTGGGATTCCAGGAAAGGACCGGATTATATACATTGTGACACGTCCCGCACATGCTGGCATGAGTAATCGCTTGCTGATTCTGCCCGAGGAAACTGGTGCGAAAAGCTGGATGGTAAGGTAGAGAAAGCCCGAAAGAGAAAGGTCCGCGCCGGTTGTCGTTCGGATCGACGATCGCGGCGGCGCTGCCTGTAAAGCCCGCCGGGAACGGATCCACTAATGCACTGCGGATATTGCTGTCGATGGTTGCGGTCTCGTCTGTCGGGTCGCTGACTGGATTAACCATACGGTGGCACATCGTACAGGTGACGCCGTTATGAATATCCAGGGCCTCGAGCGAGGAGCCGTCAGCGGTTTGGGCGCGCCTGTTCAACCAGCCGCGCGGCGTGTGGCAGCGCAGGCAGTATTCCCCTGAACCCGGCGCATCGATGTTAGCTACGCTCAAGGCTGCCCACATCAAGGGGTCGCGCCCGGCCTGGCTCATCAGGCTTCCCCGCCAGCGGTCGTAGATCGGCGCGCTGTGGCATGTGTCGCAGTCCACCGCGGGGGTCAAATTGGCAAGCAGGCTGTTGGGTTGAGTGCCCGGGAAGAAGAAATCCTG
>JAXDCA010000084.1:0-27315 GCA_034678305.1 Bellilinea sp.
CGCATATTCGAGGAGGGGCAATGAGCTACACCACATCCCTCGCGGGCATAGACCTGAACTTCTGCCTTGTTGATATGCACAGAATGGGCAAACCAGACATCCCTGCCAACCCACCCGAGTGAATCCATGTATGCCAGCGGGCGATATCCAAATTTCTCGAGGCAGAATGTTTCTTCATCCTGCGTCTCAGCCAAATGAGTGTGCAGTTGCACGCCATGCTCACGCGCGAGAACCGCGCTCTGTCGCATCAATTCGCCTGTCACGCTGAAGGGCGAGCAGGGCGCCAGAACAATTTGCACCATTGCGCCAGGTTTAGCATCGTGATAAGTTTCGATCAGGCGTAAACTATCTCGCAGAATTTGCTCTTCACTGTCCACTACAGAATCGGGCGGCAGACCGCCCTTGCTTTCGCCAAGACTCATCGATCCACGCGATGCATGCAGCCGCAGGCCAATTTCTTGAGCAGCCAGTATTTCATCGTCCAGCCTGGATCCATTGGGGAAAAGATATAGATGGTCTGAAGCGGTCGTGCATCCTGAAAGCGCTAGTTCTGCCAGCGCCGTTTGCGTAGAAAGATAAATATCCTCCGGGATCATTCGCGCCCAGATGGGATAAAGCGTCTTCAGCCAATTAAACAAATTGGTATCCTGCGCGGCTGGCACAGCACGCGTGAGAGTTTGGTAAAAATGGTGATGCGTGTTGATCAAACCCGGCAGAAGGATATGTCCGCTCAAGTCAAGGATTTCATCCGCAATATCGGGGAGTTCGCTCGTCGATCCTACCTGTTTAATGAAACCATCTTCAATATATAAACCTCCACCAGGAATTTCCCGGTGGAGGTCGTCCATCGTCACTAGCAAATCGGCGTTTCTAACCAGAAGCGTCTTGTTCATCGAGGTTTATTGGAAAGAACTCTAAACATCACACATCACTCAATAACGAGAGGTGGTTTGTCAGACATTGTAAGTATACCGATAAATAACAAAAAAGTCAATTGTCAGACAAATGATTTTCGTCCTCAATTGTCAGACATTTCGGCAGCCCGATAGGTGTTACGCAACAGCATCGCTATCGTCATTGGCCCAACGCCGCCTGGAACAGGGGTGATATGGCTGGCGACCTCTTTTACCTCATCAAAGGCTACATCGCCCACCAGCCGCGAACCCTTTGGCGCTGCCGGATCTTCGATTCGGTTGATACCAACATCGATAACGACCGCGCCGGGTTTGACCCAATCGCCGCGCACCATTTGTGGCCGCCCTACCGCGGCAACGAGCACGTCCGCCTGACGCACTACGGATGGCAGATCCTTCGTGCGTGAGTGACAGATGGTTACGGTTGCATCTGCCCGCACCAACAACAACGCAACTGGCATGCCCACGATATTTGAGCGGCCGAGCACGACTGCATTCAAGCCGCGCAAGGTTGGCAGGGTTTTTTCCAGCATGTAGATACAGCCTGCCGGAGTGCATGGCACGAACATTGGATCGCGCCGCTTCATTGCCAGGCGCCCGATATTGACTGGATGGAAACCATCCACATCCTTGTTCAGGCTGATCAAACTCAGGATAGCCTCCTCATCCAGGCCATCCGGCAAGGGCAGTTGCACAAGAATCCCATTGACAAGTGGGTTCTGATTCAACTCGCGCACCAACTCTTCGACTTCCTGCTGAGATGCGGTTACCGGAAGCTCGTAGCCAAAGGATTCAATTCCAACGTCGGCGCTTGCTTTTCTTTTTGAGCGCACATAAGAATGCGAAGCCGGATTATCTCCGACCAGCACTGTGGCTAATCCTGGGGCTGGTTTCCCCGCAGCGACTCGCGCCTCCACTAGTTTTTTCACTTCTGCGCGAACGCTCTCCGCAATAGCTTTCCCATCGATCAATTCGGCTGCCATTCTTTTCTCCTTTTGAATTGTAATGATTCCTATCCGGGCTTTGTAATTATCAGACAATCTGTTTCGATTATACATAATTTGGTAAAGTCAATAAAGCGATGAATTTCATCAATTAATCATTCTTCTGTTCCTTTTTTAAAGGATATTTTTCAATAGTTTCCCAGTAATTGAGTCTGCGCAATCGGCGATCATCTCAGGCGTGCCCTCAGCAACTACTCGACCGCCGGCATCGCCGCCCTCTGGCCCCAGGTCGATAACCCAATCAGCACATTTGATCACATCCAGGTTATGCTCGACGACAATTACAGTATTGCCCGCATCGACCAGCCGTTGCAGCAGGATGATAAGATGAGCGGTATCAGCCGGGTGCAAGCCAGTGGTAGGCTCATCCAGGATATAGATCGTCCGTCCAGTCGAACGGCGCGCAAGTTCTTTCGCTAATTTCACTCGCTGGGCTTCGCCGCCGGAGAAGGTCGAGGTTGGCTGCCCAAGCTGCAGATAACCCATGCCAGTCTGTGTTATCAGTTCAAGCCGTGCCTTTACCGCGGGAGTGTCATCAAACAGCGACAAAGCTTCCTCGATGGTCAGGTCGAGCACTTGAGCGATATCAAAACCCTTGTAATTCACTTCCAATACCTCACGTTTGAAACGCTTTCCTCGGCAGACTGGGCAGCGAACCTGCACATCAGGGAGGAAGTGCATCTCGATCATGAGCACGCCCTCCCCTTTGCAACGCTCGCAGCGACCGCCTGGCATATTGAATGAAAAATGTCTGGCAGTCAAGCTGCGCTGGCGGGCAGCGGGCAAAGCGGCAAACACCTCGCGGATGGCAGTGAAGGCATTCGTGTATGTGGCAGCATTCGAGCGAGTCGAGCGGCCAATGGGGTTTTGATTGACGGTAATGACTTTGTCGAAGTACTCCCACCCCTCGATTGCCGTATGAGCGCCTGGTTGAGCAGCTGCGCCGTAAAAACGATGGCGAGCAGCCCGATCGAGGATATCAAACATCAACGATGATTTTCCAGCGCCAGAAACCCCACAGACAGCCGTTAACCTACGCTGCGGAAAATGAACGGTAATATCCTTGAGGTTGTGCTCCCGTGCTCCACGAATGGTTAATAACTTGCCGCCCGCCGGGTGGCGGCTGGCAGGGATAGGAATGGAGATTTTCTTTGCCAGGTACTGCCCGGTCATCGACGCAGCCGTTTGAGCTATCTTATCGGGCGTCCCCTCAGCCATGATCTGTCCGCCAAAACGCCCCCCGCCGGGACCAAAATCAACCACCCAATCTGCGGCAGCAATCATATCCATATCATGTTCGATGACCAGCACTGTATTACCCAAATCGCGCAAGTCCCGCAACATTTTAACCAATCTGGCTGTATCGCGGGGGTGCATCCCGATGGTTGGCTCGTCCAGCACGTAGAGGACGCCGGTCAAGCCAGATCCGAGCAGCGCCGCGAGCCGCAGCCGCTGCGCCTCGCCTGCCGAGAGTGAGGGCGTGGCGCGTTCGAGCGTCAGATAGCCCAAACCAATCTCGACCAGACGCCGTACCCGACCCTGCAAATCGATCACGATCGGTTCTGCAATCGACCAGTCCTCTTCAGGCAAGGCAGCGTGCAAGCTGGCTATCCAATCCGCCAGACTGCTTAACGGCAGGCGCGTAATCTCGACAATGCCCTTTCCTGCAACGGTGACTGCGCGCGCTTCGGGTCGCAGGCGCGTTCCGCCGCAATGGGGACAATCCTGCAGGATCAGCAGGCGTTCAAGCTTATCCAGATAATCCGTATCCTCATCGGATGCATGCTCGTCGTGGCGGCGCAGCAGGTTAGGTACCAAGCCTTCAAAACGGCCTTTTGCGACTGTTCTGGGCGCTTCCACATTTGGATAATGCCTGCGAAAGGAAGGGCTTTCAACGCCGTAGAGCAGCAAATCTCGTTGAGCCTGGCTCCAGGCGCGGACGGGTAGATCAGGATCGAAGTCAAAGCCGTAATATTGCCCAGCAGCGCTCAATATCTTGTTATACCAACCTACGATCCGCGGGTCCCAGGTCAACACCGCTCCATTGTTTAAACTCTTTTCCTCATCCAGAATGTTCAAAAGGTTAGCGGTGTAAATGGTTCCCAAGCCGGTGCAAGTCGGGCAGGCGCCAGCCGGCTTATTAAAGGAAAAGGTGGCCATGCCCATTTCAGGCAGCAATAAGCCGCATTTCGGGCAGGGAACGCTGACCTCGGGCTCTCCGCTCTCATCTTCAACCTCCCACGCAATCTGCGCCGGATCATCCATCTCATGCTTGGGCGGCACATCCTCGCCGCAACGCGGGCAAGGACGGTGACCATTACGGGCGTACAATACGCGCAGGTAGGTGTAAACTTCTGTGGCAGTGCCGACCGTCGAACGCGGCGAGCGATTCCAGCAGTGCTGGTCAACGCTGATCGAGGGCGATAGTCCAATGATCGCATCCACAGGCGGGCGGCTCTCATAGGTTACCATCCCTAATGATTCCATATACTGACGCTGCCCTTCTTTGTGCAACGTATCGAAAGCAAGCGTCGATTTTCCCGATCCCGAAACCCCCGTGAAGACCACAAATTTGTTCTTTGGGATCGATAATGAAACATTCTTCAGGTTATGGAGCCGCGCCCCTCGAATGATAATCTCAGACATAAGCGATATGTCCCCATTTATAAGCCAGAGGATCTGATCAATCGCAACATCCAGATGCGTATCAACTAATTATAACCATGCATATCAATTGATAAGCAGATATGGGCAGAAAAAGGCTGTTTAATCATAAGGTCATAATAAATTCATGATGTCAGGTTATGGATAAACAGCAAACTTTCGACTATAATGCCACTATTAAATTAGGAGGAAATGAGCGCATGGCTAAAATCAGCGTTATTGGAACCGGATACGTAGGCCTGGTTACAGGAGCATGCTTCGCAGATTTAGGTAACGAAGTCATCTGTCTCGATATCGATGAAACTCGCATCGACAATTTAAAAAAGAACATTATGCCCATCTATGAACCCGGGCTGGAACAAGTGGTTTCTCAAAATTCAAAAGCTGGACGCTTGAAATTCACTACCGACTATGCTGAAGCGCTCAAAGAAGCTGAATTTGCCTTTATCGCTGTCGGCACACCCTCCGGCGAAGATGGAGAGGCGGATTTGCAATACGTTCGCTCGGTGGCAGAAATGATCGCCGACCTGGTCGATCACCCGATCATCGTCGTCAATAAATCAACCGTGCCGGTCGGTACTGGCGATTGGGTCGCGGATATTATTCGCAAGCGCGGCAACGGCGAGCTGTTGGATTTTTCAGTCGTGTCCAATCCAGAATTTTTACGCGAAGGCTCAGCCATCAACGACTTTATGTATCCCGACCGGGTCGTCCTAGGCGCCATCAACCACGCCGCTGCCTCTGAAGTCGCTCAGCTTTACATAAGCCTGCGCTGCCCAATTTTGATCACGGACCTGCGCACTGCCGAGATGATTAAATACGCCTCGAATGCCTTTCTGGCAACGCGCATTTCCTTTATAAATGAAATTGCCAATATATGTGAGGACCTCGGCGCGGACGTGCGCCAGGTAGCTGCAGGCATGGGCATGGATAAACGCATCGGCAGCACATTCCTCGACGCCGGACTTGGCTGGGGCGGCTCCTGCTTTCCGAAGGATGTCAAAGCTCTGGCGCACATGGCGGTATTGCACGGTTCCAATCCGCAATTGTTGCAGGCTGTGATGGACATCAATCGCAATCAGCGGCGCAAAGTGGTCTTGCGCCTTCGCAAATCGCTTGGCAGCTTGAATGAGAAGGTGATCGGCGTGCTAGGTCTCTCCTTCAAGCCCAATACAGACGACATCCGCGAAGCGCCGGCGCTCGAAGTAATCTACCTGCTCAAGAATGAAGGCGCGATTGTCAAGGCATATGATCCGCAAGCTATGGAAAATGCACGCGAAGCTCTTAACGATGTGCAATTATGCGGCAATCCATACGAGGTGGCTGAAGGCGCAGACGGGATTGTATTGGCGACAGAGTGGAATGAATTCAAGCATCTCGACTTCGAGCGCATCCACAAATTGATGCGCACACCAATCATTATGGACGGGCGCAACCTGTGGGATCCCGAACACCTGCGCCAGCTAGGTTTCACTTACTACGGTGTCGGGCGTCCGGGCAACGGACCGAAACATTAGGTTATTGTCAGGTAAGTTGTTGGCGGGCATCCTTGCCCGCCTTTTTATTCCGATGCCTTTACCGCTCTCCTGACCCCCGATCGTGCCGATGTCCTCGCTGAGCGCGAATATCGACCGAAGGTCTCATAATGCAGGTCGGGCCTGCGGCCCGACAATAAAAGTTAAAGATAGCATCGTCGGGATGAAATCCCAATCTGCGAATTAATGATTTTTTTCATACACATTCCTTTTGATGATGCTCTTCGAAGTAACGGTGTAAATAATGCCCTGTATACGAAGTGGCGTGGTTGCATATTTCTTCCGGCGTGCCGCAGGCGACCAGCTCACCGCCGCGATCGCCGCCCTCCGGCCCCAGGTCGATGATGTAATCAGCCACCTTGACAATGTCCATGTTGTGCTCGATGATCAGCACCGTGTTGCCTGCCTCGACCAACCGCTGCAACACCTCGATCAGCTTGTGCACATCGGCTGCATGCAGCCCGACTGAGGGCTCGTCCAACACGTACAGCGTCCGCCCGGTTGCTCGCCGTGACAACTCGCGCGCCAGTTTGACTCGTTGCGCCTCGCCGCCCGAGAGCGTCGTTGCGGATTGACCTATACGAATGTAACCCAATCCGACATCTTCCAGCGTACGCAGCTTGTTGATAATTGCAGGAAAAGCTGAGAACAACTCCATAGATTCACTAACCGTGGAATCGAGCACCTCGGCAATATTGCGCCCCTTGAAGCGTACTTGCAACGTCTCGCGGTTGAAGCGCGCCCCGTGACACACATCACAAGAAACATACACATCCGGCAGAAACTGCATCTCGATACGCAATTGGCCTTGCCCCTGACAAGCCTCGCAACGCCCGCCGTGAACATTGAACGAAAAGCGCCCGGGCTTGTATCCGCGCATTTTACTCTCCGGCAGCTCGGCGAACAGCTTGCGCACCTCGTCGAACAAGCCGGTGTAGGTGCCTGGATTGGAGCGCGGCGTGCGCCCGATCGGCGATTGATCGATGTTGATCACTTTATCCAGATGTTCGATCCCCTCGATGCGGTCATAATCGCCCGGTTGTGTTTGCGCCCGGTTCAGGTCACGGGCCAACGCCGCATAGAGCACGTCCACCATTAACGTCGATTTTCCCGAGCCAGACACGCCGGTGATGCAAACCAGCCTGCCAAGCGGGATCCTCACATCCAGATCCTTGAGGTTATTCGCTCTCGCCCCAACCACCCGCAGCCATTTGCCATTGCCAAGCCGCCTCTTAGGTGGGACGGGCACATGCAGCCGTCCTGAAAGGTAAGCGCCCGTTATGGATTTCGGGTGCTCGAGAATCATCTGCGGCGTGCCCTCAGCCACGATCCAGCCGCCGTGCTCGCCTGCTCCAGGTCCCAGGTCGATCACCCAATCCGCCGAGCGGATGGTCTCCTCATCGTGTTCGACCACCAGCACGGTATTGCCGAGATCCCGCAGCCCCTTAAGGGTATCCAGCAAGCGGTTATTATCGCGTGGGTGCAGCCCAATCGAAGGTTCATCCAGGACATAAAGCACGCCCATCAACCTTGAGCCGACCTGGGTCGCTAATCGGATACGCTGGGCTTCGCCGCCCGATAGAGACGCAGCGGAGCGCCGCAGTGTCAGATAATCCAAACCAACGTTCACCAAAAAACCCAGCCTCGATTGTATTTCCTTCAGCACCCGCCCGGCGATAGCAGTTTCGCGAGCTGTGAAAGGCGATTGATCACCGTTAAGGTAAGCAATCCACTCCAGC
This sequence comes from Bellilinea sp., assembly GCA_034678305.1. Lineage (GTDB taxonomy): Bacteria > Chloroflexota > Anaerolineae > Anaerolineales > Anaerolineaceae > Bellilinea. The sequence goes on from JAXDCA010000084.1 coordinate 7,857, forward strand.
GTGCGATTAACCGGCCAACCGGTGATCTCGACGATATTCCTCCCGTCGATCGTCACCGCCAGCGCTTCAGGACGCAGGCGCGTACCTTTGCAGGTCGGGCAGGGACGGTTGCTCATATACTCGGTAATCTTATTGCGGATATATTCAGAGGAGGTTTCTCGGAAGCGCCGTTCCAGATTAGGGATCACGCCCTCGAAAGCGGTCGAATAGCTGGACTCCCGGTCATTGCGGCCGTGGAATTGGATGCGGATTTCCTCTTGCCCGGAGCCGTAAAGGATAATTTTCAATTTATCCTCAGGGATATTCTGCACCGCCGCATTCAAGTCGATGTGGTAATGCTGCGCAACGGCTTCGATCATCTGCCAGTAGTAGCCGCCCTGATCGCGAGGACCATTCCACTCCAAAGCGATAATCGCGCCTTCATTAAGAGTTCTTTCTTTGTCGGGTAAAAGCAAGTCAGCATCGATTTCAAGCTTGCTGCCCAGCCCCTGACATTCCGGACAAGCGCCGTGCGGCGTGTTGAATGAAAAGGTGCGCGGCTCGATCTCCGGCAAACTGACTCCATGCTCAGGGCAGGCCAGGTGTTCCGAATAGAAATTGTCCGATGGCGGGTCGCTGGACAAATCCTGCACGATCAAGTAACCCTCGCCGACCTTAAGTGAGGTTTCTACCGAATCGGTCAGGCGGGAACGCATTTCGTTCATCTCAGCTTCATCTTCCGGGCGGCTCAGTACCAGCCGGTCAACGACTGCCTCGATATTGTGGATCTTATAGCGGTCGAGAGATATTTCCTCGTCAAGGGAATAGATCACGCCGTCCACGCGCACGCGTGCAAACCCTGCCTTGCGGATTTCGTCGAAGGCTGCCTGGTAGGTGCCTTTCCGACCGCGAATGATCGGCGCCAGCAGCAGCAGCCTGGATCCTTCCGGCATGCGTTCGATGATTTCGACGATCTCCTGGGCAGACTGGCGCACCACCTCGCGTCCGCAGACCGTGCAGTGCGGGATGCCAATTCGAGCGAACAGCAGGCGTAGATAGTCGTAAACCTCGGTCACCGTGCCGACCGTCGAACGCGGGTTGCGCGAAGTAGCCTTTTGATCGATCGATACAGCCGGTGAGAGTCCATCGATCGAGTCGACATCTGGTTTTTCCATCTGTCCGAGAAACTGGCGCGCGTATGCTGAGAGTGACTCGACATAGCGGCGCTGCCCCTCGGCAAAGATCGTGTCGAATGCCAGCGAACTTTTTCCCGAGCCTGATAAACCGGTTATGACCACCAACTGATCGCGCGGGATATCCACGGTAATATTTTTCAAGTTGTGTTCGCGGGCGCCGATGACCCGAATTACGTTGTGCGGCATACGATAACCTGTACCTTTATCTCGAAAATATATTCTATTATAACACTTCTTTCAAAAAACGGAACAACTGTTCTGTTTTAAATGTGTGCAACTTTTGATTCTACCCCATTTCGCGGATCTTATCATCATGCCTCTGAAATCCTCGAAGGCGCGAAGTGCCTGGATCCAATCTAACCAAAACGACCTGCCCTACGCTCCCCGCATTATTGGGATATGTGTTTGTCGTCTACAGGCCTTTTTTGTCCTCTCGAGCGAAGCGAGAACTGGCAACAACCACTGAATAGGTCTTCTTGTCATTTCGAGCGAAGCGAGAAATCTTATTACGTGTGTTTAGATTTCTCCTCACTTCGTTCGTCAAAATAATAACATCCGTCTCAGGTTGAGACCGCCATGCTCGCCCCGCCTTGACCCTTCACTGGCGTAGCGAGACGGGCGGATTTTGCCCGAAGAATTGATGAGCCGCTGTCTGCCCTGTGCAGGTATAATCATCCTTATTTCCCATTTCGATCTTAAAGGATGAATAATGGACGAGCAAAAACATAAAAAAGCCATCCGCGCGTGGACAATGTACGATTGGGGCAATTCGGCCTTTGCCACCACGATGATGGCAGCAGTTTTTCCCATTTTTTACACTTCGGTCGCGACCGAAGGATTGGCGCCCAATATGGCAACCGCATATTGGGGATATACGACCGCCATCGGCGCGCTGATCGCCGCTTTGATCAGCCCCATCCTCGGTGCGATGGCCGATTTCCGTGGATCGAAAAAACGCTTCATGACCATCTTTATGATCATAGGCGTGACCGCTACTGCATTGCTCTTTTTCATCCGCACCGGAGACTGGCTGCTTGCCTCGCTGTTCTTCATCTTTGGTAATATCGGTTTCGCCGGCAGCCTGGTTTATTACGACGCGTTGCTTCCGCATGTCGCCAGACAGGACGAGATCGACCAGGTCTCTTCACGCGGTTACGCCATGGGATACATCGGCGGCGGCATTCTCCTGGCGATCAATGTGGCCATGATCCTGTTCGTACCGAGCTTTTTCCCAGCCGAGCAGAAAGCCACCATCACAGATTTAATGACCCGCTTGTCCTTCGTTTCTGTAGCGATCTGGTGGTTCATTTTTACCCTGCCCTTGTTGAAAAACGTATCCGAGCCTGTGCGGCGCATCCTGCCAGGCGAGGCTGGATCAAATCCTGTACGGGCCAGTTTTAAACGGCTCGGCAAAACCTTCAAGGAAATCCGCAACTTCCGGGATCTGTCGCTTTTTCTACTCGCTTTCTGGGTATATGCCAATGGCATCGGCACCATCATCACCATGGCAGTCGCCTACGGAAATGAGATCGGCATCGGGCAAACCTCTTTGATCGGCACGCTGTTGATGGTGCAGTTTCTGGCGGCTCCCTTTGCCATTTTATTCGGTGGGCTCGCCAAGAAAATCGGCACGAAACCCGCGATCTATTTGAGTTTGGCAGTCTATACGCTGATTGCCATTGCCGGCTACTTCCTGCAGCACGAGTGGCAGTTCTGGGTCCTCGGCGCCGCCGTTGCGACTGTGCAGGGCGGCAGCCAGGCGCTTAGCCGCTCGCTCATGGGTAAAATGATGCCAAAAAGCAAGTCTGCTGAGTTCTACGGCTTCTTCAGCGTTTTCGAGAAATTCGCCAGCATCGCCGGACCGTTCCTGTTCGGCCTGGTCTCGACCATCATGGGTGAAAGCCGATTGAGCATTGTGTCCCTGGTGATTTTCTTTGGAGTTGGCATGGTCTTGTTGACCAGAGTGAATGTCGAGCGCGGCATCCAATCGGCACAGGTTGACGAGCAGGAGATGATCACAGCAACAGGCGGCGTTTAACCGAGTCAACGCCCTTACTCCCTTCCGAAACTTTATCCAGATCAAAATACTGCCTGCAACCAAATCGGTGCGCTTGCGTATTTAATACATGTAACCGATATTTTCAGGAGTAAGATCATGCGTAGGTTAATTGCTAATATTTTAATTGTTGTACTTGCAGGTATGGTATTGACCGGTTGTATCACGGTGGATTTCGGTTCGGATGGCTTCCGGTCAGTGCGCGGCAATGGTGATCTGACCAGCCAGGAGCGCACCGTCAGCGGGATCGAACGGATTTCGCTGCAGGGAATAGGAGAAGTCGAGATCACGCTGGGCGACAGCGAATCTTTGGTGATCGAGGCTGAAGAGAACCTTCTCGATTACCTTGAAACTGAGGTCGATAACGGCGTGCTTGAGCTGCGCACCCGTAATTTGATCAATCTGCGCCCAACCAAGGATATCCGCTACATCATCACCGTAACATCTATCAATGGGCTGGAAGTGTTAGGCTCAGGCAATATCACCCTCGACCGCGCCGATACAACCTCGATGCGCCTGGTGATCGCTGGCTCGGGCGACATCAACGTTGACGAATTAACCGCGGTTTCCCTGGATGTCACCATCCCCGGTTCTGGCGAGATCAACCTCAGCGGTGAAGTCGATCATCAAGACATAAACATCGCCGGCTCCGGCAAATATATGGCCGAGGATCTGCTCAGCCATTCCGCGGATATCAGCCTGGCCGGTTCTGGCAATATGCGCATCTGGGTAACTGATCAATTGGATGTGCGGATTCTCGGCAGCGGCGATATCCGATACTACGGCACTCCATCGATCAAACAATCTATTGTCGGCTCGGGGAATATCGTCTCGCTGGGTGAGAAATAAACACTTGAAAATGAGTCGGGCGGACACTTGAAAATGCCCGCCCGAAGTTATTTACATGCCCTTAGAATTTCTCTTTAAATTCCCCTCGTTATTCCTTCACAATCTCATACAACTCCACCAGCACGCCGCCGGTGCTCTTGGGGTGGATAAATGCCATCTTGCGCCCAGGCAATACATTCGGGACTTCGTTGATCAAACGGACGCCCCTGGCTTTTAATTCAGCCAGCATTTCGATAATATCGTCCACCTCGAAGCACAAGTGATGCATGCCCCCGCCGCGTTCGGCCAGGAATTTAGCCACGCCCGTATCCTCGCTCGTCGGGCGCACAAGCTCCACTTCACTCTCGCCCACTGGAATGAACACGACGGACGCTTTTTGGCTGGGAACATCTTCGATATGGTCGACTTCCAGACCCATTGCGTCACGCCAGAATGTCAATGAAGAATCGACATCGGATATCGCAATAGCAACGTGGTTGATTTTATTGATCTTCGCCATGATATCTCCTTTTTTTTTACAACCAGCCCTCGGGTTGGTATTCACCCCAAACCCGGCGCAGCACGCCGCATATCTCACCCAAGGTGATATCATTTTCCACGCACTCGATAAAGATCGGCATCAGGTTGTCCGTTCCCATGGAAGCGGTTTCCAATTGAGCGAGCAATTCACTAACGCGGACCCCATCCCGGCTGGCTCGTAATTCGGCAAGCCGCGCGCGTTGAGCGGTTTCGATGGCCGGATCGACCTTCAAAGCCTCCAATTCGAGGGTCTCCTCGAACTGGAATTGGTTCAACCCGACCACAATTTGCTGTTCACTCTCGATCTCCTTCTGATAACGGTAGGCTGAATCCTGAATCTCTCCTTGCATGAAGCCGTTCTCAATGGCCTTCAACGCCCCACCCATCTTTTCGATCTTGTCGATATACTCTCTCGCCCGCTCGCAGATCTCATCGGTCAGGTATTCGATCACATAAGAACCGGCCAGCGGGTCGATGGTATCCGCCACGCCGGACTCATACGCGATGATCTGCTGAGTGCGCAGCGCCACCCGCACTGATTTTTCGGTTGGCAGCCAGAGCGCCTCGTCCATGCTGTTGGTGTGCAGCGATTGCGTTCCGCCCATCACAGCCGCCAGCGCTTGCAGCGCCACGCGGACGATATTGTTTTCCGGCTGCTGCGCAGTCAGCGTGGATCCGCCGGTCTGGGTGTGGAAGCGCAGCATCCAGGATTTTGGATTGGCAGCCTTGAAGCGCTCGCGCATGATCTGTGCCCACAGCCGGCGCGCGGCGCGGAATTTAGCCACCTCTTCGAGAAAATTATTGTGGGCAGCAAAGAAGAAGGACAATTGCGATGCGAAGGTATCCACCTCCAGGCCAGCATCGATGGCAGCTTGCACATAGGCAATCGCATCGGATAAGGTAAAGGCAACTTCCTGAACAGCGGTCGAGCCAGCCTCGCGGATGTGATAACCCGAGATACTGATCGTATTCCAGTTACGCACATTCTTCTGGCAATACTTGAATACATCAGTGATCAAGCGCATGGAGGGCGTTGGCGGGAAGATATATGTCCCGCGGGCGACATATTCTTTGATAATATCGTTTTGGATCGTACCCCGCAACGATTTTTCTTCAACTCCCTGCCGGCGCGCCACTGCGATATACATCGCCAGCAGTATCGAGGCCGGCGAATTGATCGTCATGCTTGTCGATACTTTATCCAGGGGGATATCTTTAAACAGAATTTCCATATCACGCAACGACGATATGGAAACCCCAACCTTGCCGACCTCGCCCGCCGACATGGCATCATCCGCATCATAACCGATTTGCGTCGGCAGATCGAATGCAACCGAGAGACCTGTTTGACCCTGTTGCAACAGATATTGGTAACGTTGATTCGACTCTTCAGCAGAAGCATAACCCGCGTACTGGCGCATCGTCCATAAGCGTCCACGGTACATGGTTGGCTGCACGCCGCGAGTAAACGGGTATTCCCCGGGAAATCCGAGAGATTCCATGTAATCGTATTCGAATGGCAGCCCAACCCGAGGCAACGGGATTTGAGAAGGGGTAAAAAATTCGTTTTGGCGTTCAGGGTATTTGGATATGAGTGGTGAAATCGTTTTTTCTTCCCAACGCCTCTTATCCTGGTCAATATTCATACAGTTCATCCTTATAGAAGAAATTGGTGATGTATTTAAGTATACCTGATGCCCCCTCAATGAGCAGTGCAATTATATATGGTAAAATTTTGACAATCTTCCTATCCTGCTGCTTTATCGATATTTTTATTCATATCGGACAGATGCTGAGGATATAAATTTTGACCCCCTTTCTCCAGCTTATATTCATTATCGCGGTTATCCTCTTAGCGGCAAAGTCAGCCGGTTACCTGAGTACAAAGTTGGGGCAGCCGGCTGTGCTGGGGGAGTTAATCGTTGGGGTGATTCTTGGCCCGTCGCTGATCAACCTTGGTCAGCTGCCGTTCATCACGGATAGCCATGTCAACCAAGTCATAGCCGAGCTTGGCGAGCTTGGCGTCCTGCTGCTCATGTTCCTTGCCGGCCTTGAATTGCACCTGTCTGATCTGGCCAGGAACACCAAAGTTTCGGCGTATGCGGGCATTCTTGGCGTCATCTTGCCGGTTACGCTGGGTTTTCTTGCTGGGGAGCTGTTCGATATGGGCCTGAACAGCTCGATCTTTTTTGGCTTGACCCTCGGCGCGACCAGTGTCAGCATCTCAGCTCAAACGCTGATGGAATTAAAGGTCTTGCGCAGCCGTGTCGGATTGGGTTTACTCGGCGCAGCGGTCTTCGACGACGTCCTGGTCATCTTATTGCTGTCCATCTTCACAGCCCTTTCGGGCGGTGGAACCGCAGTCGAAATCTTGATCGTCCTCGGCAAAATGATTCTCTTTCTTGGGCTTTCGATGGGTTTTGGTCTGTGGGTACTGCCTTATCTTACGCGTAAAGCCAGCAAATTGCCCGTCAGCCAGAACGTTTTGACATTTGGAATCGTTATCCTGCTCGTTTACGGTCTGGCAGCTGAGCTGCTTGGCGGGATGGCTGCTATCACTGGCACCTTCATTGCCGGACTGATGTTTGGACGCACGCCCGAAAAAAGCCAGATTGAATCCGGTTTACGCGCCCTCTCATACAGCTTTTTTGTGCCGATCTTTTTTGTCAGCATCGGCTTGAGTATTAATATCCGCGAGCTGGATATCAGCGCTGTTTGGCTGCTAATCGTCGCGTCGGTTTTCGGCATCCTTGGAAAGATCATAGGTGCAGGATTTGGCGCGCGAATAGCTCAATTCTCGTGGCGTGAATCCTTGCAGCTAGGAATCGGCATGGTCTCCCGCGGCGAAGTGGGTTTGATCGTAGCGTCGATAGGCTTATCCGGCGGCTTTCTCACGCCCGCCGTTTTCAGCGCCGTCCTCGGTATGGTGCTGATCACCACGCTGGTGACCCCCATCCTTCTGCGGGAATCCTTCAAATCCAAGACGCCACGCAATCAGCCTGTTCCTGAACAATAATCCTGAACCGACTGGAGGAAATGGACCCATGTACATGATCATCTTTGTCTTGCACGATCCAAATAATCTGGATGCGGTACTGAATGCCTGGGATGAAGCAGGAGTCGGCGGGATTACCATTTTACCAAGTACAGGGCTTGCGCGTTTTCGCGCCAGAGGAGCCTGGCGCGACGACCTTCCGTTGATCCCCAGCCTGGAAGATTTTCAGGAGCATATTGAGAGGCTCAACCGCACGTTGATGACCATTGTCAAGGATGAGGAAACAGTAGATAAGGTCGTAGTTGCTACGGAAGAAGTTGTTGGCGACCTCGATTTGCCAAATACCGGTATTATGGCAGTGCTTCCTCTATCGCGCGCCTATGGTTTGAATCGGCGCGATGAATAACCGCCGGTTATTGATTCATTGACGAACAATTCACGGTCTGGTAGAATAACGCCCGCCAGGCGTTGTACCCTTCGCCTGGCAGAATCCTACTTCTTGTTTGAAAGGGCTTGATCATGAAAGTTATGCTGCTTAAGGACGTATACAAACTTGGCCGTGCTGGCGACATCAAAAAAGTTGCCGATGGGTACGGTCGAAATTATTTAATTCCTCAGGGATTGGCTGTGCTGGCGACGCCTGGCATGTTGAAACAGGTGGACCACATCCGTACGCAGGCTGCTGCTCGTCGTCAGGTATTGAACGAGGAAATGGGCGGCGCAGCCCAACTTTTAGCCGGGCAAATCTTTGCTTTTGCTTCAAAAGCAGGAGAGACTGGAAAATTATACGGGTCGATCACAACGCAAATGATCGCGGATGAGATCAACCAGAAACTCGATCTAAAAATCGACCGCCACCAAATTACTTGTGAGCCCATCCGCACGCTCGGCGAGCATATCGCGCATGTACGACTGACCATCGACCTGATCCCCGAGATCAAGATCGTCGTGTATCGCGAAGGACAGGCTTTCTCACTCGAGGAATCCCAAGTAGAAACAGTTGCGGATGTCGAAGAAGTAGAAGAACCCGCTGCCGATCAAACAGAGGGATCCGCCGAAGAAACCCATTGAGATATCAGCGTCATCCGAAAGTGCCGTCCACGCAGCCAGGTCGCTGTCAGGTCGGTCTTTCTTGCATTAAAACTGGTAGAATTGCCTGAGTAGAAGATGGCAGCAACAGTTGGTGAAATCCTACGTACCATCCGCAAAGAACGCGGCCTGTCACTTGAACAGGCCAGCATTGTCACTCGGGTGCGCCACGAATATCTGGCTGCGCTCGAAAACAACGAAGAGTACCTTCTTCCATCAGCCGTGCAAGGACGCGGTTATTTACGGCTCTATGCTGACTATCTTGGCCTGCCCGTACAACCTCTTCTGGACGCCTGGCCAAACGGCATACCTGTTTTCCCGGAGGTCAAAACCCCGCAGAATGAAATCTCGGCGAAAGAAGGATTGGTTGAACAGGAAAAACCCACAGAGGTAGAGAAATTTAGCAAGACCGAACCATTTTCTGAAATTTCACCTCCAAAAGAGACCACCGATATCGTTGGGCATGACGAACAGGATTTTACCGAATCCGTTGAGGAGGAAATGCCTGCCGGTTCGCAAGCCATCTTCAAGCAAATCGGCGCAGATCTCCGCCAACGCCGGGAGGGGATCAGCCTTTCGATCGACGATGTTGAAAAGTTCACCCGTTTGCGTGCGCATTACATCCATGCGCTGGAATCAGGCTGCGTGGATGATCTACCCTCCCTCGTCCAGGGACGAGGGATGCTGGCTAATTACGCTCAATTTCTCGATCTCGACGTCGAGCATATCCTTGCCCGCTTTGCCGACGGGCTGCAAGCACGCCGGCTCGAGTTGATGCAGCCGAAGAAAAAAGAATCTCGAGCAAAGTTGTCGAGGAAGACAGTCAGCGCGCCTGGATGGCGGCGGTTTATCACCCCAGATTTATTGATCGGTGGCACGATATTTACCATATTTTTCATTCTGGTTATCTGGGGCGCTGCGCGCGTTAACGAAATGAACCGTGGATCTGAGCAGCCAACCCCGCCGTCCATTTCCGAAGTGCTAATGAACACAAGCATTTTCGAAACTGAAACGACTCTATTGGCGCCTGTCGAACCTAGCATGACAGCGCCTGCTGCATCAATCGAGCCGGTTCAATCCACCAGCACTCCGGAGTTAAGCAGCAATGAAGGCTCCCCTCCACCGGTAACGAACGCTCCCTTGCAATTGAATATCACTGCCAGTCAGCGTACGTGGATGCAAGTCAAAGTGGACGGTTCGGTGATCTTTCAGGGACGCACCATTCCAGGCAATGCTTATCCATTCACCGGGTATGAACGCATAGAGCTAACAGCAGGCAACGCCGCTGCGCTTAACATCGTTTTCAACCAACAAAATCTTGGCTCGCCGGGCACGATGGGCGAGGCTGCGCGCATGATATTCAGCAATGAGGGCGCCTCCACGCCAACCGCACAGTTTACTCCCACCCGAACGATGACGAGCGTACCGACAAACACCCGCCAGCCTACTCTTAAACCGGCAACGCCGACCATAACGCCCTTGATTCCATAGAGGCAGGATGGATTCGAAATCTTTCTACCTGATCTCGCTCGGCTGCGCAAAAAACACGGTCGACTCTGATTCCATTGGATCATTAATGATCAATGCCGGCTATAAACCGGTCACCAAACCAGGCCGGGCAGGGATTCTGATTGTCAACACCTGCGGCTTCATTCAACAGGCGCGTCAGGAATCATTGGATGAATTGCGCGCGCTTGCCTGCAGAAAGAAACCCGGCCAAAAACTGATCGCCGCCGGCTGCCTGACCGAGCGCCTGCGTGAGCAGATCGTGGAAAATGTACCAGGCGTTGACGCGATTATTGGTACCCGCCGTTGGATGGACATCCTCGAGGTGGTCAGCCAGGTACGCAAGAACCCGCCTCAACCGTTGTATCATCTGCCGGACGTCACTGCGGTCGGCACAGATGAGCGCGGTGTGCTGCGCGCTGCAATTCAGGGCGGAAGCGCCTATTTGAAAATCGCGGACGGCTGTCGCCGCCCCTGCGCATTTTGCTCCATCCCGCTCATCAAAGGCGCTCTGGTCAGCCGGCCTGCCGAGACGATCATCCGTGAAGCCCAAATGCTCGAAAGCAAGGGCCTGCAGGAGCTGATTTTAATCGCGCAGGATACCACCGATTATGGGCATGATCTCGGCATTAAGGACGGTTTACCTGGCTTGCTCGAGGGCATTCTGGCAGCCACGTCACTGCCCTGGATTCGGATCCTCTATGCATATCCCGGGTATGTCAGCGACCGCTTGATCGAAGTGATGTCCGCCAATCCGCGCATCCTGCCCTACCTGGATATGCCCTTACAGCACGCCCATCCACAAACGCTGCGGCGCATGCAACGACCAGCAAATATGGAGTGGGTCTATGCCACGCTTGCAAAAATGCGACAGGCCATGCCTGCATTGGCGTTGCGCAGCACGTTTATCGTTGGTTACCCTGGTGAAACCGAGCAAGAATTTCAAACCTTGCTGGAGTTCCTGGAAGAGATACATTTTGACCGCGCAGCCGCATTCACCTTTTCTTTCGAACCAGGGACAGTCAGCGAACCGCTTGGCGATCCAATTCCAGATGAGGTCAAAATCGAACGCTACCAGCGGCTGATGGAATTGCAGGCTGGCATTTCACTCAAGATAAACCAATCCTTCATAGGCAAAACGCTGCCGGTTCTGATCGAAGGCTATAACAATGGCCTGTCAGTTGGCAGGTCTTATCGCGACGCTCCTGAGGTTGACGGCCTGGTCTTCATACAGGGAGAGCTGCCGGTTGGCAAAATAGCCCCTGTTCAGATCAGCGGCGTATGGCAGCATTACGATTTGACTGGCCTGCCAGCACAAATGATTAAATAACACAGGGGATATCGAGTGAAATCTCGCTGGAGTGACCTCGCTGCCACACTGTTGAGCCTTCTCGCGCTGGCGGTTGTCTATTTCATTACTATTCGCGTGTATGAGGGCGTGCCACACATCGAAGACGAAACCGCCTACTCGTGGCAGGCTGCCACATATGCCCGCGGGGACTTGACCTTGTCGTCACCGCCCTGTCCCAAGTGTTTTCTGGTTCCCTTCGTTGTTGACTATCAAGGCCAGCGCTTCAGCAAATACCCGCCATGCTGGCCTGCGCTGCTCTCGCTGGGCGTGCGGCTTGACGCACGCGAATGGGTCAATCCAATCCTGGCTGCGCTATGCGTCTGGTTAACCTACAGGCTCGGTAAGAAACTTGTCAATGAAGCCGTAGGACTGGTTGCGGCCCTGCTGACGCTGACCTCGCCATTTTTTCTGCTGAACAGCGGCACCCTGCTGGCGCATATCTGGGCATTTTTCTTGACATTGGCTTTCATCCTGGCCTGGATCGACTTGAGAGCTCTGCCTGCGCGCATCCCTGCATGGATGCTGATCTGGACTGCCGGATTGTCGCTGGGTCTATTGGCCCTGACCCGTCCGCTGACCGCATTGGCGGTCGGTCTGCCATTTTTTATCGAGGGTCTGGTCACGCTGATTCGCGGACCGAAATCCATCCGCGGGCGCATCCTCTCTGTTGGTATTATCGCCTTGCTCCTTTCGGCTGCACTCTTCCTTTGGCAGTATGCTGTGACGGGGGATCCTTTACTGAATCCCTACACGCTCTGGTGGTCTTACGACCGCATCGGTTTTGGGCCGGGCATTGGTGTTCAGGAAGGCGGTCACAATTTGTTATGGGCGCGCAGCAGCACGCGTTTCAGCCTGAGAGCCGGCCTGAGCGACCTGTTCGGCTGGGGAAGAATATCCTGGCTGTTCGCGCCATTTGGATTGATCGCCCTGCGCCGTACCCGACGAGCCTGGGCAGTGCTTGCTGTCGCTCCTAGTTTGATTCTATTGTACATGTTGTATTGGATCGGCTCTTGGGTTTTTGGGCCAAGATATTATTTCGAAGGCCTGATCAGTCTCACCGTTGCCAGCGCAGCGGGCATCTGCTGGCTGGCTGGTTCATTGAAACGCGGCGCCAGTAAAATTAATTTTGACCTCAGCCGTTTGAGATTTGGGATCGTTGCATTGGTGGCTGCTTTGTTGATCTCCGCAAGCGTGATTTATTACACACCGCTCCGTCTTGGGGAGATGCGGGGCTTGTACCACGCTAGCCGCAGCCGGTTATTGCCCTTCGAAAGCGCCGCGGCTCTCGAAAATGCCCCCGCGCTTGTCATCGTCCATTGCCAGGAGGATTGGCGCGAATACGGCACGCTGCTCGAGCTTAGCAGCCCATATTTCGACACACCCTTTGTTTTTAGCTACAACCGGGGCGATGAGTTGAATCAACTGGTCATTGACTTTTTACCCGAACGTTCCGTCTTCCACTATTACAGCGACGAGCCGTACAAGTTGTATACCGCTCCCCGCCCCTAGCTTGATGCGGGACGAGCCAACATGGTCAGCAGCAATGCCTGATCCAGCAAATTCGTGCTGCCAGTCTGCAGGATTTGACTCCAAACAGAAGACCTATGGAGTTACCTGAGTATCCTGCGTCGCCTCAGTTGGTGAGGGTGTTTCTGTCGGTATCATAATATCACCGGGCGTCTGTGTGACTGCCCCGTCAGGTGTCGGCGTCAGGGTGAGGGTGGGGGTTTGCGTTGCAGTTACTTCCTGACCAGGTGGATTGGCGCACCAATCTGCGGCTGCCATAGCTGTCGGCTGCACAGCAGGGTCGTTATACAAATTAAGCGCATTTTGATACTGGATCTGTGCGTCACAATACTGTTCCTTGAGCATCAAGAAATCACCGTACTTGATCGAAGCGATGCGGAAACGTTCCGTAGCGGTCATGCCGGAGGCATCGTGTAAATTTGGCAGCGCCGGGTAGATCTGCGCAAAATAGTCAACTACCCGGGCCCAATCCACTCCCCAAAAGCTGGCAGCTGCGATATACTGCCTGGCCCAATTACGGTAGTTCACTGCCTCGATGTCGAGCGGCGCAAAACGCTCGGACAGGGTCAGGTAGTAAATGCCAACCTCCAATTGACCCAGACTGAGAATGTTTTCGACGCCGAAGAAACGCAGCGCGATGTAGTACATCCCGTCTACATCTACTGCCCGGTAATCAAGTTTCAGGTCGCGCAATTTTTCGATGTCAAAAATTGCCTGCCCCCAATTCTGTTCGACCAGGTTTTGCTGGATTTCATTGAAAAGCTGCTCCACGTTACGCAGATCAGGGGTGGGTTCGAGGGTCGGCGTCGGCTCGGGAGTCGGCGTGAGGGACTGCGATAACCGTATCATCGACTCGGCCAGCTTGTCGGCAACCCCCGGAAAGCCCGGATCGAGTGAGATGACATATTCAAAACGCTTGCGCGCCGTTTCATAATTTCCCGCCGCTAAATCGGCGACGCCAAGCTCGAATTGAGTCGCTGCAACCTGGACCTTTTGCTGATTTTGCGCATCGATACGATCTCGAAGCCCAGCGCGGTAACCAAAGTAGACCCCCACTCCGCCGCCAACCAGAATAATGAGAATGCACAATGGAATTAGCCACCAACGGCGGCGTTTCTTTTCAGGCAACTTTTGCGGCAACTCTGGAGGAGTTCGGATGGGCGCTGTTTCTTCGTTGTTTTCTGTCATGGCCATGACCGCAATTATACTCCACTACAAGTTGAGCAGTAAACGAAGCTCTTTCCAAATCACCGGTAAAATGACCACCGCTCCAGCCGCCAATGCCAGTGCGCTTTGCAACAACGCGGGGCTGCCATCGAGCAGCGTCATCACCAGCCAGACCGCTCCGCCGCTGAGTCCGGCAGCACAAAATGACCGCAAGAGGCTCCCGCCGACTTTAAGCGAACGTGGCAAGCGGCGGTTCAGTAACAGAAGCAGAAGCACGGCTTCCCCAGTGAAAGCAATCGAGTCAGACAAACTAATGCCGGGCGCGCCAAGGATGCGGTAAAGCTGACTCCCGAGCAGAATGTATGCCAATAATGTCAATCCGGCGGCGACAAGCGGGGTGAGCGCATTTTGACGGGCATAAAACGAGCGAACGGCCACTTCGACCAGGCTTTGCCCAACCAGACCCGCCAGATATGCGCGTGTAACCCATAATAACAGATCTGTACCGGCTGGATCAAAGCCAAAAGCAAGCGCCAGCAGCGGTCGTAGTCCAAATGTTAGAATCACTGCGACGGGAAGCGTCAGCGCAACCAGCACGCGCACTGCCCGCTCGATACTGTCGCGGAATGCTTCGTGTTCTTCCCGAGCCATCTGCTCTGAAAGCGTTGGAAGCAGGGCCGTACCAATGGCTGTGCCAATTAATGTTTCTGGCACCTGGAATATCATCCAGCCGTAGGTCAAGGCGGTCACGGCCCCGGCTTCCAGTCTGGACGCCAGGTTATCCCGCACGATGAAGATCAATTGGATGAAAAACATCGTCACCAGGCGCGGCCCCATCAGGCGCAGCACTTTCTGCACCGGTTCAGTCTTAAGCCCCAGGCCAAACGTCCAGCGAAAGCGGAAGCGAATCAATGCAGGGATCTGCACTGCCAGGTGCAGCAGGGCGCCCATGATGACTCCATAAACCAGCCCATAGACACCCAGACCCATCGCTGGCAAAGTCAGCGGGCCAATTTGATACCCCTTTTCCGGCGAGAGAATAACTGCTCCAAAGATCTGCCCAATGTTGTAGAGCAGGGGCGCCATCGCCGGAAGCAGGAAGTGCTGGTTGGCTTGCAAGCCCGCCATCACCAGCCCGCTGATGGAGAAAATCAGCGTCGCGATCAGATTCAACCGCATCAGGTTTTCCACCAGCGTCTGCTGCTCGGGTCCGAATCCTGGCGCAATACCTAGCTCCCAGCGCACCAGCGGAGCAGCCAATAAAGCCACGATCACCGCCATGGCAGCCGTTACCAGGAAGGCAAGGTTGGCTATTTTGCTGAATAAACTCCAGAGGGCATTCCGGCCTCCAAGGGTCAGCTGCTCGCTCAATACCGGAATAAAAGCTATTGCCAGCGCGCCGCCTGATATCAACGCGAATAATAAATCAGGCACGTTGTTGGCAACATTGAAAGCATCCAACTCAGCCGATAACCCGAACTGACGAGCGATGACCACCTGACGCACGAATGCAACGGCTTTATCGAGCGCGAAGAAAAATATCAGCAGAAAGGTGATCCGCGTAACCCGTGATAATTTCATCCGCTACCCTAAGGCCACATCCAGCAGCATCATCAAAGCAAAACCGATCATGATCCCTAAGGTGGCAAAATCGGAATGCTCGCCAATTTGCGCTTCGGGGATCAATTCCTCCACGCAGACGTAGATCATTGCCCCGGCAGCAAATGCAAGCGCATACGGCAACAGCGGACGGATGAATAAAACTGCCGCAGCGCCCAGAACGCCCGCGATTGGCTCGACAATGCCGGAAGATTGACCAATCATAAAACTCTTCCAGCGCGAGATCCCCTCACGCCGTAATGGAGCTGCTACAGCCAGACCTTCCGGGAAATTCTGCAAGCCGATGCCGATTGCCAAAGCAATTGCGCCTGGCAGCGTCGCGCCGCCCAATCCGGAAGCAGCCGCGCCAAAAGCAACTCCCACAGCCAGCCCCTCTGGAAAATTATGCAGGGTGATTGCCAGAGTCAAGAGCACGCTGCGCTGCCAGGACGTCTTGATGCCCTCGGATGCGCCTGTCTTCATGGCAGGGTGTATGTGCGGCAAAAGCCGGTCCACCAGATTCAGGAACCCTCCGCCAAGCAGGAAGCCGATGACTGCCGGCAGCCAGCTTGGAACGCCCATCTCTTTAGACAGTTCGATGGCTGGCGCCAGCAGCGACCAAAAACTGGCCGCAATCATCACCCCGCTGGCAAATCCGAGCAGGGTATCCAACAGTCTCTTGTTGACCGCGCGGGTGAGAAACACCCCAGCCGCACCCAATGCGGTGACGCCCCAGGTGAAAAGCGTGGCAAATAGCGCCTGGATAATCGGATTGAATCGTTCAAGAGCCGTAACCATCATCACCTCTTGTCCTCAAGATAAAGACTACGATCAGCTGACAAATCAAAAAAGAAAGGGGAAAAGGCTAAATCAATCTGGCAAAGCATTTATAATGAACCGTATGGCAAAGATTGGTAAATTATATATCGTAGCCACGCCAATTGGCAACCTGGAGGATATCACAGTTCGCGCCTTGAAGGTTCTTGGCAGCGTAGATGCAGTGATTTGTGAAGAACGGCGCGCGGGCAGCACTTTATTGAAAAGGTTGGGCGTTAATTTTAAAGAGTTGCTCCCGCTCAATGAGCACAATGAGCCGGTTGAAGCAGCCAATATCGCTTTACGCATGGCGAACGGTGAAAGCTTTGCGTTGATCTCGGACACCGGTACGCCGGTATTTGCCGACCCCGGCGCGGAGTTGATCCGCCAGGTGGTGGAATATGGAGTGGAAACCGTGCCAATTCCCGGCCCGTCCTCGCTGACGGCGGCGTTGTCGGTGTTGGATTTCAAGCTCGAGCGTTATGTCTTCGCCGGATTTCTCTCGCGCGCGCCCGAAATACGGCACAAGGAATTGCAGCATTTACGCGCACTGCGCATGCCGGTGGTTCTTTTAGATACTCCCTACCGCTTAAATGCGCTGCTGGAAGCAGTCAGCAAAGTCTTTGGCGCGAACCAGAGGTTGACCCTGGCGTTTGACCTGACATTACCTGGCGAGATGATCTGCCGCGGGACGGTCGAGGAAGTCAGGCATAGGATCGGGGCGCGCAAGGGGGAGTTCGTGTTGATCATCCACGCTGAGTAATGGGCAGGCGTATTTCGATCGTCAGTCCTTCGCCTGGCTGCGATTGTGCATAAATGGAGCCGTTGTGTTTCTCGACCACTGATTTAGCGATTGCCAGCCCAAGACCCGTTCCGCCGTCAGCTCGCTGCCGCGATGGATCGATTCGGTAGAACCGCTCGAAGATCCTCTCGAGGTCTCCTCGATCAACGCCAGGTCCGCAGTCCTGAATGCGCAGCAGCAGCTGACCTTGCGACAGGCCTGCATCCAGCCTGATGATTCCCCCAATGGGCGAGTAACGCAATGCATTGTCGAGGATATTTGCCAATACCTGGCTCATCCGGGCGCAATCCATGTTGACATCCGGTATTTCAGGCGCTACCTCGACCTGCAAACAGATCTTCTTTTCTTGAAGCAGATGATCATAACTCGCGGAGAGGTCGTTTAGCCATCGATCGATGCAGGTTGACTGGAAATCGAGGGGCAACTCGCCGGCATCTGCCAGAGAGATCACCCGTAAATCTTCAATCAAACGCTCAAGCCGCAGGGCTTCTTCGTGAATGATTTCGAATGATCTGACTGAGGGCGGCAGCACCCCGTCATGAACCGCCTCGGTATGTCCAAGGATCAGGCTGAGCGGGGTGCGCAGTTCGTGGGCGATGTCCGCAGTCATCTGGCGGCGTACTTGCAGCGAGCGCTCCAGTTCAGCGTTCATGGTGTTGAAGGATTGAGCCAGGTCGCCAAGCTCATCCCGCGAACGCACTGGCACAAAAGTCCCAAGCTTGCCTTTCGCGATTGCCTTCGTCGCTGCGGTCAACTCGCGGATGGGGCGCGTGAGGGTTCGCGATAACCAGACTGCCAACAAGAACCCAAAAAGAACTGTGCCGCCGCCGATGAGGATCAGCAAGCGGTTCATTCGCCTCAGGAATGCGACATCGCGCACATCCTGCTGTATGACCAGACTCCGCAAATATAAGCTACCAACCCGCTTGCCATTAACCTGGATCGGGATGCCAGATAACGGTGTTGTCGATGATAAGAAACCCCCGGTATTGAAGTCGCCCCTGCCGAGGATGATTTTTCCGTCAATATCCGCCAGCGCAAATGACTGCCGGCGACGAGTATCCAGGTTTATCGATTTGCCCCCCTCAAAGGTAAGATGATCGAGATTCAATCCTGTCCACCCTTGATGTTCAACATAATATTTAGAGAGGGCAGCCACCAATCTCGCTTGATTTTGATCGAGTAAGTAACGCGAGAATTCGCGGCTGGTCGTCCAGCTTATCACCAGCACAATCAACGCGACACTGAGGAAACTGAGACCGACAAAAGCCAGAACTAGTTTCGAGGTAATCGAACGCATCAGGCTAGCTCCTGCAAAAGCGGTAGCCAACGCCGTAAACGGTCTCGATCCACCGCGGGTGGCGTGGATCTACCTCGATTTTGGCGCGTAAATTTTTAATGTGGGTATCGATGGTCCGTTCATAACCCTCGTAACGTACACCCTGGACTACATCGAGGAGGTCAAGCCGGGTAAAGACACGGCCCGGCGAAATCATCAATGCCGTGAGCAGGTCGAATTCAGAGGGTGTCAAATCAACTACACGGTCGTCAACTCGCACCAGGCGGCTATCTCGATCCAGATAGATGCCTGCTATTTCCAAGCTCCTGCCCTGCGGGGTTGTTTCGCCAGCGCGGCGCAGAACTGCCCGCACACGCGCCATCAACTCACGAGGTTTGAACGGTTTGGTCACATAATCATCTGCGCCAAGCTCCAGTCCAAGCACTTTATCCTCATCCCCTACCCGAGCGGTGAGAAGGATGATCGGCGTGTTCCTTTCAGCACGGTGACGGCGCATAAATTCCAAGCCATCCACCTTTGGCATCATGAGATCCAGGATGATCAAGTCTGGTGAATTAAGATGGGCAACATCCAACGCCTGGTCGCCGTCATAAGCTGTAACGACCTGATACCCCTCCTGGGTCAGGTAACTTTCCAACAACGCCACCAGCCGTACCTCGTCATCTACGACCATGATCGTTTTTGCCATCACATCACTCGCTGTTTGGC